>NZ_JWHY01000004.1:0-500059 GCF_000830495.1 Halomonas sp. KHS3 | reverse complement strand
TAGCGTTGCACTACTAGTAACTTGAACGCTTCATTATGTTTCGTCATGAAAAACACCCCAATCGTTGGATGAGCGTCCAACTTTTGGGGTGCAGTTCAGAAGCTGCCCTTTTGGGTTTATAACATTCACGCCCTGCGTCTACTTAGTATCGGCTAAACGGCGCTCAAACAGCGCCTGTCGCTCTTCAACATCGGGTTGGTAGCGAACGCTGATAAAACTTAGCGCGCGCAGGGCATCCTCGGGATGCTGGTCATCGCGCAGCGCCATGGCAGTAAAACCACAACGGCGCATATACTCCAGCTGATCGACCAGGACATCACCCACCGCGCGCACTTCGCCGCTATAGCCGTAGCGCTCGCGCAGCAGGCGGGCGATGCTGTAGCCACGGCCATCGGTGAAGGCAGGGAAGTCAATAGCGATGGCTACGGCATTACCAAGCTGTTTGCCTAATTCGGCCGTCAGCTCGGTATCGCTGGTGAGTAGTGGTGCCAGCTCAGCGTCTTCCTGATTGGCCTGCCACAACGCCAGCGGCACAAACGCTGGGCGCTGTTCGGGCAGGGTGTCTGCATCGTAGGAAACACACCAAGCGTTTTCCGCCGCAAGCTCGCCATTGAAAATCAAGTGATCGACATGAACCGGTGTCTGTTCAACCGCTTCAGCTTGCGTCTCAGCTGTTTTATTAGGCATAGACACGCTCCTTAAAGGGTTTTAGGCCAATACGGCGGTAAGTATCCAAGAAGCGTTCGTCCTCATGGCGCTGCGACACATAGACTTCCAATACTTTTTCAACCACATCCGGCACGTCTGAGCGGAAAAAGGATGGGCCTAAAATCTTACCAAGCGAGGCATCGTCGGTGGAGTTGCCGCCAATCGATATCTGATAGAACTCTTCGCCTTTTTTATCCACGCCCAGGATGCCGATATGACCCACATGGTGGTGGCCACAAGCATTCATGCAGCCGGAGATATTCAGATCCAGCGGGCCAAGGTCATACAAGAAGTCGAGGTCTTCAAAACGTTCCTGCAGCGCCTGGGCAATGGGAATGGAGACCGCATTAGCCAAGCTGCAGTAGTCGCCTCCAGGGCAGCAGATAATGTCGTTGAGCGTGCCCACGGTGGGGTTCGCCATACCCAACGCTTCAAGCTCTTCCCACAGCGCTTCCAGTTCATCGACCGGTACGTCAGAAAGCACCAGGTTCTGTTCGTGGGTAACACGCACTTCACCAAAGCTGTAGCGATCGGCTAAATCTGCGACGGCTTCCATTTGGTCAGCGGTGACATCCCCAGGCGCGTGCTCGCGGCGTTTCAGTGACAGCGTTACGGCCTTATAGCCGGGCACTTTGTGGTCGGTCACGTTGTTGGTGACAAAGCGTGCGAAGCTGCGGTTTTCAGCGCGCAAGCGGTCAAAATCCTCGTTAGCGCTCTCTGCAACCGGGCGACGATCAGGCTCAGGGAAGTGAACTTTGGCTGCGTCGACGGCTGCTTGGTTAAGCGTTTGCGGGCCGTCTTTCAAATGCGCCCACTCTTCTTCCACCCGGCGACGGAACTCCTCAATACCCAGGGCTTTTACCAGGATTTTAATCCGCGCCTTGAACTTGTTATCCCGGCGACCAAACTGGTTGTAAACCCGTACACAGGCTTCCAGGTAGGTGAGCAGATGCTGCCAGGGCAGATCTTCACGTACCACGTCTGCAATCATAGGAGTACGGCCAAGGCCGCCGCCGGCTAGCACTTTCACACGCAGCTCGCCGTCGTCGTTGTGCCATAGACGTAGGCCAATGTCGTGCACTTGAATCGCCGCACGGTCTTGGGCCGCACCGCTGACCGCGATTTTAAACTTACGCGGCAGATAGGCGAATTCCGGGTGCAGAGTCGACCACTGGCGGATTAATTCGCACCAGGGACGTGGATCTTCCACTTCATCGTTGGCGATGCCGGCAAACTGGTCGCTGGTGGTGTTACGAATGCAGTTACCACTGGTTTGAATCGCGTGCATTTGTACTTTGGCGAGATCTGCCAAAATATCCGGCACGTCTTCAAGGGCAGGCCAGTTGAGCTGCAAATTTTGCCGGGTGGTAAAGTGGCCGTAGCCGCGGTCATAGCGGCGGGTGATCTCAGCCAGGGCACGCAGTTGGCTACCCGCCAGCATGCCGTAAGGAATCGCAATACGCAGCATAGGCGCATGGCGCTGAATATAGAGGCCGTTCTGCAACCGTAAAGGGCGAAACTCCTCTTCTCCCAAACGCCCGGCGCGGTAGCGTTCCATTTGGTCGCGGAACTGAGCGACACGCTCGTCAACCAGGGTTTGGTCGTGAATATCATAACGGTACATGTGGCACGATCCTGCTAAAAAGCGAAATGGTCACGTTGAGACGGACGTTAATGTAGCGTCACCTTAACGCGGGCGTCATATTCTTCAAAAGAATATATAATTATCTTTTTATCTCTAAAAGCTATTTAGAACACCAATTACGGGTCAGGCAGACTGTTAGAAAGCAGGGGCCAGCCAGCGGCGTCGTTGCCATACCCATAAAAAGCCGGCTGAGTTTATCAACCGATAGAGCAGTTGCATAAGCCAGATACCTAATAAGCCCTGGTCTAAACCAATCCCGACCCACCAGGCCAGGGGTAAAAAAAGTAGCCACTGCATCCCCAGGGTCAACATCATCACCGTGCGTTGAGCGCCCGCGCCCATTAAGGCCTGGGCGAGCACTAAAGCGGCGGCATCCAGCACAATCATCACGCCGGTTATCTGCAACGGGAGTTTACCCAGCGCCACTAGCTCGCTACTGCTGAAAAATATCCCAAGTACCTGTTCAGGTATCACTAACATCGGCAGCGCCAGCACAAGTAAAAGTAGCCATGCGACTCGCAGCGCATCCAGACCCCAGCGGTGGGCTTCGTGCTGAGCATCGCGGCCTAATGCCTCACCCACCAAGCTCATCGCCGCAACGCCAATCCCCACCCCCGGCAAAATTAGCAGCAGTGAAAGATTAATCAACACATGGCCAACCGCGACACTGGCCGTGCCTAGCTGGCTAAGTAACCAAATGAGTACCGCATAACCCGCTGCAAATAAAAACTGCTGCAAAGAGTGAGGAGCGGCAAGTACCAAGGTCGTGCGCAGGGTGGCTAAGCAAGGTATGCGTGTCAAAAAATGCTGGATAGATGGGCTTTTTATGCTCACCCAACACCAAACAATCAAGCCAATAAACAGCGATAGTGTTGTACCAGCACCCGCACCGCTCGCGCCCATTTTGGGTAGCCCGGCGAATCCATAGATCAACCCCGCACTGGCCGCCACATTGATCAAGTGAACCGCCACAATGATACGCAAGTAGAGATGCGTTTGCTGGCGACCGTTCCAGTAGCCACGAAAGCAGAGCGTTAGCGCAATGGCCATTAGTGACACCACCCGCCAACGAAAATAGTCAACGGCGACGCTTTGAACATCATCGGCTTGGCTAATCAAACCAATCAGCAGCGGTGCTTGCCACCAAGCCCAGACGGACAGCGGCAGGCCAACCACAAGCCCAATCACCAGCCCCGAGTTAAGCGGATAGGCAATATCCGCGTGGGCAGCCCCCTCGCGCTGGGCGGTTTGTGACTGCACGCTGGAGGAGAGGCCAAACACAAGAGCACTGAGCATAAACATGGCGTAACCGCCCACGCCAACACCCGCAAGCGCTACCTCGCCTAAATGCCCCACCAGAACGGCATCGATCAAGTTAAGCATGCTCTGGGAGAGCATGCCCAACATGATCGGAAAAGCTAAGCGCATGACCTTGCCATGGCGACCGGGGACAAACAGCATTAATTAGCTCGGGTCGTAGGAAAGTACTGGTGAGAGCCAGCGCTCCATCTCCTCAAGGGGCATCTGTTTACGCTCGGCAATGGCCTCGACCTGATCCCGGGTAATCTTACCAGTGGAGAAGTATTTCGACTGGGGATGGGCAAAGTACCAGCCGGAAACCGCTGCCGCAGGCCACATGGCGAAGTTCTCGGTCAACGCCAAACCGGTATTCTCGGTGGCATCGAGCAACCGGAATAGCGTGGCTTTTTCGGTATGATCCGGGCAGGCAGGGTAGCCGGGGGCAGGGCGGATGCCCTGATACTTCTCAGCGATCAGGGCATCGTTGTCCAGCGTTTCTTCCGGTACATAACCCCAAAACTCTTTGCGTACCCGTTCATGCATGCGCTCGGCAAAGGCCTCCGCAAGGCGATCCGTCAACGCCTGCACCATAATCGCATTGTAGTCGTCGCCTGCCGCCTCATAAGCTTTGGTGAGCTCATCGACACCGTGCCCGGTGGTGACCGCAAAGCCGCCAATCCAGTCGGCTTTGCCACTCTCTTTGGGGGCAATAAAATCGGCCAGGCTGTAGCAGATACCGTCACGGCCTTTGGTGGTCTGTTGACGGATATGGAAGAGACGTTCGACGACTTCGCTGCGTGACTCATCGGCGTACACCTCGATGACATCATCATCAACACTATTGGCGGGCCACAGGCCGATAACACCACGGGCCTGAACGCGCTTTTCATCGACCAGCTTGCGTAGCATCACTTTGGCGTCTTCAAACAGGTTGCGGGCTGCCTCGCCGACGACTTTGTCGTCGAGAATTTTGGGGTACTTGCCCGCTAGCTGCCAGCTCATAAAGAACGGCGTCCAGTCGATGCGTTCGATCAGTTCTTCCAGATCGTAATCATCGAAGGTTTTTAACCCCAACATATTGGGCTCGGCGGGGGTGTGGTTGTTCCAGTCGGTGCGAAAACGCCGCTTGCGCGCCTGAGTGTAGTCAAGATCCGCTGCTTTGGGGCGGCGCTTGGCGTTACGCTCGCGAACTTTTTCGTACTCTTCACGGATCTCGGCGACGTAAGGTGTTTTTAAAGCAGGCGTCAATAATTTGCCCGCTACGCCAACGGCCCGGGAGGCGTCGGTAACGTAAATTACCGGGTGTTCGTACTGCGGCTCGATTTTTACCGCGGTATGCGCTTTAGAGGTGGTGGCACCGCCAATCAGCAGCGGTAGATCCATACCCCTGCGCTGCATCTCTTTGGCAACGTGCACCATTTCATCCAGCGACGGGGTGATCAGCCCGGAAAGACCGATAATATCGGCGTTATGCTCCTTGGCTGCCTGCAGGATCTTGTCTGCGGCGACCATGACACCGAGATCGATCACCTCGTAGTTATTACACTGCAAGACCACACCAACGATATTTTTACCAATATCGTGGACATCGCCTTTGACCGTGGCCATGACGATCTTGCCTTTGGCTTTGGTCTCTTCGCTCTTTTCGGCTTCGATATAGGGGATTAAGTAGGCCACGGCCTGTTTCATGACCCGCGCAGACTTAACTACCTGGGGCAGGAACATTTTGCCGTCGCCAAACAAATCGCCGACCACGTTCATACCATCCATCAGCGGGCCTTCGATGACCTCAATAGGGCGTTCGGCCTCGGCGCGGGCCTGTTCGGTGTCATCCTCAATATACACCGTAATACCTTTAACCAGCGCGTGTTCGATACGCTTGTTAACCGGCCAGCTGCGCCACTCAAGATCCTCTTTTTTAGCGGCACCGCTGCCGTCGCCTTTATACTTATCGGCAATATCCAGCAAGCGCTCGGTGCCGTCGCTGCGGCGATTGAGCACCACATCCTCTACTGCGTCGCGTAGCTCGGCGGGGAGGTCGTCGTAAACAGCGAGCTGGCCCGCGTTGACGATACCCATGGAGAGTCCTGCGCGGATGGCGTGATAGAGAAAAGCCGAGTGGATCGCTTCGCGCACCGGGTTGTTGCCACGGAACGAGAACGAGACGTTAGACACCCCGCCAGAAATCATCGCGTGGGGCAGGTTTTCGCGAATCCACTGGGTCGCTTCGATAAAGTCGACCGCGTAGTTGTTGTGCTCCTCGATGCCGGTGGCGATGGCAAAGATATTGGGGTCAAAGATAATGTCTTCGGCGGGGAAGCCGATCTCATCCACCAGCAGGCGGTAGGCGCGCTGACAAATTTCAGTTTTGCGGGCGAAGGTGTCTGCCTGGCCCTCTTCATCAAAGGCCATAACGACAATGGCAGCACCAAAGCGGCGGCACTTGGTCGCCTGTTCGCGGAAGGCGGCTTCGCCCTCTTTAAGCGAGATGGAGTTCACCACCGCCTTGCCCTGGACGCACTTCAGGCCGGCTTCGATGATCTCCCACTTGGAGGAGTCGATCATAATCGGTACCCGGGCGATATCCGGCTCACCGGCAATCAAGTTAAGGAAGCGCTCCATGGCTTCCTTGGACTCGAGCATGCCCTCGTCCATATTGATATCGATGACTTGCGCACCGCTTTCGACTTGCTCCAGGGCGACCTCTAACGCCGTGGTGAAGTCCTCTTCTACTATCAAGCGCTTAAAGCGCGCCGAGCCGGTGACGTTGGTGCGCTCGCCGACGTTGACGAACAGCGAATCGGCTTCAATATTGAACGGTTCTAGACCGGATAAACGGCAGGCGCGGCTGCGCTCAGGAATGACCCGGGGCGCCATATCTCGAACAGAATCAGCAATGGCGCGAATATGCTCGGGCGTGGAGCCGCAGCAGCCACCGATAATATTCACCAACCCGCTGGCAGCAAACTCGCTGACAATCTCCGACATCTCTTCCGGCGTTTGATCGTACTCACCAAACTCGTTGGGCAGGCCCGCATTGGGGTGGGCGGAGACAAAGGTATCGGCTTTGGTAGCGAGCTCTTCCAGGTAAGGACGTAGCTCCTCGGCACCCAAGGCACAGTTCAAGCCTACCGACAGCGGCTGAGCATGGCGTACCGAGTTCCAGAAGGCTTCGGTGGTTTGACCTGAAAGCGTACGCCCCGAGGCATCGGTAATGGTGCCGGAGATCATTACCGGCAAGCGCTCGCCGCGATCATCGAACAGCTCTTCCAGGGCATAGATCGCGGCCTTGGCGTTAAGCGTATCGAAGATGGTTTCGATCATGATCAGATCGGCACCGCCTGCAATCAGCGCTTCAGCGGCTTCATAGTAGTTCTCACGCAGCTCATCGAAGGTGACGTTACGCTTGGCGGGATCATTCACATCCGGCGATAGCGACGCGGTGCGCGAGGTGGGGCCTAACACACCGGCAACATAGCGGGGCACGCCGGTTTCAGCGGCCACTGCGTCGCAGACCTCACGAGCCAGGCGCGCTGATTCACGGTTGAGTTCAACCACCAGCGATTCCATGCCGTAATCAGACTGTGACAGCTGAGTGCTATTAAAGGTGTTGGTCTCAATAATGTCGGCACCGGCTTCCAGGTAGTCACGGTGAATCCGCGTGACCACTTCGGGGCAGGTTAGCGCGAGCAGATCATTATTGCCTTTGAGATCCGAGGGCCAGTCGCTAAACCGTTCGCCGCGAAAATCTTCCTCGCTCAACTGGGCATTCTGCAGCATGGTTCCCATGCCGCCATCCAGAATCAGGATACGTTGGGCAAGGCGTTGGGTGAGGGTTGCGATCAAAGCACTATCAGCCATGGCAGGGGGAGTTCTCCAGCGTCACAGTCGTCAAAGGGGATGTTGTTATCGTCGGAAAAGCAGCATCTGTCGTTATAAGGCGCATAATGATAACAAAAGGGATGGCAAAAGGCGCCCCTACGGAGGCTATACGCAAGATAAGGAAAGATAATTAATAGTCGCTCGTAAAAAGAGCTGTTTAAAATAGCCGACTAAAACAGTCGGGATTGTGTCAGCGCGCTGTTTTGCTTACCATAGACACAAATGACATGTGAAGTGGCGCCGCCACTACCACGGGAGGAAGACAGCCCTCATGACCACGACTAGCGAAAAAGAAACCAGTGTCGATACCCAAGGTATTGATATTACAAACAGTGCGCAAGAATACTTGGCAGAACTGCTGGAAAAGCAGAACGTTGAGGGTATTGCCGTACGCATTTTCATTACCCAGCCGGGCACACCCTACGCGGAAACCTGCCTGGCTTACTGCCGCCCCGGCGAAGAAGAGCCTACCGATGTCACGCTGGAGCTCGAGAAAATCAATGTATTTCTCGATAAAAACAGCTTAGCGTTTTTGGAAGAAGCGGTGGTGGATTTCAACGCCGACCGCATGGGTGGTCAGCTGACGATCAAAGCACCCAACGCCAAGATGCCTAAGGTCAATGCCGATAGCCCGCTGGAAGACCGTATCAACTACGTACTTTACAGCGAGATCAATCCTGGGCTGGCGGCCCACGGCGGCGAAATCAAGCTGGTGGAACTCACCGAACAGCAGTACGCAGTGTTGGCCTTTGGCGGCGGCTGCCAGGGTTGTGCAGCGGTTGATTTAACCCTGAAAGATGGCGTTGAGAAAACCCTGATGGAGCGCATTCCAGAGCTTGCCGGTATTCGCGACGTTACCGATCACAGCGATACCACCAACGCTTACTACCGCTAAATAAGCGATAGTAAGGCTCAAAAAAGCCCAGCTTGAATCGCTGGGCTTTTTTACTACGTCTCCAGGTTGATTACTGGCCTGGCTCACTGCCCTGTTTTGAAAGCGCATCGGGTAGCGCCGTTAGCTGTGTTTGCAGCGCTTCCATGCGGCTCCAAAGCTTCTCTTGCCACGCTTGCTGTAGCGCAGCTTCGCGCTCGGCATGCTGCTGGGCTTGGCGATCTAATGCTGCCTTCGCCTCATCTAGCTGCTCGGTTAACACTTGTTGCTGCTTCTCCAGCGATGTAATTTGCTGCGTCTGCTCACCAAGCTGTTGTTCGCGCTGGCTAGCCTCCAGCTGCAGAGTGTGCAGGGCCTGCTGCTTTGCCTTTAGCTCCTGACTCAATGCCTCAATACGCTGCTCAGACTGCTGCAGACGTTTTTGGAAAGTCTTCTCTTCCTGGGCGCGCGTCTGCTGAGCGCTATCCAGCATCGCCATTAGTCTTCCTTCAGCCGCCTCATGGCGCTGCTCCTCTTGTGCTAACCGCTGCTCCCACGCTACCTGCTGCTCGCTGAGGGCATTGCTATGCGCATCGCGCTGTGCATCTGCTTGGCTCTCTAGCTGTTTTTGTACCTGCTTCAGTTGAGTTACTTCTTCTTGGGATGCTTCGGCTTGTTGATGCCAGTGATGTTCGCTGGTTTGACTGGCGGCTAATTCCCGATTTAACGCTTCCAGGCGCTGCTCCATATGACGCAAGTGCTCGGCGAGGGCGCTTTCGCGCTGTTCGGCGTTAGCGGCCTGCTGTTTAGCGTCCTCCGCGAGCTGCTGGGCCTCTGCCACTTGGCGATTGGCATCTTCGCGATAATGGAGCAGCGCTTGATTCGCTACCTCCTGGGCCTCGCGCCATAGCTCGCTGGCCATGGTCACCACGACTTCCGGCACACCCTTGGGCGGCGGCACGTCGCGATTCTGTTCCCGCTCACTGCGCCACAAGCGGAAGTGATCACTAATCGTCGTGAAGCTGCCGGTGCCCAGCACATCGCGAATACGCTGCACGCTGGGCGTGTCGCCCCGGGCCAACAGGGCATCAATGGCTTGTTGAACATCGCTGTACTGAATGCCGTTGCGGGCCATGAAATGATCCTTCCTTGAGAGCTTCTGTAACCACCATTGTCGGGACTTGTCGTATAAAAGGCAACAATTACGTATTATGTAATACGTAATTTTATTTATGATAATGTGCATAAATTCAAGATTACCCGTATTATCTTGAATTTATAGGGCTACAGGAGCACACTTAAGGCCAGATAATATAAACATCGGCTAAAAAGAAGAGAGTGGCGACGGGCATGGCGAACGAGGTTATTACACCCACTGGTCAACTACAGATATTGAAAGATTCGCCAAATGGCGGACGTATTAGCGCCCAAAACGATGCCCAGGCAGTGACCGCATGGCTTGAAGAGTACGTGGATAGCCCACAAACCTGGAAAGCGTACCGTCGCGAAGCGGAGCGGCTGCTGCTCTGGCTCGCCAGCCAAGGGCACACGCTGGCCGATATCAACCGCGAAAACCTGCGCCGCTTTGAAGCCTTTCTCGCCGACCCACAGCCAAGCGAGCAATGGGTAGGGCCCTCCAAACCCCGCGCGCACCCGTCGTGGCGGCCATTTCGTGGCGGTTTATCACCCGCCAGCCAACGCCAAAGCCTGGTGATACTGCAAGGGATGTTTGCCTGGTTGGTGGAAGCAGGCTGGGTTCACCACAATCCGTTTCGCTTGATGCGCGATAAATCGCGGCGCCTGAATAATCAAACGCCGCGTGTTGAGCGCTATTTGGAAAGTGATTTGTGGGCGTGGCTGTGGGAGTGGCTGAATAGCCCGTTAGAGGCTGGGGAGGGCAGTCGTGCCCGTTTTGAACATTCACGACGGCGCTTTATCTTTGGCTTTGCCTATTTGCTGGCACCGCGCATCAGCGAGATGGCCGATGCACGTATGGGGGATTTCCAGCGCAGCGAAGGGCGCTGGTGGTGGCATGTGGTGGGCAAGGGAAACAAGATGGCGCGCATTCCGTTGCCTGACGATATGCTTGATTGTTTGCGCCAGTGGCGCCATACGCTGGGATTGCCTGAATACCCTGAGCAGTTTGAAGCTGAAGCACCGGTGCTTCGCGCTCTGGATGGACAGCGTGGCCTGGGCCATAACCAGCTTTATCGGCTTATTCGCGCAACGTTTCAGCAGGCGGCACAAGCACTTGAAGATATTAACGGAGCATCGGAACATGTGACCGCGCTTAACCTGGCAACGCCGCACTGGTTACGGCACACATCGATCACCCATCAGGCTCAATCGGGTATTAGCCTGCGTCATCTGGCCGAAAGCGCTCGACACGCACGCCTCGACACCACCTCACGCTATCTCCATAGCGAAGACAACGAGTGGCATCTTGAACAGCAGCGACATCGATTGACTGTTTCCGACACAACCTCCCTCAAGACACCTTCGAGCCGTTATAATGGCCACAATGAGTAACCCTATGACGCAAAATGTCAGTCGCCAATATTCAGCCAATTCCAATAGAGAAGGAAATAGCATGAGCACTTCCGGCGCCGAACAGGCCCAGCAAGAGCTAATCGAAGATTTCGAAATATTTGATAACTGGATGGATCGTTATCAGTACATTATCGATATGGGCAAGCAACTGCCTGACTTTCCCGAAGAGTGGAAACTCGAAGAGTTTAAGATACAGGGCTGCCAGTCAAACGTGTGGATGCGCCATGAGGAGGAGGGCGATAAGCTGGTGTTCAAAGCGACCTCCGATGCCGCCATCGTATCCGGCCTGATTGCCGTATTGCTGCGCATTTACAGCGAACGCACCGCCGCTGAGATTCGTGCTACCGAGCCACACTTTTTGGCGGATCTGGGATTGGATAAGCACCTTTCACCTACGCGCAGCAACGGCCTGCATGCCATGCTGGAGAGGATCTACGCGGTAGCGCAGCAGAAGTAGGAAAACAAGCTAGCGAGGGTGATGGTCACAGCAAGAGGGCGGCGATCCCTTTTCGTCATCCTCGCGGCAAAGCTGTTCGCTGCGGCCACCGGGCACCGGATCCATACCGCCAGGATTGCCCGGGTGGCACTTAACGATCCGCTTAACGGCCATCCAGCCGCCCTTGATGGGCCCATGCACCTGAATCGCTTCAATCGTGTAGGACGAACAGCTCGGCCAGAAGCGGCAGCGCGGGCCTAAAAGGGGGCTGAGCGTATATTGATAGACTCTAACGCAGCCAATCATCACCTTCATCAATACCCAACGCGGGCCTGAGCGCAGGGCTGATATTAACCGAGTCATAGCTTGCATAGGCAGAACTAGGTTTTTTTGCCGTACAGGTCGTCAGGATCAATCAGCGGATTGCTGGTAATTGAGGCCTGCTCTCCATCCACGGCAATATAGAAACAGCTGCGCCGCCCGGTGTGGCAAGCAGGCCCTGTTTGTTCAACTTGCAACAACAGCGTATCACCATCGCAATCCAACGCAGCAGAAACAAGCTGCTGCTGCTGGCCCGATGACTCACCCTTGCGCCACAGTTTTCCCCGCGAGCGCGAATAGTAGCAAACACGCTGGGTGGTTAACGTCTCTTCCAGCGCCTCACGGTTCATCCAGGCCATCATCAACACTTCGTTAGTATCGTGCTGCTGAGCAATGGCAGGGATCAAACCATCAGCATTAAAACGCACCGCGGCTAGCAAAGTGGCCACAGCGGGAAGACTATCTTCTGGGGCAGCACGCTCGAGTTGCTTAAACAGAGCATCCGGCGCGACGTGATCAAAACGGGACATAAATTACTCGCTAACTGTTCGGCAGTCCTGACAAAGCCCTTGAAGCTCAATGGTTTGGCGCTCAACGTTAAAGCCCTGGCGTTTTGCCAGCGCCGCCAGTTGATCGCTTATCTCGTCCAAGTGCAGCTCTTCGACATAGCCGCAGTGACGGCAAATCAGTAGTTGAAAACCATGCGCATGCTCTGGGCAAGCGCAGGCCACGTAGGAGTTCTGCGACTCAATGCGATGCACCAAGCCTTGATCAATCAAGAACTCAAGCGCCCGATAAACCGTCGGGGGGCGGGCAGCAGCATGCTCAGTAGAGAGCTTATCGAGCAGGTCATAGGCTTTTAGCCCGCCGCCATTTTCGGCGATCATCTCCAGCACGCGTCGGCGAATAGGGGTGAAGCGGACGCCGCGGATATGGCACTGAGACTCCGCCTGCTGTAGTAGTGTACTCGCTTGGGTCATGGGCAACTCGTTGAACGTTGTTAGCCTAGGCTCTCGTTAGTAGTCTACGCGCCGGTGGAAGCGGTGTCAGAGCTTTCTACCGATTCGCTGTCTACCAGCTCACTTTGTCGCGCAAAATGGTGCTGGGCAAAAGCTACCCGTTGTTTAGCGGGCACGCCATCGGGTTGACGTTCAATCAGATCGAGGCGACGGCGCAAACCTTCACCATTGGTCATTTGAATAGCCAAGCCAGGCCTGGCGTTGAGCTCAAGCAGCATCGGCCCGTATTTACGATCCAGCACCATATCAGTACCCAGGTAACCTAGACCGGTCATTTCATAACAACCCGCCGCTAAGTTAAGCAGCGTTTCCCACTGGGGAACGACCAAACTTGCCAGATCGTGCCCCGTGTCCGGATGACTAAAGCAAGGGCGGTCAAACTGAACGGCGCGCAGGGCAGCCCCGGTAGCGATGTTCAAGCCAACGCCTACCGCCCCTTGGTGCAGGTTAGCTTTACCGTCGGATGCTGCGGTGGAAAGGCGCATCATGGCCATCACCGGGTAGCCCTTGAAGACGATAACCCGGATATCAGGAACACCTTCATAGGTGTAATCCATCAGGCTTTCATCGAAATTAATCAGTGTTTCAATCACCGCCACATCAGGCGAGCCGCCCAATGAGTAGAGCCCTGACAGAATATTCGACACATGTCGCTCAACGTCGGTAAGAGAGAGCGTGGTACCACTAGGCTTGATAAAGGCGTTATCTTCGACCTTTTCAATCACCAGGATGCCCTTACCGCCGCTTCCCTTAGCAGGCTTGATGACGAAGCCCGCGTGCCCCGTGAGCATGGCGCCAATATGCTTAACGCCAAATTGGGTTGTTACGGTGCCAATCAGCTCGGGCGTGGTAATCCCATACTGCTGAGCCAGTAGCTTGGTTTTAAGCTTGTCATCGACAAGGGGATAGAGACGGCGGCTATTATATCGGCCAATGTAGCGAATATTACGCCGATTCATGCCGATAATACCTTTATCCCGCAGGCGCGTGGGCCACGTCCAATTCTTCAGCCAACTCATGAGGGCTTCTCATCGTCAGTGATCGGCTTGAAGCGACGCAGCTCCAATAAACGGTAGCCGGTGTAATTGCCCAGCAGCAAGATCAACGCCATCAATATCAACTGAACGCCCAGGAAGTTGAAGGTGATATGACGTACCCAGGGATTATTCATCGCCAGGTAGGCAAGGATAGCCGTGATCAAACTGCCGCCGCCTTGGATTAGCACCTGCTTAGGGCCTTCCTCTTCCCAAAGTATCGACATCCGCTCGATGGTCCAGGCCAGGATGATCATCGGGAAGAAGGTGATCGTTAAGCCAGCACTGAGCCCCATGCGGTAGGCCAATACGGTGAAGATCGAGATAATCGCAATCACCGTTATGATCACCGCCGAGACCCTGGCCACCAGTAATAAATTCAAGTAGGAGAGATAGTTACGAATAATCAGACCGACGGCAACGATAAGCAGGAAGCCAATCAAACCCGTAGGAAGGGTGGTTTGAATGAAGGCGAGGGCGATCAGCACCGGCATAAAGGTACCGGACGTTTTGATGCCCACCAGCACACGCAAAAACACCACCATTAACGCACCAATGGGAATCAGCAAGATAGTTTGGAATAGCGCTTGCTCCTCCAGTGGCAGGCTGTGAATGGAGAAATTCAGTAGCGTATCTTCAGAGTAGTGGTTGCGCACCGCCGCCGAAGCAGGCTGGTCATGGGTCATCATTGAGAAAGAAACCCGTGAGTTGGTGCCGCCCTGAACTTCTAATACCGCTCGACCACCGGTTTCCCATAGCAGCAGGTTGTCAGGCTTACCTTGCTCACCCGTCAGTGGATGGAAAATTGACCATTCTTCACCTGACTCGTTAAACACCTGAATCCAACTGCTAAGCGTTTGGCGACGACGACCATCTTCCAGAAGCAGGCCGCTCACTTCACGCGCTAATACGCCTGCCTGGTTTAGCAACCGCACCACCAAGGCCGCCGGATTCTCTTGCGTCAGCAGCAGACGGGCATTTTCAGATTGACGCTCGCCGTTAATATCACGTATTAACTCACGGGCGAAGGTGGCGTTATTGGCACTGCGCGCCCAGGCTTGTTCGATAAGCTGATTAGCCGCAGTGTCATAGGGGCTTTCCCAAGGCGTTGTGACGGGGATTTCAGGGGGTGTCTGCACCGGCGAGCGAGCATCTTGAGATACCAGCATCTGAACCGAGTAGTATAATGTTTGGCTACCCACTGCTTCACGAATAGTCCAGCGGGCGGTGCGGCCTAAATCATCCGCCTGATAAGCAAGCCCATACCCTGATGATGCGGTGTTTTCAGTCAGTACACGGTAGCCTGCCTGATGGGAAGGCAACGCCAAGTCGACCTGGACGGGGCCGTCCTGAGCATTAAAGGTAATGCCCGCCTCAATCTCCCACACCTGGCGCTGTTCACCAGGCAACCATGGAATTTCAAACTGCACATGGCGGTGCACGCTGGTCGCTACGCCCGCGACTAGCAAAAGGCCGACAATAATATAGAACATTAACCGTGACATGGAGATTCCTTTCCTCGTGAAGCGTCAGAGCGGTTACTCTTCGCTATCGTCTTCGTCAACTGCTTCATCTTCAGCAGCTTGGTCCGCTGGTTCGCCACCAGGAAATTCGGGGCGCTCATGCAAGTAAGTATCGGCTACATCAATTACCGCAATATCCATCAAAAAACGCCGTCCTAGCAGCACTGGATAATCAAGATGAGAGCGGTCATTGAGGGTAAATTCGACATTTTCACGAATCGGCCCTAGAGTCATTAACAGAGAAATGACGGGGCGTGACTCTTCGCCAGAGGCTTGAACAATGCGCACTCGGCGCACGATAGGCGCTTCAACCCACTCATCGCGCTGCGACTCAACCGCCACGTCGTCGTCGTTCAGCGCCAACTTGAAGCGCACCCAATCTTCACCGTCACGCTCGAAGCGAGTGATCTCGGCAGCAGAAAGGGACGAGGTGTTGGCTCCTGAATCGACTCGCGCTTTGAGGTAGGTGCCAAGGCTTGGTAAGCCAACCCATTCGCTGCGGCCCAGTAACGTTTTAGTGGTCAAGCTCTCATCAATCTCACACTCTTCACGTATGATGACCGGCTCTTCACCGCGAGCTTCCAATTGCTGTACGTCTTGGCGAAGGTAACGCAATAAACTGCCCACTTCACGCATATCAGCGGTCAATGCCTGCTGGTGATCAAGCTGGCGTTGCTGCAAATTAATGCGGGTGTCACATTGTTGCGTTAGCTGGCTCTCTAACTCCAGGATACGAGAATTGAATGAGGCTTCGCTTAAAGGGGGCGGTTGATTCGTTTCCGGCTGGGTTGCTGCACAGCCTGCGATCGAAAGCGACAAGCCAGCGATAAGCCACAAAACACCTGGGCGCATAACGAGAGATATCCTTGGACAATAGGTTGGGGAATGATAAGGAGATGGGGGTCTAGTGTCCAACGCCATCATCGCTTTTGGAGCACCTATTTTATCTAATTTAACATAATATATATTAAGCGAACCAGTGAGGCCGCTATGGGTAAAATTGCGCTCGTCCATTTCAAAAAAGGCAGCCCGCATATTTAGCAGGCTGCCTTCTGATCTATCACGTAGTCTATCTCACGCTAGCACGATTTACTCTGGGGCTGCGTACGAGCCATCTTCCTGGTGAACTTCATTACCTGTGATCGGTGGAGTAAAGACGCAGGCAACCGTCATGCCCTTCTCTTTGCCACGCAGCAAGTGTTCATCATGCTGGTCGAGTAGATAAATGTCGCCTGCTTTGATCGGCCAGATTTTACCGTCAGCCAGGGTTTCAACTTCGCCTTCACCTTCGTAGCAAAACACTGCTTCGTAGTGATTTTTGTAATGGATATGTGTCTCGGTGCCTGGAAAAATGCGGGTAATATGGAACGAAAAACCTGCATTATCGTTGGCCAGAACAAGGCGCGTGCTGTCCCAGTTACCATTTTCAGCGGTCACTAGGCGATCTGTTTTACGCGCTTCATCAAGATTACGAACGATCATAGGAGTACTCCGTTGCAAAACGACTGGCGACTACCAGCCGCTATATCCCTAACTAAAAACTGTGAGCTACTGCTTCAGCGTAACGCTTAATATACCGCCAGGTTATTCGCTAGCAACAGCTTTAACGCACATTTCGAGAATATCCAAACCTTCCAGCAGGTCATCATCGCTAATGGTTAGCGGGCATAGGCACTTAACCACTTCACCATCCTGACCACTGGTTTCAATTACCAGACCATGCTCAAAGGCTTTACTGGTAATTTTATCGGCAATATCACCCGACACAACGTCAATACCGCGCATCAAGCCACGACCACGTTCAGTGGCAGGCATGCCGTGCTCCGTTAACAGCGCTGCTAACTTCTGGAAGCGCTCTTCTACAATACGCCCTTTGCGCTGAACATCACGCTCAAAGGTGTCATTAGTCCAGTATTTTTTCAACGCAGCGGTGGCGGTCACCATCGCCAGGCTGAAACCACGGAAAGTGCCGTTATATTGACCCGGTTTCCATTTATCCAGCTCTGGGCGCATCAAAACATGGGCAAATGGCAGGCCAAAACCGGAAAGCGATTTCGAGTTGGTAATAATGTCGGGCGTAATACCCGCGTGTTCGAAGCTAAAGAACTTACCTGTACGGCCACAACCTGCCTGAATATCATCGATAATCAGCAGAATGTCGTGGGCACGGCAGATCCCTTCGAGACGCTTCAACCACTCCAAGCCTGCAACGTTAATACCGCCCTCGCCTTGCACGGTTTCAATGATGACACCCGCTGGAATATCCAAACCGCCAGATTTGTCGCTGAGCAGCTTTTCAAAATAATCCAGCGTATCGGTATGCTCACCCATGTAGCCATCATAAGGCAGGAAGCTAGCACCCTGGGTGGGTATGCCACCCGTGGCTTCACGGAATTTACGATTACCCGTGGTCGCCAAAGCCCCCATGGTGACGCCGTGGAAACCATTGGTGAAGGTGACAATGTTGTGACGGCCTTTAGCCACACGAGCCAAGCGGATAGCGGCCTCTACGGCATTGGTACCGGTTGGGCCAGGCAGATGCACTTTATAATCCAGCCCGCGTGGCTTGAAAATAACTTCTTCCAGCGTTTCAAGATAATCACGCTTGGCATTGGTCCACATATCCAAACCGTGAACAACACCGTCAGTCGACAGGTAATCAATCATCGCCTGTTTCATATGCGGATTATTGTGGCCGTAGTTCAGCGTGCCCGCGCCGGCGAGGAAATCAATGTACTCACGGCCATTCTCATCGGTTAGGCGCGCATTTTGCGCTTTGGTAAATACCACCGGAAACGAACGAGAATAAGTACGTACATTGGATTCCATGCGTTCAAGCGTCTGGGTCTGCATTAGCGACCTCCTTGGTTGATCATTTTAACTTTAGGCATTACTTGCCCGAAGCAACATGAGCGGGAAAAACGGTAAGTCCGATACGTGTATCTAGCAAAACGACGTATTAGATGCGATCTGTTTGGAACGGGCCGATACGAACCAGGTTTTCCGGGTCATGCTCTCCTCCGAGCTGTTCGGTAGAGAAGTATTCGCGGCTATTGAGCGGCGCATGCCAGCGTGCCGCCAAGCGACGGAATAAGCCCCAAGAGGCTAGATTGTCAGGGGTGATGGTGGTTTCAAGGTGATGCACATCATCAAGCTCAGGGCGGGACATAATAGCCTCGACCAAGCGTCGCGCTAGCCCTGTACCACGTGCTTTTTCACCGACAGCCACTTGCCATAAAAAGTAGGTGTCTGGAGCATTATCCTTAACATAGCCAGAAACAAAACCAACGATTTCGCCCTCTTCATTGGTAGCCACTGCGCAGGTATCACGAAACTGAGTCGCCAGTAGCAAGTAGGCGTAGGCTGAATTCACATCCAGCGGAGGGCAAGCTTTGACCAGCTCGTAAACTCCCCAGCCATCATCCGCATTGGGTTTGCGAATAAACAGCGGCATCTCCGCATGACCCACAACAGCATCAGCCACCGTTGGCCTAGCAAGGTCAGCAGAGGGGGTAAAAGGTTGTGTCGGCGTACTCATAGTTATGCTTCGCTGTAGCGAATTTGATGTTCATTATAACAGCTGATTATGAGCAATTCAAAAATCATATTATTCTACACCTCGCTTTCCATAATTTTTTGTTATGATCGAGTAGCATAACCACCGCTCGCCGCTATCTCTTTTAGAATAGTGCAAGTAGCCTACAAAAAAAGGCGCGCCCATGGGCACGCCTTCACTTTTAATATGCTTATCTGCGTGTCAGCGTACGCAGCGTGACGAACTCCTCGGCCCCCGTTGGGTGGATGCCTACGGTGCGGTCAAAGTCCAGCTTGGTAAGGCCAGCTCTTACCGCGATAGCAATTCCCTGAATAATTTCACCCGCGTCATCTCCGACCATATGGGCCCCTACGACCACATCGGTAGCATCGTCCACGACCAGCTTCATTAAGGTGCGCTCTTGGCTACCCGATAGGGTGTGCTTCATGGCGCGAAAATCGGTGCTATACACGCGAATATGGGTGAATTTTTCCCGCGCGGCCTCCTCGGAAAGACCCACGGTACCGATGTTGGGATGGCAAAAAACGGCGGTAGGGATCGTAGTGTAGTCCAACGGTTTGGGAACCGTATCGGCAAAGTGGGCGTCGACAAGCTGCATCGCCTCAGCCAGTGCTACCGGTGTTAATTCCGGCCCAGCCGTCAGGTCGCCCAAGGCTAAAATTGAAGGCAGCGCTGTTTCAAACCGCTCGTTTACGGGGATTTTGCCCGCCTCATCCAGGCATAGGCCCAACGCTTCAAGCCCTAGCTCACGGATATTCGCCTTGCGCCCTGTGGCTGCGAGCACCACATCGACTTCAAGCACGTTGCCGTTGGTAAGGTGAACATTGTAGCCGTCTTGGCTGCGCTCAATACGCTCGATGTTAGTGTTGAAATGGAGGTTGACTCCCTTTCTTTCCATTTCCGCGCAGGTGAACTCGCGAACCTGTTGATCAAAGCCTTTTAAAAACAGCTCGCCACGGTAGATGAGGTGCGTCTCGCTGCCCAGACCATTAAAGATACTCGAAAATTCCACCGCAATATAGCCACCGCCAAGCACTAAAAAGCGCTTAGGAAAAGTATCTAGATCAAAAATCTGATTGGAATCCAGTGCGTGTTCACTGCCAGGAAAATCGGGTACCCAGGGCCATCCACCAGTAGCCAGAACGATTTTTTGTGCAGTCACCGATATATCGCCATGCTCGCCGCTTAAGGTCACCGTGTGTGCATCGGCCAAGCGTGCTCGTGCATTGAAGAGCGTTACTCCAGCGCCTTCCAGCATGCGCTGATAAATGCCATTCAGGCGCTTGATTTCACTGATTTTGTTGTCGCGCAGTGTGGCCCAATCGAAGCTGGCGGGGCCAGGCAGCTGCCAGCCAAAACCTGCCGCATCATCAAAACTGTCATGGAAATGGGCAGCGTAGGAGTAAAGCTTCTTGGGCACACAGCCAACGTTGACACAGGTTCCGCCCAGGTAGCGATCTTCGGCAATGGCCACTTTGGCGCCGGTAGCCGCGGCCATACGCGCGGTGCGTACACCACCAGAGCCTGCGCCAATAACCAGAAGGTCATATTCGTATTCAGAAACGTCTGCCATGATTTGCTCCTGGGGAGTTAGAATTCGTATGAATCAATATCGGGTTGCCCATTGGTCAAGTGCAGTGGTTGACCTGACTACCCGGGAAGGTTAAAACCTTCTGCTGCTATTTTGTACTGGCCTAGGTTATACAAGGCCTAATTCCACCCTGAGTAGGGCTTTGATAACCCGCTTATCTACCAGCGACTTAACGCCCTTTAACTTTTCTGGAGACGCTATGTCTGACCCTATTGCGACGCTACTCGACAATAATCGCGCCTGGGCTGAGCGTATGTGCGAAGAAGACCCCGACTACTTTAAGCGCCTTTCGAACCAGCAGAACCCCGATTATTTATGGATTGGCTGCTCCGACAGCCGAGTACCGGCGAATCAAATTATTGCACTCCCGCCTGGGGAAGTTTTCGTACACCGCAACGTCGCCAACTTGCTACACCACACCGATATGAACGCCCTCTCGGTGGTTCAGTTCGCGGTGGATGTTCTTAAAGTCAGCCATATCATGATTGTCGGTCACTATGGCTGCGGGGGCATTAAGGCCGCCATGATGGGAGGCGAATGTGGCGTGGTGGATTACTGGCTGCACTCAGTGCGCGAACAGTACAACCATCACAGGAATTCGCTTGACCACCTCCCACTGGAAGATCAAATCGATCGCATGTGCGAGCTCAACGTGAAAGCCCAGGTAAACAGTTTGTGCCGCACCAAAATTTTGCAGCGCGCTTGGCAGCGAGGTCAGCAGATTTCGGTGCATGGCTGGGTCTACGGATTAAGCGATGGCCGCGTTAAAGATCTTAACTGCACCGTAAGTGGTTTAGAACAAGTGGAAACACTTTACCGTATTGACCGCATCCAGCAAGGCGATTAAGCACTCCCCCAATGCCTACCGCTACGCTTAGTCGTAGCGGTAGGCACGATGGCAGCTCTTACAGCTCGCGCCCACTTCTGAAAGCGCTCGGGCAGTGTTTCGAGTATCCTCTTGCTCGGCTACATCAATTAAATTAGCGATTTTATCCTCCAGATCGCTAAAACCGGCGGCGAACTCACCCCACTCTTCCCATATGGATGCCCGCGCTTCAGAACCACTGCCGTGGGTGCCCTCAATAAACGCAGGTAGCAAACGATCAGCGCTGGCACGCTCTTGCAGCTCAAGTAACCGCGGCATTGCAGCCTCAAGATCTTGATTATTGATTAGATCAAAGCGCAGCTGACGCACCAGACTTTCAATATCTTTAAGCTCTTCTCGGCGCCAAACCACGGCTTCGCGCTCACTTGCGAATGGCGTGTCGCTGACGGCTTGGGGCATGGCCAGGGCGCTCGTTTCCTCGCCTGCCCAAGCCAGCGGCGTGCAGAGCATTAATGCTAAAGCGCTGGCTGCCGTGCCGCGGGGGGAAGCCCACTTCAGGTAATGGCGTTGCTGCATAATGGCTTCCTGTCGATGATTCGGTAGTCAAAGGTTTAGTGCGCACGTTTTAACCTATCGGGCAGGTGACACCCGTACCTTTTAAGCCGCAGTAGCCATGAGGGTTTTTATCCAGGTACTGCTGATGGTAAGCCTCTGCGTAATAAAATGTTTCTAGCGGCTTAATCTCAGTAGTGATTGCCCCTCTGCCCGCTTTGTCGAGCGCCTGTTGGTACGCTGCCGCACTCTGCTCGGCTACCGTTTGCTGCGCTTGGCTGGTGGTAAAAATGGCGGAGCGATACTGCGAGCCAATATCGTTCCCCTGGCGATTGCCCTGGGTCGGGTCGTGCCCTTCCCAGAAAACCTGCAACAACGTTTCCAGCTCGACTTGCTGTGGGTCATAAACCACCCGTACCACTTCGGTGTGGCCAGTACGCCCCGTGCATGTCTCGTCGTAGGTGGGGTTAGGTGTCTCACCACCGGCATACCCCACCGCAGTGACATAGACTCCTGGCAACTGCCAAAACAGGCGTTCAACGCCCCAGAAACACCCCATGCCTAGCACGATCTCCTCGTGGCCTTCGGGAAACGGAGGATGTATCGAGTGCCCATTAATGGTATGCACCTGACTGGTTTCTATGGGCGTATCACGTCCAGGCAGTACACGGCCTGAACCTGAGCTAGCGTTTGAAAATAGTGACATATCACCCTCACTTATTGCTGCTGAATGATTTCAGGATTACCGGAACGGGTAAAGGTGTAGATTAAGTCCACCGCTTGGTTGGTACCCGAGACGGCCTGTACATAAAGGTTACGCCACAGCGTGTAGCGTAGTGTTAGTTCGGCAATTGGCGAGAAAATTCCCACACCGTAACTAATTCTAAGATCATCGGTGAGTTGGCCACTGACAGCGACTTGGCTATCATCGCCAGCCCCAGTGGTGTCCAGAGTTAAGTCATCAATGCCGAAAGCTTCACCAATGGAACCAACCGCCCCACCGGTGCGCCCTAACGACATGCCTATCAGCGCGGTAGTCAGTGCGCTATCCACACCGCCCCCAGAAGCATCAGGTGCGCGACCCCGTAACAGGTAAGAGAGCGCACGGGATTCATCCATCGCCGGTTCAGAAAAGATCAGTACGTTCGGAGATTCGGCACTACCTGTTACCCGCAAGCCCGCAATAACGTCATCTTCGGTAATGTCAGGGTTGCGAATGGCCTCGAAGTCGAGCGTAGGTAGACCGGGTGGCCCACTAAACAGCAGTTCACCGCGGCGGATAACCAGGTCTTGGCCGAAAGCCTGGAAACGACCATCGACCAAATTAACGTCGCCGAATAACTGTAACGCGCCGCTGCTTTGGCGAATTTCCAGCGCGCCTCCCAAGCCAGATTCCAAGCCGTAGGCTGAAATTTGCATATCGCTACCCAACGTTAAGGTCACCAGTACGTCAATGGCCATACCGGTGGCGGCAAGCTCGTCCGCGGCACTTGGATCATCCTCATTGGCAGCCGCTCGCTGAGCCTCAATTTCGGCCTGGCGATCGTCGCGCTCGGTAATAATCACTTCATCGCCACTTGGGGTGACTGCTGATGAGGGCATATCGCCAATTTCAAGCCGTGCCCAGGGTAAATTCACATCCCCCCTCACTTGCAGCCTTTCCGGCGTGACCCGGATACGGATATCAGGCGCTACTTCAAGACGTCCAAACTGGGGCAAAACGACCAGGATAGGCTCCTGCACAGCATTCAGATCGACGCCAATCCGCCAATCATCACTGCTTGGCCAATATGCATCACCGGTGATTTCCAAACGCCCGCGCTCAGCGGCCAGGTAGCCGTCAATATCCCCCTGTTCACCGTCGAAAGAGACCACCAGTTCGCCACCCTGAATATCGACAGGAATATCCGGGCCACTTACCCCTATACCGCGCAGTCCAAGCTGGCCTTGTAAGTCAGGCGCGGCGGTGGTGCCAGTAATTTGGACGTTGCCCGTTAATTCGCCCTCCAGTCGCTCCATTCCTACCAACATGGATCGATAGGGCTGCAGCGAAACATCTTCTGCACGCAGCTCGCCAGTTAACGCGCCGGCCCCCAAGGGATCATTAACCGCTAGGTCCAAGTTGATATCGCCCGCTTCGGCAAGCGAAAGCGACACATTGGTATTCGCCTGGGCTTGGTTGGCCTCGATCTGAGCGTCGAAACTGACTTCTGGCAGTTGCACAGGCTGGCCATAATCATTAACGGCGGTAATGGCGAGTTCGCTAAGAATTTGTAGATCTGCCTGCCACTGGGCACCCCCTTGACGCCAGTTGGCAACAAGATCCGCGGTTGTATCCCCCTCTAACTGCCACTCTTCAGGCAAAAAGGGCTCCAGCATTTCCATTGGCACTTCACGTACCGAAAGCACGGCGTTGCCCTGTTGCGCAGAGGCAGTGATCTCCTCTTCAGAACAGACTAGCCCACCTTGCTCCCGGCGCAGGCAGAACGGCGATAGGCGCGCCTGACCATTGGCTAGGTCATAGCGCAGGTCTAGAGGCGCTTCAAGACGAATATCCCCCGCCTCAGAATCAACTTCCAGTGGCGTTACGCGGGCTTGGTAAAGCTGGTCTTGCTGGTCAAAGCGGCCTTCCAGGGCAATCAGCGCACGGCTTAAAACGCTGTTGTCTGTGCCCTGGGCGGTCAGTTCAAGCTGATGCTCAGAGAGGCGCCCGGCCAAATTGGCCTCTATGTTTGCAAGGGCCTGCCCCCCAGCATTGACGTTTTGTAGTGCGAGCTGTACGTCGAGGGAAGGATCATCAATGCCCTGTACATCAGCATCTAGGACAAGCCGTTCAATACGATTCTGACCAAAACGCACGCCATCACCCTGTAAATTGGCGAGTAATTGCGGTTGATTAAAACTACCGCTGGCCTCTAGCGTACCGACGATAGTGCCCGCCAAGTCTGGCGATAGTGTTTGCAACTGGCGTAGTGCAATGTCCGCGTTTAACGACATGGCCTGTTCGCTAATTTGCCCCTTTGCTGTTAAGCGATTCTCCCCCTGGGTAAACAGCAACTCGTCAATCTCCAGCTCCAGGTTGCTGTTAGCATCAAAGGCCGCTTGCAGGGTTAGCGGGTAGTCGCGCAGTTCACCGTCAATCGCTAAGTTGGGTACGCTAACTGCCCACTGATCCTCTTGCTGACGCAGCGTAAGCTCGATGTCGCCGTTTAAATTACCCTCAAGCTGATCCACGAAGTGGGCAGGGTTAAACTGATCCAGACGAATAGTGGTGTTGACCTGTAGCGGTGCAACCCAACTGATGTTGCCTTCGCTGCGCAGGGAACTTTCGTCGACTGCGAGGGTGAGCGGTTGCCAGCTAAACTGCTCGAGATCGCCCTCTCCGGTGACGTTAATTTGAGTGCGCGGCAGGCTCGGGCCCTCAACCGCCAGAGCCAATTGAGCACTATAATCGCTCAGGCTGCCGGTGACCTGTAGATCCAGGTCATCGACTATATAGGCTTGGGCTGTCTCTTCTTCAGTGCTGTCATCGACGCTTTCATTGCTACTCTCATCTGCGCTGACAGGCAGCGGCCACTGAACTTGGTCACTTTGTAGCTGCAGTTGAAACGGCAGCGTCGGGGCGAGTGCATCGACTTGCCCCCTCAAGGACGCATTGACCGCGCCAGAGGCATCCAACTGCGCTTCAAGCGCATCCAGTGGGCCAGACAGCGTTAAGGTTAAAGCTTCGCCACTTAGCTCAGGGTATATCTCAGGTAAAAATAGTTCGACGCCCAAGCGAGCTTCGAGTGGGTAGTTGCCGGTTAGAGTGGCGTTCGCGGTTAATTCCGCCTCAGCATCCGGGGTAACAACGGAAAGCTCAGTTACTTCGACGTTATCACCTTCGGTTAACAGCCCAAGCCGCAGTCGCTCGACGCGGTACTCGGTAGCCCCTTCCAATCGAAAATCGTTGAGCGTGAATTCAGGTATCTGGATATCAACCGGTAGCGTGATCTCTGGTAGTTCCAGGCGTTCGCGTTCTTCAAGCTGCTGCTCTGGAGATTCCACCGACGCCACGGCTTCTTGGGGTGGTTGGTTGAGCAAGATAGCGGCATCGATGGCTTCAGCATAAAGCGGCGTTTCAATGCCCTGGGTTAGCAGAACACCTGGGGAAGGTGGCAAATAGACACGAGGCTGCTCCAAATGGGTTGGCGAGAGGCGTACTGTGTTTCCTTCAGCGGTGGCTGCCGAGCTTAACGAGCGCCACGCTACTTCGGTACCATCGGCAAGCCTGAGGTTAACATCGTCCAGCAACAAAGAACGTAGTTCGATGGGGAAAGGAAAACGAATAGTCAGCGGGCTCTCTTCCTCTTCGGGAGGTGGCGCTTGCTCACTGGATGGGCCTAGCTGGATGTCGGCGCCCACCACACGCAGTGTGTCGATGCATAGGCGCCCTGACAGAACACAGTCATCTGCCCACTGGAGTTCGAACTCATCCACGGTTATACGGGTTTCGCCTAGCTGTAGCTGGAAATCTTCGAGCTGGAAATGGTCGAGCAAGCCGCCTTCATGATGCGTGTAGGAGAAAAAATCACGCTGCTCCCCCTGCGAGAGCAGCACCCCAGTGCCCCAGGGTGATAACGCCACCCCGACAATCAGCGCCACAATACCGAACAGCCAAATAGGCAACACGATGACAAGACGCACAAGGCTCCAGAACAGTAGCCAGGCACGATACTTTGGAGACAACATACGGCGTTTATCAGACGCAGCTGGTTCAACCTGAGACAAGTCTCTCTCCTAGAATTCCGGTCCGATAGAAAAGTGCAAACGCCAATCGTCTTCGTGGTCAAAAGGGTGGGCGATGTCAAAACGAATTGGCCCCACCGGCGAGACCCAACGTACCCCGACCCCGGCGCCCGTTTTCAAATCATTAGGCCCCCAGTTATCAAACGCATCGCCGTTATCTATAAACGTGGCCCCCCACCAATCCCCCGTCACGCGACGCTGATACTCCAGGGTCGAGGTGAGCATTTGCTGCCCACCTCGCAGTCGGCCCTCGTCGTTGCGGGGAGATAAGCTCTCATAGGAGTAACCACGCACACTGCGGTCGCCACCCGCGAAAAAGCGCAGCGATGGCGGTATTTTGGCAAAATCATCGGTTTCAATGGCGCCTAAGCTAATACGTGCCAAGAAGCGGTTATCGTTGCCAATCATGCGGATCCACTCCGTATCCCCCGTGATACGAGCGAATGTCGCATCCGAACCCCAAACGGTATCCGAATACTCTAACGAGAGCTGCTGGCGATCACCCCATAACGGAAAGCGCTGAGGGCGTGTCCGCGTACGCGACCACTGAATACCTGGATAAAACAGCCATACTTGATCCGCTTCGCCGCCCTGTTCAAAGTCTTCATAAGTAGTGCGGAAATAGATCGTTTGCACCCAATCGTTATCAAACTCCCAACGCCGGGCTAGCTCGACAGTGCCTTCTAACGACTTGGTGTCGCTGTCATCGACATTACGAACCCCGTACTGAAGCCGATAGCTGTCGCGAAGCGGGTCTTCCAGTGGCACATTATATACCCCGGTAAAACGCTGCTCTGGGGCAGATAAATAGAGGTCGTGATCAAGGCTATGACCAAAGCGGTTAATCCATGGTTGATCCCAACCAAAGCGCAGCCGTGGCCCTACATCGGTGGCGTAACCAATACCCACTTCAAACTGATGGCGATCAGCAGGTTCAACACTGACATCGATAGGCAGTTGGGTATCACTGGGCTTATTAAGACTTAGCGCGCTGGCCAAAGCAGCACTGGTGACTCTCGGGCGCTCCGGCTGAGAGGCGGTGGCTTCACTCCACCAGGGGGCACCACCGCCAGGAGGAGAAATAACCAACTCTTGGGCGGTCTCAAGGCGCGGACGCACCGAGACCGAGCTAAACCAGCCGGTTTCCGCAAGCGACCGATTATAGTCTGCCAGGGTCTGCGCCAAATAGGGGTCGCCCGGCTCGAAGGGCTGCATGCGACGCAATCGATCAAGCTCAATATGGCTTCCGGTAATGGAGGATTCACCAAATTGGTAGCGTGGGCCACTGTCAAAATCCATATACAGGCGCGCACTTTGCAGATACGGACGCACTTCCATGCGTCGATCGGTAAACCCCCAGTCAAAGTAACCGCGCTCAATAGCCAGCCCCGAAAACTGGCTGCTTAATCGATCCCAGGGGGCGTGCCGCAACACATCCCCTTCTTCCAAGGGAAAGTCCTCTACGGCCTGTTGGAAAGGTGGGTCTTCACTCGCATCGCCTTCCACATTGATTGACAGAATTTCAATTTCAACCTGAGGGCCGGGCTCGATTTCCAGCCACGCACGTTTATCAGTGGCGCGCTCAAGGGTTATCTCGGGTTCGTAATAGCCGTAAACACGCATTGCTTCCTCGGTGCGTCGGCGGATCTCACCCTCTAAACGCACCTCGGTATATTGTGCCGCATCGATATTCTGTAAGTAGGCTTGGATGTTGCCTTCGACCTCATCGGAAACACCCGTGACAGTCGCTTCTAATGCCCATGCGCTAGGTGATACGCATAACAGCGGTAGCACAACAGTAACGGTGCGCTTTGTGGCTGATGTCCATCGCCGTTGTCTTCCCATACATTTTTATCCCAACCTAAATCAGCGGCTTCATCGCCTAAGCATTTCAACGCATTAGCATGTTAAAGATTAAGCAATCACACTCATACTTCCGTCGCGCCTTATTAACGCAACATCTCTAGCTGGGCACTGAAAGCAAGCTGCGCCTGGCGTACTTGGCGCACATCGCTTTCCAGCGAATTCAGCCGTTGAGACCACTCCTGCTCCAATGCTTCCAGGGCTGCTTGATCTGCGGGTGCTTCTATCTCTGCAACGGATGTTTCCAGCTCATTAAAGCGTGCCTCGAACGCTGCTCTTTGTGCTGATAGCTGCTCTTCCCAAGCGCTACTGACACTGTTGAGCTGACTATCCAGGCCATTGATGCGCCGTTCGGTCAATTGCTCCAGATGGGAGACTTCCTCAACAAGATTTTGACGGCCCGAGGAACCCGTTTGTTCCAAGGCGTCAAGAGATTCCCTCACCGCCATTAATTGACTGTCGCGCAGTTCGGCTTGCTCTCTAAGTTGAGACAACTGCTGCAACAGTGTATTGATGGAATCACTAGAGACAGTATCCTCGCTAGAAGTGAGAAAACCGTACAACTCTTCCCGAGTAGCGGCTAACGACACTGACAGCTGCTCCTGCTCTTGGAAAAGCGTCGACATCTGAGCTTGTACAAAGGTTATCGTATCTTGTACATCCGTGTCATCCGAATCCAACCGAGCGTGCACATTGGAGACTTCCCCACTTACCCGGTGCAGCTCACCCAGCAGTCGTTCACGTTCATACCAAAGTCCAGCCGCCGCCGCGCCCATAAGCGCAATGATCAGTAGCAAACATAGCCATAGTGGCCATAGCGTGGGCCCCTTTCGGTGACGCAAGTGTTGCGCCGTCAAGCTTTGATCCACATCGGGCACAATACGAGAGGATGCGGTAGCGTCTGGCATGACATTTCCTCAAAGAGTCTTCGGGTCGGCACGGCGGCCAATACCTCGGTACATTAATCCACAGCTGGCAACGAACTCAGGGTCGTAAATATTGCGTCCGTCTAGTACGAGCTTAGCGTTTAAAAGCGAGCCGAGTCGGTGCCAGTCCGGGTTCCAATACGTTTTCCATTCAGTCACCAGCATCAGTACATCGGCCCCCTCACAGGCTTGGTAAGGGTCATGCGTATAGGTGCGCAGGTCGTCACGTTCGCCCACCAAGGCATGAAGAGCTGGCACTGCTGCTGGGTCGTGGAGATGAACTTTAATTCCTTGCGCCCAAAGAGCCTCAAGCAGCGTTAATACCGGGGCGTGGTCAATACGCGCTGTGCCGGGCTTAAACGCCGCACCCCATATCGCCACGGTTTTACCCGCCAGTTCACCTGCAAAGTGAGCCCACAGTTTGCGAAACAGGGTCTCTTTCTTCTGCTCGTTAATATCCATTACCTGCTCAAGCAGTGCTGAATAGCGACCACTTTGCAGTTGCACATCGGCCAAGCGCATCAAATCCCGGGAGAAATTCGGCCCGCCAAACCCACATCCGGGGTAGAGATACTCAAACCCGATCCGTGAGTCAGCGCCCATTCCCTGGCGGACATGCTCAACATCCACCCCCAGGGTATCAGCCAAGCCAGCAATTTCATTCATATAACTGATACGGGTAGCCAGCATGCCGTTAATTGCCAGCTTGGTGAGCTCTGCAGCGCGGCGCGGCATACACTGAAATACTTCGCTGCGGCGATTAAAGGCGCGTAGTAGTTCCCTGGTCACCTGCTCACCAGTGGCATCATCGCAACCTAGCAGCCGCCTAGTGGGGCGGGTAAACGACTCCCACGCCCGCCCCTCTTCCAACGTATCTGGGAGTGCCACGCTGGTGTGCTGCATGCCCATCAGTGCATGCAGGCGCTCGGTCTCGCCGACCGGAAACGTTGAATTATTGATAAGCACTATGCCCTGCTGATCGACCAATAGCGGGTCTTCAACCAACGCACTGGCTGAGCTACGCTGCGCAGGAGATAACGCTAGCCAGATCACTTCAGGCGTGCGCGCCTCTTTAAGCTGCTCAATGACCTCCAGTGTCCCATCCGCCAAACCCTGCTCCAGATGAGCCATCAGCTGAGGTTCGCTGCGCAGCCAGTCCACTCGGGAAAGTGCTGACCAGGGGGCGTCAGCGTGCGGCAACCACTGCACCTGATGCCCGACCCAGGCCAACGCAGCGGCGGCCGTCGCTGCGCTCAATTCGCTACCGTAAAGCAACACCCGCATGGGTTACTCTCCTTGTTGGTAACGTGATAACAGGGCTTGGAAACCCTCACCAAACTCGGGGTGACGACGCGCGTAGGCAAGTGTGGCTTCAAGATAACCCAGCGGCTGGCCACAATCGTAGGTCGTGCCCTGCATACGGTATGCCTGCACCCCCGACTGTTCGCGCAGGGTCTCCAGCGCATCAGTGAGCTGAATTTCGCCACCGGCACCGGGCTTGGTGGCTTCTAAAATGGAGAAAATATGGCCTGGCAGCGCGTAGCGACCAATCACGGCTAGGTTTGAAGGCGCTGCATCGCGCTTTGGCTTTTCCACCATTCCCACAAGATCTGCCGATTGGTTAGGTGCAGGCACATCGCCAGCGGGTGCCACGATGCCATACTTCTCAACTTGCTCCCAAGCCACCTCTTCCACCATTAGCTGCGCCGTTTGCTGTTGATCATAAGCTGCCAACATGCCGGCCAAGTCGGTCGTTTGGTTGGCGCTGTTGTCGACCAGCACATCGGGAAGCAGCACTGCAAAAGGTTCGTCGTCGCCGATGATCGGGCGAGCGCATAGCACCGCATGGCCTAACCCCAGCGGTACACCCTGACGAATACTGATAATGCTGACATCATCAGGCACCAAATTGCGCAACATCGCCAAAAGCTCGTGTTTACCTTTCGCTTCCAGGCTGGCTTCTAGCTCGGCGTGGGTGTCAAAGTGGTTTTCAATAGCGCTTTTATTACTACTGGTGACCAGCACAATCTCACGAATACCCGCGGCAATGGCTTCTTCGACCACATATTGAATAACCGGCCTATCGACAATCGTAATCATCTCCTTGGGAATAGCCTTCGAAGCCGGTAAGCAGCGGGTGCCAAACCCAGCAACAGGAAGTACGGCCTTGCGAATCATAAAGAGGTCCTTTTCATGCGTTCCGACACAGGAGTGGTTAGAATGTCCATAATACTGAAGGCGTGGATGGATGCCACCTCGCCAATGGACGATAACCAGTGCAAATGGATAATAACCAGTAACTAAGCGTCAACTCTTCGCTTAATGCGTAACGACAATGGGAGTCACAACATGCAAGCGACACCACAGGATAGCACTGCTGGTCACTATCAAGGCAATGTCGATGCAGCAGAAGTCGCCAAATTTGAAGCGCTTGCTAGCCGCTGGTGGGATCCGCAGGGTGAATTTAAACCACTCCACGAGATTAACCCTTTGCGGCTCGATTTTATTGATGCGCGTGCGGGCTTGGCAGGAAAAAAAGTGCTGGATGTGGGCTGTGGCGGCGGCATTTTGAGCGAATCAATGGCCAACCGCGGAGCTAAAGTAACCGGTATTGATCTCGGTGAAGCACCTTTAGCGGTGGCTAGGCTGCACGCGGAAGATCGCGGTGTCGAGATCGATTATCAGCACATCAGTGTGGAAGCCATGGCGGCTCAAAAGCCCGGTTTTTACGATGCAGTGACCTGCATGGAGATGCTTGAGCACGTACCCGACCCCGCCTCCGTCATTCGTGCCTGCAGCGCCCTGGTTCGCCCTGGCGGCTATGTGTTTTTCTCTACGCTGAATCGCACCGCCAAGTCCTATGCGTTTGCCATTCTAGGCGCCGAGTACGTGCTTAGACTGCTCCCCCGGGGTACGCATAACTACGCGAAATTTATTCGCCCTTCAGAAATGGCCGCCTGGTCTCGCGACTGTGGCTTAGAAGTGCGTGAGCAGACGGGGCTTACCTACAATCCGCTAACCCGGCACTATCGTTTGGTAAGCCATGATGTTTCGGTCAACTACATGATGTACTGCCGTAAGGTGAGCGATTAAATGCCGATGCAAGCGCCCCAAGCGATTCTCTTCGATCTAGACGGCACCCTGGTCGATACCGCTCCAGATTTAGCCCACGCAACCAATGCGCTACGTATTCACCACGACTTAGAGCCACTTCCCTTTGAAGTGATCCGCCGCCAGGTCTCTAACGGCGGTAGTGCGCTGGTGACGCTGGCGCTAGGGTTAGAAGCGACAGCGGATGGACATACTCAAGCACGCCAGTTCTTGCTGGATGCCTACGAGCAGGCGGTCGCGGTGCACAGCCAGGTCTTCTCGCCGCTCGATGTATGGCTGAAAGAGTGGCATGGCAACCAACGACCCTGGGGGATTGTGACCAATAAACCGCGTCGCTATACGCTACCGTTATTGGACGCATTGGCGCTTCAGCCGGGCGCCCTACTATGTGCAGATGACCTGAGTGTAAAAAAGCCAGCCCCTGAGCCGCTCTGGGAAGCTGCCCGGCGGCTAGGCGTTGAGCCGGGTCAGTGCTGGTACATCGGCGACCATGCACGGGATATCGAGGCCGCCGTCGCTGCGGGGATGACGGCCGTGGCCGTTGGCTACGGCTATATCAGCGCAGAGGATGACTATCAACAGTGGCCTGCTGACTTATGGTTTGGAGAGTGTCACGCGCTGGTCGATGCCCTTAACGGTTTCAGACGCTAGCGACAATTTCAAGCGTAAGTACCGGCGGGCATCGACGTGCTGATAAGGGGTTTAAAAGTAAGCGCTATACCCGTGGCGGCTGGGCATCAAGCTTTTGACCGTTGGTGCCTGCACTGTCTGGCCCCATAAGCCATAAGTAGGTAGGCATGATGTCTTCCGGGGTGCGTAGTGTGAAGGGATCCTCACCGGGGAACGCGGTACGCCGCATTTGAGTCCGTGTGGCACCCGGATTGAGTGAATTAACGCGTACCGTGGATTGGTTATCCAATTCGTCGGCCAACACCTCGACAAACCCTTCGGTGGCAAACTTAGAGACCGAGTACGCTCCCCAATAGGCGCGGCCTTTACGGCCAACGCTGGAGGAGGTGAATATCACCGATGCATCGTCAGACGCCTGCAGTAGCGGCAATAGTGCCTGGGTCATCCAGATGGGCCCATTGATATTCACCTGCATCACCTGCTGCCAGAGCTCAGGGTTATACTGCTCGAAAGGCGTGATGCGACCCAACAACCCAGCGTTATGCAACACCCCGTCCAAACGGCCAAACTCTTTATCCAGCGTTTCCGCCATATCATGAAAATCTTTTAGCGTAGCGCCTTCAAAGTTGAGCGGAAAAATCGCTGGCTGGGGGCCACCGGCCGCTTCGATTTCATCGTAAACGCGCTCTAACTTGGCAATAGTGCGCCCCAATAGAATCACGGTGGCTCCATGTTGGGCATAGCTCAAAGCTGCCGCACGGCCAATCCCGTCCCCTGCGCCGGTTACCAACACGATGCGATTTTCCAATAGGTTGGGCGCTGGTTGATAGTCGATCTTGCAGCTCATGCTGATTCCTTGAAGCAAAAGATATTAACTTGCTGATTGGCGTAAAAAGTCATTGGCAAGGCCCGCGGCACTGCTTTGCGGGTAGTCATCGCGCACTTGCTCGAGTAGCTCACGGCTGCGCTCTGCTTCGCCTTTACGTGCTTTCACTAAGCCTAGCTTATAGATCGCATCCGGCACTTTACTGCTGCCGCTGTACTCCTCGATCACACGGCTAAATGCCTGGTCGGCGGCATCCAGCTCGCCTTCTGCAGCATATAGCTCGCCCAGCCAGTAGTGACCATTAGCCGTTAGACTAGTATCAGGATGGTCGCTAACAAAAGCCTCAAAGGCCGCAATCGCCTCATCAAAACGGCGCGCTTGAACATGCGCAAAAGCCGCTTGGTAATCGGCCTGGGCGTCCTCACTGACATTGCGGCTCGAAGGCGCGTTGACAACTTCTTCAGCGGCCTCAGGCTCGACTGCTGGTGTTGACTGCTCAATCTGAGTTGGGCCGCTGCTCATCAGGCGGTCTTCAATATCGAGATACTGCTGCTGGGATTGACGACGCAGCTGTTCCAACTGGTGGCGTAACTCTTCAATTTGACCACGCAGCTGCTGGATCTCCTGCTGGTGCTCCTGCACCTGGTTAAACAATACCAGGTTACCGCTGGACGCTTCCTGGCGCTGCGTTTGCTGGTAAAAGCTGCTGTTGGAAGAGTTGGAAAGATCTTGAACGAGCGGCTGTTGAGCGGTGGCCGTTAGGGGCAATACGGACAGCGGGAGCACTATGGCTCCCGCACCGCACAGCCTCTCAACGTAACGCTTGAGACTGTGATTCATGATGACTCCGTAGACGTAAACGGCGTGCGATAAGCCGCACGCCGAATTCATCAGTGGTTAAGCATTCAATCGTTAAATGCTCAGTAGTTAAATACAACACGGCGGTTCTGAGCGTAAGCGCTCTCGTCTTGGCCATTGACAGCCGGACGCTCTTCACCATAGCTAACCACGCTCATTTGTGAAGGAGAGACGCCCTGAATATTCAAGAAGCGTTCTACCGCATTAGCACGACGCTCCCCTAGCGCCATGTTGTATTCACGGGTACCGCGTTCATCAGTATGCCCGTGGAGTACCACTTGAGCGTTCGGGTTAGCACGCAGATAGCGCGCATGAGCCATTACCACGGATTCGTACTCGCTCTTAATTGTATCGCGGTCGTAATCGAAATAGATGGTGCGTACTTCTGGGATGCGTGAATCAGCCTGCTGACCAGCGCCTGAACCAGAGGTGGAACCATACTGACTACCCGTGCCTGTACCCGAGGTGCTAGACCCAGTCGTGCTGCCATCCTGGCTACCGTACGAGTCACCGTCTTGGGTTCCGCCGGTGCTGGAACAGCCAGCGATTACCACGATAGATAGCGCTGCTGCTAATGAGCGAGCCAACGGTTTAAGTTGCATAATCAGACTCCTTGCCTGAAAACTGAAATTTTGATGTTAATCAATTTAAGAAGGGTGACCAAGCTGGATCACGAACATCGCCTTGTGCTGACGGCAGCCTGAATGAAGAGCGACCATCGGCAGAAACAGCACTTAGTACCCCACTGTTACCCTGCTGGGTAGCGAAGATTACCATGGTCCCGTTCGGCGCAACACTAGGAGATTCATCTCTTGTTGATTCACTCAATACCACTAAGCGGTCACCGCTTAGGTCTTGCCTTGCTACTTGATAACCACGGCTAGAGCGATGGATCAAGAATATTTGCTCGCCATCCGGCGAGAAGCGGCCACGCGCATTATAATTACCGGTAAATGTCAGGCGCTGGGCCTCTCCGCCACCCAGTGTATATTGATAGAGCTGGGGGCCGCCGCTACGATCAGAGGTAAACAACAGGCTGCGTCCATCCGGCGCCCAAGCGGGCTCCGTATCAATACTGTTGTTATTGGTAATACGTTCTACTGAACGGTTGGCAACATCCATAATGTAAATTTCAGGCTGGCCATCTTTAGACAGTGACATGGCGATACGCCGCCCATCCGGTGACCATGCTGGCGCGCCGTTAATGCCATCGAAGGAGGTCGCCTGCACGCGCTGGCCCGTCGCCACATCCTGGATATAGATCGCCGGACGCTCAGTCTCAAAGGAGACATAGGCGAGCTTGGTGCCGTCGGGCGACCACGCCGGTGACATGATCGGTTCATCAGAGGTCAATACCTGCTCACTACGGCGGCCATCGGCGTCTGCAACGTACAGACCAAACTGCATATCGTCACCGATACCTTGGGCCGTGACATAAGCAATTTTGGTGGAGAACGCGCCGCGGATATCAGTAATCTCTTCAAAAATTTGATCGCTGATATAGTGTGCTGCACCGCGCAGGTCATTACCCCTCACTGTCACGGTTTCACCGATCATTCGACGCTGACCACTGATATCCATCAGTTCAAACTGTAGTTCAAAGCCACCGTCAGTTTGTTCTGCCTGGCCGACGACCAGATAGCGCACGTCCAGCGAACGCCAGGTACCGAACTGCACATCGTCAGATTGGCTAGGCTGCTCAAACATAGCGCTGCGCGCCAAGGGGGCAAAATAGCCACTGCGTTCAAGGTCATCTTGAACAATCTGTGCTACATCTTCGGGCAGGCCGTCTGAACCGGCAAACGGCACGACACCAATCGGCAGCGCTTGATCGCTGCCCCGCGTGATCTCAATGGTTAAGTTAGCACTTGCCACACTGCTAAAAGTGAACAGCAAGCACAATAACCAAAATTTCTTTAACACTTGAGTTTGCATCAACGGACTCCCCCTGGGGAAAAGTTCAAAGTGATATTGCGTCGGATTTCACGCTGTTGATCTTCTGATAATTGTAGTAGCTCAGAAAACGGTGCCGCTTGCTCAACCGCCTGAATAATGGATTGATCAAAGGCACTATCGCCACTCGATGATGTTACGTTTACTAATAATACCTCCCCCGAAGGCCCCAGACGCACATTGACAGAAGCCCGCATACTATCACTTGATCCACCAGGAATTATCCAGGCTTGTTCAATAGCTCGTTTCATTATGTTGCTGAAATTATTTGCAGCCTGCTCAGCCTGCTGGGCATTGGCAGCTGCTTCGGCCTCACCGTCCAGTTGGCGCTGCATAGCCGCCTCGGCAGCTTCTGCGGCTTGGCGTTGGCGCTCAGCTTCTGCTTCACGACGCTGCTGCTCTTCGGCTTCACGCTGACGCTGTGCTTCGGCCTCTCGCTCTCGCTGAGCCTCCTCTTGCTCACGCAATCGCTGTTCTTCAGCTTCGCGTTGGCGTTCAGCCTCCTCCGCTTCACGGCGCTGCTGCTCTTCAGCTTCGCGCTGACGCTCGGCTTCTTCCGCTTCACGGCGCTGCTGTTCTTCGGCTTCGCGCTGGCGTTCTGCTTCTGCCTCTTCGCGTTGCTGCTGCTCGGCGGCTTCCTGCTGGCGTTGTGCCTCTTCCACTTCACGCTGGCGCTTTGCGGCAGCTTCCGCTTCGGCTTCACGTTCAGCCGCTTCAGCAGCCTGCTGTTCGGCCTGCTCAGCCGCTTCTTCAGCTCTACGTTGGGCCTCAGCTTCCGCAGCCGCACGTGCTTCTTCTAGCGCCTGCGCCTCGGCTTCCGCCGCCTGTTGGGCGGCTTCTTCTGCGGCTTGCTGCTCGGCTGCGGCCTGCTGTTCACTAGCTGAAGGCTCTTCCGGTGCATCAGGCTCGGTGGGGGCTTCAGCAGGCGCATTCATCGCCGCCTGTTCTTCCGTTGCTTGCTGCGCCTGGTCGGTAAAGGTTTCGGTGCTTACCAGCGTTGCCTGTACGATCGAGGAGCTGTCAGGTTCTGCGTCTCGATTAGGCAGGCTGATCAAGCTAAACGCTACAATCGCTACGTGCACACCTATCGCCAGAACAATCGGCCACTTATAGCCGACGTCTTGAGGATCGCGCGGGGATTTCAGTGCCATGTGCTGCGCCTTGCCCTTACCCATCTTTTGACGGCTCAGATAGCAGCCCCACATTAGCCACGCCAGCGCCTTGCAGAGTGCTCATCAAGACGACAATCTGACCGTAGGCCACATTACGGTCGCCGCGTACCATTACCGGTGTGCCTGGGCGACGCTCTATAATCGTTGTCACTCGTGAGGACATCTCATCCAGCGACACCGACGTGGAGTCTTCCCCAAGCGTGATGAAGTACCCACCGTCGCTATCAACCGAGATAATGATCGGATCATTATCCTCCTGGATATCAATGGGCTGAGAGGTGACTTGCGGCAACTCAACTTGTACGCCCTGGGTCAACATGGGCGCGGTGATCATAAAGACCACCAGCAGTACCAGCATGATGTCAATGAAAGGGACGACGTTAATCTCCGCCATTGGCTTGCTTTTGCCGCTACGATTGAATGGTCCTTGCATGGCTCTCTCCCTTAGCTGGCGCTCGGTTTGCCGTCACGACCTTGCAAATTGCGGTGCAGGATAGCGTGAAACTCTTCGGCAAAGTCTTCATATTTGCCCAGCAGGCGAGAAGACGAGTTGGATAGGCGGTTATAGAAAATCACCGCTGGAATCGCCGCAAATAGACCCATGGCTGTGGCAATGAGCGCTTCAGCAATCCAGGGAGCCACCGTAGCAAGGGTCGCTTGCTGAGTCAGTGATAGTGCCTGAAACGACCCCATGATGCCCCATACAGTGCCGAACAAGCCGATATAGGGGCTAGCTGAGGCTACCGTGGCAAGAAACACTAAATGCTGGGTTAAGCGATCCTCTTCCCGAGACCACGCTACGCGCATGCTACGCTGAACGCCTTCCAGCACGGTATCCGGGTCACGGGTTTTAGGCATCAAACGGTTAAATTCACGAAAACCAGCTTGAAAAATATGCTCGGCGCCGTGGCGCGGGTCATCGGCAGGAATCTCACGATAGAGTTCGTTTAAGTCGACACCTGACCAAAAAGACTCCTCAAATTGGTTGTACTCTTTCTTGGCGCGGCCCAGCGCAATACTGCGCTGAAAAATCACTACCCAAGAGAGGATCGACCCCACCAGTAGCAGCAGCATTACCAGTTGCACTACAGTACTGGCATTCATTATCAAATGGGGAATGGACATGGTGTTATCGTTCACAGGTGCCCTCATCAATCTATTAGGGTCGGGATTGCCGACGCAGTGAGTGACCTCTTGGTTAAGAGGCCTGGGTCAAAACTTTAAGCGATGCTGGCCATGCTTTTGGCCGTAAACGTTCGGTGCTCAAGCAGGCTATCTCGACTGTGGCAGAGCATAGGAGTTCCTCATTACGCCAAACCTGCTGTTCAAATGTCATCCGACAGCGCCCAACGTTGGTAACGTGAGCACTAATTTCCAACGCGTCATCCAAGTAAGCCGGTTTCGCGTAGTGACAGGCCAAGCGGTATACCACTAGCTGTGTACCTTCGTCTAGCAGCGTTTGCTGATTCAGGCCCAACTGGCGGAGCCATTCACTACGCGCACGCTCCATAAACTTCAAGTAGTTAACGTAGTAGACAATGCCGCCTGCGTCAGTATCTTCCATATAAACGCGCAGCGGCAGTCGATAACCTTCTCTTGTGCAGCTACTCACGGACGGCGCTCTCCTTCCATATCGGTTGCCTGTGCGTGGGGCACGCGCTCAAAGTGCAGCCACGCCTGGCGGGTGGCCACCCGGCCGCGGGGAGTGCGCATCATCAAGCCCTGCTGAATAAGATAGGGCTCAATAACGTCTTCGATCGTGTCACGTTCTTCACTGATCGCCGCGGCGAGTGAGTCAATACCCACCGGCCCACCGTCAAATTTATCGATCATGGCCAGCAGTAGCCGCCGATCCATATGATCCAAGCCGTGGTGATCCACATTAAGCATATTGAGAGCCGCATCAGCCATGGCGACATCGACGACGCCGTTACCTTTCATTTCGGCGTAATCCCGCACCCGGCGTAGCAGTCGGTTGGCAATTCGCGGCGTGCCCCTTGAACGCCTGGCCACTTCAATGGCGCCATCATGGCTGGTTTCAACGCCTAACAAGCGCGCTGAACGCGAGACAATTTCTGTTAGCTCTTCCAGGTTATAAAACTCAAGCCGCTGCACGATACCAAATCGGTCACGCAGCGGGGAGGTCAATAATCCTGCCCGGGTCGTGGCGCCCACCAGGGTGAAGCGGGGAAGATCCAGTTTAATCGAACGTGCCGCAGGCCCTTCGCCAATCATAATATCGAGCTGAAAATCTTCCATGGCCGGGTAGAGCACTTCTTCGACCACCGGTGACAGGCGATGAATTTCATCGATAAAGAGTACGTCGCCAGGCTCTAAATTAGTCAGCATGGCGGCTAGATCGCCTGCCCGCTCGAGTACCGGCCCGGAAGTCGACTTCATACCGACGCCCATCTCGGTGGCAATAATATGCGCAAGGGTCGTTTTACCTAACCCTGGGGGGCCAAATACCAGAGTGTGATCCAGGCTCTCTTCACGCAGCCGCGCGGCGCCGATAAAGATTTCCAGTTGTTCACGCACACGCGGCTGGCCAATATAGTCATCCAGCCGCTTGGGGCGAATCGCGTAATCAATGCGCCCCTCCCCCTGTTCAGGCTCAGCGGCGATCAGCCGATCGTGTTCTAACATAGGTGCTCTTCTTTATGGCGATTCAAAAGGTCTATTCACAAAGGTCTATCCACTACCCACAATTTCGTACTCACACCGCTGCCTGCTTAGCCACCCATGCGCTGGGTGAGCGCGGCTTTAATCAGCGCTTCGGTAGACTGATTGGGGTCAATATCGGCGAGCATTTTCGACGCCTCAGTCAGTTTATACCCCAAGCTAACTAACGCGGCTTCCGCATCGGCAAGACTATCGCGGGTAGAAGCACGGCCATTGGTGGCTTCAAGGGGCAGTAGCGCGTCGCTGCCATCTTCCCACTCGGGAAAACGGTCGCGCATTTCAATAATCAGCCGCTCTGCGGTTTTCTTACCCACTCCTGGCAGGGTTGTCAGCGCTTTGCTGTCGTCATCACGGACGCAGCGCATAAAGGCGTCTTCGTCCATACCCGACAGGATGGCGAGTGCAAGCTTGGGCCCTACGCCATTGACCTTGATCAAGGCGCGGAACAGAGCACGTTCATGCTCACGACCGAAGCCATAGAGTAAGTGGGCATCATCACGAATGGTTAAATGGGTGAATAATGAGACGCTCTCGTTAATCGCAGGAAGTGCGACCAGCGTATTCATTGAGGTTTCTAGTTCGTAACCTACGCCATGAACGTCGATCACAATCCAGGGAGGTTGCTTTGCCACTAGCTGACCACTCAGACGTCCAATCATAAATACGCTCGCACCGGAATGAAAAAAATAGAGTGAAAAACAGGTGATTACTATAAAGCGACTCTGTACAGGTGACCAGTAGTTCAGCCAGCGGTACAGCGGGAATTAAAGCCGCCAGCGTCCAGTTGAGCGACGGCGGCCCCGAGATGGCGCAGCGGGCAAGCCATGGCTGCTAAACACAGAGCCGTTATAAGCATGGGTTAACGCAATGGCTAACGCGTCGGCGGCATCGGCCTGGGGAGTAGCGGAGAGCTGCAGAATGGCGGTCACCATATGCTGCACCTGCTCTTTGTCCGCGCCGCCCTGGCCGGTCACCGCCTGCTTGATCTGCCGCGCGGCGTACTCGGCAAGGCTCAAGCCATGATTGGCCATACACACCATTGCCGCCCCCCGAGCCTGGCCAAGCTTCAGCGCTGAATCGGGATTTTTGGCCATAAATACCCGCTCAATGGCCACCTGGGAGGGTCGATGCAGGCCGACGACTTCGCTAAGACCGGCGTAAATTTGCGCCAAGCGCTGCTCCAAGGCCCCTTCTGCCGTGCGGATACAGCCACTCGCTACGTAGCAGGGTTTAACGCCAATAATGTCGATCACCCCGTAACCGGTTACCCGGGAGCCAGGGTCTATGCCCAAAATGCGAATGGGTACGACGGGCTTTTGCTCTTCCATGGCGTCGATACTCGTGTGACTAGAACATACAAAAACACCGACGCCGTGGCGTCGGTGTTGAGCAGCCATCCAAACCGATTTATTCGGCGGCGGGTTCCGCTTTGACTTTCTGACGTAGGCGGATGTTCAAATCTTTCAACTGCTCGGGGCTGACTTCGCCCGGTGCATTGGTCATCAAACAGGCAGCGCTTTGGGTTTTCGGGAAGGCGATGACTTCACGAATAGTCTTGGCACCAACCATCAGCATGACCAAGCGATCCAAGCCAAAGGCTAAGCCACCATGAGGCGGCGCACCGTACTGCAGTGCATCCAGCAGGAAGCCAAATTTCTCTTGGGCTTCTTCTTCACCAATGCCTAGAATCTCAAACACCGTGCTCTGCATGGTCTGATCGTGGATACGAATAGAGCCGCCGCCCAATTCGGTACCGTTGAGCACCATATCGTAAGCGCGTGAAAGCGCGTTGGCAGGATCGGCCTTGAGCTCTTCCGGTGTGCAGGAAGGCGCGGTAAAGGGGTGGTGCAGTGGGCTAAGGCGGCCGTTGTCGTCGGCTTCAAACATTGGGAAGTCGACTACCCACAGTGGCGCCCACTCTTGAGTATAGAGTTCCAGGTCAGCACCGAGCTTGACGCGCAGCGCGCCAATGGCTTCGTTAACGATTCGCGCTTTATCGGCACCGAAGAAGATGATGTCACCATCTTCTGCGCCCACGCGGTCGAGCAGCTCTTCAACGATGTTTTCCATAAACTTGACGATCGGAGACTGCAGACCTTCAAGCCCTTTGGCGCGCTCGTTGACCTTGATCCACGCCAAACCTTTGGCGCCGTAGATGCCGACAAACTTGGTATATTCGTCGATCTCTTTGCGCGATAGCTTGGCGCCACCGGGTACTTTCAGCGCCGCTACGCGGCCATCATCCGCGCTGGCGGGGCCAGAGAAGACTTTGAAATCGACTTGCTGCATCAGGTCGTCGACATCGGTCAGTTCCAGCGGGATACGCAGATCCGGCTTATCGGAACCGAAGCGGTCCATCGCTTCCTGCCAGGTCATGCGCGGGAACTCAGGGAGTTCGGCTTTTAGCACGTCCTGGAAAAGCTGACGAATCATGGCTTCGGTAATGCCCATGATGTCGTTCTCTTCCACAAACGACGCCTCGATATCAATCTGGGTGAACTCAGGCTGACGGTCGGCGCGCAGGTCTTCATCGCGGAAGCACTTGGCAATTTGGTAGTAGCGGTCAAAACCCGCCACCATCAACAGCTGCTTAAACAGTTGCGGCGACTGAGGCAGTGCAAAGAAACTACCCGCGTGGGTACGGCTAGGCACCAGGTAATCACGAGCACCCTCTGGCGTAGCGCGGGTGAGTACCGGCGTTTCGATATCCAGGAAGCCTTGGTTTTCGAGGTACGCGCGCACGTTATGAGAAATACGCGAGCGCAGACGCAGCTTCTCGATCATATCCGGGCGACGCAGATCGATATAGCGATGCTTTAAGCGCACTTCTTCGCCGACCTTGCCATGCTCATCCAGCTGGAATGGCGGAGTAACGGCGGTATTGAGCACTTCAACGTCTTTTGCCAACACTTCAATCATACCCGTCGGCATGTTGGCGTTTTGGGTGCCTTCTGGGCGCAGCCGAACGCGGCCAGTGATACGCAGGACAAATTCACTGCGGGCACGGTCGGCATTAGCGAATGCCTCGGCGGTATCAGGGTCGACCACGAACTGTGCGATGCCGTCGCGATCGCGCATATCGAGGAAAATTACCCCACCGTGGTCACGGCGGCGATGAACCCATCCGCATACCGTAACCGTTTGATCCACCAAAGTTTCGTTTAGCTGGCCGCAATAATGGCTGCGCATGTCAAATCCTGTTCTGTTACGTGGCAATGAGTGTGTCGCGGGCGTCCCGACCCTGACTGCCGCGGCTATGCCGCGGCGCCCTTGTCTTTGGGAGTAACGCTCTTAGCGGTAGCGCTGGAATCGCTTGATTTACCGGCATCTGCAGAGGCAGTTTTGCCATCAGCGGCCAGGTTCTTTTTGCTACCCGTTTTGAAATCAGTTTCGTACCAACCGCCGCCGGCCAAACGGAATCCCGCTGCCGAGACAAGCCGTTCCAAGCCATCACTTTGGCATGCAGGGCAATCCTTGAGAGGATCGGCGCTAATCTTCTGCAATTTTTCCATACGATGGCCGCAGGCCTTGCACTCATATTCATAGATGGGCATCTTAATGACTCCTAATAAGCTCAACCCTGACAAGCTTAGTTCTGACAGAACTGATTCTAACGACTCAGCTCTACGGAAACAGCTCTGACAAATCCAGTTCTATCTAAAAGACTCGTTCTGAAAAGAAAGAACAATGGCGAACACAAACGCTGCCAGGCTGCAATATGTGGCCTGTCGGGTTAAATTCCAAGGCTGCGGTTGATAAAGCGCCGCCATTATACCCTTTTGTGCCCCCTGACGAGCAAGGTTATACAGACCCCTGCGGTTAATGGAGAGAAGAAAATGCCCCATGCGGTGATACTGGATACGCAAAGTCTCGGCCCCGAGATCAATTTGGCCGCCATTAAGGAGGCGGTTTCAAACCTTGAGGTGTTTGAGCAGAGTACCACGCAACAAGCGCGGGAACGCCTTGCTAACGCCGATATAGCGATCGTAAACAAGGTCGTGCTGGACGCCGAAACGCTGCAGCAACTGCCAAAACTGCGGCTGATATGCGTATTGGCGACAGGCCTCAATAATATCGATCTTGAAAGTGCAAAAGAACACGACATTGACGTTAAAAACGTGGCGGCTTACGGCACCGCTAGCGTTTCCCAACACACTTTGATGCTCATGCTCGCGTTAGCCAATCGTCTTCCCCAATATCAGCGCGATGTTGCCGCAGGCGAGTGGCAGCGTAGCGCTTTCTTCTGCTTGCAGGATTACCCAACGCTCCAACTGGCAGGCAAACAGCTCGTCATGGTCGGGCAAGGCGAGCTAGGTACCGAAGTAGCACGCTTGGCGGAGGCCTTTGGCATGCAGGTCACCTTTGCCGCCCGCCCCGGCAACGAAGCTAATGATAAGCGGCCTGCCCTGGACGACCTGCTTCCCGATGCCGATGTTATCAGCCTGCACTGCCCGTTGAGCGAGGCCACCAAGCACTTGATCAACCGGGAGCGCTTAGCGCGCGCCAAGAACTCACTACTACTGGTCAACTGCGCCCGCGGCGGGGTTATCGATGAAGTGGCAGCGTTAGAGGCGTTGCGCAGCGGCAAGCTGGGTGGATTAGGCGTTGATGTGCTGCCCGCTGAACCACCCAGAGATGGGCACCCACTGCTGGATGCGCTCAGCGAGCCGCTAAACTTAATCGTCACGCCTCACAACGCCTGGATCACACCGGAAGCGCGCCAGAATATTGTTAGCCTGACAGCTAACAATATCCTTGAATGGAAAGGCGCCCAATAGAAACCTGCCGTCTCATCAGAGGCTCCCAATAGGCTTTACTGGGTGGCAAAGTGGCTCGGGGCGCGGCAGTTATCCAGCACCTCGAGCTCCACGTGGGTAACTTGTGCACCTTCTGAGCCCTGCCATAGCCATTCGCTTAGCAGCTTGACTGCGTCGGAGTGACCACACATCAACACTTCAACCCGGCCATCGGGCAAGTTTTTGGCATAGCCGGTGATACCGTGCTGAAGGGCTTTCTCTTGGGTAGCCCGGCGATACCAGACCCCCTGCACCTTACCGGTCACAAGGGCACGTACACAGCAATCACTCATACTTACCTCCTTACCTTGGCGCTTCTGAACGGAGTGTTAAACATACTCACGTTTGACAATCACTGCACTGTTACGCGGAATCAGCGGGCGGCCACGGCGTAGTAGCAATGAGCGGGTGAACGCCGCCCCAAACAGCAATATTAGTGAACTGTAGTAGACCCATAGCAAAATCATGACTACCGACCCGGCGGCGCCATAGGTAGATGCTGTAGCCGTATACGCCAGGTAAATCGCGATTACACTGCGCCCAATAGTAAACAGTACGGCAGTGACGACTGCGCCAATCAACACATCTTGCCAGCGCAACACAACGTCGGGAAGTACTTTAAAAATGGTGGCAAATAGTAAGGTGACCACAGCCAGCGAGACCAGCGACTCAACTGACGTTGTCAGTAAGCTGGCATAAGGCACCAGATTATCGGCGGCCTGGAGCATACCGCGCAAAACGACGCCTAATACCAGCGATACCATCAGTATAAATCCGATGGAGAGCACCACCGTTAACGATAGCAACCGGCTTTTAATAAAACGTAAAGCGCTATTAGAAGTGGGCTTTGCCGTTACGCCCCAAATGGTATTGAGCGAAAATTGCATCTGGGCGAAAACGGTTGTTGCACCGATCACCAATGCCCCAACACCTAGTAGCGTTGGCAGTAGACCGGACTCTTCAATCCTCGACTGAGCAACAGCCTGTTCGATAGCCACTGCTGCATCCATTCCTAGCGTGCCTTGTAACTGAGCGACTATTTGTCCGTGGGCAGCCTCTTCACCTAAAACAACACCGATGACCGTGACTGCAATAATAATCGTGGGCGCCAATGAGAAAAGCGTATAGAACGCTAGCGAACCTGCGTAGCTAAAGGCATTACGCTCCAACCATAGTGACGTGGCGTCTTGGACTACTTTCCACCAAAAGGTAGCGGCGCGTTTAATCATATTCACTCCCTGTGCTCTGGGTATCGGGGCTTTTTATAAGCGTTATCAACATCCTATTTTTCTAGCATACCTAACCACAGCGTTTAGCGCAGTTTTCTGGTAGGTTGCATCTCTGAGTTCACCAAACGCAAAAGGAAGCTTGAATGGCTACTGATACTTCGCGCCCCGCGACTGCCTGCGACTTCGACTGTTTGGTGTTTATTGGTCGTTTTCAGCCGCCACATCTGGGGCATCTCGCGGTCATTCGTGAAGCGCTCAAACGCGCACGACAGGTCATTGTGTTGGTAGGCTCTTCTTGGCAGGCCCGCTCACTGCGTAACCCCTGGCGATTCGACGAACGACAAGCCATGCTTCGCGCGGGATTTGACGACGCCGATAATCAACGCTTGGAGATCACCCCGCTACTCGACGCCCTCTATAACGACGATGTTTGGGTGCGCGATGTGCAACGCAAAGTGCGCGATTTAGCTGCACCTGCCAATGCTCGCCTACCACGTATTGGCTTGATCGGAGCCAGCCGCGGCCAGTCAAGCTACTACCTTTCACTGTTTCCTCAGTGGGAGTCTGTCAGCGTGCAGTCGGTGGAGGGGATTTCAGCCAGCCAAATACGTGAGCGACTGTTTCGCTCGCCGAGCTCAACGAATGACTACCTGAGTACCGGCGCTTACCACGATTTACCGCCAGGGGTGGTGGAGAGCGTCAAACACTTTTGCAATGAGGGCGCCTATCAGCGCCTGATCGAAGAGCAGCAGTTGTTGGATCAGTACCGTCAGGCCTGGGCTCACGCGCCCTACCCGCCTATTTTTGTCACGGTCAACGCAGTGGTCGTGCAGTCAGGCCATGTGCTGCTGGTACGACGCACGGCGGCACCGGGCAAAGGCCTTTATGCCCTGCCGGGAGGGTTTATTAACCCCCATGAACGGCTGCTGGATGCTTGCTTGCGTGAACTTCGCGAACGCATTCGCTTAAAGGTTCCTGAGCCTGTACTCAAAGGCTCGCTGCGTGGGCAACGCCTGTTTGATGAACCCCACCGCAGCTGGCGCGGGCGCACCTTGGCGGAAGCTTTCTATTTTGCGCTACGCCCCGATCAGCAGCTGCCACGCCTAAAGCCCGTTAAAGGCGGTGATCATGCGCGCTGGGTAGCACTTGCAGATCTCGAGCCCGACAGCCTGTTTGAAGATCACTTCTTCATCATTCAGAACTTTTTAGGGCTACCCGCAGATTTTGGCAGTAGCTAAACGTCAACAGGCCCTAGGCTTGTAGGAAATCCCGCGGCAGCTTCATCATCTGCCGCCATAAACGCTCTACGCCGGGCTTATGCACCATCGAGCAGCGATATAAGCGGATTTCCAGGGGGATATCCCAGCTAGGGTCGCCTGCCCTCACCAAACGGCCACTTTTCAGCTCTTCACGAATACAAAAGTCGGGGATCCATGCGACGCCAACGCCTTGTAATACCATTCCCTTCAGGCCTTCAGCCATGGCCGTTTCATATACCGTACGCAGCTTCATACGCAGCGGGTCATTTTTCAGCAGCATGCGCACACTGCGCCCTAAAAAGGCCCCCTGGGTGTACGAAAGATAGGGAATGGAGGTGTCGTGCTGGAGTGAAAACTTTGCTTTCCCATGCTCGTCGGGTAACGAAACGGGCAGCATATTGACCTTACCAATTGAGAAAGAGGGGAATACTTCAGCGTCCAGTTGCATCGTCGCAAAAGGGTCATAGTAGGCGAGCATCAGATCACAGTTGCCCTCTCGCAGCACATGTATTGCCTCGCCCACATTCATGGCCACCAAGCGGGTCGGCAACTCGCCCAAACCCTGCTGCAGGCGAGAGATCCAAGGCGGATAAAAACTCAACGCCAGGGAGTGCGCCGCGACAATATCCAGCGCCTCATTGGCGATAGAGAGACCGCGCAAATGGCTAAGCGATTCGTTTAACTGTTCGACCAGATTGCGCGCAGTAACCAAAAACAGCTGCCCTTCGGGCGTTAACCCGACGGGGGTAGTTGAACGATCTACCAAGGTGACATCAACGGCCTGCTCCAACGCGCGAATACGGCGACTAAAGGCCGGCTGGGTCACGTGTCGCTGGCGTGCTGACGCAGAGAAGCTGCGCGTATTGGCTAGCGCTACAAAATCTTCCAGCCATTTTGTTTCAAGATTCACCCCATGACTCCTTGTCTCACCCTGCGTTTGAGCATCTCGATTTTCCTTTTAGGCTGACGTATCTATTGAACCGGGGCCATTAAATAGGCCGCCCGCGAAACGACTTTCATCCATACCGGGCGCTGGTTAATTTCATCGATGGTGACACGCCGACAGTGAGCAAAGTCTTTTTCCAGCATCGCCTCGACGCAGGTAGCAAAATCACGACTTGGAATAAACGCGGTAATCTCAAAATTTAACCTAAACGAGCGATTATCCAAATTGACTGTCCCTACCGTGGCTGCTTCGTTGTCTACCAGCATGACTTTTTGATGTAAAAAACCAGGGAGATAACGGTATATTTTAACACCTGCCCTTAACATATCGGGTAGAAATGAGAATGCAGAGAGAAAAACCAGCAAGTGATCGGGGCGCTCTGGAATCATTACCCGAACGTCGACGCCGCGCATCGCTGCAAGCCGGAGCGCATCCTGAACTCCCTGGTCAGGGACGAAATAGGGGCTGGTCACCCACAGGCGCTGCTTGGCACTATGAATGACCTGCTGGACGAGCAGGCTGGCGGTGTCCTGACGGTCGGCGGGCCCAGAAGGCACGATCACCACATGATGGTCGGTGGCAGAGGATGACGTGTCGGCCATCCAGTTCAGGCTAATCACTTCATCCGTCGCCCAGTGCCAATCCTCCCAAAATGCCTCCTGCAAGCCCAGTACGCTGGGTCCTGCAAGCTTGAGATGGGTATCACGCCAAGGCCCGTGCCGTGGGTTCTCGCCGAGATATTCGACCCCAATATTAAAGCCCCCTATCCAGCCCTCCTTGCCGTCTATTACCGTTATTTTGCGATGGTTGCGAAAGTTAAGCTGAAAACGGTGCTTAAAGCCTCGCGATGAGCGAAAGGCACTCACGGCCACCCCATCGCTGATTAAATCATTGAGGTAGCTATCGGCTAACTTGCGGCTACCCACTTCATCGTAAAGAAAATAGACCCTCACGCCGCGCCGGGCAGCGCGCTGTAAATGGTGCTTCAAACGTTGGCCGAGGGCGTCGTTACGAACAATGAAGAACTGCACCAACGCATACTGTTCCGCACGGTCAATACCATCAAACAGGCTTTCAAACGTTGCTGGCCCATCAATCAGCAGTGTGGCTTGATTGCCATGGGTTAGCGGCATCATGGCAAGCTGTTCGACCGCCTGAATATCGGCATTGGTAGAGGGCGCAACGTAGGGTTGAACATTAGCCCGGTAACGCACTAGAACCCGGCGTAGAACGGTGTCCCGCTGACCGCGGGCAGATACATAGCCATAAAACCTTGGCCGCCCGAAAAACCAGTACGCTGGAAGCGCGACATAAGGGAAGGTCAGCAGCGAGATGATCCATGCCACGGCACCCTGGGAGGTGCGACTGGACATCAGCGCCATAATGGCTGAAACGATGCCAAGCAGGTGTATCAGTAAGATGCTGGTCCCTAGCAACCAGGAGGTCATAGTCACGTCCTTATAAAGCCCTCACATAGAACAAGGCCTCGCCGTCAGCGAGGCCCTTATGCGTCTAAAGCCTAATCAACCTTACCACTCCATTACGCCGATTGGGCAATAATCTCTTTCCACTTTGCAGGCCCGGTTTGATGTACCGATGTGCCCAGGCTATCAACGGCGACGGTCACCGGCATATCTTCAACCTCAAATTCATAGATTGCTTCCATACCTAAGTCTTCGAAGCCCACTACCCGCGATTTTTTAATCGCTTGAGCGACCAGATATGCCGACCCACCGACCGCCATTAAGTACACCGCTTCATTGTCACGGATAGCATCAATAGCGGCTTGGCCACGCTCTGCTTTGCCGACCATACCTAATAGGCCAGTCTCTTCCAGCATAGTGCGGGTAAATTTATCCATCCGCGTGGCGGTCGTTGGGCCAGCGGGGCCAACGACTTCGTCACCAATGGGATCAACCGGGCCCACGTAGTAGATAAAGCGACCTTTCATATCCACGGGCAGCGGCTCGCCTTTGGCCAGCATATCGACCATGCGCTTATGAGCAGCATCGCGCCCCGTGAGCAGCTTACCGTTCAACAGCAGCGTATCACCAGGCTGCCAGGTTTTAACCTCCTCAGGCGTCACCGTATCAAGATTGACACGTTTGACGTTTTCACCCGCCTCGCGAGTGATTTCCGGCCAATCCTCAAGCTTCGGCGGCTCAAGTACCGCGGGGCCAGAGCCGTCAAGCGTGAAATGGGCATGACGGGTCGCCGCGCAGTTGGGAATAATCGCGACGGGCTTGTTGGCCGCATGGGTTGGATAGTCTTTGACTTTAATATCCAGCACGGTGGTTAAGCCGCCTAACCCCTGGGCACCGATACCGCTCTTGTTGACCTTGTCAAACAGTTCTAAACGCAGCTCTTCGGCACGGTTGCTGGGGCCACGGGCCTGTAGATCCTGAATATTGATAGGATCGAGTAGCGCTTCTTTGGCAATCAGCATGGCCTTTTCGGCGGTGCCGCCGATGCCAATCCCCAGCATCCCGGGTGGACACCAGCCAGCGCCCATCTTCGGAAGCTGCTCCATCACCCAATCAACCACACTGTCGGAGGGATTCAGCATGGCGAACTTGGATTTTGCTTCGCTACCACCGCCCTTCGCCGCTACGTGAATATCGACCGTATCGCCGGGCACAATCGAGTGGTGAATAATCGCCGGGGTGTTGTCTTTGGTATTGGCACGCTTGCCGTCGGGATCCGCCAGCACCGAGGCGCGCAGGATATTATCGGGGAGCAAATAAGCGCGACGAACACCTTCGTTAATCATGTCGTCCAGGCTCATGTCCGCTTCCCAGGTAACGTTCATGCCCACGTGAACGAATACGGTGACGATGCCAGTGTCCTGACAGATTGGACGGTGCCCGGTGGCGCACATGCGTGAGTTAATCAAAATCTGTGCGATGGCGTCTTTGGCGGCAGGGTTCTCTTCGCGCTCATAGGCGGCGGCCATGGCGTCGATGAAATCTTTAGGATGGTAGTAAGAGATGTACTGCAGAGCATCGGCAACGCTTTGAATAACGTCGTCCTGGCGAATCACGGTCATGGACTAATAGCTCCTAGGTTATCGTCTAGTCAGCGGCTTCCCCTCCGCGCCCGCGGAGGTGCCGTCTTAGCGTGCTACCAGTATACCGTATTGGCACTTACGCAGCAGCAATCCCTGGCACCTATATGACTACTATGGTTAGGGCTTTAGTCGATGGTATCTCTTAAGCAAGATAACGGTATAACCCTACTCACGCCGACTGACAATATGGGCATAAATAAAGCCTGCGCGCCCCGACCCTTTTGCGCTCGATCACCGTTCCACAGCGGTGGCACTCTAGCCCTGCTCGCTCGAAAACCGCAAAACGCCACTGCCTGCGCGGCTCACCCGCTGCTTTAGCCTGAGCAATCCAGGCCTCACGATTAGTAACACCTGCGGCTTGGTAGGCTTGCCGGGTAACATCAATGATGCAGTCAGCCAGAGTTTGCTGCTGTTCTGGGGTTAAATCCACCGGTCGAGCGCTTGGCGGAAGCTGGGAGAAAAAAAGGATTTCAGAGCGCAAATAGTTGCCCAGCCCGGCGACCAACCCCTGATCGAGCAGCAGTGCCCCCAGGCTGCGTTTATGAAACTGCTTTAAATTCAGCCGCTGCTGCACATCGGAGGGAGCCACGTCTTGACTCAGTAGATCAGGGCCCAAGCGGGCTAAGAAAGGGTGTTCGGTGAGATGTTCTGCGTGCCAGAGGGAAATATCGGAGGCGCTATAGAGGCTGGCGCAGTGCCCTTCTGCGCTCAATCGAACCCGCAGCGCTCGCTTGGTATTAGGCGGCTTATCCTCGCTATGCAGCTTCCAAACACCATAAAGTTGGTTGTGGGAATAAAGCACGCGCTGATCGGCAAACCGGACCAGCATTGCTTTACCCCAGGTATCTACTCGGGCAACTCGAACACCAATAAATGAGGCTGCCTGCTCGGCAAGTTCTGGAAAGGCGAACCAGGCATCGTCGATCACCCGTCCACCTATCTGCTGCTCAATACGATCCGCCGCGCGGCGAATTTCTGGGCCTTCTGGCATACCGCTAGCCCAGCGCCAGCTGTTTGTCTTTCATTTGATGGAGCTGGTCGCGAAGCCGAGCCGCCTCTTCGAACTCCAGATTTTGTGCTGCCTCAAACATGGCGTCTTCGAGCTTGCTGATGGCGCCCAACAGATCATGCTTGCTCATCGTGGTGACATCATACTCGGCGGCGCTTTCCGCCACCTTGCGCTCATTACCACGCCGACGGCTGTTCTTCTTGCCCGGCGCCTGGGCGGCTTCAAGGATATCGGCCACTGAGCGGGTAACCGTTGTTGGCGTAATACCGTGTTCTAGGTTGTGTTCGGTCTGCTTGGCGCGACGACGCTCGGTTTCATCAATCGCCTTGCGCATCGAGTCAGTAATCCGATCACCGTAAAGAATCGCCTTGCCGTGGGCGTTACGGGCAGCGCGGCCAATGGTCTGTATCAGCGAGCGTTCGGCACGCAGAAAGCCCTCTTTATCGGCGTCGAGAATCGCCACCAGCGACACTTCGGGAATATCCAGGCCTTCGCGCAGCAGGTTGATACCCACCAACACATCAAATTTGCCCAGGCGTAAATCGCGAATAATCTCAACCCGCTCGACGGTGTCGATATCCGAATGTAAGTAGCGCACCCGAATGCCGTGCTCATCAAAATACTCGGTCAGGTCTTCCGCCATACGCTTGGTTAGCGTGGTCACCAGTACTCGCTCGCCTACCGCAGTGCGCAAGCCGATTTCCGAAAGCAGATCGTCGACCTGGGTACTGGCCGGACGCACTTCGATTTCGGGATCCAGCAGCCCGGTGGGACGCACCACCTGCTCAACGGTCTGGCTTGCGTGCTCCCCCTCATAGCGGCCTGGGGTTGCGGAAACAAAGATGGTTTGTGGTGAAATGGCCTCCCACTCTTCAAACTTCATGGGCCGGTTATCCAACGCCGAAGGCAACCGGAAACCATACTCGACTAGGGTCTCTTTACGCGAACGGTCCCCTTTGTACATACCACCTACCTGGGGCACGCTGACGTGGGACTCGTCGATAAATAGCAGTGCGTCATCGGGCAGGTAATCAAAGAAAGTAGGCGGTGGCTCGCCGGGGGCACGCCCAGAGAGGTAGCGGGAGTAGTTTTCGATACCGTTGCAGTAACCCAGCTCCAGCATCATCTCAATATCGTAAAGTGTGCGCTGCTCAAGACGCTGTGCTTCTACCAGCCGTTCATGCTTACGCATCCACTCCAGTCGCTCTTTGAGCTCCTCTTTAATGGCATCAATGGCGCCCAGAATCGTTTCCCGGGGGGTGACGTAGTGCGATTTTGGATAGATAGTCATCCTTGGCACCTCCCCGCGGACAGCGCCGGTGAGCGGATCAAACAGTCGGATAGTGTCGATTTCGCTGTCAAACAGCTCTACCCGCACCGCCTCCTCGTCAGAGTCGGCAGGAAAGATATCGATCACATCGCCGCGCACCCGGTAAGTACCGCGGCGGAAATCCATATCATTACGAGTGTACTGAAGCTCGGCCAAGCGCCGCAGGAAAGCGCGCTGGTCAATCAACTCGCCGCGAGTGAAGTGCAGACGCATCTTTAAGTATTGGTCGGGGTCACCCAAGCCGTAAATCGCTGACACTGATACCACAATCAGCGCATCGCGCCTTTCTAGCAGTGCCTTGGTGGCCGAAAGCCGCATCTGCTCGATATGGTCGTTTATCGAGGCATCTTTCTCGATAAAGGTATCCGAGGAAGGCACATAGGCTTCCGGCTGGTAGTAGTCGTAGTAGGAGACGAAATACTCTACGGCGTTATCCGGGAAAAACGCCTTGAATTCGCCATACAACTGGGCAGCCAGGGTCTTATTCGGCGCCATCACGATGGTCGGGCGCTGCTGTTGTTCCACAACATTGGCCATGGTAAAGGTTTTGCCCGACCCGGTCACGCCAAGCAGCGTTTGGTGAGCAAGCCCAGATTCCAGGCCACTAATCAGCCCTTTAATAGCAGCAGGCTGGTCGCCAGCGGGCTGAAATTTTGACTGCAATCGAAAGGCTTTGCTCATCGGTGCTCCTATAAAAGATATAATTTAAACTAACCGGGTGGCGATCTCGACCGTAGACTGGGTCATCAGGCGTTGAATCGGGCAGCGGTGGCTAATATCTTCCAGCCGGGCGCGCTGTTCGGGGTCTTCAATACCGTGCAGTGTTAATGCCACGTCTAGCTTGTAGATGCCCTTTTTTTCCTGACTATCGTCCCGCTGCACGGTGACGGTAATGCCCTCAAGCGGCCACTCTTTACGCTTGGCGTACATCTGCACGGTAACCGCCTTGCAGGTACCCAGAGCAATATCGAAATAGTCGTGGGGATCAGGGGCACTGCCCTCGCCACCTACTATCGGTGGCACATCGGCATATAGATCTTCCAAACCATTGACTTCAACTCGCTGCCTAAAGACATGGTTGCGTTCACTGATCACGGTAATGGGAGGGTGCATTAGGATACCTTTACGCCTAGCTTGAGTTTTTCAATGGCATTAATCAGCGTCTCGCGTTTTGCCCGGCCGTCCACATCGGCACCATGGCGCCCCACTTCGGCACTATCAACGCCATCAAGCATCATGAGTGCAGTGGTGATTTTGTTCACCTGATCGACCGATTTAACACCCTGGAATGTCAACGACTGCTGTGCCATAGCGTTTCCCTACCTGTTGCCCTGTGCAAAACTGATACAAGAGAAAGAGTCTAGCACGCTAATGGTGCCTTGCAATCAGTGACGACTGCCCACACCTAATAGCATTCAAGGCACTTTTACTTTTACGTACTGAATGCATCACTATCGAACGCTTTCCCACTTTTGCAGGAGTTTTTATGGCGACCGTTACCGCTAGCACCCCCGCCCTTGGCAGCGTCCGCCTTAACCACTTAGCCGCGCTGGATGTGAAGGGGGCGGATGCAGAAAAGTTCCTACAGGGCCAGACCAGCGCCCAAGTCAGCTTGGCCGACGGGCACTTTGCGCCGCTCACCTGTTTCTGCACGCCTAAGGGCCGCATGCTGGCCAACGCCCAGCTAATGCGCTTGGGCGAAGAGCATTATCGGCTACTGCTCAGTAATACCCTATTGGATAGCCTAGAGAGTCATCTTAAAAAATTCGCCGCTTTTTACCGTGCTGAACTAACCAGCCAACGCGACCTAGTATTCATTGGTGCCAGCGATGAGGCCCAATCGCTTGCGAATCAGCTGGGCCTGACGCTAGCTGATCAAGTAGGCACCCATACTAGCAACGATCAGGCCTGCGCAATCCGCTACCCTGGTGAGACACCGCGCTGGCTATTGTGTTTCGCAAACGACAGCAAGGTCGATTTAGCGTCGGCTCAGGATGACCAAGCGGGCCGTAACGCTTGGCAGCTTGAGGATATTCGTAGCGGTTTGGCGTGGCTAACCGATACCCAACAGGATCACTTCCTGCCCCAAATGCTGAACTGGGAAGCGCTGGGCGGCATTAGCTTTAAAAAAGGCTGTTACACCGGCCAGGAAGTCGTCGCCCGAGCACACTTCCGGGGTCAGGTGAAAAAGCGCTTGATGCGTATTAGCTTAGAAGCCGACTCACTGCCCGCAGCAGGTGCTAGCGTGGTTAATAGTGACGATAAAGCGGTAGGTGAAGTGGTGGTCAGTGCGTTTAATCATCAAGGCGGCGTCGAATTACTGGCAGTCATGAGCACCAAAGTCGCCGAAGAAACTATGCAACTTTATTTAGATGGGGTGCCAGCGACACTTCTCACGTTACCCTATACGATTGAACGCGTTGACCCTGAACAGCTGGCAGTTAGCCTTAACGGCTAGGCTTACTCTAGGTTGAAGGCAAGCCAAACAGCGTCGCGGCGGTATTACTGCTCTGAGCTGCGACCTGCTCCTCTGTTTGCCCGCGCAGTGCGGCAACAACGCTGCATACCTCAGCCACTCGACATGGCTCATTACGCATGCCCTGGTAGCCGCTAAGCGGCATATCGGGGCTGTCGGTTTCCAGCACAAAGGCATCGTCAGGCAGTCCCTCAACGGTTCGCCGTAACCGCCTGGCGCGTTCATAGGTGACTGCGCCGCCCAACCCCAGCTTGAAGCCCAGATCGAGAAACTTGGTTGCTTGCTCAATGGAGCCTGAGAAGGCGTGAATCAGCCCTGCCTCTGGAAGCGCAAGCTGGCGTAGGCGCTTGGCGACCTTATCGTTGGCGTGGACACAGTGCACCACTACCGGCAGAGAATGCTGTTTCGCTAGCTTCAGCTGGACATCAAAGTAGTGCCACTGCGCTTCAAGCGTGTCGGTAAAGCGACCATCAATACCGCACTCGCCCACTGCTACTATCTCAGGGTGCTCAGCGAGCAAATGATCAAGCGCGTTGATATCCGACGCTTGATGCTCATCGACAAAGTAAGGGTGCAAGCCCAAGCATACCGACGTATCCGGCCGCTCGCCGAGCGCCAGCACCTGCTGCCAGCGCGAACGGGTCGTCCCCGGTACCACAAAGTGCACGACACCCACTGCCTTAGCGGACTCGAACACCTCAGCCCGATCATCATCGAACTGGGTAAAATCGAGATGGCAATGAGCATCTATCAGCATGGGAACGCCTGACATATAGGGATTAGTGCTCGCGGGTAGGCTGGAAGCGAATATCCGGCCAACGCTCCTGAGTCATCTGCAGGTTCACCCGGGTAGGCGCAATGTAGGTGAGATAACCACCGCCATCGATCGCCAGGTTGGCGCTGGCCTTGCGCTTGAACTCTTCCAGCTTTTTGGCATCTTCACAGTAGACCCAGCGAGCTGTCTGGACATTGACACCTTCATAGAGGCAGTCGACCTTGTACTCCTCCTTGAGACGGTGGGCGACCACATCGAACTGCAGGGTACCTACGGCGCCGAGAATCAGATCGTTGTTGTCCATCGGCATAAAGACCTGGGTAGCCCCCTCTTCGGAAAGCTGCTGCAAGCCTTTTTGTAGCGCCTTCATCTTAAGTGGATCTTTAAGCCGTACGCGCTTAAATAGCTCGGGGGCAAAGTGGGGTATGCCGGTAAAGCGCATATCTTCGCCCACGGTAAAGGTATCGCCGATCTGAATCGTGCCGTGATTATGCAGGCCAATAATATCGCCGGGCCAAGCCTCTTCTACCTGGGAGCGGTCGGAGGCCATAAAGGTCAAGGCGTCGGCAATTTTAACGTCCTTGCCGATACGCACATGGCGCATCTTCATGTTCTTTTCGTACTTACCCGAGCAGACGCGCAAAAAAGCGATGCGGTCGCGGTGATTGGGATCCATATTGGCCTGGATTTTAAACACGAAGCCGGTGAAACGCTCATCATCAGATGTAACTACCCGAGTATCGGTTTCGTGGGCCTTGGGCGGCGGTGCGTACTCGACAAAGCCATCCATCATCTCGCGCACCCCAAAGTTACCCATGGCGGTACCGAAATAGACCGGCGAAAGCTCACCCCGGCGATAAGCCTCCAGATCAAATTCATGGGAGGCGCCACGCACAAGTTCTACTTCCATACGCAGCTCTTCGGCCTGATCTTCCCCAAGCACAGCATCCACTTCGGGATTATCCAAACCCTCAATGCGCTTATCCTCGGGAATGCGGCTACCCTGCCCCTGGGTATACAGATGAATCACGTCGTTATAGAGGTGGTAAACACCTTTGAAGTGGCGACCCATACCGATCGGCCAGGTCATCGGCGCACATTGAATGTTTAAGACGGTCTCGACTTCATCCATCACCTCAATGGGGTCGCGGATATCGCGATCCATTTTGTTGATAAAGGTGAGAATCGGCGTGGTGCGCAGACGACACACTTCCATCAATTTAATGGTGCGATCCTCAACACCTTTGGCGCCGTCGATCACCATCAAGGCAGAATCAACCGCCGTGAGCGTACGGTAGGTATCTTCAGAGAAGTCTTCGTGACCCGGTGTATCCAGCAGATTGACGATGCGGCCGCCGTAGGGGAACTGCATCACCGAGGTCGTTACCGAGATCCCCCGCTCCTGCTCCATCTTCATCCAGTCTGACGTTGCATGGCGATCGTTACGCTTGCTCTTCACCGAGCCGGCTAACTGGATGGCATTCCCAAATAGCAGCATTTTTTCGGTAATGGTGGTTTTACCGGCGTCGGGGTGCGAAATAATAGCGAATGTCCTGCGAAGCTCGGCTTCACGGGCTAATTGAGTCTCTTTCATTGTGCCTCTTCAAATATAGGGTCTCATTCGCAGCACTCACTCAGCAGCTTTCGCTAACTAGCCACCGCGCGTTGAGCCATGTCCATTGCGACAATTGTAACGCTTGGAGGCGGCTGTTGTCGCGGGTGGCGTCAAATGTGACGCTCTTGAAAAAGGCCAAAAAAAACGCTGAACAAGTCAGCGTTTTAATCTTACAAAGTGGCACAAGGCCGATGTTAACCACCACCAAAGCCGGGGGCTAGGCGAAGGTATTTACCTGCGTACCTAGGGTGCCCTCTTTAGCTAGATCTGGCTGCGCGCCAGTATCGGCAGAGGCCATTATTTCAGTTACTTGATCAGCTTGCGTATCCAAAGCTTCTTTGAAAACCTGCATTTGAGCCTGTTCGGCGGTTTGCGCCTGATTCATATACAGCGATGCACTGACTGAACTGCTGATGCCTACATCCATATATCCACCTCATGGTGTGCAAATGTACTTATAAACTAGCAAAGCATTAGATCACGCGCAAAGATACCGTCTCTATTACTAGTGCTAGCGTCTATTACTATCGGCCTAACTCGCCTGATCATTAATAAATAAAGCGCTAGTTAGAACCTATCAGCACGAAATGGTGCCATATCGATGGCCGTGGGCTGCCCCTCCATCATATCCGCCATTAGATGACCGGTGGCGGGCCCCAGAGTGAACCCCTGATGGCCATGGCCAAAGGCAAGCCACAACCCTGGATGCCTTGGCGCAGGCCCAATCACTGGCTTCATATCGGGCAAACAGGGGCGCGCGCCTTTCCAAGGGGCGTCATCGCGTCGCTCGCCCAAGGGGAACACGCTGCGTGCCACTTTCTCGGCGGCGCCCAGTTGATTGACATCAGCAGGCGCATCCAAGCGATCCAGCTCAGCGCCGGTAGTCAAGCGAACCCCTGCGTTCATCGGCGCCAGCAGGTAGCCCACCTCGGCATCCATAACCCAGAAATTTAGCTTGGCTGGCGCTTGAGGCGCGTAGTGCATGTGGTAGCCACGTTTTACAAAGGTAGGAAAGTGGTAGCCCAATTCTTTTAGCCAGCTTCCCGCCCAGGGCCCTAGCGCCACGACGACGTCATCTACTTCTAACGCTTCAGCAGCGGTATTGACCTGCCAGCGATCACCCATTTGCTGAACCGACTTGATATCCGACTGCAAAATACGCCCGCCATCATTACTAAACGCTTGGGCGTAAGCCGCGACCAACCCACCTGGATCAGCAACCGTCCAGGGATCAAGCCAGTGAATTGCGCCGATAATGGTGTCACTCAAAGAGGGCTCTTTCTGCGCAAGAGCCGCCTTATCCAGTTGCTCAAACTGCACGCCATAAAGGCGCCGTGCTTCTTCGGCCTCGGTTATCCGCGCAGCAAGTTTTTCAGGCGTGCGATATAGCTCAAGCCATCCCTGCCTGCGCACCAAGTGCTCAGCGCCTGCGGCTTCAATCATCGGGCCGTGGGTTTTTAGCGAAAGCTGAATCAGTGAGGCGTATTCCGGCACGATTTTCTGGTAAGTCTTCGGCGCTGAGTTCATCCAGTAGCGCAATAGCGGGGAGGCGGCGTTGACCATACCCGCGGGGCGGTAACGAATATCTACCCGACGGTTAGGTAAAACGCTGAGGAGCGTTTTAACGTCGCGGGGAAAAGGGTAAGGCCTTACCGCTTCCCGCTGAATGATACCCGCATTGCCAAACGAGGTTTCGCGGCCAGGCTGAAGGCGATCTACCAGGGTCACCTCATGCCCACGCTGGCGCAGATGCCAGGCAATGCTGACACCGACCATGCCTGCTCCCAAAACTACCGTTTGACGCGCCATTTTGATGCACTCCCTTTTCAGCGTTTATGAACCACAATTGAAGACCTATAACTAATTGAAAAATATCACCAATCAATGCGCATTAACACAGTAGAAAACGCTATTTTATTTCTAAAAATCAGTAATTAATGCTGTCATAAGCGTTAAAAAGGATGACTTCACTATTAGCGGCATAACAATTGCTTAGTTTCTATTAGGAAACCTGAATGGCAGTCGGTTAGCACCGGTGCAACGGTTCCCCCTCCTTCCGCTTAAAACAAACAAAGCACCAAAAAGAAGCGCACTTGCACCAAAAGATACTAAGGAAAACACCATGCCTGCCACGCTAAATTTGGACAGCTCGTTGCTCGATATGCTCTGGGTGCTCTGGGCCGCTGCTCTGGTATTTGTGATGCAAGCTGGCTTTCTCTGCCTGGAAGCGGGCACTACGCGCACCAAGAATGCTATCAACGTCGCTATGAAAAACATAGCGGACTTTGCCATTGCCGTCAGTATTTTTTGGTTAGTCGGTTTTGGTCTCATGTTTGGCGACTCTCACCACGGCTTAATCGGCACAACGCTGTTTGGTTGGCAATTAGAAGCCTCCAGCCACTGGGTGATTACCGTTTTTATTTTCCAAGCAATGTTCTGCGCCACCGCCGCTACCATTGTGTCGGGCGCAGTGGCAGAACGTATGCCCTTTTTAGCCTATACCTGGACGGCCCTCTGGATAGCCTTGGTTATCTATCCGGTTTTTGGTCATTGGGCATGGGGCGGGCTTTTGGATGGCGCGGAAGGCTGGTTAGGGGCGCTAGGGTTTGTCGACTTTGCGGGCTCCACGGTCGTACATAGCGTAGGCGGTTGGGTCGCCCTGGCAGCGGTACTGTGTATTGGGCCACGCAGCGGACGCTTCAGCCACGGTAAACCACCTACTGCCTTCCCTTCAGGCAACTTACCCCTCGCCATGTTAGGCGCACTGTTTATGATCTTAGGCTGGTTTGGCTTTAACGGCGGTAGCACCCTGGCCGTTACCGAGCAAATACCCAGCATAATAGCCAATACTGTTTTGGGCGCCGTCGGCGGCATCCTTTCGGGCATGCTGATGGGGCTACGCACTCGGCGCTACGCCGACGTTATGTATGCGATTAATGGCGCCATTGCGGGCTTGGTCGCCGTCACCGCCAGCGCTCATGTGATCTCCTTATCGGCGGCATTTGGGCTGGGTGCAGTTAGTGGCGTACTGATGGTACTGACCAGCGAATGGCTGATAAGCAAACATATTGATGATGCAGTCAGCGCCATACCCTCGCACCTCGTCGCGGGCGTATGGGGTACGCTAGCACTGCCCTGGGTCGCTGACTTAACACTGATGGATAGTGGCTTGTCGCGATCCGCTCAGTTTGGCGTTCAGTTGATCGGTGTTGTGGTGTGCGGCGTTTGGAGCTTTGGCAGCGCCTGGCTACTGTTCCGCATTACCCGGCGCTTCCTGCCCATACGCGTCTCACCTGAAGCAGAAAAGATGGGCCTCAATCTCGCCGAGCATGGCGCCAAAAATGAGTTGAACCAACTGCTTGAGCATATGCGCCAGCATGAACAGCAGGGTGATATGCGCCAGCGAATTGACGCCGACCCGTTTACCGAAGTGGGCGAAATAGCGGCGAGCTATAATCGCGTAACCGCTGCCCTTGAAAGCGCCGTTGGACATACCCGCGTGATGCTTCGCAATCTCCGCGATGGCGTGATTACCTGGCAGGCAGACGGCACCCTGACCAGCCTTAACCCTGGAGCGGAGCAACTCTTCGAGGTCGACGCCAAACAGATTATTGGCCAACCTGTCTCGCAGCTATTGCCAACCCGCTCCCTCAGCCCCGGAGCACGCCATGAAATTAAACGCCGCTGCGCAGATATGCAGGTGCGCCACCTGGAAATACAAGTCAGCGAAGGAGCCAGCGGTTCCGCGTCAGAGCGCTCAGGGATGGTGCGCGATATTACCGAGCGCAAACAGCTGCAGGAGCAGTTAAACCGCGAACGCGACCTTGCCCGTACTACCCTGGCATCGATCGGTGATGGCGTTATTACCTGCGACGCTAGTGGCAACGTAACGTTTATCAATGCGGAAGCTAAGCGCTTGACCGGATGGACACTCGAAGAGGCCATGGATAAACCCATTTACGTGGTGTATCAACTACTCGATGAAGCCAGTGGCCAACCGCTAAACAACCCGGCCCGGCAAGTGCTCACTCAACTAACTCCGGTGCACTCCACCGAGCACTGCCTACTGGTCAGTCGTGATCACTCGCATACCCCCATCCAACACAGCGCTTCACCAATACGTTCGCGCAGCGGCATTACCTTAGGTGCAGTGGTCGTTTTTCAGGATGTTAGCCTCACTCGCCAGTTGACCGAACAGCTGAGCTATCAGGTCAGCCATGACAACCTGACCGACCTGCTCAACCGCCGCGCCTTCGAATCAGCACTGACTGCGCTACTTAATCGCGACGATGGCCACCATGTGCTGTGTTACCTGGATCTCGATCAGTTCAAAATCGTCAATGACACCTGCGGCCATCTCGCTGGAGATGAGCTGCTGCGCCAATTGGCGTTAAAATTTAAAGACCATGTGCGCAGCAGCGATATCGCCGCCCGCCTGGGTGGCGATGAATTCGCTTTGTTGCTACCCGATTGCGGTATAGAGCGAGCATTGACGATTGCGGAAGCGTTACGCTGCGATATTGAGCAGTATCGTTTTTCTTGGCAGGGCCATACCTTTGGTATCGGCGTAAGCATTGGTTTGGTTGAACTCAACGCCGCTCAGCCCATGCAGTTGAGCCAGGCTCTCCACGCCTCTGACGCTGCGTGCTACGCCGCGAAAGAGGCAGGCCGCAATCGCATCCACTGCTATCAGCCTGACGATCATGCATTACTGGAGAAACACGGCGAACTGCAGTGGGTACAACGCTTGCAAAATGGCTTGGATAACGACACCTTCCGTCTTTTCGCCCAACCCATTGCAGCCATTTGCGCCACTGGCCCTGGCTACCGGGAAATTCTGCTGCGACTTGAAGAGCATGGAGAGATCATCGCGCCAGGTAGCTTTCTACCCGCTGCCGAGCGTTATCACTTTATGGAGCGCATTGACCGCTGGGTGATTCGTAACACCCTAGCCTGGCTAGGGGATCAAAACCGCCATGCGACGCTGCCACCTCACAGCTTATGGGGGATCAATCTTTCAGGTGCGTCGCTTTCCGATGCGGATTTTTGTCACGACCTTATTACTCAGGTCGCCATGGCAGGCCTGCCCCACGGCACGCTCTGCTTTGAAATTACCGAAAGCACCGCCATTGCCCAACTCTCAAGCGTGAGTGAAATAATTGTCACCCTTAAAGAGTACGGCTGTCGCTTTGCACTGGATGACTTTGGTACCGGCCTCTCCTCTTTTAGTTATTTGAAGCAGTTGCCCGTCGATTATTTGAAAATTGACGGTAATTTTATCCGCAATGTGCATCAGGATCCGATTGATCGCGCTATGGTTGAGGCGATTCATGCCGTCGGCAAGGCGTTAGGAATTGAAACCATTGCTGAATTTGTGGAAACCCAGGCAACGCTGGATATTTTGCACCACATGGGAATCAACTACGCGCAGGGGTATTTGCTGGGCAGGCCTGAGCCGCTCACCCATATGGCGGGTAACCGCATTAAGGTGATGCCGCGCTAGCTACAATAAAGGGGGAGTCTAAAAGCCAGAAACACAAAAACCCCAGTTAAGGGCATACTCTCTAAAAGAAGGGGTAAACTAAAAGGAAATTAAAAATAGCAGAAGCGATATATGCTGGGGTAATGGGGTGGATGATGGGACTTGAACCCACGACCACCGGAGTCACAATCCGGGGCTCTACCACTGAGCTACACCCACCACAACCTAAAACTGGAAACGCAAATATTGTCACTGGGGTGGATGATGGGATTTGAACCCACGACCACCGGAGTCACAATCCGGGGCTCTACCCCTGAGCTACACCCACCAAAGACAATCTTACGTAGAACAAATAGCATGCGCTTGAAGATATGATTCTGACAGGTTGTTACCACTGAATTAGGTGGCACGCCCAGCAGGAATCGAACCCGCAACCTACGGCTTAGAAGGCCGTTGCTCTATCCGGTTGAGCTATGGGCGCACATATAGTATTCATATAATACGAATACCGATGAGCACTAGACCACAACTGCAGCTTGGAAAAGCAAACTACTACCTTTCATGCTAAGTGATTGGTCGGGATGGAGGGATTCGAACCCCCGACATCCTGCTCCCAAAGCAGGCGCGCTACCAGACTGCGCTACATCCCGATTTTTATCACCTTAGACGCTACCGTGCTGCCCGTCTCAAGCGAGGCATATATTACTATTTTTAATTTTAAAGTCAACCATTAAAGTGATTGTTCGTGAAGGCGCTTTGCCTGGATGCTCCAGCGTGCGAAAATTACCGCCTTTAAAGCGCTGTGGCTTGAGCGCTTTAATGCCTAGGCTATTTTTAACATTCACAGGGACTCCATTACATGACCGCCCAACTAATCGATGGCAAAGCCATCGCTGCTACTGTCCGCCAACAGGTTGCCGAAAAGATCGCTGCACGCCGTCAAACCGGCGGACGGGCACCGGGACTAGCCGTGGTTGTGGTCGGGGACGATCCCGCCTCTCATGTGTATGTCAGCAATAAGCACCGCGCCTGCGAACAAGCTGGCATTCTCTCCTTTCAGCATGCCCTACCCGCTACAACCTCACAGCATGAACTGGAAGCCCTGGTTGATCAGCTCAACAGCGACCCGACCGTTGATGGCATCTTGGTTCAACTGCCACTGCCCAAGCATCTCGATGCCGAGCCCATTTTAGAGCGTATTCTGCCTGGCAAAGACGTCGATGGGTTTCACCCCTACAACATTGGCCGCTTAGCGCAGCGTATGCCCGCCCTACGCCCCTGCACGCCGAAAGGAATCATGACCCTACTGGCACAGAGCGATATTGCGCTACGCGGCTTAGATGCCACCGTTGTGGGCGCCTCTAACATTGTAGGCCGCCCTATGGCGCTGGAGCTGATGCTGGCAGGCTGTACCACCACCGTATGTCACCGTTTTACCCGCAACCTTGAAGATCACGTAAGCCGCGCCGACATCCTGGTCGTGGCCGTCGGCAAGCCGGGTATCGTGAAAGGCGAATGGATTAAGCCGGGCGCTATCGTGATCGACGTAGGCATCAATCGTCAGGAGGATGGCACGTTAAAAGGCGATCTTGATTTTGCCACCGCCGCCGAACGCGCCAGCTTTATCACCCCCGTACCTGGCGGCGTGGGGCCGATGACCGTAGCTACTCTGCTGGAAAATACCCTTGAAGCCGCCGAGAAGCACGATTTAGCTCCCCTAGAGCACGCCTGAGTTAAACAACACCACTTTTAATGTAGGAGCATGGCGCAGTGAAGCGTATTGGTATTATTGGCGCAATGGCGCAGGAAGTGAGCACCTTGGTGAGTCAGTTGGACAATCCCCAACGCTACGAGCACGCGGGTTTTGTCTTCCATACCGGCACGCGTTACGGCCTTGAGGTCATTGTGCTGCAGTCAGGGATTGGTAAGGTCAATGCCGCAGTAGGCACGGCTATTTTATTAGAGCGCCATCAGCCCGATGCCATTATCAATACCGGTTCCGCCGGTGGCTTTGCCGCCGATTTAGCCATTGGCGATGTAATCATTTCAGACGAAGTACGCCATCACGACGTCGACGCCGTGGTATTTGGCTACGAGATAGGCCAAGTGCCAGGGATGCCCGCCGCCTACTTGGCCGACAAATCGCTGCGAGAGGTGGCGCGTAATGCCATCGCCTCGTTAGGTGAAGTCCAGGTACGCGAAGGCTTGATCGCCACCGGTGACGCCTTTATGGCTGACCCTGCAAGGGTAGACGCTACCCGTGCCCAGTTCCCTAGCATGCTTGCGGTAGAGATGGAGGGCGCAGCCATTGCTCAAACGTGCCACCTCTACCAGTGCCCCTTCGTGGTGATCCGCGCGCTCTCTGACATTCCTGGCAGTGGCGACAACCACCTCTCCTTCGATGAATTTCTGGAAGTGGCCGCCGACCACTCATCGCGCATGGTTGACCAAATGCTTAAGCAACTTGGCAACGTCTAACAGGGCTTACTAAGCGCTTGGAGCCGTCGACCGTTAAAGCGTCGACGGTTCTTGTTAAGACCTGGCTTGTTAAGACCTAATCGCCCAGTTAAGCGTCTCCCCCGCCAGCAATGGAATAATGTTCTCTCCCTGAGCGTAAGGATAACTCTCCGGCAGTGTCCAACCCCGTCGCTCTAGCGTAATGGTGTCTGCGTTAGCCGATAACCCATAAAAACGCGGCCCATTCAGGCTGGCGAAGGCTTCCAACTTATCCAGGGCACCCATTTCATCGAAGGCGGTGGCGTAAAGCTCAATGGCCGCGGGGGCAGTATAGGCACCGGCACAGCCGCAGCTTGACTCTTTAGCCCCCTGGGAGTGGGGCGCGCTATCGGTGCCCAAAAAGAACTTATGGCTACCGCTGGTGGCTGCTTTAAGCAGCGCCTGGCGATGCTGCTCACGCTTTAGAATGGGCAGGCAGTAGTAGTGAGGACGAATCCCACCCACCAGCATCTTATTGCGGTTAAACAGCAGGTGATGCGCAGTAATGGTGGCGGCCACATTATCCGGTGCCTGGGCAACAAACTCTGCGGCTTGCTGGGTGGTGATATGCTCACACACTACTCTCAGCGCCGGATGGCGTTCCAGCAGCGGTTTTAGCACTGTTTCAATAAACACCGCTTCGCGATCAAAAATATCGATCTCAGCATGGGTGACTTCACCGTGCACCAAAAGTGGCATGCCAACCTTAGCCATCATTTCGATAGTGGCGTCACAGTGGGCCAAATCGGTCACCCCTGAATCGGAGTTAGTCGTGGCACCCGCCGGGTAAAGCTTCACCGCTTTGACAATGCCACTTTGTGCCGCGCGCTCGATCTCTTCCGGTGGAGTTGTATCGGTGAGATAGAGCACCATTAAGGGCTCGAAGGTACTGCCCGCTGGCAAGGCAGCAAGAATACGCTGACGATACTCAAGCGCCTGAGCCGTAGTGGTAACCGGCGGGGTGAGATTGGGCATAATGATCGCCCGCCCCATCTGCGCTGCGGTATGGCCTACCACCGCGTTGAGCGCCTCATCGTCGCGCAAGTGAAGGTGCCAGTCATCGGGGCGGGTCAGTGTTACAGTGTCCACGGCATGTCCTGTAGTGGTGTTAAGTCGGGTAAAATACGCCATGTACAGTATACGCAATTGCGCGATGGGATAAATCTGCTCCTCAAGCGCCCACACCCCAGCCCAAGTATCGTATTATGGCGGCGCTGTTTTAGAGACACAGCTCTTTCAAGATCCAGATCTAACGGTTAGTTTTTGCAGTCGTTTATAAAAGTTAGTTTTTGACGCTAAGGATTCGGTTGTTTATGCAGAACGTGCGCCGCTATGCGGATATTATTGCCAGCCTGGAAGGATTGATGTGGCTAAGCCTCGCTTGGTCGATTTCGCTCTCCGTTCATATCGGCAGCACAGAACCCACTCTTGCTAGCTTATTGGTGATTGGTGCTCTAGTGGTTTTCTGCTGGGCTCATCGGCCACTGCGTTACCTGTTGCGCCGCTACCATATTCGCAAGCGACGCACCGACATGTGGATCCATACCCTGGCTCTGCCGTTGCTGCTGGCGATGTTCCTCCACATCATGCTTGAAGCGTTATTGGGTAGCGCCTGGTTGCCGCCTAAAATGCTGCTGTTCAATATATTGGCGTCGGCTGGCTGGACAACCTACGTGATGACCCTGTTGATTAAATCTGTCATTCATGGCTTTAAAGCCAAAACCAAGTAAGCCCATCATGCCGACTGCCCTACCCCTCCCGCTTTCTACACCCAACCGTAACTTGGTGCGACTGACTATTGTGCGCGGCATCACCTGGACGGGTTTTTTACTGGCGATTGTGGTGGGCGTTGAACTGCTCGCCTTCGATTTACCGGTGACCGCCGTGGTGAGCGTGGTCATTTCAATGGGCGTACTCAATATTGCCACCTGGTGGCGCCTGGGCCGTCCCCGCGCGGTGACGCACCTTGAGTATTTGCTGCATTTACTTGCCGATATCACCGGCTTAACACTACTGTTCTATTTCTCGGGCGGTTCCACCAACCCTTTTATTACCTACTACCTGGTGCCGGTTACCATCGCCGCCGCCACCCTGCCCTGGCGCCATGCCTGGATCATCGCCGCATGCTCCATGGCGGGCTATACCTTTTTAATGTTCTCCTACCACCCCATCCCGCAACTGGGCCATATCAACAGTGATAGCCCCTTGAGCCTGCATATACTAGGCATGTGGCTTAACTTTGGCCTCTCTGCGGGGCTGGTAACCTTTTTTATCTACAAAATGGCTCACGCGCTGCGTAGCCGTGATCAGGCGCTCTCCCGCACTCGGGAAGCGGCCCTGCGCAATGAGCAGGTGTTGGCGGTCGCAACCCAGGCCGCGGGCACTGCCCACGAACTGGGCACACCACTCTCGACCATGGCAGTCCTCCTCAAAGAGATGCAGGCCGATGCCCCCGCCGATTCGACGCTTGATCAGGACATTAACTTATTGCGCCAGCAGGTCGACGTATGCAAATCACGTCTACAAAATTTGGTCTCCAATGCTGACCGGCGGCGTATGGCAGAACCCGAAGTGCTCGATGCAGAAGTGTGGTTAGCGGGGGTTGTTCAGCGCTGGTTGGTGCTCCGTCCTGATGTGAGCCATCAGTTCGATGTGGCAGAGAAACGCGGAAGACCTTGGCTGGCCGTCGATGCCACGCTCGACCAAGCATTGACCAATTTGCTCAATAACGCCGCTGACGCCAATCCTGAGCACATTGCCATACGCTTAGACTGGCAGAGTGAGAGCGTGGTGATCGATATTCGTGACCATGGCCCAGGTGTCGCCATGTCGATCGCCGACCAGTTGGGTGAGACGTTTATTTCGACTAAAAGCAAAGGCATGGGCATCGGCTTGTTTTTAACCCATGCCACCATCAATCGCTTTGGTGGTGGTGTAAGCCTGTATAATCACCCGGAAGGGGGTACGCTAACGGAAGTCACGCTGCCCCGCTGCGCAGCGCCAACTTAATCGCGCCCGCCCCAAGCACCGCCAGTTATGGATTGAGGACAACATGCAAACGCGAGAGCAACGCCTGCTAATCATAGATGACGATGAAATGTTTTGTCATGTGCTGAACCGTGCCCTTACGCGCCGCGGTTACGACGTTATAGTTGCCCACGATGCCGAGCAGGCCCTGACCATGGCCGCGCAGCATTCACCCACCATGGCGACCCTTGATTTAAAACTGGAAAACAGCTCAGGTTTAAAACTGCTTCCGGAGCTGCTTGCCACCGTGCCCCAGTGTCGCATTGTGGTGCTGACCGGCTACTCCAGCATTGCCACCGCAGTGGAGGCGATTAAGCTCGGCGCGGTTAACTACCTGTGTAAGCCGGTGGATGCCGACGATGTATTAACCGCATTCGAGCGCCAAAGCGGTGACCCGGATATTGAGCTTGCAGACAATCCGCCATCGATTAACCGCATCACCTGGGAGCATATTCAGAAAGTGCTGCAGGAGCACGACGGCAATATATCCGCCACCGCACGAGCGCTGGGCATGCACCGCCGCACCCTGCAGCGCAAACTACAAAAACGCCCCGTACGTCGTTAAAGCCTGCAACAAAGCACCCCGCCAACCACATCAAGGTCACTGGCGGGGCCAAACTGATTAATTAATGCGCCGTCCAGCCTAAATCGATATTAAAGCTTGAGCCAGTCACAGCACCGGCTGCGTCGGATGCCAGATAAGCGACTAATTGCGCCACCTCTTCAGGTTCGATCAAGCGCTTGATGGCCGCCTGTTTGAGCATGACTTTCTCGATGACCTCCTGCTCATCCATACCGTGCAATTTAGCCTGGTCGGCGATTTGGTTGTCCACTAACGGGGTTTTCACATAGGCAGGACATACCGCATTCGCGGTGATGCCTTGTTCACCGCCCTCTAGCGCCGCCGTTTTGGTCAAACCAATCATGCCGTGTTTGGCACTGATGTACGCCGCCTTCCCTGGTGAAGCCACCTGAGCGTGTATCGAGGCCACGTTAACGATGCGTCCCCAACCCTTTTCACGCATATGCGGCCAAGCCGCCTGTGTTAGTAAGAAAGGCGCCGTTAGCATCAAGTCCATAATCTGACGCCACTTTTCCTCGGGGAAGGTCTCAATCGGGGCAACGTGCTGAATCCCAGCGTTATTGACCAATATATCAACACCGCCAAAGCGCTTGACCGCATCCGCCACCGCCGCACGGCAGGCGTCGGGATCGGTTAGATCCGCCTCAAAGAACGCCGCGCCGGATTTTTCAGCGACCGCCTTACCCGCCGGGTTAAAATCGACGGCAAGCACTTGATGACCTAATTCGCAAAAGTGCTTAACCACAGCGGCACCGATCCCGCTGCTAGTACCGGTTACCAGCGCAACTTGCGGTGTTGTAACGGCTTGGGAAGTCATGGGTAATTTCCTTTTTCACTGCGTGGATGGAAGATACTGTTTGTAGAAATCCTGACAGTATAGCTGGCTGCACTTAGGCGTTGAGCTCTTCATCGGGTTGCATTAAACGCGCCATCATTTGCTGCGCCAGCCTCGCGGCCTCCTGCATGCTCTCCAGCTCGCTTAAATCTCGCAAAATGGCGCGCTTATAGAGTCCGTAGCCGCCTGGCAAGCGCTCAAGAGATAGTGGGTATGTGCCTGAAGGCAGAGAAAGCGTAAGCGTATCCGCCAGAGTCTCGGTCAGCAGGGAGTGGTCAGGCACTGCAACCAGCCACAGCTCGCAGGGCGTAATCAACGCCCCCACCATGTGCTTAGCGCCATGATGCTGGAAGCATAGCGCATCAACCCCTAAACGCGGGTTCCAGTCACTTTTTCGTTTAATGGATGGCAAGTGCCTATCTCGGTACGCTTTCGACAGATCAGTAAGAAAGGTGTATTCGTCAGCGGTGAGCGTTTGCATAGGCTTGTTGGTTTTCCCAGGTGATAACGGACATTAATGGTTCGTGTAGCGAGCTACTATTGGCGAAACGAGCTCTGCTCAGCCACAATGGGCGCGAATTTATCGCTTAGCCAAACGGCTATTTACCCTTCAGTTACTGTCTACCTGATAACTTACTCAGTTTATCGTAAAGGAGCACCACCTATGTTCGTGGTTATTTTTGGTCGGATGTCATGTCCTTTCTGCGTACGCGCAAAACAGCTGGCCGAGCATTTGGAAAAAGTCGGAAAAATTGAAGGCTATCGCTATGTGGATATGCCCTCTGAAGGCGTCACTAAAGAAGATATCGCCAAAACAGCGGGTAAACCCATTCACACTGTCCCGCAGGTATTTGTCGATCAAACCCATGTAGGCGGCTTTACTGAATTTGATCGGTTTGTCCGCGATCAACAGCTACTTGCCGTTTAACCGCTCGTTAATAGCCGTTGAACCCTTGCTTACCCCGCTTGCCTATACTGAGCAGTTATTTAATGGCTCACGCTAGGTGTGCCACTTTAGGCAAGGAGTTCACCATGCAGCGTCAGGAGTTCGTTCAGCAGCTGTGGCTTGACTATGTACATACCCATCCCGACATCGGCGCCCTTAGACTTTGGCCACTATCAACGGCGGCTGAATATTTAACGCTGGTAACGCTCAATTACGGGCCCTTTGCCGCTGCCGCGCTTACCGGCAATTTAGCTCATATGGGCTATCGCGTCATGGGCCATTACGCCATGGCCGATAAAGGCCTATTGGTGCAACTACTCGCGCCAAGCGACGGCAGTAGTTGGCTGGTGCTGGCAGAACTGCAAATAGGCACATTGTCCAAGGCGCCCCGGGAAGCCATTGAAGGGCTGGTGCAACAATCTCACCCTCAGGATTGCAAGGGGCATAATTTGCTCTGCCGCGGTCGCCCCTGGCCGATGCCTAGCTGGGCGCTTTATCAACAGCTACAGCAAGCTCACCCCTTGGCTGCCTGGATAGCGGTGATGGGCCCTCGATTGCATCACGCTGGCTTTGATTGTGGGCAGTTGGGGGAACCCTTGAAAACGCTGGATCAACGCCTAAGTGAAGTGGGCATGCCAAGCCTTGAGGGCCAGCAAAACGGTGTCTTCACGGTATCATCACTGCTTGATCACCGCTTCTACCCCACCACACCACAGAAAACAGTCTTCGCCAATGGCGATGAACATCGCCTCTGCCTAGGCGGCCTGGCGTTAGCCCAAAAGCACGTTGAAGATAATCACGAGCGTATTGCCGATTTACTGCTACCCCACCATACGCGCTGTGAAATGGCCTGAGACGCTAGCAGTAATGGCGCTAGCGTCTCACTGTGCAGTTTATTTAACCCTCTAACCTTCGGCTGTTTATCATTCGGGCTAATGGGAGCGTACTTACTCGGCATCAAACGTCATTTCGGGAACATGGTCAGGCACAATCAGCTTGCCCGCCGTCTTCTCGACGATTTCCTCAACGCTTACGCCCGGAGCGCGCTCCTTGAGAATAAAGGCACCGTCTTTGATTTCAAGATAAGCTAAATCTGTCAACACGCGGTTAATGCAGCCTGCGCCGGTCAGCGGTAGTTCGCATTTTTCCAATAGCTTGGATTCGCCGTGCTTAGAGGCATGGGTCATAGTGCAAATGATATTGTCGGCACCGGCAACGAGATCCATGGCACCGCCCATGCCTTTGATCAACTTCCCTGGAATCATCCAGGACGCGATATTGCCCTGCTGATCCACCTCGAAAGCCCCCAGCACGGTGAGATCCACGTGGCCACCACGAATCATCGCAAATGATTCTGCGGAAGAAAAAATCGCTGCGCCTGGGCGCGCCGTCACCGTCTCTTTACCCGCATTAATCATATCTGGATCAAGTTCGTCTTCGGTGGGGTAGCGGCCCATCCCCAGCAGACCGTTCTCGGATTGCAGCATGACATCGATGCCATCCGGAATATAGTTGGCAACCAGGGTGGGAATACCAATGCCCAGGTTGACGTAAAAACCATCTTGAAGTTCGCGGGCGACACGCTGAGCCATCTGTTCTCGTGTTAAAGCCATGGTGACTTCCTCTTGTTGAATCGTTAAATGAGAAGCTAGTGTTGCGTTTGAAGGCGCGGCGTATTAGCTGCGCACCGTGCGTTTCTCTATCCGCTTTTCAAACGTGCCTTGAATAATCCGATCCACATAAATTCCTGGGGTATGGATCTGGCTAGGCTCAAGCTCACCCGGTTCAACGATCTCTTCAACTTCCACCACGGTAATTTTCCCCGCCGTGGCGGCCATGGGGTTAAAATTCTGCGCCGTATGGCGATACATTACATTGCCATAGCGATCCGCCTTCCAGCCTTTCACTATGGCAAAATCACCTACAATGGCTTCTTCTAAAATACAGTGTCGGCCATTAAACTCGCGAACCTCTTTCCCCTCACCAATCGGCGTGCCGTAACCGGTAGCGGTGTAAAAGGCGGGAATACCAGCGCCGCCTGCGCGCATTTTTTCCGCCAATGTGCCTTGAGGCGTTAACACCACTTCAATCTCATCGTTGAGCATTTGCTTCTCAAACAGGGCATTCTCACCTACGTAAGAGGCCAGAATCTTACTGATTTGGCGGTCTTCAAGCAGTATTCCCAAGCCAAAACCATCGACACCGCAATTATTGGATACCACGGTAAGGTCAGTGACGCCGCGTCGCTTGATCTCGGCAATCAGGTTTTCGGGAATACCGCAGAGCCCGAAGCCACCGGCGATGACGGTCATACCGCTTTCGATGCCTTCCATAGCCTCTTCGTAGGAAGCTACACGCTTATCGAATCCTGCCATTGTTGTGCCTCACATTGTTGTTGATGATCAGTATTATCGTAGATGAGTGCTGTCAAAAATTCGCGAACTGAAGCTTACGATAGTGCCAGTGTTGTGCGAGATGATATATTTGTTAAGTTTGTTTTTCTTATCAATTTATTTTTTAAACTTATAAAAGGTACTTTATGACCGTCAAACAGCTGCGCGCCTTTCTGGCGGTCGCCCAAACCCTCAGCTTTACTCAAGCCTGCGAGCGCCTGCATTTATCCCAACCAGCGCTAAGCCTGGCGATTAAAGGCCTGGAAGAGTCCCTGGGTGGCAAACTGCTGATTCGTAGCACCCGCAGCGTCAGATTAACCCCAGAAGGCGAGTCGCTACTACCGCTAGCCAAACATCTGCTGGCCCAGTGGGACAATACCGAGGAGCGTTTGCGCCAGCGCTTCACCCTCCAGCTGGGGCGCCTTAGCGTGGCGGCGATGCCCGCCTTTGCCGGTAACTTACTCCCTGCGGCGCTGGTTAAATTTCGCCAACAGTACCCCAAAATCAACATAACCGTGCACGATGTCATCAACGAGGAGGTTACCGCCATGGTGCGCTCCCGACAGGTAGAGATGGGGATCGCTTTTTCTCCGGAGGGTACCGGCAGCCTGCTCTTTACGCCGCTGTTTGAAGACCATTTTGTGGCGGTCGTGCCGACTGGCTCTCCGTTAACCCAGAACACCCAGCTCGCCTGGTCGACGCTGCTAAGCCACGATTTCATTACTCTTCAGCGCCCCTCCATGGTACGTCGTTTATTGGAACAGGAGCTGAGCAAACAGGATATGGAGCTCACTGTGGCCTTTGAAAGCCACCAGCTCTCCACCGTGGGGCGGATGGTTGCCGACGGCCTGGGCGTCAGCGCTGTGCCTTCCATGTGCATTCGTCAAATGCATGAACTGGGCGCTCGCTGCATACCGCTGACAGCGCCCGCTATCTCCTGCCGGGTCGGCATTTTGACTCACCAAGAGCTCTCCGTAGCCGCCCATGCACTGCGCACCGTTCTCTTGAACACCGTCCAAGCCCCTTCACTGCCGCTCGTCTAAAACATCATCAAGCTAATGAATTGCTGTAGGTTTCTGCTGGGCAGCGTGGCTAGGATCATTTAGCATTCAGTATTACGTTATTGGTCTGACGGTAAGGAAACGTGGTATGCCTATTTTAAAGGGGCTGATTAGCGCTCTGCTGCTAACGCTCAACACGCTGTTCTGGGGCGTACCTCTCATTCTGCTGACGCTACTTAAAGTCATTGCCCCAGGGCAGCGGCTTAAACAGTTAGTGTTGCAGGGGCTGAATGGCGTTGCGCTTAACTGGATAGGCGTTAATCTTTGGTGGATGCGGCACTGGCTCAAACCCGTGCTACACGCCAGCGTACCTGATAATTTGAGTCCACAGCAGTGGTGGTTGGTGATATCCAACCACCGCAGTTGGACGGATATCTTTATGCTGTTGATGGCGTTGCATCGGCGTATCCCCATGCCACGTTTTTTCTTAAAACGTCAATTGATCTGGATCCCCATCGTAGGATTGGCTTTTTGGGCGCTAGAATTTCCTTTTATGCGCCGCTTTAGCCGCGAACAAGTCGCTAAAAATCCTAAGCTGGCCACCATTGATCGAGCAGCTACCGAACGGATGTGCCAGCAGGCAAGGCTCTCGCCCATTGCGATTTTTAATTTTGTCGAGGGCACCCGCTTTTCGGTTGCCAAACGCGATGCCCAGCAGAGCCCCTACCGCCACTTATTACGCCCTAAAGCGGGCGGCATTGCCCAAGTACTTAGTCTGCTAGGCAACCAATTGGATGGTATCCTGGATGTGACGATCAGCTACGCTAACCCCTCGCCGACGTTTTGGGGCTTTTTATGTGGCAGGGAAGCGCCCATAACATTACAGGCACGGCAACTCAGCATTCCTGAGTGGATGTACGCATCAGAAAACCACGAAGAAAAGCAGCATAAGGAACGCTTCCACACATGGATCAATGCACTCTGGTTGGAAAAAGATGGCATGCTGGACAGCCGAACCGATCACGCCTAACCAGCTGGCTCACTGTTTGGCTGTTAGCGGGACTACTGACCGGCTGTTCCAGCGCTCCTCCATCGTCATCCCAGCGAGCAGCCGCTCCTAGCGCCAGTCAGATCAGTGGCAACTGGGTGCAAGTACAGCGTGGCGACACGCTGGGTAAGCTGGCGGCCCGGGCTAACGTGCCACTGGAACGCTTGGAGCGCTTTAACCCAGGTGCCGATACGCGGCGCCTGGAAATTGGGCAACGTCTATTAATTCCTACCCAGCAGGAGCGGGCACCTTCAGGTGGCCCCTACCGCTATCAAATCCGTCCTGGTGATACATTCTCGAGCATCGCCCGACATTTTGGCACTACCAGTGGCCGCATTCAGAGTGCCAACCCTAGTGCCTCTCCCACTAATTTGAGAATTGGCCAAATAGTCAGCCTCCCCCTTAGCGGTTCAGCGGCGCGAAGTTCATCTAGAAGCTCAGCAAACAGTAGCAGCTCTTCAAGCGCTAACAAGCCTGCCGCTGCACCTACCAGCAGCGCTCCCAGTCAGGCGCTACCCTCATCAGCCAGGCGCTGGCCCTGGCCGCTGGAGGATTATCGAGTGGTTCGCCGCTTCGGGCCAGACAGCCGAGGCACCCTGCAGCCCATGCTGCTGGCTACTCAAGCTGGCGCTCAGGCTAAAGCCGTCGCCCCTGGCGAAGTACGCTTTGCCGACGGTATGCGTCAGTTGGGTGAAGTGGTGATTGTGCACCATGCCAATAACCTCCAAACCGTATACGCCCTTTGCGAGCGCATTTTGGTCGAGGTAGGCAAACAGGTTAGCGCGGGAGACCCGCTTTGTGAGGTAGGTCAAAGCAGTGCCACCCAACGCTATGATCTACTCTTTGATCTGCGCCAAGGCGGCAAACCCATCGATCCCAAGCAGGTTCTGCGCTAAAACACTCGCTGGATAATACTGTCCTTTATAAAGCAACGGCCCCTAGCTAAGCAGGGGCCGTGGGTAGATGGACGCGCTTCTAGCCGCGATAGTAGCCCGGCTTTACAAACGGCGTAGGGGTTACCACCATAGGTAACTGTTTACCGCGTACCACTGCGAACACAGTGCTTTGCGGTGCTTCCTGCTCGCGAGTGACATAACCCATCGCCACAGGCTTACCGACGCTGGGACCAAAGCTGCCGGAGGTAACGATTCCAATCTCATTGCCTGCCTCATCCACAAGCGGCGCACCCTCACGCACCGGCGCGCGACCTTCAGCTAACAGCCCAACACGCTTGCGGGAGTGATCTTTGGCATCGACCTGATGAAGAATCACATCGGCGCCTGGAAAACCTCCCGGCCGATCACCGCCACGACGACGGGGCTTGCCAATCGCCCAAATTAGACCTGCTTCTATCGGGGTGGTTTGCTCATCCATATCGTGGCCATACAGGCATAAACCCGCTTCCAAACGCAGCGAGTCCCGCGCTCCCAGGCCAATCGCTTCGACTTCAGGCTCAGCTAGCAGTTGCTCAGCGAAGGCTTCGCAAGCATCGGCGGCGACGGAAATTTCAAAACCATCTTCACCGGTATAGCCGCTGCGGCTCACCCAAACCTCCTGCCCAGCAATGGTGAAGCGGCCATGCTGCATAAACACAAGCTCACAGGCTTCAGGGCAAAGCCGCTGCATGACATCCCGCGCCTGAGGCCCTTGGAGCGCCAGTAAGCCACGATCCAAAGGTTCAATTGTATGGGTTGACGCCAAATTGAGGCGCAGGTGAGTCAAGTCCTGATCTTTACAGGCGGCATTCACTACCAGATAGAAGTGATCACCCGCATTGACCACCATCAGGTCGTCAATAATGCCGCCTTCTGTGTTGGTGAACAGCCCGTAACGTTGGGCACCTTTCTCAAGGCTCATCAAATCGGCAGGAATCAAGGTTTCCAGGGCTTCGGCCACGCCGTCACCGGAAACGCTGATTTGCCCCATATGGGAGACATCGAACAGCCCGCACTTTTGACGGGTGTGTTCATGTTCTTTTTTGACCCCCAGCGGATACTGCACCGGCATATCGTAGCCAGCAAAAGGTACCATCTTGGCGCCTAGCTTGAGGTGCAGCGCATGCAGTGGCGTTTGCTTTAATTCAGACATAGGGGCTTTCCTCACTTAAAAGTGTTCGCTCAAAAAAGAGAACGGGAAGCCACTGATTAAGTGCCTTCCCGACTCTCCTGTTATTCACGTTCACCTACAGCGCCGATGAACGCGCTGCGGGTATTATTGGTCGTGATCCAGTGCTTCACCCGGCAATACGTCTTTGCCGTCGAAATAGTCCTTGGTTAGCTTAAAGACTACCGGCGAAAGCAGTGCCAAGGCAATCAGGTTCGGGATCGCCATCATGGCGTTGAAGGTATCCGCCATGAGCCAGATAAAGCCCAGTTGAGCGATAGCGCCCAGCGGGATGGCCAGTACGAACAGCACCCGATAGATCATAATAGAGCGAGTGCCAAACAGGAACTGGCAGCACTTCTCACCGTAAAATGACCAGCCTAGGATGGTGGTAAAGGCAAAAATCGCCAACGCAATGGCGACAATCTGATTCCCAAAGCCAGGCAGTGCAGCGTCAAACGAAAGCGCGGTCAGCGACGCCCCCGCTTCACCCTCTTGCCAAACCGTTGAGGTCAAAATCACCAACGCGGTAATCGTGCACACAAGAATGGTATCGATAAAAGTGCCCAACATCGCGATTAAGCCTTGGCGCACTGGATTTTTGGTTTTGGCCGCCGCGTGCGCGATCGGCGCACTACCCAAACCCGCTTCGTTGGAGAAGATCCCGCGTGCCACACCAAAACGAATCGCCGCCATGACGGCGGCGCCCGCGAAACCACCTGCGGCCGCCATGGGGTTGAAGGCATAGTAGAAGATCAAACCAAAAGCTTCACCGATCTGCCCGGCATTGACGATCAATACCAACAAGCCAGCCACTACGTAGGCAATACCCATAATCGGCACCAACTTGCCCGCCACTTTAGCAATACGCTTGATACCGCCCAGAATCACCGCGCCAGCCAGCACCATAATGACCACCCCCGTGAGCCAGTGCGGCACGCCGAAGGTGGCGTCCATGGCGTCAGCAACGGAGTTGGACTGAACGGTATTGCCGATCCCGAAGGCTGCGACAGCGCCAAAAAATGAGAACAGGCCGCCCAACCATAGCCACTTTTTACCCAGGCCATTCTTGATGTAAAACATCGGCCCGCCCACATGGTAGCCAGTGCTATCGGTTTCACGATAGCGCACGGCCAGCACCGCTTCAGCAAATTTAGTGGCCATACCCACCAGTGCGGTAATCCACATCCAAAACACAGCGCCAGGGCCACCTAACGCAATGGCTGTGGCAACACCGGCAATATTACCGGTACCGATGGTCGCAGAGAGTGCGGTCATCAAGGCATTAAAAGGAGATATTTCCCCTTCGTCTCCCTCTTTGGCAGCTGCCGCTTTACCCACCCCAGGTTTCGCATCACGCCCCGCCCACATTAGCTTGAAGCCCATGCCGAGCTTTCTAATCGGCATCAGTTTCAAGCCAAGCTGCAGGTAGATCCCCACACCGAGTAGCAGAATCAACATGACGGGCCCCCAGACCACGCCGTTGATCGCCCCTAAGAGGCTAGTTAATGCTTCCATGTTCATCTCCTCGCTTTGTTGGTATGCAATATTGGTGTGTATTATTGGCTTGTTGCGATTACGGGCTAGTCCTAACGACGCTATTGTTGGTTAGCGCACGATTTGAATGTTTTACACTATAAACTTAGCTAGCATCTAGGGTGATGTCGCTTGTGCATAGAGGATACCGCTTTTTTCATAACCCGATCTTCTGCACAAACCCGGCGAAAAGTAGCTGAACCGATAACGCTACCAAGCAAGCTTTGAAGCAACGAAGAAATTTGTTTCCGATTGGAAACACGTTAACATGCTTGCTTATTCGCTCGATCTACCCCAGTCACTAGTCGCCAAGGCGAACGACAACCGCTAGTATGCTCGGGCCCAGAAAACTGTTTCATATAGGAAAACACCATGAGCAATCTTCCTACCAATCTTCGTTACGCAGAAAGCCACGAGTGGGTGCTGGATAATAAGGACGGCACCGTGACCGTGGGTATAACTGATCACGCCCAGCAGGCGCTCGGCGATGTCGTGTTTGTTGAACTGCCTGAAGTGGGAACAGCGCTGAACAAAGGGCAAGAGTTTGGCGTTATCGAATCGGTAAAAGCTGCTTCTGATCTCTACTCACCGGTTGTTGGCGAAGTCATTGAGGTCAATGACGCTCTTGAAGACGCCCCTGAAACAGTCAATGAAGCGCCTTACGAAGGCGGCTGGATTATGAAAGTGCGTTTAGACAGCGACTCACTTGATGGCTTGCTCGACGCAGATGCCTATCAAGCAACGCTAAGCGCCGACGACTAAAGGCGGTAGCTGAATCATATATTAGGGCCTGCCTATATCCTTTATGGCAGGCTCTTCGCTTAACGCCCTGCACGGTTCTCTCTTAACGTCCGGAATCTTCTTCATGTCTCTTGAAACACGCCGTCTGGCCGAGCTGGCCGATCACGATGCTTTTATCAAACGTCATAATGGTCCAAGTCAAGATGACGTGGCCACCATGTTAAAAGCGCTCAACATGCAGCACATGGAAGATCTGATTGAACAGACCGTGCCGAGCGATATCCGTCTTGGCCGTGAGCTAGCGCTTGATGAACCGCGCAGCGAATCAGAGGCACTAGAGTACCTAGCGCAGCTCGCGCGGCAGAACCGCGTGGCTAAGAGCTATATTGGCCAGGGCTATTACGGCACCCATATGCCCGCGGTGATTCAGCGCAACGTATTGGAAAACCCAGGCTGGTACACGGCCTACACCCCCTACCAGCCGGAGATTTCTCAAGGACGCCTGGAAGGCTTGCTTAACTTCCAGCAGGTGGTCATGGATTTAACCGGCATGGAGCTGGCTAATGCGTCGCTGCTCGACGAAGCCACCGCTGCCGCCGAAGCCATGGCGCTGTGTAAGCGTGGTAATAAGAAAAGCAAATCCAACGCTTTTTTCGTCGCCGACGATGTTTTCCCGCAAACGCTGGATGTCGTTAAAACCCGTGCCGAGTTCTTTGGCTTTGAGCTGATCACAGGCCCTGCAGAAGAGTTGGCCAGCCACGATGTGTTTGGAGCCCTGGTTCAGTACCCCTCTGCCAGTGGTGAAGTGCGCGATCTGGCACCGCTATTAAGCGCCGCGGCTGAGCGCAATATAATGACCTGCGTGGCCAGCGATCTTTTGAGTCTGGTGCTGCTTAAAGAACCCGGCCAGCTGGGCGCGGATATTGTGGTGGGCAACTCCCAACGCTTTGGCGTACCCATGGGCTTTGGTGGCCCTCACGCGGCGTTCTTTGCTACATCCGACAAGCTCAAGCGCTCGATTCCTGGGCGTATCATCGGCGTATCAAAAGATAGCCGTGGTAACACCGCCCTGCGCATGGCAATGCAGACCCGCGAGCAGCATATCCGCCGCGAGAAAGCGACGTCCAATATCTGTACCGCCCAGGCGCTTCTGGCCAACATCGCAGGCTTTTATGCCACCTATCACGGTGCAGAAGGGTTGCGCAAAATTGCCGGCCGCGTTCATCGCCTAGCCACCCTGCTTGCCGAAGGCCTTAAGCAGGCAGGCGTATCGCTCGCTCATGACAGCTGGTTTGATACGCTACGTCTGACAGGTGTTGATGCAGGTAAGATCCATGGCCGAGCCATGACCCATGATATTAATCTGCACTACTTCGGCAATGGCGATGTCGGTATTAGCCTGGATGAAACCACCACCGCCCACGATGTAGCCACATTGTTTGATGTGCTGCTGGGCGATGAGCACGGCCTTGCCGTTGCAGTATTGGACGAGCAAGTGGTAGCTAGCGGCGCTTCCGGCATTCCCACGGCATGCCAGCGCGAAAGCGACTTCTTGAGCCATCCCACCTTTAACCGCTACCGCAGCGAAACCGAAATGCTGCGCTACTTAAAGCGTCTGGAGAATAAGGATCTGTCGCTTGCCCATGCAATGATCCCGCTCGGCTCCTGCACCCTGAAGCTCAACGCCACCAGCGAAATGATCCCCGTCTCCTGGCCCTCGTTTGCGCACCTTCACCCCTTTGCACCTCGCGACCAGGTGGCTGGCTATCATCAAATGATCGACGAGCTCTCGGCCTTCCTGGTCGAAGTCACCGGTTACGATCACCTCTCGATGCAGCCTAACTCCGGCGCTCAGGGTGAATATGCTGGCCTTGTGGCAATTCGTCGTTACCAAGCGGCCCAAGGCGAAGGTCATCGCGATGTCTGCTTGATTCCAAGCTCTGCCCACGGTACCAACCCTGCCTCGGCAGCCATGGTGCAAATGAAGGTGGTGGTGGTCGAGTGCGATCAAAACGGCAATATCGACATAGCGGATTTACGCGCTAAAGCTGAACAGCATAGCGATAAGCTCTCCGCCATTATGCTGACCTACCCATCCACACACGGGGTGTTTGAAACCAGCGTACGCGAAGCGTGCAAGATCGTTCACGACAACGGTGGTCAGGTGTATATCGATGGCGCCAATATGAACGCCCAGGTAGGATTAACCCGTCCTGGCGATTTTGGCGGCGATGTGTCTCACCTTAACCTGCACAAAACGTTCTGTATTCCCCACGGTGGCGGCGGCCCGGGCATGGGCCCTATCGGCGTGAAAGCCCACTTGGTGCCCTACGTTTCAAACCATGTGGTAACACCTATCAACGGCGTCAACACTGATAGCGGTGCAGTCTCCGCGGCTGCCTTCGGCAGTGCTTCCATTCTGCCCATTTCCTGGGCCTACATTAAGATGATGGGTGCCCGCGGGCTGCGGGAAGCTACCGAGCTTGCCATCCTAAACGCCAATTACATTGCCAAACGATTGGAAGCGGCATTCCCGATTCTATACCGCGGTCAGAACGGTACCGTTGCCCACGAATGCATAATCGATATTCGTCCGCTCAAAGCGGCCTCTGGGATTAGCGAGGAGGATATCGCCAAGCGTTTGATGGATTACGGTTTTCACGCACCAACCATGTCGTTCCCAGTGCCGGGCACGCTGATGATCGAGCCGACTGAGTCTGAGTCGCTGTATGAAATCGACCGTTTCTGCGATGCGATGATTGCCATTCGTGACGAGATCGCCCGAGTGGAGAGCGGCGAATGGCCGTTGGATAATAATCCGCTGGTCAATGCGCCACATACCCAGGCGGATCTAATGGATAGCGACTGGCAGCGGCCTTATGACCGCCAGTTGGCCGCCTTCCCGACCGCGGCTGTTCAAGCCGCTAAATACTGGCCCGCCGTTAACCGCGTCGATAACGTTTTCGGTGACCGTCAGTTAATCTGCTCCTGCCCTAGCATCGACGAATATCGCAACTAGCGGCAAAGCTGGCAAGATGTGAAGCGATAGCGCTCTAAGTAACGAAAACGCCCTTGGTGCCTAATCAATTAGACGGCATCAAGGGCGTTTTTTCTTGCAGACGCTGAGCGTGAAAACCGTCTAACAGCTTCGCGTAGCGCTTAGGCAGCACCGAGTCGCGGCGGCGCAGCAAATAGAGCACTTCATTGACCGCATTGGGCAGGTTCAACGCTTTTACCTGGCGCTGCCAAGGCGAAGTTTCCAATACCAATCGCGATACCACGCTAAAGCCCAATCCCCTGGCCACTGCATCCAGCACCATGCTGACTTCATTGGTAAAGCCTTGATGGCGGAAATGGGTCATTGAGCGAAACTCGTCGGGGTAATTGGCTCGCAGCAGTGCATTGGCATGGTTAATGCCGTCGTAATAATTGAGAAAGCCGATGCCCATTAAATCTGATAACGTGCTGCCCGCAAAATCTGCAGGCACCACCAAGCAGAGCGGTTCTTCATGCCAAATGCTGCAGCTAAGCTCAGGGTGCCGCATTGCCTCGGTGACTATCCCGATGTCATAACGCCCTTCAAGCAGGTCATTGACGATTTCGTGGTTGAACGCAAAGCTATAGTTGACCGTTAAATTGGGGTGCATTTGCTGCTGCCCCAATATATACGGATAGAACATCAGGCCAACGCTACCCGGCGAGGCAATGCGGCAGTCACCGCTATCCAAAGAGTCATCGTCTAGCCCGTGACGGAACTGTTCATGCTCAGCAAATAACTTTAAAGCGTAATCGTAAGCACGCCGCCCCGATTCGGTTAATGTAAAGCTACGCCCCTTGCGCTCTAGCAGCTCTTTATTTAAATAGTCTTCTAACTTGCGTACATGCTGGCTTACGCCCGGCTGGGTCATTTCTAAACGTTGCGCCGTACGGGTAAAACTGCCTGTTTCAACAAGCGTAATAAAGGTACGAAAATAGTGGGCATTGAACATAGTGAAGCGCCATGGTCTTTGATAACGGTCTTTAGCAGCTCTCTTTGAGAACCCGCTTTAGGCAACAGTTTAGTAACTAACAAAAAACGCTATTGCCGCCGCCCTATAAAATAGACCTCATAATAGCACACCCCGGCGAGCCAGCCGCTGCGCTGTACCCACCGCTTGGGCGTGGTAATATGCCAAGAGACATCAAACGATTAGGGACAGCCCCGCTAATGACCGAAAACGTTCAACCTCGCGCCACTCTTTCCAGCATCATTTCCCCCGAGGGGAGCCTCGAAGTACTCTCTCAGCATGAAGTTAATCGACTGCATAAAACTTCTCAAAGCGGTCTGCACGACCTTCTTCGGCGCTGTGCGTTGGCAGTACTCAATTGCGGTAATCCCAGCGACGATAGCCTGGCGATTTTAGAAGCCTATAAAGATTTCGATATTGAAGTGCTGCAGCAAGACCGCGGCATTCGCTTAAAGCTCACTAACGCCCCCGCCGAAGCCTTTGTAGATGGCCGCATGATTCGCGGTATCCGCGAGCATCTATCCTCGATCATTCGCGACATCGTTTACGTCTACAATGAGATTCAGCACCACAATCGTTTTGACCTGAGTACGGGAGAAGGCACCACCAATGCGGTCTTCCATATTCTGCGCAAAGCGGGCACGCTCAAACCCGGCCGCGACCCTAGCCTGGTGGTGTGCTGGGGCGGTCACTCTATCTCCCGGGAAGAGTACGAATATACCAAAGATGTGGGCTATCACTTAGGTCTGCGCGATTTAGATATTTGTACCGGCTGTGGCCCTGGCGCAATGAAAGGCCCCATGAAAGGCGCTAACGTTGCCCATGCCAAGCAGCGGCGTAAGGAAGGCCGCTATTTGGGTGTTTCAGAGCCCGGCATTATCGCTGCCGAAGCGCCTAACCCCATCGTCAATGAACTGGTTGTCATGCCAGACATTGAAAAACGCTTGGAAGCCTTTGTGCGCCTGGGCCATGGCATTATTGTGTTTCCTGGCGGGGTGGGCACCGCAGAAGAGATTCTCTATCTGCTGGGCATTCTGCTGCACCCCAGCAACCAGGATATTCCTTTTCCGTTAATTTTCACCGGCCCTGCCGATTCTGCGGCCTACTTTCAAAAAATTGATGAATTTCTGGTCTATACCCTCGGTGAGGATATCCGCCGTTACTACACCATCATTACCGGCGATCCGGTCTCGGTTGCACGCACCATGCGCCACGGCATCGATGAGATCGCTGAATTCCGGCGCACCCATCAGGATGCTTTCTACTACAACTGGCGATTGACCATTGCGCGCGACTTCCAGGCAACCTTTGAACCGACACACGACGCCATGCGTGGCTTAGCGCTGCACCGCCAGCAGCCTACCCATGAGCTCGCTGCTAATCTGCGCCGCGCTTTCTCGGGGATCGTCGCAGGCAACGTCAAAGAGGCTGGCATTCGAGCCATTGAAGCTCATGGCCCCTTTGTACTGACCGCAGAGCCCGAACTAATGCAACGCCTTGACGAGCTACTCACCTCGTTTGTAGCCCAAGGGCGCATGAAACTCGATGGCCAGCACTATGTGCCCTGCTATGTGCTGAAATAACAGCGTTTAGGCTCTGCCTGAAAACTGGCTGCGCTCGACCATACGGCGTTAAAAATCGGCTCAAAGTACTCATTTACACAACGTAAACTCCGTCTTTTCGCCGATTTTTGCCTTGTCTGGCCTTCGCTCGCCGACTTTTCAGACAAAACCTAATCCTGAAGAAAATCAATACGCACAGCTGCCGGTTGCGTGGCGGCTGTGCGCTAAAAAGGGCCGGTAACCTTATGCTGTTAATTGCGTTTATAGCGCTACTCGTTGCAGGTATCGTCAAAGGCGCCATCGGTTCAGGTGTCCCGGTTATTGTCGTACCCATTCTCACCATGCTGTACGACGTTCAACTCGCTATCGCTCTATTAGTCGCGCCTAACCTATTTAGTAATGCTTTACAGGTATGGCAATATCGACGCCACCTACTACCCTTGCGCTTCTTGGCAGCTTTCTCCATTGCTGGCGGGCTAGGCATCGTTCTGGGCACTTGGGGATTAGTCGTTTTATCTCCCGAAATACTGTCACTGGGTGTCGCGGGTGTGATCGTGCTTTACCTGATCATCAAAGTGATGAAACGTCGTATCGCCCTGCCTTTTAATATCGCTGCGCGACTAGTGATCCCTATTGGCCTACTCGCTGGCGTGCTTCAAGGCGCTGCAGGCATGTCGGCGCCAGCCTCGGTTACGTTTCTCAATGCGATGCAGTTGAAACGAAGCGTATTTATTGGCTCCATCTCGGTCTTCTTCGTCGCTATTACCAGTGTTCAAATACCGGCGCTTTTAAACGCGGGCATTTTAACTCTGGAACGCTTTTTGTTTAGTATTCTTGCCCTTGTGGTGATACTCGCCGCCATGCCCCTAGGCGCCCGCCTGGGCAATCGGCTGCCCCACCGCTGGTTTGATAATTTGGTTATGCTGTTGCTGGCAAGTATCGCCGGTAAAATTTTTATCGATACGCTGATGGCTGGCTAGCCCACGGAAAACCTTTTCTACGCTTTTTTTCTCACTTCAGCTAAGCAGTGTTGAGAACCAAGTCAGGTAAAAGCGGCCAGAATAGCTACACTGAGTGAGCATTACCTCACTATTGACCTTGAAAGGAACTCAACATGTCGATGATTAATCAGCTAAAAGATGTCAAAACCAAAGATTTCGCCAAGCACTGCTATGAAAGCAGCAGCGTCGATAAACTACGAGAGGCGTCGGCAGGCAGCGCCGATCAGTCAGAAATGGAGCATTGGGGGTTAACCGAAGGGCAGTGGGAAGAGGCAATTGTTGCCGCCCTCGCCGACCATGAAGCCAAAGAGTAAGTAACCCCGTTTGGCGAAAAGATAATTGGTAGAAATGTTTGCGCCCTATCGGATAACCGCTAGGGCGCTGTGGTTTTTGCACCGTTTACCCCACAAAGAGCTTAGTCCACACGAGACTCACTCCAAACGGGAGAAAGCAATGCCACCATACTCCTTCTGCAGTTGCTCAAGCCTGGCCAGTTCGTGTTCCGTTAGCTCAGGGGAGTCCCATAATGGCTGCTCATCAAGCCCTTTCAACCCTTGCAAGGTGACCGTCAGCTCTGCATCGCTGGGTATTTGAGCATTCCCCCATGGGCCAAAGCGGTTAGGCGCAAGGCTCCACTCCAGTGTTTCACCAGGCTCAATGCCACCAGGAACAACGTAGTAAAACGTTTCGTCTACCCAAGCTGCTGAGTGATCAGGGCTCGTCACCACGCCCCTCAACAGAAGCTCAGAAATGGCCTGATCCGTGTCATTGGTCACTGTAAGATCAATCACAGGTTCCGGAGCGCCATAAGGGCTTGAGCCAATGTAATAGCGAGCACTGTCAATGGTAAACCGCGCTAACTGCTGCTGATCACTGGTGGCTTTTGCACGCTTCTCTTCCAGCCGCTTTAAGGTGCGAATAGCCTGTTCGCGTTCGCGTGCCCGACGCTCGCGCAGAATTTGATCGGCACGCTGAATCACCTGATCCCCCGTTAACCCATGCATTTGCACATTGGCAGTTTCGGCAATCTCAGCGGCATTCATGCGGTGGGGGTTGAGAATATCGATACCACTAAACGACGTCGACGTGGCGATAATGATCAAGCCTTGATCAAACTCATCGCGCTTGTAGGTGGGCAAGGAGTTACGCACTTTCTCAACCGAGACAACCGACGCAGGCATGGAGCTAGTATCAATTTTGGGATCTGAGCAACCAGCTATCATGAGTACTGATAGTGATATTGCAGACAGCCTTAGCAGGCTCCACATACAATCACCTCAACGCAACCAAAAATAAAAAATTGTCGAGGAGCTTAACGGAAAGCGCTATTCACCACTAGCCCCTGCTAGCTTTGAACGCTGACCGAATCGTATTACCCGCCTGTTGCATTCATAAACCTCACTATTTGAACTTCACCATCCGTCGTGAAGTGATGGCGCTCAGGTTTTTTCTTCATTGCCGCCACAATGCTCGATTTAAGCCGCAGGGTATCACCCGGATAACGTCGCATTACGGCGCGTAAATCTACCGAGTGCTCATTGCCCAAGCAAAGGAGTAGTCGCCCTTCAGCCGTCACCCGAACACGATTACAGGCAGCGCAGAAATTGTGGCTATGGGGAGAAATAAAGCCAATCCTCGACTGGCTGTCTACCATGCGGTAATAACGGGATGGCCCTAGGGTGGTCTCGGTGGTGGGTAAGAGTTGATAGTGGTTTTCTATGGTCTCGCGTACCGCATCGGTGGAAAGAAAGGTTTCACCACGGTTATGCTCGCTGATAGCGCCCAGCGGCATCTCCTCAATAAAGCTTATATCGACTTGTTCATCCCGGGCAAAGTTTACCAAGTCGATAATTTCGTCGTCATTGCGCCCCTTGAGCAATACGGCGTTGAGCTTAATCGACTGAAAGCCAGCGCGGCGCGCTGCACGGATACCCGCGATCACCTGATCAAGATCCCCCGTCCGGGTTAATGCTTTAAAGCGTTCGGGCTTGAGCGAGTCGAGGCTAATATTGAGCCGATGTAGCCCGCCTTGCCGCAAAGCATTGGCATGCTTGACCAACCCTGAGCCGTTGGTGGTCATCGCCAGCTCGCGCAGACCTTCCAATGCACCGAGTTTTTGCACTAGCGTGAGTACGCCCTGGCGTACCAGCGGCTCACCGCCAGTTAGACGGATTTTCTCCACGCCCAGCTCGACAAATGCCTGTGAAAGCGCGGCTATCTCCTCAAGGGTAAGCAGTTGGGCGCGTGGCAGAAAGGTCATTTCCTCAGCCATGCAGTACACACAGCGAAAATCACAACGATCAGTTACCGATATACGCAGGTAACGCACCGTACGGCCATACCCATCGACTAGCGCACTCATTCCATGGGTTCCTCTTGGGTATTGGCATTAACGGACAGCCGTGCAATGAGTTCTTTTACTTCTGCGGTGACGTCGATGATTGTTTGCTCATCATAAAACTGGCCCCGCCGCTTGCGCAGGCCGTTTTCATATAGCTTTACGTGCTCTGTGGGTATCACATCCGCTTTGGCGAGACAGTGGCTGGCGCAGTGCATCTGGCACCCGTCAATGGCTACAATAGGGCGCCCTGAGCGGGCAATGCGCACCAGACCGGGCACACCACCGCCCACACCAGCAATGCAGGACATTTCTGCCTCTCCTGCATGGTCAAGACGCAGGGCAACGCTATTGGCAAGTTGCGCCACATCAGAGCAGCCGGAGCAGGCATAAATCAGTGTGCGGGGTTTGTGTTGTGAAGACATACCCTCTCCTATGAAAAAAAACGAGGTCAGTGGCCACGATAGGAAAAGCTGTTCAAGCGGCGAACTGATTGATGGGGTAATAGTGATAGGTGGCCCCTTCAGTTACCTCCGTGGCGGGGTTAATCATTAAATAACCATGGGCCTGGCTAGCCGCGCTGAGCATATGTGAGCCCTGCCCGCCCGCTAGCTGCGCCACGGGAGCCCCCTGTGACCAATCCATCACCACCCGTAGTAGCTCGCAGCGCCCCTGGGGGCCACGCTGAGAAAAGCCCGCTTTTACCGGATAACGCTGTAGAGCCGCTACGGCTCTACCTTGCATGGCATGGATAAACGGCAGCGCCAGCAGCTGCCAGCCCACCAGGGAGGCCACAGGATTACCCGGCAGCGCCATTAACGGTGTGGAAGAGGCAGGCTCCGCGCCCAGATAACCGAACGCAAAGGGCTTCCCTGGCTTCATGGCGACACCATGAAAATGTAAGCCACCGCGCTGCTCGATCACTGGGCGTACATGATCCTCCTCGCCTACCGAAACGCCTCCGGTGCACATCACCACATCCGCAACGGTTTGTGCGTGCTCAAAGGCCTGATGCAATGACTGCGGTGAATCAGCGATGATGCCCAAATCCAGCACGTCGCACTGAGCTTGCGCTAGCAGTACGTTAAGCATGGCGCGGTTGCTGTCGTATACCTGTCCCGGTGATCGCACTGTACCTGGGGCAATCAGCTCATCGCCGGTGGAAAGCAGCGCCACCCTCAGACGCCGTTTGACAGTCACGGCATTGATTCCATGGCTTGCCAGCAGCGCAATCGACGCGGCATCAAGAAGCTTACCCGCAGCGAGCAGCGGGGTGCCTATGCGAGTCTCCTCGCCTTGGCGACGAATGTTAGCGCCTAGCACCAAGCTACCCTCGAGGTGTATATGCCCGCGCGGATCAAGAGTCACCCGCTCTTGAGGCACCACAATATCTGCCCCCATGGGCACCGGCGCGCCGGTAAAAATACGCGCGCAGCCTCCTTCCGGTAGCAGCATGACGCCTGCGCCAGCTGGTACGCGTTGGAGAATGGGTAAGCCTGCGCCGCGAGGTGCCGCTTGGTAATCAGCCAGGCACAGCGCGTAACCATCCATAGCGCTATTGTCCACGCCCGGCATATCGAGAGGAGCGACCAGCGTTTCTGCCAGCACTCGCCCTGTCGATTGTTCTAGGGTGATGCTTTCTACTGCATTAATGGGCGTGGCTGCGTCGATAAGCCGTTGGCGCGCATCAAACAGATCTAACAAGCCGGGCGTGACTATTTCTGCGCAGTGACAGTTCATAAGCGCTCCACCTCATTGGAAGAAGTCGCTGTGTGACGTCCACTGCACGGGGTCGCTGAAGGCAGCACCATGGCGGCGAAGTTGCAGGGCCGAGTGCGGGAGTCCAGCTGCAAAGCAATAATCCTGTCCCACGCCAAGGCACACGCTTTGGGCGAACCGGGCATCGCAAATATCATCGTTCGGTTGGCCACCCCCGCTACGGCGCGAGACTGGATCGTCGCTGTGCCGATTGTTTTCAGGGAGTAGTGGCGGAACAGCTCGCCATACCCCTCAATCGCTTTGTCGAACAGCGGTATCAACGCCTCGGGAGTGGTATCCCGGGCGGTAAAGCCAGTGCCGCCATTAACCAGAATCGCGTGGACATCCGTTCGAGCAATCCACTCCGAGACCACGGCACGAACCTGGTAGATATCATCAGAAACGATGCGCCTCTCGACCAGGATATGGCCGCTTTCGCTCAGATGTTCAACCAGCAGGTCACCGCTACCATCCTCGTCGAAACCACGGGTATCGGAAACCGTTAGCACCGCGATGCCGAGCGGAGTGAAAAGAGCATCTACAGGAACATGGGACATCAAGCCTCTCCTATTAGCTTTGCTATTGCTTCAAGCTATTGCATCAAGCTGCCGCCAGCATCGTCATCCAGAACAATCCCTTCGACGCCTATTTCGCTCTCTAACGCCAGCAAATAGTGACGCAGCGCACGTCGAGTTGCCTGTTCCCGTAGGCTATGGCGCACCCGGTCAATCACTTGATCGAAAGGTAACGCCCTACCGTCTCGCCGCTCGTCAATACTCACCACATGCCAGCCATAGCGAGACGCCAAGGGGCGCTCGTGTAGACCTTCGGGTAAGTGCTGCAAAGCGCGATCCAACTCCGGAACAGTCTGCCCTGACACCAGCCAGCCCAAATCACCATCCAGCTCTTTTGAAGGGCACGCGGAGTGGTGTTGAGCAAATTCGGCAAACCGTTCGGGTATCTGCTTAAGCTGTTCGAGTAGCTTTTCACCAAGCTGGTAAGCGTCGTCGCGACCCTGGGAGTCATCGGGTGCGGCCGCGAGCAGGATATGCCGAACGCGTAACTGCACTGGTTCGCTGAAGCGCTCGCGGTGGGTGTCAAAAAAGCGCTGGCAATCTGTTTCCCCCGGTTCCGGCACCTCAAGCTCCTGTTCGAGCAAGGCAGCAATCGCCGCATCTTCCTGTGCTTCGTTAGTTTCCTGCCTCGACAGTAGGCCCAGGACGTTGGCTCGCTGGCGCAGCAGTTCCCTGACCACCAGGGCGCGGGCCGCCTGAAGCTGGGCCTCCCCCGACGTTTCGGCGGGGTGGTACTGCATCTCCAACGCAATCGTTGCTTCATCGATAGGGGTGTCACCGACACGTACCGGAGGCGCAGCGACGCCCCCAGGTAGCTGTTCGATATCAATCATCTGCATGTTATTTCTCCTCTAGGCCTGGCCGAGCACAAGCCAGTTTTTAGCCACGACGGCGGACAAGCTGATAGCGCCGGGTTACATAGCCGAACGGCGCGCTCCACACATGCACCAGCCGCGAAAACGGGAACAGCAGGATGATGGTTAAGCCGATAAAGATATGCAGTTTGTAGATCCATGACACTTCCTGCATGTAGTCCGCCGCACCGCCGCTGAAGAAGACAATCGACTGCGCCCAGCTGGAGAGTGTCAGCATCATCTCGCCGTCCATATGGCCCAACGAGAAGATGATGGTCACCATACCCAGGCACGCCTGTAAGACGATCAAGCCCAGGATCAAGGTATCCATCATGCTCGACGACGCCTTTACGCGTGGGTTGGCCAGGCGACGATAGAGCAACATGGCGCCGCCCACCACGCACATGGCACCGGCAATACCGCCCACCACGATAGCCACTAGCTGTTTAGTACCGGCGTGCAGGAACGGTTCATAGACCCAGTGCGGTGTGAGCATGCCCACCAGATGGCCGAAGAAAATCACGATAATACCGATATGAAACAGGTTGCTGCCCAGGCGCATATTCTTTGAAGAGAGCATCTGGCTAGAACCGGTCTTCCAGGTGTACTGACCATGATCAAAACGGAGCAGGCTGCCAAGCAGAAACACCGTGCCCGCGAGATAGGGGTAGTAACCGTAGATCAGATGGGTTAAGTAATGCGCAATCGCGTCATACATGGTGATTCTCCTATTAACGATCGGCGGAAGGAGCGGAAGAGGCATTTAAAGACGGAGCAGGCATAATGCGTACCGGCTGGCTCTGAACGGTGTGTTTGCGCTCGGCCAAGCGGCGGCCTTCGGCAGACTGCAGCGCGCAGTCTTCGTCAGAGGTTGCCGAGAAACGCACCGCTTCTTCTTCCCATACGGCGTCCAAGGCTTCGGGGGTGTTATCAGGCGCTTCTTTTTTGACCTGGGGCCGATGCTCTTCGACATCGCCCTCGGCCCCAATTAACGCCAAGAGTGATAGCGGCACCAGGGCGTGATCCGCTCCGCGCTCCTCCAGCCGCGCGGTGAGCAGCGCCAGGATATGACGTATTTCGCCCAACCAACGGCCGATCTCGGCGTCGTCGCACATCGAAAGGTATTCAAGAAATACCGGTATATGGTCCGGCAGCTCCCGGGCATCCAGTTCGAAACCGGCCGCGCTATATTCGGCCATAAGATCGACCATGGCCTGACCACGATCGCGGGATTCACCGTGAACGTGCTCGAATAGCAGCAGCGACGTAGCCCGCCCCTTATCGAACATGGCGACGTACTCGGCCTGCAGCTCAAGCAGGTCGCCCTCTTGGAGACGCTGACACCACTCCATTAGCGACGATTTGAGAGCCGCCCCCAGGCGGCGTTCGGCATTGAGAATTTCGATGAGCTCGCCGCTGGCATCCTGCAGTTCCTGGGTCGGGTAATCGAGCAGGCGGGCCAGTACGCGTAGGCTACGCATACCCTGTAGCGGTTCGAACGACGGCTCTACCGGGGTCGGCGATTGGGTAGCGGCTTCAGTCATGACGAGACTCCTCAAGTTGTGGCTGTGGGTCGAAGACCTCTACCGGTTTTACCAAAACGCTGGTCTGCTTACGGCCGTTAAATAGGTTGGGCTGGCTCTCACCGTGGCAACCATCACCAAAGGTAAAGCCACATCCACCCCGCTCGGGGAAGGCTTCGGTTGCCATCTCACGATGGCTGGTGGGGATCACGAAACGATCCTCGTAGTTGGCAATGGCCAGGTAGCGGTACATTTCTTCCACCTGGGCTACGCTCAGACCTACGGCGTCGAGCACCTCGGCATTAGGGGCGCCATCCACGTGCTTGCCGCGCATGTAGACACGCATCGCCATCAAGCGCTTGAGTGCCAATACCACGGGCTCCTCTTCACCGGCTGTCAACAGGTTAGCCAGGTACTTCACCGGGATACGCAGTGATTCGATCTTGGGCAGGATGCCATCGAACTCTACATGCCCCGCCTCAGCGGCGGACTGAATCGGCGACAGCGGCGGCACGTACCACACCATCGGCAGCGTGCGGTATTCCGGGTGCAGCGGCAGCGCCAATCCCCAGTCGATAGCCATCTTGTAAACCGGTGAGGCCTGGGCGGCTTTGATGACGTTATCCTGGATGCCATCCCGCTTGGCCTGGGCAATCACTTCCGGATCGTTGGGATCTAGGAAAATCTCGCACTGGCGGTGGTAGAGATCACGCTCGTCAGGGGAGCTTGCCACTTCCTCGATCCGATCAGCGTCATACAGCAGCACGCCGAGATAGCGAATGCGGCCCACACAGGTCTCGGAGCAGATGGTCGGCTGACCGGCCTCGATACGCGGGTAGCAGAAAATACACTTCTCGGACTTACCGCTTTTCCAGTTGTAGTAGATCTTCTTGTAGGGGCAGCCGGAGATACACATACGCCAGCCACGGCACTTGTCCTGGTCGATTAGAACGATGCCGTCCTCTTCCCGCTTGTAGATCGCACCACTTGGGCAAGCCGCTACACAGGTTGGGTTCAAGCAGTGCTCGCACAGACGCGGCAGATACATCATGAAGGTGTTTTCGAACTGGCCGTAAATATCTGCCTGCACCTTGTCGAAGTTGGCGTCTTTGCGCCGCTTGGCGAACTCGGTGCCAAGAATCTCTTCCCAGTTCGGGCCCCATTCGATCTTTTTCATACGCTGACCGGAAATCAGCGAGCGCGGACGCGCCACCGGCTGGTGCTCGCCGATCTTGGCGGTATGCAGGTGTTGGTAGTCGAAAGTGAACGGCTCATAGTAGTCATCCATCTCGGGCAAGTCGGGGTTGGCGAAAATGTTCGCCAGCACCCGCCATTTGCCACCAATACGCGGTTCAATCCGACCGTCGTTACGGCGCATCCAGCCGCCCTTCCACTTGGCCTGGTTCTCCCACTCTTTGGGATAGCCGATACCGGGCTTGGTCTCGACATTGTTGAACCAGGCGTACTCCATACCTTCGCGACTGGTCCAGACATTTTTGCAGGTCACCGAACAGGTGTGGCAACCAATACACTTATCAAGATTGAGAACCATGCCTACCTGGGAACGAATTTTCATTTCACGGCCTCCTGAACGCTGTCATTGCCTTCACCATCCAGCCAGTCAACGTGTTTCATCTTGCGCACTAACACGAACTCATCGCGATTTGAGCCGACGGTGCCGTAATAATTAAAACTGTAAGAGAGCTGCGCGTAGCCGCCGATCATATGGGTTGGCTTGGGGCAGACACGGGTGACCGAGTTGTGAATACCGCCCCGCGTACCGGTGACCTCAGAGCCAGGGACGTTCACGTTGCGTTCCTGGGCGTGGTACATCATCACCATGCCCGCCTTGACCCGCTGGCTGACCACTGCCCGCGCGGCAATCGAGCCGTTGGCGTTGTAGACCTCGATCCAGTCGTTGTCCTCGATATCGATCTCAGCCGCGTCAGCCTCGGAGAGCCACACCACCGGGCCGCCTCGGTTAAGCGTCAACATCAGCAGGTTGTCCGAGTAAGTGGAGTGGATGCCCCACTTCTGGTGCGGCGTGAGAAAGTTCAGCGCCTTGCTCTTGAAGCCGTTGTCGGCGGGAAGCTGGAAGCCTTTGGCCGCCTTGGTATCGATGGGCGGACGATAGACCAGCAGGCTTTCACCGAAAGCGCGCATCCAGGCATGATCCTGATAGAACTGCTGACGGCCACTCACGGTGCGCCAGGGAATCAGCTCGTGAACGTTGGTGTAGCCGGCGTTATAGGAGACATGTTCATCCTCGAGGCCGGACCAGGTCGGGCTGGAGATAATCTTACGCGGCTGGGCGACGACATCGCGAAAGCGGATTTTTTCGTCATGTTTGGGCCTTGCCAGGTGGGTATGGTCACGCCCGGTAATTTTGGAGAGTGCATCCCACGCTTTTACTGCCACGGCGCCGTTGGTTTCTGGTGCCAGGGTCAGAATCATCTCGGCGGCATCGATAGCGCTGTCGATCAACGGACGCCCTTTATGCGGGCCATCCAGCTTGCGATGGTTGAGTTTGCCCAGCAGCTCGACTTCAGCATCGGTATTCCAAGCGATACCCTTGCCGCCGTTACCAATGCTTTCCAGCAGCGGCCCAACAGAAGTGAAGCGCTCATAGGTTTCGGGATAGTTGCGCTTGACCTCAATCAGCGATGGCATGGTCTTGCCGGGAATCGGCGCGCATTCGCCCTTCTTCCAATCCATCACCGCCGGCTGGGCCAACTCTCCTGGCGAGTCGTGCTGCATCGGCAGCGTGACCAGGTCGGTCTCTTCTCCCAGGTGGCCTACACACACCTTGGAAAACGCTTTGGCAATACCCTTGTAAATATCCCAGTCGCTGCGCGATTCCCAGGCCGGGTCGGTGGCGGCAGTCAAGGGGTGAATAAAGGGGTGCATATCAGAAGTGTTAAGGTCGTCCTTCTCATACCAGGTCGCCGTCGGCAGCACGATATCCGAGTAGAGGCAGGTGGTGGACATGCGGAAATCCAGCGTCACCAGCAGGTCGAGCTTGCCTTCCGGCGCCTCGTCACGCCATACCACTTCTTCGGGCTTCTGGCCGCCGAAGTCGCCCAGGTCTTTACCCTGAATACCGTGGCGAGTACCCAGCAGGTACTTGAGCATGTACTCATGGCCCTTACCGGAGCTACCCAGCAGGTTGGAGCGCCAGATGAACATATTGCGCGGGAAGTTCTCCGGTGCATCCGGGTCTTCCGCTGCAAAGCGCAGTTCACCGCTCTTGAGCTGCTGAACAGCATAGTCGGCTGTCGACATACCCGCGGCTTCGGCTTTTTTCGCCAGGCGTAGCGGGTTAGTGTCCAGTTGTGGTGCTGACGGCAGCCAGCCCATGCGCTCAGCGCGCACGTTAAAGTCAATCAGGCTACCGGGGTAATCCTCGGCCTTGGCCAACGGCGAAAGAATTTCTTTAATCTCGAGCTTCTCGTAGCGCCACTGGGAGGAGTGACTATAGAAGAAGGAAGTAGAGTTCATGTGGCGCGGCGGGCGCTGCCAGTCGAGGCCAAAGGCCAAAGGCGTCCAGCCAGTCTGCGGACGCAGTTTTTCCTGACCAACATAGTGGGCCCAGCCGCCACCGCTTTGACCGATACAACCACACATGACCAGCATGTTAATCAGGCCGCGGTAGTTCATATCCATGTGGTACCAGTGGTTCATACCGGCACCAACGATGATCATGCTACGGCCGTTGGTTTTATGGGCGTTATCGGCAAATTCACGGGCAATGCGGGTGCACTGCTCTGCAGGGACACCGGTGATTTTCTCCTGCCACGCGGGAGTATAGGGGCGAATCTGATCAAACGAGGTCGCGCCATCATCTTCGCCGTCGCCGACAAAGCCACGGTCGATACCGTAGTTGGCACACATCAGATCAAAAACGGTGACCGCCAGCATTTCGCTGCCATCGGCTCTCTTTAACCGCTTGGCGGGCAAATTGTGGAACAGCAGGTCGTCAGCAGCGCCGACACCGGCCCCTTTGACGTGTTCAAAGTGTTCGTGCTCAATGCCACCGAAATAAGGAAACGCCACGCGAGCGACGCTATCGTGGTGGTTGACCAAACTTAGCAACGGCTTGATTTCAGTGCCTGCGGCGTCAAGCGATTCCAGGTTCCACTTGCCCACTTCGTCACCAGTTTCGCCCCAGCGGAAACCGATGGAACCGCGCGGTACCACCAGCTGGTCACGGGTTTCGTCCCAGGCAACGGTTTTCCACTCGGGATTGTTTTCCTGGCCCAGGGCAGCATCAAAATCACTGGCACGCAGTTGGCGGCCCGGTGCGAAGCTGCCATCTTCACGCACTTCCAGTTCCACCAGGAACGGCATGTCGGTATAGCGCCGCACATAGTCAGTGAAGTAAGCACTCGGGTTATCGAGGTGGAACTCTTTGAGGATGACATGGCCCATGGCCATCGCCAGGGCGGCATCGGTGCCCTGTTTGGCGGACAGCCATTCGTCGGTGAGTTTGGAAACCTCGGCATAATCCGGGGTGATCGAAACCGTCTTGGTGCCCTTGTAACGTACTTCGGTAAAGAAGTGGGCATCCGGGGTACGCGTCTGGGGCACGTTGGAGCCCCAAGCGATAATGTAGCCGGAGTTGTACCAGTCAGCGGACTCGGGAACGTCGGTCTGCTCGCCCCAGGTCATCGGTGACGCCGGCGGCAAATCGCAGTACCAGTCGTAGAAGCTCATGCAGACGCCACCAATCAGCGAGAGGTAGCGACTACCTGCGGCGTAACTGACCATGGACATGGCAGGAATCGGCGAGAAGCCGAGAATACGGTCGGGGCCGTACTGCTTGGCGGTGTAAACGTTAGAAGCAGCGACCAGCTCGTTGAGCTCGTCCCAGTTACCGCGAACGAAGCCGCCCATGCCGCGAGCACGTTTGTACTGTTTGGTCTTGGCGGGGTCTTCGACAATAGACGCCCAGGCGTCTACCGGGTCTGGGTTAGCCTTGAGCGCTTCGCGCCATAGCGCCAGCAACGGCTTGCGAATCAACGGGTACTTGAGGCGGTTGGCGCTGTACAGATACCAGGAGTAGCTGGCGCCGCGCGGGCAGCCACGCGGCTCATGGTTAGGCAGGTCGGGACGGGTACGGGGGTAGTCAGTCTGCTGGGTTTCCCAGGTAACTAAACCGTTCTTAACGTAGATCTTCCAGCTACAGGAGCCGGTGCAGTTCACCCCGTGGGTGCTACGCACTACCTTGTCGTGTTGCCAGCGGGCACGATAACTATCTTCCCACTGGCGGGATTCGCTGCGTAGCTCACCGTGTTCGTTGGCAAAAGGCTCGCGGGACTTGCGGAAGAAATTCAGCCGATCTATGAAGTGACTCATGGTCGATCTCCAGGCTCCTCGGAAATTTGCATACCCGACAGTGCGGGTTCCATGGAGTGGATTCTGCGTGATCGACAAGCGAATTACTGCGTGATTACCTCCATATACACCCTATCTACCCCCAAGGTGATAGAGCGGCCAACGTAAAGGAATAGACGGTTGGCACTGTTGAAATTACACCGTGCGCGAATAACGGTTTTCCGTTGGTTTCAGGTAGGCGTCGAACGCCATGGCCAGGTTGCGGATCATCAACCTCCCTGAAGGCAGCACCTCGATTTCATGGTCGCGCAAAGCAATTAACCCGTCGTCCGCCATCTCTTCGAGGCTCGCCAAGGCACTCGCGAAGTAGCTGCGAAAATCGATATTGTGCCGGGCCTCGATAGCGGCAAATTCAAGTCGGCCGTGACACATCAGGGTATTAATGACATCGCGGCGCAGGCGGTCGTCATCGCTAAGGCGATAGCCACGGAAGACCGGTAAATGCCCTTCATCCAAACGATGCTGATACTGGGCAGTTTCCTTGACGTTTTGGCTGTAGGTATCGCCCACCTTACCAATCGAAGTAATGCCCAGCCCAATCATGTCGCAGTCGGCGTGGGTAGAGTAGCCCTGAAAATTGCGCTGCAGAGTGCCATTTTCACGGGCCAGGCTCAGCTCGTCATTCGGAAGGGCGAAATGGTCCATGCCGATGTAGACATACCCTGCGGCCGTCAGGCGGTTAATCGTAAGCTCCAGCAGCTCCAACTTGCGCTCGGGTGGCGGCATGTCTTCGGGGCGAATTAGCCGCTGAGCTTTAAACAGTTCGGGTAGATGGGCGTAGCTATAAGCGGCAATGCGATCCGGTTGCAGGTCAATAATCTTGGTTAGCGTCGTATCGAAACTCGCCACCGTCTGCAGCGGTAAACCGTAAATCAGGTCAACGCTGACCGATTCAAACCCCGCCTCGCGGGCAGCCTTGACCAGGGATACCACCTGCTCTTCACTCTGGACGCGATTGACCGCTTGCTGCACGTCGTGATCGAAGTCCTGAACCCCGAAGCTCAACCGATTGAAGCCCAGCGTGTAGAGCTCGTACACCTGTTCGGGTGTCACGGTGCGAGGGTCTACCTCCAGCGAGAATTCACGCTCTTCAGGTGCGGCGAAGTGAAAGGCTTCGTCCAGCGCCGCCATCAGTTCGCGTAGCTGGGCATTGCTTAAGTAGGTTGGGGTGCCGCCGCCCAGATGCAGTTGGGTCATTTGGCGGGTGGTATCGAACAGCGCTCCCTGAACACGTATCTCCTGTTTTAACCACTGGAGGTATTCGGCAGCTCGCTCGGTATTATGAGTAATGATTTTGTTGCAGGCGCAGTAGTAGCACAGGCTTTTGCAGAACGGGATATGCACATAGACCGAAAGCGGCTTGGGTACTGCGACCCGATTACTGCGCTCGGCGGCGCTACGGTAATCATCCTCGGCAAACGCGGCATGAAACTGGGGCGCAGTGGGATAAGAAGTGTACCGCGGGCCTGGGCGGTCATATTTCTCTACCAGGGGGCGATTGAAGAGCAGTTCATCTTGCATGATCGAAGTAGGTCTCTGAAAAGGGGCTCTAAAAGAGGTCTCTGAAATGGAACTCTGGAAGTGGGTGCAGCAAGCATTGGTTAATATTCATACAATATACGTTTTAAAAACTGCCTGCATCCAGCTTGCCTCCTCTGCAGCGTTATCCTCTTTTGAAAGCCACCCCGATATGACCTGTGTCAAAAGCCGACAAAAAATAGGTGACTAAAATGCTCGGACTTTCCCCGCAAGGAGTCTCGCTATGGAGCTTGTATGTCCCGCTGGCAACCTGCCCGCCCTAAAGCGCGCTGTAGATGAAGGTGCCGACGCCATCTATTTTGGCTTCCAGAACATCACCAACGCACGGCAATTCGCCGGGCTAAACTTTACCGACAAACGTGCCCGCGAGGGGATCGATTACGCCCACCGACATGGCAAACGCGTTTTTTGCGCCATTAATACCTATCCCCAGCCCGATGGCTGGGAACACTGGACTCGGGCCGTGGATCAGGCCGCCGAACTGGGCGTGGATGCGCTGATTCTCGCCGATATGGGACTGCTCGACTACGCGACTCGCCATCACCCCGAGATCTCGCGGCACCTTTCAGTGCAGGGTTCGGCGACCAGCCATGAAGCGCTACGCTTTTACCACCAGCATTTCGGCATCAAGCGCGCCGTACTTCCACGGGTGCTGTCAATCACTCAGGTACGCGACCTGGCCAAGCAAACACCGGTAGAACTGGAGGTGTTCGCTTTCGGCAGCCTGTGCATCATGGCCGAAGGACGCTGCTATCTCTCCTCCTACCTGACCGGCGAATCGCCCAATACCCGGGGCGTCTGCTCGCCAGCGGCTCATGTCCGCTGGGAAGAAACGCCTGAGGGCTTAGAGTCACGCCTTAACAATGTTCTTATCGACCGCTACGCCGAAGGCGAGCGCGCAGGCTACCCCACCCTATGCAAGGGTCGCTTCGAGGTAACGGGCGAGACCTATCACGCCATTGAGGAACCCACCAGCCTCAATACTCTGGAGCTATTGCCGGAACTACGCGACCTGGGTATTAGCGCCGTCAAAATTGAAGGTCGTCAGCGCAGCCCCGCCTATGTCTCTAAAGTGGCCGGGATCTGGCGTCAGGCGCTCAACCGCCTAGAGGCTCAGCCTGAGCGCTTTGATCCAGAACCCGCCTGGATGGCAGGCCTTGCCGAGCTTTCCGAAGGTGCCATCACTACCCTAGGCGCCTACGAGCGCCGCTGGAAATAGGAGCCTACTATGCCGAACACTACACCTCCCCTATCACCGACCTTATCAACCGGCCCTCTGCAACTCTCCCTCGGGCCGGTGCTTTTTTACTGGACTCGGCAACGCTACGCCGACTTCTACCGCGAGGCGGCCGACTGGCCGGTAGAGATTATAACCCTGGGCGAAACCGTCTGCTCGCGGCGCCGCGATATGAAACTGGACGACTGGCTAGGCATTGGGCGCGAGCTCACCCAGGCGGGCAAGCAGGTGGTACTCGCCAGCCAGACCTTGATCGAGTCCGAAGCCGACTTGCGTGACTTGCGCAAGCTGTGTGACAACGGTGATTTTATCGTCGAGGCCAATGACCAAAGTGCCCTGCAGCGCCTCTCCAGTGCCGGACTGCCGTTTATCGCCGGTGCTGCGCTCAACCTCTACAACCCGGCGACACTGGGCGTTATGGCCCGTGCCGGCATGCGGCGTTGGCAAGCCCCGGTGGAAATGTCACAGCAAGACTTAGCCAAGCTTATTAACGATTGCCACCAGGCAGGCGTTCCCCACCCATGCGAAGTATTCGCCTACGGGCATCTCCCCTTGGCCTGGTCGTCACGCTGTTTTACCGCCCGGCGTCACCAAACACCCAAAGACCGCTGCAAGTTCGTCTGCCAAAAATACCCCGAAGGCTTGGTGCTACGTTCACAAGAGTCCCGGGATGTTTTTACCCTGAACGGTATTCAAACCCTTTCCAGCGCCTGCCAGGATCTGCGCCATGAACTGACGTGCATGGCGGATATGGGGGTATCAGTAGCGCGTCTCAGCCCACGGGCGGAAGGCATGGCCGAGGTGGTCACGGCTTTCGACCAGGCCCGCCACGGCAGGTTAGCTACGCCCGATCCTTTGGCGCTGGTGGATGCTGAAATCTGCGACGGTTACTGGTATGGCCGACCGGGTATGGATAACACCCGCACGATGATTGGCTAAAGCCATAGCCTAGGCGCCACCACGCCTTACTATTTTTCCCCACCATTTTTGACCTGGATCATTTATTGCAAAATCCTGAACGCTTACCCTTCAACACCACATATAGTATTTATTTTTATTAAATCTAGCATATATAGGTGAATTGGGTGAAAAGCTCCACAAGCGTTCAGGTAGCAAAGCATCATATTGACGTCGCCTCGACGGTCAATGAGTACCTCCAACGCGCCGACTGGCGTGTTCACGCCAATGCCAACCAGGGGTATTCATTGGGCGGTTTAATCCTCAACGTCTCAGGCAAGTTGATAGCCAACTACTGGCTCGATGAGATTTACCCCCACGCCGTGGGGGAAGCTCATAGGGAAGGTGATTTGCATATTCACGACCTGGATATGCTGTGCGGCTATTGCGCCGGCTGGTCGCTACGTACTTTGCTTTTAGAGGGATTCAATGGGGTGCCGGGACGGGCGGAAAGCCACCCGCCCCGCCACCTTTCAAGTGCCCTCGGGCAAATGGTTAATTTTCTTGGCACCTTGCAGAACGAGTGGGCCGGGGCACAAGCCTTCAGCTCTTTCGATACCTATCTGGCACCCTACGTACGCAAGGACGGCCTGACCTACGCGCAGGTTAAGCAGGCGCTTCAGGAATTCATCTACAATCTCAATGTACCTTCGCGCTGGGGTAGTCAGACGCCCTTCACCAACCTAACCTTCGACTGGGTTTGCCCCGACGACTTGCGCCAACAGGCACCGGTTATCGGTGGAGAGGAGCAGCCGTTCAGTTACGGCGAACTACAGGTTGAAATGGACTTAATCAACCGGGCCTATTTGGAAGTGATGGAGGCCGGGGATCGCCACGGGCGTGTGTTCACCTTCCCGATACCCACTTATAACATCACCCATGATTTCGACTGGGAAAGCGACAACGCCGAGCGGCTCTTCGCACTGACCGCCAAGTACGGCCTGCCCTACTTTCAAAACTTTCTAAATTCGGATCTGGAACCCCACATGGTGCGCTCCATGTGCTGCCGCCTGCAGCTTGATTTAAGTGAACTGCTCAAACGCGGCAACGGTCTGTTCGGCAGCGCGGAGCAAACCGGATCGTTGGGAGTAGTGACGATCAACTGCGCCCGGCTGGGTTACCGCTTTGCCGGCGACCGGGCCGGGCTGTTCAGCGAGCTGGATCGCCTACTGTCGCTCGGGCGCGATAGCCTCGAACTCAAGCGCGAGCGCATTCAGCAACTAATGGATCAGGGGCTCTACCCCTTTACCCAGCGCTACCTGGGCACGTTACGTAATCATTTCTCTACTCTGGGTGTGAATGGGCTTAACGAAATGGTGCGCAACTTTACTGGGGATCGCTGCGATATAGCCGACGCCCAAGGGCTGCAGCTGGCGCTGGATCTTCTTGACCACGTCCGGGAGCGGATGCGCGAATTTCAAGAACAGACCGGCCATATGTATAACCTTGAAGCTACTCCTGCAGAGGGCACCACTCACCGCTTTGCCCGGGAGGATCTGACTCGCTTTCCTGACATTCTTCAGGCCGGTACACCCGAGGCGCCCTACTACACCAATTCCAGCCAATTGCCGGTGGATCATACCGATGATCCCTTTGAGGCACTGAGCCATCAAGACCCCTTACAGACTCGCTATACCGGTGGCACGGTATTGCATCTCTATATGCGCGAACGGATTACCTCGGCCACCGCCTGTCGCAAGCTGGTTAAAACGGCGCTCTCTCACTTTCGCTTACCCTACCTCACAGTCACACCCACCTTTTCGATCTGCCCGGTGCATGGCTACCTGTCGGGTGAACATGAGTTCTGCCCCAAGTGCGACGAAGCACTTTGGGCAAAAACGGCGAGCGCAATCGACGCCGCCACGGCTTGAGGCATTTGCCTCACTTTTTCTCAACTCGTTTAAGGAACACGCTAATGCAAACCTCTCAATATGCTAGCTTGCCCACTGAGCAGCGCCAGCGCTGCGAAGTCTGGACCCGCGTCATGGGCTACCACCGCCCGGTAAGTCAGTTCAATATCGGCAAACGTGCCGAACACCAGGAGCGACGCCATTTTACTGAAGCCGCCGCCTCTCGGTAGCTAGCCCTCACTTTTCTCTAACGACAGCTGGGGGGTCTGGCTACAGGCGCCCCAGCAGGGGGATATCACTATGGCTATGCAGACGACACTTGACGACATCACAACTAAATTATCTTCGGTTCGGCTGCCGACTGCCGGCCTTGTGCCCATGACCACACTGGATTATCCCGATCATCTGGCGTGTGTTGTCTTTCTCCAAGGCTGCCCGCTACGCTGCGGCTACTGCCACAATCCCAACATGATCCCGTCGCGCCGAGGTGAACCCCAGGAGTGGCAAGCGATACGGGAATTCCTGAGCACCAGGCAAGGCCTGCTGGAAGCGGTGGTTTTCAGCGGTGGTGAGCCCACCCTGAATGCCGGTTTGTCCGATGCAGTAAAGGAAGTGAAAGCATTGGGCTTTAAGGTGGGACTACATACCGCCGGCCCTTATCCTGACCGCCTCACCCAGCTATTACCGCACCTTGACTGGGTGGGGCTGGATGTAAAAGGACGCGGAAAAGAGTTTGACCGCATCTGCGGCCGTCCCGGCATCTGGCAGTTGCATGCCCGTAGCTTGGAGGCTTTGCTCGACAGCGGACTCAATTTCGAGTGCCGTACCACCATTCACTGGAAAGATTTTCAGCTTACCGATGTGGAACGCCTGGCACTGAGTCTTGCCGACTGTGGGGTACGCCACTATGCGCTGCAGGTGGCCCGCAGCGAGCAATGCTTCGATCCCACCTATTCTCAGCCAGTTGCCAATACTCCATCTACAGCTCAGATGAATGCGCTGGTAAGCCGTTTGAAACCGTACTTTGACCAGCTTGAGCTAAGGCAATAACGCTTTCCTTCTTGACTCAGGTCAGCATTAGTACCCCCATGTTCTGATTGCAACTTACTGAACGTTCATACAACATGTTTCTTTTACAGTTGGATTACTCTCGGAGCAAAGCACACTCCATGCATCTCACTCGATTCACCGATTATTCAATACGCGTGTTGATCTTCCTCGCCGTGAAAGGCGAAGAGCGTTCTACTATCAATGAGATCGCAGAGACCTTTGATATTTCTCGCAATCACCTGATGAAAGTCGTTCAGGAGCTTAGCCAGAAGAACTACGTTACCGCTATTCGGGGCAAGAACGGTGGCCTATTGCTCACGCGAGACCCCGCTACTATCGTGCTGGGTAAACTCGTGCGCGAAATGGAACATGGCATGGAGCTAGTCGAGTGCTTTCATAGCGATAACAACTGCATCATTACTCCCTCGTGTCGGCTCCAGCCCATTCTAAACGAAGCCTTGTCAGCGTTTCTGGAGGTGCTTGACCGCTATACTTTGGCAGATGTGTTGTCCAATCGTTACCCGCAGTTGGCAGGACTAATGCGTATCCCCACCGTCAATGTCTGACGATCACTAGAAACAACCCTATTAATTTCAGCTAAGGAAATTCTGCATAGTTGCTCTACAATAAATGCATTAAAAATGCATTTTAACGCGCTATTAATGATTCCCACTTTGCCGAATGAGGTTTTCTATGGCTATCTCCCCATCATCCATGCCCTCCGCATCTCACTCCGCGGCCACTTCAACGTCGACTTCCTCTAATACGTTTAAGAAAAGCCGCGGGCGTGGCGCGGCTATCGTTGTCTATATGCTCTTTCTGGGTAGCGTATTAGCGGTGGTCACCGCCCCCATAGGGGTACTCATTGCCCACATGAAAAGAAACGATGCCGAGGAGTGGGTCGCTTCCCATTTGCAGTTTCAGATTAGAACGTTTTGGTTAGGGCTATTAGGCGGGGTGTTGTTCACTGCCATTTGGCATCTACTGGGCTGGATCGGGCTACCCGCCGTAGCCCCCTGGGCTCTAGGCTACCTCTATTTTACAGCCTGCCTGATCTGGATGGTGGGCCGTTGCGGGGTAGGCATTACCCGCCTCACCAACAACCGTCCAGTGGCTAACCCACGCAGTCTTGCCTTTGGCGGTGCCCGGGTCACCCTGGCTGATCGCTAATGAGCGTTTGAATACCTCAATGGTTTTAATACGCCTGCATCCGGACGGATGCAGGCGCCATCTATTATTCGTTCAGCCATCCTGATCATCGACTCGCGCCTGCATCAACGGCCAAGTGTAGTGCACGACGAATATTGCGTAGGCAACGCACCAGAAGATGATGCTCAGCGTATAGGTCCAGTGGGTGATCTGGGGAAATAACGCCAAGACGGGTGAGCGCACCAAGGCGGCTATTAGCATTAAGCCCAGCGCCACACCAATACCGGGCAAAGTGCGTATGGGGCGGCCCGTATGACCTAGCGAAACTCTGGCCATCATGGCCAGCATCATGGTGCCCATGCCACCAATGGTCAGGGCGTGCACGGCAAGTTCAACGCGCATCAGCCCCATGAGTGCCAAGACCCACATGACAAGCCCTAGCGGAATGCAGGCGTAGCTGCCGTGCAGCCCCCAAAGTAAAGGTTCACGCCAGCTATGCAACCCACCCCAACGCGCCATGCGAACAGTGTTGGCCAACGCCGCCAAGAGCATCACTCCCCCCATTAATAAAGCAGGAATGGCAACCCCCAACATGATGACCAGCTGCAGCACGACTACGCCAGCCGTACTCACCAGCGTCACTCCTTCGAGCAAAGCAATAGGTTCAGGTTTGGTGCGGCCCAAACGATTGGCAGTGAACATGGCAATCACACGTCCGCCAACGACTGTCATCATCAGTGTGATTAACAGTACGGCCAAGTAGGCGGCTTGGCGGATCAGCTCGGCGTCACCCTGCATCACCCCTAAGTGCATCGCCAGGTTAGCCGTGGCAAACAGCAACAGCACAGGTATAAAGATCAAGTTGCGCCAACGCTTTGCGGTAATAACCAGACGCGCCATAGTAATGGCGACCACTGGAAGAAATGCAAGGTCAACCGCCAGCAGCAGCCATCCTGGCAAATCCATGGGAAAAGCCATCAGCACTCTACCCAATAGCCATAACACCACCAGTCCCAATAGCGGCCCGCCGTTTAAGCTCGGCAAGCCTGTCCAGTTTCGTACAGCGGTAAGCAAAAACCCTCCGATCACTGCTGCGGCAAAACCAAACAACATTTCATGCTGATGCCAGAACACCAGGCCGCCATAAGGGCGCAGCAAAATATTGCCATGCCAAAAGCCCAGCCATACCAGTAGAGATAAAATACTGAACAGCGCGGCCAACAGGAAAAAGGGCCGAAAAGCCAGACGCAGCAACGGTAGTTGCTTGAGCTTGGAGGCAGGCTGGGAAGAGGTGATGGTTGGCATAGCATAATACCCCACTGAATTACTTGGATTTGCATTGTGCGCCAGGCCAATAGCAAAAACCATGACAAGTATCAAAAATGCATCTTATAGACACAGATAAGCTTCATCGTCACTCCATACCAAGCGCTTTTGCATTGTGTTCAGGCCTTGTTGTTCAAATGGCTGGCAGCCCCTCTCCTCAACAGAGCCCCTGCATGGTTGGTATTTATCGCTTTTGGCGTTAAGATGCATTTGTAATGAATCTTAACGCTTGAGGTATTATCCGTGCTAACACATGAGCAAGAAAAGCTGATCAACGCGACCGCTCCCGTCGTGGCCGAACACCTGAATGCGATTACGCAGCGCTTCTATCCGCTGATGTTTACCCGTTACCCAGAGGTTAAGCCGCTCTTTAATGAGGTTCATCAGCAAAGCGGTGGTCAGCCCCGTGCCCTGGCCAACGCCGTGTTGGCCTATGTGCAACTACGCAGTAATCCAGCTCAGGCGCGTGCTACTCTGGATGTTGTGGTCAGTAAACACGTCTCGCTAGGCATTCTTCCCGAGCAGTACCCTATTGTCGGTGAATGCCTGCTGGCAGCGATTGACGAAGTGCTGGGTGAAGCTGTCACCCCGGAAATCGCCGACGCATGGGGCGCTCTATATAACGAGCTTGCCGCCCTGTTAATTGACCTCGAAGACCAGCGCTATCGTGAGTTTGAGCAACGCCCGGGGGGATGGCGCGGCACACGCCGTTTCAAGATTGCCAGTACCCAGCAGGAAAGTGCTTTAATTCGCTCTTTTATCCTTGAGCCCGAGGATGGAGGTCGTGTGGCTGAGCATGAGCCAGGTCAGTATATCGGTGTACGTCTAACCATTAATGGCGAGCTGGTTTATCGGCATTACAGCCTCTCAGACACGCCAAATGGCCAAAGCTATCGAATCTCGATCAAACGCGAAGAACAGGGCCAAGTCAGCCGCCACTTCCACGATGTCTTACAACCCGGCGACACCTTGGAACTGTTACCACCAGCAGGTGACCTCACGCTGATTGAAGGTGACGAACCTCTGCTGCTTGCCAGCGGCGGCGTTGGGCAAACGCCCCTGCTCCCCATGGCAAGACATGCCTTGTCCCTTGGGCGGCAAGTCACCTACCTACACGCTGCCCTGGATGCCGACCACCAGGCCTTTAAAGGCGAATTAGAAGCGCTGAAGAGCGAGTATCCTCAACGTCTTAAGGCTGTCCGTATTCATGAGCGCGGCAACGAAGCCGAACATATTGGTCGTATCGACCACAGCTTATTAGCTCACTACCTGCCTGATCTTAAGGCGCGCTGCTATTTCGTCGGCCCCCAAGGATTCATGACAGCGATTAACAGCGCTTTGTCCGAACTGGGTGTCGACGAGGATCGCCGACACTTTGAGCACTTTGGCCCCTCACGCCCCCTCGACGCAGCGTAATAATGGGCGGCCTCGGGATATCCCGAGGCCGCTTGTGAACATTTCAGAAGCCTGGGTCACTCTTTACGTACCAAACGCTCCAGCCCCAACAACAGTTCCCCCACACGCCCTTGTGCAAGGCCTTCCTCGCAACCGTCAAGTAGATTTTTGAGCGTCAACCCCAGCTCTGTATCCCCTTCAATGATTAAGCGACGCTGGAAAAACAGGCTGTCGGGATCTTCGCGGCGCGTGGCAAGGCACAAGAATTCCCGCCAACCTCCCCGAATGGTTGCCTCGCCTTTCTCGCGACATAATATCAAGCGCTGGGATTCAAGCGTCAGACTTAGCGTCACACCTAAATCGGCGATGGTGAGACTAATGCGCCGACCTTCCAAAGCATCGAATTCCCCCTCAGCAAGCGGCATAGCAAAAGTACGGTTGAGTAAAGGCTCGACTATACGTTGCTTAATTGTAAACGGTACCCGTGGATCAAGGAGACGTATCAAATGGCTAGGCGTTATAGGAGGGGAAATTGAAAAAGAGGGCATGGAAAAAGGTAAAGACAGCAATGACATAACAGTCACTCCGAAGTAAAGGCATCATCGGCAAACACTAGGCCACTGATGCTAAGCGTTGCCGTGGCGCTGGGTAGTGACGCGTGTCAAATAAAAGAAATATTGCACCAAAATTAACATGTATTTAAAATGCACTTAATATATTGACGAAAACTAATGAGCCCTGATACCTCGGCACAACGCTTACCGAGTGGAGTATTAATGAGGCACGACCTGCCCAATCCCGGCTGGGGGCCGCTTTCAGCGCTACCTGGCAATCCACTGATGTGGGTATTGATACTGAGCGAAATGCTGGTTTTCACCGCCTTCTTTGCGCTCTATGCCGGTCAACGCGCCCTTGACCCTGCACTATTCAATGAATCCCAACATCAGCTTGACCCGGTGCTGGGCGGCCTCAATACCCTGGTGCTCTTGACCAGTGGGCTTTTTGTAGCCTTTGCCGTTGAGGCGATAAGCGCTAAGCGCATACAGCGCAGCCGACAGTGGTTAGGCGCCGCTATACTGTTGGGCCTACTGTTCTGTCTCATTAAGGTTTTTGAGTATACAAGTAAGTTTGCCGCTGGAATAACGCCAGAAACGAACGTTTTTTTTGGTTTTTACTATGGTTTAACCGCCTTCCATTTTGCTCACGTTGTGTTCGGCTTAGCGCTACTAGGCTTAGTGAGCTGGCGCACCTCCACCGAGAACGTAGAAACGGCGGCAGCCTTCTGGCATATGGTGGACTTGATTTGGATCCTGCTTTATCCACTGATTTATCTGCTCAGATAATTTTGTGAGGAAACAATGAGGGCACTGCCCGGTACACGACGTTTACTGATTACTTGGGGCGTATTAATGGCGCTGACCCTGGTTTCCATGGTTTCCGCTCGGCTAGATCAGACCACCGACTGGCAGGTGCTTCCCCTATGGTCAGCCGCCATGATAATGATGGCGACGGGGTTCAAAGCCCACTGTGTGCTCATGGTCTATTTAAACTTGCGCGCCGCGACCCCAGCCTGGAAGGGAGTTTTCATTGCCCTGACACTATTAACGTTAACGCTGATTGCCGCGGGCTACCTGGCCGGTCGCTTTCATTTAGTGGGGTAGCCTCACAGGATTGGATTTAGCGAAGTGCGGAATCAGTACCTCAAGGCCGCTGCGCGGCGTTTGCCCAGGCTTCCAGCGACCGACCCAACCGCATCAAACCATAAACGATAAAGGGAACCAGCAACATCAGCGCCACGCCCCAATCTCGGTTATTGATAAGCCATACCAGCGGCACGACTATCCCTAAAGCGACCAAAGACCACAGACTAATCGCCGCTACGAAGCGCAAGCGCACCATAGATAACCTCCTTAGGAAGCAACAATCTGGCGGTAGATACTCGGCAGCGCCAAGGCGAGATGCTCCGGACGCTGGACAATGGCATAACCCCCTCGCCCAAACAGATGAGGAATATAGCGCCCCGCCTCCCGGTCAATCGTTACCCCGAACACGCGCACTTCTTCCCGTCGCGCTTCAAGTACCGCTTTGCGCGTATCCTCTATACCATAGCGCCCTTCATAATAGTCGGTATCGTTAGGCTTACCGTCGGTCAGAAGTAGCAGCAACCGGTGCCGATTGGGCCGTTTGGCAAGCGCTTGGGAAAGGTGCCGAATAGCGGGCCCCATACGCGTGTAGTGGCCTGGTTTGAGCGCTGCGATCCGCCGTGACACCCGCTCGCCCATTGGCTCATCGAAACTTTTAAGCGTATTGACCCAAACACGGTGACGACGGTGGGAGGTAAAGCTGTGAATGGCATAGTCATCGCCGCACCCCGCAAGGCCGTGCCCCAATACCAGCAGCGCTTCTTTAGCCACATCCAGCACTCGCCGGTCTTCCAGCCAGGCCTCAGTGGAAAGGGATACATCGACCAGGATCGAAACCGCCAAATCCCTCGCCTGGGTACGGCTAGCTTGATAGAGACGGTCGCTGGCTTCACCGGTCGCCGCCAGATCACAGCGGGAGCGAATGACGGCGTCCATATCCAGCTCGCTGCCATCCAGCTGGCCACGTAGCGTCTCACGACGCGGCCTAAGTGCTTCAAACTCGCGTCGGACTCGTCGAATGCGCCGTTTTGTCGTTTCATCCGGCTGCCAGTTCTCCCCCTCCTCGCTCTGGACATCGCTGAGTACCACACAGTGGTCAGGCATATAGATTTGCTTACGATGATTCCATTCCGGATAGGTATGGCGCCCACGCAGCCTTCCCCCACTCACCTCACCCGGCGCCAGATCAAGATCAAGCTTTAGCTTGGAAGCCGCCTTCTTACGGTTAGCACTGAGCACAATTTCATCAATCTGATCGGCCGCCTGTTTGGCCTCATCATCGTCTTCATCCTCTACATGACGATTGAGATTGACCATTTCGGCCCAGGAAAGCATCTTTTCGGATGCATTGAGCATTAAAGAGTCATCGCGGTCGGCCTGATCCTGCTCGCGCCGGTCAGCCTTACGTTTACCATGATCATCTTGTAGTGAATTCTTCCCTGCGACCGGTGCCTCATCATCTTCCTGCTCGGTTCGTGCTTTCTTATGGGTACCCAGGGCAACGGCTTGCCCCCATAGCGGCACCGGAAGTGGCGGCCGGTATCCATGCGGCGCATGAAAATTGTCCAAAGACAGGGTCTCGTCGAGGATGGCGATATGCATCACTTCGGCCCAGCCAGCCTCGGGCGGCGTTTCTCCCAGCTGGGCACAGAGAACGGATTCAAGCGCTGCTTCCATCGGCGGCAAGCGCTTGCGCTGGGGGCGAATGGCCAGCAATGCCTGACATAATCTGGCGTGGCGCTGAGCGAGCCCAGGGAAATGGGCCAACACTGCCCGAGTCGCCCGGTTTACTTCACGCAGCTGGAGAAGGTCTTGCTGTAGCGGATCTTCGACGACGTGCACATGCTGGGTCGCCGCCAGGTACGCTACCAGCCAAAGGTAGAGGTCCCGGTTCAAGGAAGCCTCGGCGAACAAGGCAATGCGTGGCGGTAACAACAGGCTTTCTTCGTCACGGCGTGCTTGATCGAGCACCTCCTCATCAAGCCCAAGCCTTTGGCGTAAGGATAAGCGATGCGACGAATTACGCCCCGCAATAGCAGCAACATCGATACCCGCCTCGCCACCTCCGGCGCGGAAAAAGACGCCGAGCATGGGCCGCAGCGTTTCAAGACGCACTGCGGCTTCGGGATGGTCAGGGTAACTTGCCGCACTGGAAGCCCAACGGTGCCAATGGCGGCCTACAAACTCCTCGACTTCAAGAAAATCAAGCATGCCGTGCCCTCACCCAAAGGTTGCTTGAATGGCTTCCATCAGCCCTTCCTGAACATCTGCGTCATCACTCAGCGGCTCCACTAAGGTAGCCCGGGCAGCTTCCAAAATGGGCACCCCGGCGGCAATCAGGGTAGCGCAGTAAACCAATAGGCGAGTAGAAACACCCTCTTCTAAATCCTGCCCCTTCATGGCCCGCAGGCTGGCGGCAAGATTGACCAGCGCGGCGCACTGCTCACCGGGCAAACCACTCTCCCGCGCGACAATATCGCGCTCGACTTTGGGTGGTGGAAAATCAAATGACATGGCCAGGAAGCGCTGGCGGGTACTCGGTTTAAGCGATTTGAGAATATGCTGATAGCCAGGGTTATAAGACACTACCAGCATGAAGTCATCCGGCGCTTCGAGCAGTTCCCCGGTACGTTCCAACGGCAGTAGTCGGCGGTCATCGGTCAGCGGGTGAAGCACCACGGTGACATCTTTACGCGCCTCCACCACCTCATCGAGATAGCAGATCCCCCCTTCGCGCACTGCTCGAGTAAGCGGGCCATCGACCCAGCGGGTCTCACCGCCCTGCAATAGATAGCGGCCTGTAAGGTCGGCTGAAGTCAGATCGTCGTGACATGAAATAGTGAATAGCGGACGGCCCAGCTTCGCGGCCATATGGCTAACAAAACGTGTTTTACCACACCCGGTGGGGCCTTTAAGTAACAGCGGCAAACGTTGACGAAAGGCGTGCTCAAACATAGCGCATTCGTTGCCGACATTCTCGTAGAAAGGTATTTCACGCTCATCGATAGGATTAGCGACAGAAGAAAGAGGCATGGGAAGACTCCATTGCCGGAAAATAAATAAATAAAGAAAGAAAGCAAAAACGGCCCCGCAGGGCCGTTAAGTTCAGGCCGAGCCTGCCCCAGCTGTAATTTGTGTGCCGCCGGCTGGCACCTGCTCTCGGGCGGGCCCGAAGAAGGAGTAGAGCAACATGATCGCCCCCACTGCCACGGCCACACCAGCGCCCAGACGCATGATGTAGAACAGGCCTAATTGATCCTGCACTTCCATGTAATTCATGCCCAGGACGCGCTGTAAGTGAGTCTGCACGACCCCGGCGAAGGTCAGGGTAAACGTCATGAAGCACATGGCACTGGTGACGATCCAGAAGCCCCACATGTTCAGCACTTGGTTATAAGGCTGCACACGGCGGATCTGCGGCATGGCGTAGGTAATCACGCCAAGAATCAGCATCACATAAGCACCATAGAAAGCTAGATGGCCATGAGCGGCGGTTACCTGAGTGCCATGGCTGTAGTAATTCACGAACGAGAGGGTATGCATAAAGCCCCACACACCAGCGCCGAAAAAGGCAATGGTTGGGCAGCCTAAGGCCCATAGCATGGCCGCTTTATTAGGATGGTTACGACTGCCCTTCCAGAACATGGTAAAGGCGAATACCACCATGGCGAAGAAAGGCGCCACTTCAAGCGTCGAGAAGATACTGCCGATGGGCTGCCAGTAGCCAGGTGCGCCAATCCAGTAGTAGTGGTGCCCGGTGCCCAGCAGGCCGGAGAACAGTGCCAATCCAACAATGATATAGAGCCATTTTTCGATCACTTCGCGATCCACACCGGTCATTTTGATCAGCAGGTAACCCAGCAAGGAAGCCATGATCAATTCCCATACGCCTTCCACCCAGAGGTGCACCACCCACCACCAGTAGAGTTTATCCACCGCTAGATTGGTCGGGTTGTAGAAAGCGAATAACCAAAATACTGCCGCTAGCCAGAGCCCCAGCATTAACACCAGATTGATAGCGGTCTTGCGGCCCTTGAGCAGCGTCATGCTGGTATTGAAAAGAAACATTAGAAAAGAAATGGTGATGAGTATTTTCACCCAGAACGGTTGCTCAAGAAACTCGCGCCCTTCATGGATACCGAACTGGTAGCCGACCAGAGCAGCGACGCCAGCAAAAGCAAAGATCGCCAGCTGGATATACGCCAGATTGGGACTATGAATTTCCCGCTCGGCTTCCTCTGGCATCAGATAGTAGGTACAGCCCATAAAACCGATTAGCAGCCACACAATCAACAGATTGGTATGGCTGACACGCATGATATGAAAGGGCATCACTTCGGCCATAAAGTTGGGCCAAGCATAGACGGTGGCGGCCAGTAGTCCGAAGACTATTTGTAGCGTAAATAGCGCCATGGCCACCATAAAAAAGGGTAAAGCAACCTTCTGGGTTTCATATTTCATTGTACGGTTCTCCTTGATTCATCCTTCGGCTGGTAGCTTCAGCCAGCGGGATGTGGGGGCCAGTCCTGGTTGTCGATACCATCGGTCCATTCGAGAAAGTCAATTAGCGAGTTCATATCCTCTTCGCTAAAGTCATACGCTGGCATTTGACGACGACCCTCTATCCCCAATGGCTGGGCGCGGATCCAGGCATTAATACCCGATCGGGCAGCCTCAGGATTTTCATGGCCTCCATAGCGTTCCCAGACGTTACCCAGTTCAGGAGCGAAATAAGCACCCTCCCCCATAATGCTATGGCAATTGATACACATGTTTTTTTCCCACACTTCTTTGCCATGCTTAACAGAATCCGTGAGGCCTTCGCTGTCCGTGGAGACATTGACCATGTACCAATGACTATGAGCCGTTAGCGCGGCAAATAGCAGGAAGAAGAACAGCGAACCACCGTAGAAAATATTGCGGGCCGCTGATTTAGTGAGACCATCAGCCATAAGCCATACTCCCTTGCTAGTCAGATCCGACCTTAGGCTGGGAAGCCAAAAGGCATGCATTTATTAAGATGTATATTATTTACATTTTAAGGTTAGCAGAAGAATCCCCCTAGCAACATTGCCACAGATCAATTTTTGGCAAGAGCAAAACCCAGGGTAAATTTAAGATTACTAATTAATTCGAGCCAGAATGCGGCTGGGTTTCTTAATAGTGCCTAATCACTCTGTGCGATTTGCACCAGATCATAGCCGTTCTAGAGGTAGGCTGATGCTATGACTTCTCAGATTTCACACGGGCATGCACCGCTGCCGCTGATGTGGGTTGCGCTCTCTTAAAACAGAGAGAATCAAGCTTCACACTTGACAAAATACAAACTAGCCTTAATTCTGAATATAATATCATGACATGATATTTTAAGCCCACAACGATCACAACTGACTGCGAGGCTAGACAATGAACCCTCTAACCATTATTCAACTGCCCTTTACCCATTTAGCGGGATGGAAAGACCTCCAGCAACGCCATCCTTCAATCGCCACTCTGGCTTGGTGCATCGTGCTGCCCATGTCGTTGTTACCTCCCGTGATGCTCTATTATGCCGGTACACACTACGGAGATATCTTCGCTCCAGGCTTCGCCGATCGGCAGTGGCGCTTCATCACGACCATTCTGTTCCTGGCCGAGCTGCTCACCTTCTTTGTAATGGGCTGGCTAATTCACGCGGTGGTCAATAGCGATCGTGATCTCTCAATTAGCTACCACGACGCTTATCTGTTGGCAGCCCTAGCACCTTTGCCACTTTGGTCAGCAGCGACCGCTCTGCTGATCCCCAGCCTGTTGTTCAATGCGCTGGTAGTACTGGTGGCACTGGGCATCTCTTGCAGTTTGGTCTACCACGGACTGCAGGCTCTGTGTAAACGCTCAGCGAATGACGTAACAACGATGTCTGCTACTTACACCGTTATGGCCGCCGGGGTGCTGGCATGGGGCTTGCTGATGGCTATTGTCTGGGCTTACTAGGATTCAAGTAGAGTGGAACCGACTCACTAGCTAGGCTTTAAAGGAAACTCATTGACTTGCGAGATAGCGATGGATATTGAATTAAAGCGAGCCTATGACTCACCTCAAAGCAAAGATGGTTATCGTGTCCTCGTCGACGGTATCTGGCCGCGCGGGGTGTCCAAGGAGGAAGCCAAAATCGATGAATGGCGCAAGGAGGTCGCCCCAAGCAGCGAACTTCGCAAAGCGTTTCATCATGGCTCACTCGACTGGAGTGGCTTCCGCCGTCGCTATCTCAAAGAGTTAACCTCTTATCGCGAGTCTCTTCGTGATCTTGCACAACGTGCCAGGAAAGAGCGAGTTACTCTGGTATTTGCCTCTAAGGAAGAGCGCCGTAACAATGCCGTAGTCCTGCGCCAGTACTTGAACATGTTGAAATAATCCGCGCTGTAAAAAACATTTTTACATCGCCACGCCCCTAGCGCCGTGGTGCATAGCCAAGCGTCTGAATTTCGAGTTGAAATCACAATAACGACTGACGTCATCGCCTACCCACTAAGGGGTAATAAGCTAATGCTCTGTAGGGGTACGCGAGACTAAAAATGATCCAGATCAACATTAGTCCCCCTTATTTCTTTAAAGTGAACTTCATACCTTTTCTCGTACTGAGCAATCAGTACCCAGCAACTCGTATACCTCTATAAACCACCTTGCCACGTTGCCGAATTGGTAATTTCAACTCAAAAGATGCATAAGGAATACTTCAATGAAAACCCTCGCGTCCATACTGTTGCTAGGCGTTGTTGCTTCTATTTCGGTTACCGCTCATGCAGATGGCGAAGCCACCTATAACCAAGCCTGCATGGCTTGCCACATGACGGGCGCCGCAGGTGCTCCCATTCGCGGCAATGCCGAACACTGGGAGCCACGCTTAGAAAAAGACATGGACACCCTGTACGACCACGCGATTAACGGTTTTCAGGCAATGCCGCCGAAAGGAGGCCAATTGGGCTTGAGCGATGACGAAGTGAAAGCTGCCGTCGACCACTTGCTAGAACCGGTTCTATAACGCTCTTGACCCAAAAGGAAACCACGATGTCCCCTGTGGCTTGCCCGCGCCGTCTAACCGGCATCTGGATTAGCTTACTGTTACTCCTAGCGATAACACTGCCCGCCCAAGCTATCGAACTGGAGCAGGTACGCGAGGGGTTTCCCACGGCAGAGCGTCTTGAAGCCGCGGATTCACAGTGGCCGGTAAGCCGTGTACTCGCCAGCGACGATGAGTTGCTCGGCTACGCTTTTGAGAGTGTGGATGTCGCTCCGATCCCCGCCTACTCAGGCAAACCGGTCAATGTACTGGTGGGCATCGGTCTGGATGGGCAAATTGTACAGGCCGACATCCTCAGTCATTCCGAACCGATCATGCTGGTGGGCATTCCCGAATCGAAGCTAAATAGCTTCGCCGATGAGCATGAATCGGCCCACGTCAATGACAGGCTCAGGGTCGGCGACAATCTTGACGCTATCTCTGGCGCGACGGTGACCGTCATCGTCGTCAGCGACACCATCATGCGCAGCGCCAGGCAAGTGGCCGCTGAACAGCAGCTCATTGCCGACCCCTCCCAGACACCACCGGCACGCGTTCGAGAAGACGTTTTCGCCCCTGCCAACTGGGATGAACTGACCGGCGACGGCACCATTCGCCGTTTGCAACTGACCCATGGCGAGGTCGATGCGAGCTTTATAGGTACGCCCGCCGAAGATTACCTGCGCTCGCCACAGCCCGCCGATAAAACCTTTATCGAGCTGTTTTACACCTACCTCAACCCACCAACCGCTGGCCGCAACCTGCTCGGCGATACTGGCTATGACCAACTAATGGTCGAGCTGAAGGATGGCGAGCACGCTATTGCCGTCATGGGGCGTGGTGACTACTCATTCAAGGGTTCAGGGTATGTGCGCGGCGGCATCTTCGATCGCATCGAGCTTTCACAGGGCAGCACTCGGGTCAGCTTTCATGATCGCGATCACATCCGCCTGGGTGATCTGGCCCTCGAAGGCGCGCCCTCGCTGGCCGAGCGAGACATCTTCATCGTCCGCGAAGAGGCGGGCTTCGACCCCGGACAACCGTGGCAGCTGGAATTACTGGTTCGCCGCGCCTCTGGCCCCTTGGATACCGAGTTCAGCCGCTTTAGCGCCGACTACAGTGTTCCCGAGGCCTATATAGAACGGCCTGAGCCACCGGTGGAAGAGCCTATCTGGGTACAGGTTTGGCGCGACAAGGCTTTCCAGATCGTTGTGCTATCCGCCGGATTATTGGTGCTCACTGGCATCATGCTGTTCCAGGATGTGCTGGCGCGCCACCCGCGTGTTCTGAACCCACTGCGTCTGGGTTTCAAGATATACACCTTAGTATTTATCGGCTGGTACTCGCTGGCCCAGCTATCGGTCGTCAATATCCTTACCTTCACCAACTCGCTGATAAGCGGTTTTAGCTGGTCCTCATTTTTGATCGACCCAATGCTATTTATTCTCTGGTCGTTCGTGGCGGTGAGCCTGCTGCTGTGGGGCCGCGGAGTTTTCTGCGGCTGGCTGTGCCCCTTCGGCGCTTTACAAGACCTGGTCAACCAGGTCGCTCGCAAACTAAACGTTAAGCAGATCGAGGTGCCCTTCGGGCTCCATGAGCGCCTATGGGCGATTAAATACATCATTCTGCTGGCCTTGTTCGCAGTCTCGCTACATTCGCTTGGCACCGCGGAACGCTACGCCGAAGTGGAGCCGTTCAAGACCGCAATCACCCTGCGTTTCCAACGTGACTGGGCCTTCGTTATTTATGCTCTTGGACTGGTGGCGATTTCTGCCTTCAACCACAAATTCTACTGCCGCTATCTGTGCCCTTTAGGTGCCGGGTTGGCTATTCCTTCGCGTTTACGCCTGTTCGACTGGCTCAAGCGCCACCGCGGTAGCTGCGGTACCCCGTGCCAAATCTGTGCCAATGAATGCGAAGTGGCCGCTATACACCCGAACGGCCGCATCAATGCCAATGAGTGCCACTACTGTCTCGACTGCCAAGTGACCTACCACGACGACCAGCGTTGCCCGCCCATGGTCAAGCGCCGCAAGCGCTATGAAAAGGCGGCCAATATGTCATCGCGCGGTAATAGCGTTGAGACCCAACGGGATACCGATGCCAGCGGCAAACAGGCCGCATGGCAACGCATCCCTCTTCACCAGCAAGACTGATCTCAGGGGAATCAAGCATGAGCGATAAAAAAGACCATATTCAGGATATCGGCCGTCGCCATTTCTTGCGCAATACCGCCGTCACCGGCGTTGCCGGGGCGGGCCTGGCCAGTGGTTTTGGCGCAGGTGCGTTACTCAATAGCCGTCAAGTTCAGGCCGCCGGCGCCAACGGTATCGACGTTGCACCCGGCGAGCTCGACGATTACTACGGCTTCTGGAGCGGTGGCCACTCGGGCGAGGTTCGGGTGCTCGGTGTACCTTCAATGCGCGAACTGATGCGGATTCCAGTGTTCAACGTGGATAGCGCCTCTGGCTGGGGGATCAGCAACGAGTCGAAGCGGATACTCGGCGAATCGAGCCATTTCCTCAACGGCGACTGCCACCACCCCCATATTTCCATGACCGACGGCAGCTACGACGGCAAGTACCTATTTATCAACGACAAGGCTAACACCCGCGTTGCGCGCATTCGTCTCGATATCATGAAGACGGACAAGGTCACCACCATCCCCAACGTCCAGGCGATTCACGGTTTGCGCCTGCAGAAGGTGCCTTACACCAAGTACGTCTTCGCCAATGCCGAACTGCCGATCCCCCAGATCAATGACGGCCGCGACCTGGAGAACCCCGACAACTACTTCACTATGTTCAACGCTATCGATGCCGAAAGCATGGACGTAGCCTGGCAGGTGATCGTCGATGGCAACCTCGATAACACCGATGCCGACTACACCGGTCGTTTCGTCGCCTCTACCTGCTACAACTCGGAAAAGGGCATGACCCTGACCGAGACCATGCGCAACGAGCGCGACTGGGTCGTGGTATTCGACGTTGAAGCGATTGAAGCCGCCGTGGCGGCCGGGAACTACAAGACACTGGGTGAATCAAGCGTACCGGTACTGGATGGGCGCAAGGGCTCGCAACTGACACGTTACATCCCGATCCCCAAGAACCCCCATGGCGTGAATACCTCACCGGATGGCAAATATTTCATCGCCAACGGCAAGCTATCCCCCACTTGCTCAATCATCGCCATCGACAAGTTGCCTGAGCTGTTCGACGACAGTATCGAACCGCGCGATACCATCGTGGGTGAACCTGAACTGGGCTTGGGCCCGCTTCACACCACCTACGATGGCCGGGGCAACGCCTATACCACGCTGTTCATCGATAGCCAGGTAGCCAAGTGGAATATTGAGGATGCCATTCGCCACTACAATGGCGAAGACGTCAACTACCTGCGTCAGAAGCTCGATGTCCACTACCAGCCTGGGCATAACCACGCCAGTCTCACCGAATCCCGGGATGCCGACGGCAAGTGGCTGGTGGTGCTGTCGAAGTTTTCCAAAGACCGTTTCCTGCCGGTAGGCCCTCTGCATCCCGAAAACGATCAGTTGATCGACATCTCCGGTGAGGAAATGAAACTGGTGCATGACGGCCCCACTTATGCCGAGCCCCACGACTGTATTCTGGTACGCGCCGACCAGATCAACCCAAGCCGAGTATGGACACGAGACGACCCCTTCTTCGCCGAGACCGTGGCCATGGCCGAGGCAGACGGCGTCAACCTGGAGGGCGAAAGCAAGGTAATCCGCGATGGCAATAAAGTACGCGTGTACATGACCTCCATCGCACCGCAATTTGGCCTGACCGAATTCAAGGTCAAACAGGGTGATGAGGTGACCGTGGTCATCACCAACCTTGACCAGGTCGAGGATCTGACCCACGGCTTCTGCATGGTCAACCACGGTGTGCAGATGGAGATCAGCCCCCAGCAGACCGCTAGTGTCACCTTCACCGCCGACAAAGCCGGGGTGCACTGGTACTACTGCAACTGGTTCTGCCACGCAATGCATATGGAAATGACGGGGCGCATGCTAGTCGAACCCGCCTGACGCCTCACTGACAGGAGTCTGACGACACAATGCGGGCCGATTCCTTCGGCCCGCTGCGGGAGAACACCATGAAACGACACCCTGGCTATTTAGGTTGCCTACTGGCGCTGCTATGGATTTTTTGGCTGCCTAGCGGGGTTTATGCCGCCAACTGGCTCGCCACGCCTGGTGAGCCGTTACAGCCGTTGATCGAACAGGCGACCGACGGCGATCAATTGCTGCTGCCTGCAGGACGCTACCCTGGGCGTGTGGTTATTGACCGCACGCTGCATATCCGGGGCGAGTTGCAAGCCATCCTCGATGCAGGAGGCCACGGCCATGCGGTGGTGCTGGCAGCTCCCGACATTATATTTGAAGGTGTCCGCATTGAAGACTGGGGAGATAACCTGACAGCACTGGAGGCCGCTATTTTTGTCGAGCCCAGCGCTCACGGTAGTACCATCCGCAATAACCAGCTAAGCGGGCCTGGCTTCGGCATCTGGCTCGATGCTGTCAATAACGTCAGTGTGATAGGCAATACCATTCGTGGCGATACCCGACTGCGCTCTCAGGATCGCGGCAACGGCATTCACCTCTATAACGTTAGTGACTCGATTATCGAATCCAACGATGTTGCGCAGACTCGCGACGGCATCTATCTCGACAGCAGCCGCCACAACGTGCTGCGCGACAACACCCTGCATGACCTGCGCTATGGCGTGCACTACATGTACTCCTTCGACAATCGTCTTGAAGGCAACCTGACCCAACGAACCCGAACCGGCTACGCCCTGATGCAATCCAAACGCCTGGAAGTCGTTGATAACCGTTCGGAAGCAGACGACAACTACGGCATTTTGATGAACAACATCACCGACTCCCTGTTGAGCGGCAACCGTGTCGAAGGCGTCACCCAGCCCCTGGGGGCAGATGGCGAGGGGCGTCTAGCGGGCGGCGACGGCAAGGCACTGTTCGTTTACAACTCGCAGTTCAATCGTATCGAGAATAATCGTTTCGCAGCCAGCGACATCGGCATCCATCTCACCGCCGGTTCAGAGGATAACCAAATGGCGGGCAACGCCTTCATCGCTAATAAGCAGCAAGTCATGTATGTCGCCACCCGTGAGCAGGATTGGTCGGGCAATTACTGGAGCGACTACCTGGGTTGGGATCTTGACGATAACGGTGTCGGCGACACCGCTCATGAACCCAATGACGCCATGGATCATCTTCTCTGGCGCCACCCCTCCGCGCGCCTGTTGATGCAAAGCCCTGCGGTGTTGGCACTGCGTTGGGTGCAACGTCAGTTCCCGGTGTTTCGTCCCCCGGGGGTCAGAGACAGCGCGCCCTTGATGAGCGAGCCCGGCCGAGAAGGAAATGCTCCATGAACCCAGTAATAGAACTACAGCGAGTTACCAAGCGTCACGGGGCGCTGGTGCGACTAGCTGAAATGGATCTCACCATCAAAGAAGGCGAGATGCTCGCCCTGCTGGGACATAATGGCGCGGGCAAGACGACCATCATGAAACTCATACTGGGCTTAATTGCGCCCAGCTCGGGCCACGTTGACGTCCTCGGTGGCGCTCCTGACGGGCCACATGCCGAACGCCTACGGCGTCAGTTGGGCTATCTACCTGAAAACGTCACCTTCTACGAACAGCTCACCGGGCGTGAAGTGCTCACCTATTTCGCTCGTTTAAAGCGCGCTGACCGCCATCAGGTAACGGTTCTGCTTGAGCGTGTGGGCCTGGTCGAAGCCGCCGACCGTCGCGTTAAAACTTACTCCAAGGGCATGCGCCAGCGCCTTGGCCTGGCCCAGGCTTTACTAGGGTCTCCCCGGCTATTGTTGCTGGATGAACCCACCACCGGCCTTGACCCCGCGGCCACCCGCGATTTTTATCAAGCGGTAAAAGCCCTACGCGACAACGGTTGTACCGTGCTGCTCTCTTCCCATGTACTGCCGGGCATCGAACCCTATATCGACCGCGCCTTGATCCTGGGCAAAGGGCGACGCCTGGCCCTGGGCAGCCTTAAACAGCTGCGTGAAGAAGCACAGCTACCGCTCACGTTTCGTATCCACGGCACATTGCTGGCCATGCAGTCTCAGCTCTGGAAAGCCATGTCCCTTGAGCCTATCCCAATCAATGAGCGCTGTGTGGAGGTCAACGTGCCCGCGGAAAATAAAATGCAGGTGCTACGTCAATTAACCACCATGCCGAATATCGACGACATCGAGTTATCACCACCCACCCTTGAGCATCTCTACACGCATTTTTCTACTCGCCCCGCCTCACTGACGCTAGGAGCCAGCGCATGAAGGCCATGTTCATCGTCGCCGCCAAAGAGTTCCAGGATGGCCTGCGTAATCGCTGGGTACTGGCGATCACCGTGATCCTTGCCGTTCTGGCAATGGGTATTGCCTACTTTGGTGCCGCTGCGAGCGGCGGTCTTGGTTTTACTTCACTGGCCACCACCCTGGTCAGTTTATCAACTCTGGCCGTTTTTCTGATCCCCTTAATCGCGCTGATGCTAGCCTACGACGCCGTTGTTGGTGAGCAGGAGGCCGGCACGCTACTACTGCTACTCACCTACCCTATAAGTCGTTCGGCGTTGATGTTTGGTAAGTTCTTCGGCCATGGGATGATTCTGGCTGTCGCCACGCTACTCGGTTTTGGTATCGCGGGTATGGTTATTGCGTTGGGCGCTGAAGGCGTACCGCTTATCCAACTAACCGTCGGCCTAGCACGATTGATCGCCAGCAGTGTGCTCTTGGGCTGGGTGTTTTTGGCCTTTGCCTACCTGATCAGCGTAACGGTCACCGAAAAGGCACGGGCCGCCGGGCTGGCACTAGGAGTGTGGTTTCTGTTCGTGCTGGTATTCGATCTAGTACTGCTGGCCCTACTGGTTGGCGTCAAGCAGGGGGGCGACTGGCTCCCCTACCTGATGCTGCTCAATCCCACCGACAGTTTTCGCTTGATCAACCTGTCGGGGTTCGACAGCACACAGCTAGAAAGCGGTATCGCGGCTATCGCGCAGCAAGGTGCGTTCCATTCTGCCTGGCCGCCCTTGGCAATGCTGGTTTGGGTCGTGGTGCCCCTGCTATTGGCCGTCCGTCGCTTCCACCGTCATACCGCTTAACATCATCTCTTAACATCATTTTATTAACGAGGATTGACCATGCCCGCCCTGCTGCCCATTCTGGCCCTTACTATTTTGCTCATGACCGGTTGCAACAATGCCACTGACAGCGCCGAAAGGATGCCGCCTCAGCCTATTAGCGGCGATGACATCTGCCATGTATGCGGTATGTTTATCACCGAATTCGAAGGCCCCAAAGGTCAGGCATTTATGCAAAGCCACAGTGACGCGCGTAAGTTCTGCTCTACGCTGGAGATGTTCGTTTTCCTCCAGCAGCCCGAAAATCAGACCCAGCTGCGCCACGCCTATGTACATGATGTCGGCGTGACACCCTGGGAGGCACCTAAAGACGATGCCTTTATCCCTGCAGCAGACGCTTGGTATGTGGTCGGCCATGATCGGCGCGGCAGCATGGGCCACACCCTTGCGCCGTTCTCCAGCCATGAGCATGCCGAGCAGTTCGCCGTAGTTCATGGTGGCGAGATAATCACCTATGACGATATCGACCTGGAATTGCTCACCCGGCTCGGGCGCCACGAAGGGAGCGGCCATGCCGCCCACTCAATGGCGCAATAAAAGTGAGGAGTGAGGCAGAAAGTAGCTGCAATTCAGGCTAGCCAGGAAAGCGGGCTGTGATGAACAGCGGCCCCCACCATATAGGCGAAGATAGCCACCGCCACTACCGCGGCTAGGGCTCGCACCGTTGGCGTCGCCCCGCGCTTAATCGCAATGGTGCCAATACCGATATAGGCCAGCAGCGCCAGTAACTTGGCGCCAAGCCAAGGAAGCTGCCAGGGCCATACGGAAAGCAATACCATCAAAGTCACCCCCAGCCCCAACAGAGCCGTATCAATAAGATGAGGCAATACCTTGACCCAACGGGCGTTGAGCCGCGGGCTTTCCTGCACCGACCACCAGGCGCGCACTACGAAGAGCGTGATGCTCAGCGCAGCGGCCGACATGTGCAAGTGCTTGATGAGGAAATAGTGCTCCATGGTAACCGTCCCTAGCCGACGTTAAGCGCATTGCCGTGATGATCGAAGGCAAGATAGGCGGTGATATTACCCATTTGCAGCGACTCCATCATACGCTGGAGCTGCCGTTCAACCTCGGCGTCATCTTTTGGGTCGTCCATGGCAGCTGTGAAAACTAGATCCCATTCGATCTCGGTACGGCGTGACTCCTCAACCAACGCCGCCATGCTGGTCAACTCCTCCGTCGACTTATCTACGCATACCACAGGCACCAACACACCCCCTTCACCCTGTTCGAAGCGACGACGCTGATCAGCATCAGGGAAGTCGGGCAGCTCTGCGCGAACGAACACAAACAGCAGGCGCTGGGGCTTAGGTTGTTTACGCGCTTCCTGCAGTAAATCGGCAAACGTCGCTATGGTCATAAAATGGGCCTTATCGCTAGTGGTTTAGAATCAGAAGGTGAGAGAGTAGGTAAGAATGAACAGGTGAGACTCATAGGCGGCGTTACTCGGGTGACTCTACGAAAAGCCACAGCAGCAGCATTACCATAAACAGAGGGATCAACAGGCTAAGTGGCGCCGCGCGCCAACCATAGGCTTGGACTACCAGAGGCGCCATCCGCAAGGAAAACCCTACCCCCGCCGCTAAAGCCAGAAAAAGGGCGACACAAAGACTCACCCAACGACCAGGCATCCAGCCTTTGGCGTGGGCGATGCCCGTCGTAATCACCGCACCTCCCAGTCCAAGCCCAGCCCCCACTAACAAAAACTCCCACGGTCGGCTAGCCATCCCAAACCCGCCCAGCGCCAACGCTAGCCCCAGTAATAGCCATTGCATCAAGCGGCAGGTGTCTCCCCGCCTGGCGATATACCAAGCCGGCCAAGCCAACAGCACACCGCTACTCAACGGTACCAGCACATAGAGGGGTTGTTTTGCGAGCAGGGCATAAAGTGTCCAGCCAGCCACCGCTAAAGCGCTTGCCAGCGGCATCAGCAGCATGGCTACCAGCAACTGATAACCATTTACTGGCTGTTTTGATGTCTCCAACGTGGGAGGCGGCACAGATGATGGCATGGCGTTTCCCAGCGAGGGTATAAAGACATCGGAAGACATGTAAGAATTGTCTGTAAATACTGGGCGTAGGTCAAAAAACATCGGAGGTAGGTCGGCTAACCCCAAAGGAATAGCCCTCGTATCGAAATGCAGACAGTGCCACACTCCCTTACCTCTTCCGCGCTATCGGAAATGCCATGAAATTACTTCAGCGCTCCCTGGTTGCTCGCATCATTGCGTCCTTACTTGCCATTAGCGGGATGGCACTCATCAGCATCACCCTGACCATGGCAATGTCTAACAGCAGCCGTGGCGATGCTGCCGCGATTAATGTCGCTGGCTCACTACGCATGAATGCCTATCAAATCATGGGGGCACTGCAACGCCTGGAGTATGCTCCAGAGGAGACTAGCGCAGAACAGCTCGAAGGACTGATTTCGAGCTTCGATCAACGTTTGTATGGCACAACGCTTCAACAAACGATCCCCATCGATGATCGTCACGAGCGCCGCCGTCAACTGGAAAAACTTCAGATCTACTGGCAGCACACGCTTCGTCCGGCACTAGAGGCACCGTCCCCAGCCACTGCGCTTGACCTCGATACGCTAGAAATGATGATCGTGGCGATGGTCAATGACATTGAAGTGCTGGTGACCTATTTGGAAGAGAGCACTGAGGCCAAGGTGCGGCTGCTGGGGATGATGCAAGTGCTCTTTCTGGTACTGATCGCTATAGTGGTCTCGATCGCCCTCTACGATGTTCGCTTCAATCTGGTAGTTCCTTTGCGTCAACTGATGGTTCTTGCCCGCGAGGCGGCACAGCGTAACTTCAAGCCACGCTCCGAACTCCGCGGCAGCGACGAGTTGGCTTTGTTGGGCCATACCTTTAACAAGATGTCTGCGGAGCTTGCAACAAGCTACGCCGCATTGGAAGACAAGGTGTCGCGCAAGAAGCAGGAGCTTGAACGCAGTAATCAGGCACTGCGGGTAATGCACGATGCCAGCCGCTCGCTGTATGGGGGCGGTAATGATCTCTGCTCTAGCGCAGCCCCTATGTTACGCGAACTGGAAAAGCTGCTGGATATCGGGCCAATACGGCTTTCTCTCAACGATCCTTTCGACCAACGGGAAATGCCGGTTTTAGAAACCCACTCGCGTACCCGACCAGAGTATTGCCGTGACCAGGAGTGTCACGCTTGCCTGATCGATCCTCGCCCCTTGGAGATGGTGTCCAATAACCAGTCACAGTGCTTACTGCTACCGATTAGCGTAGGCGATACGCTGCTAGGCACCCTGGAAGTGTGGTATCCCCAGGAGCGCCTCAACGATAGCACCCGTCGGCTGCTCACCATGTTAGCCGACCAGCTCGCCACGGCGGTGTATCTGCAGCGACGTATCGAGGAGCAGCAGCACGTTACGCTGATCAACGAGCGAACCATCATTGCGCGGGAACTTCACGATTCTCTAGCCCAATCGCTCTCTTATCTCAAAATGCAGGTCGCTCGACTCGAACGCATGCAGCAAAAAGAAGCCACCCGAGAGATGCAGTCTGCGGTATTCGACGAGCTGCGTACCGGCCTAAACAGCGCCTATCGTCAGCTACGTGAGCTGCTCACTACCTTCCGGCTCAAACTAGAGGGGCCGGGGCTGCAATTTGCCTTACGCCAGACCGTCGATGAGTTTAGCCAGCGCATGGAGGTAACGGTCGAGCTTGAGTACGATGTGCCGCCTTACCTACTTAACCCCAATGAAGAAATTCACGTGCTGCAGATCATTCGTGAGGCGCTGGCCAATACTCACAAGCACGCCCAAGCCCACTGGGCTGGAGTCACTGTGCGCTTCGCCGATGCTCGCCTGCTAGTGCGTATTGAGGATGACGGCATAGGCCTGGAAGACGATAGCTCGCCACCTATGCACTACGGTTTGGTGATCATACGCGACCGAACCACTACCCTGAACGGGGAGCTGAGTATCACCAATCGTCCCACAGGGGGGGCCAGCATTGAGATAGTCTTCACCCCGTTGACCGCTCGCTTAATTCAGCAGCAGCCTGTGACGGCTGCCTCCGACTCTCACTTAGGTACAGGGACTTCTTAATGACGCTGACCAACGCCAACGATACACCCGCCAGCCTGATGATTATTGATGACCACCCGCTACTCCGGCGTGGCGTCGCTCAGCTGCTTGAGCTAGAGGACGATCTTGAACTGGTTGGCGAGACGGGCGACCCTGAAGAAGGCATTGCACTGGCCCTCAAACTTGAGCCTGACCTGGTTTTACTTGATTTAAACATGCCGGGCGTCAATGGCTTAGAAGCCTTGCGCCGCCTACGGGAAGCCAACTATAGCGGCCGTGTGGTGATGTTCACTGTTTCCGACCATGAGGATGATGTTGTCGCCGCACTGCGCAACGGTGCTGACGGTTACCTGTTAAAGGATATGGAGCCTGAAGACATGGTTCGCCAACTGCGTCAGGCTGCTTTGGGGCGCATGGTCATCAGCGAAAGCCTGACCGCCCTACTCGCTGAAGCCCTGCGTAATCAGCGCAATGCCCCCACCACCCCGGATATTCATAGCCTAACGCAGCGTGAACGCGAAATTCTGCAACAGCTTGCTGGCGGACTCTCCAACAAGCTTATCGCACGCAAGCTGGATATTACCGAAGGCACGGTCAAGGTTCACGTCAAGCATCTGCTCAAAAAGCTCAACTTACGCTCACGTGTCGAAGCTGCCGTCTGGGCAGTCCAGGAAGGTATCGATCACTAATCGATTCTGTGTGGTTACCTCTAAAGACTCCCAGAATACTTTTGCTCTGACCCGCCTTTACCTCCTCTCGATTTTTTCTGTTAAAAATCAATGAATCCATGCTTTTCAGCGACTACCTCTCAAGAGGTATGTCGCTGTTTTTCATACTATTTCCACCTATTCCCCAATTTCTTCCTCCAGCGTATCTTGCTTTCTAACTGCTAGATGCAGATAGGTTTGATGCCAAGGGGAAAGCGCCATGAGCAAGAGAAATGCCGACATTGAGAAATGGAATGTCGAAGACGCCCAATTCTGGGAACAGGAAGGCAAGCACATTGCCAACCGCAATCTATGGATATCCATTCCCAGTCTGCTGATGGGATTCGCTGTCTGGATGATGTGGGGAATGATTACCACCCAGATGCAGAACCTGGGTTTTTCGTTCACGGTTAACCAGCTATTTTCACTGACGGCGCTTGCCGGTCTAGCAGGTGCCACACTGCGCATCCCAGCATCGTTCATGATCCGCATCGCTGGCGGGCGTAACACCATCTTCCTGACCACCGCGCTATTGATGATCCCCGCTGCCGGCACTGGTATCGCCTTGATGAACCCAGGCACGCCGTTCTGGGTATTCCAGGCTTTGGCGCTACTTTCCGGTATCGGTGGCGGTAACTTCGCTTGTTCAATGAGCAACATTTCCACTTTTTATCCCAGCAAACAGCAAGGTTACGCCCTGGGCATGAATGCAGGCCTCGGTAATTTCGGCGTCACTACCATGCAGATTGTCATCCCGCTGGTAATGACCGTCGGTATTTTCGGCGCTATAGCCGGTTCGCCGATGGAGTTGCAAAGCGCTAGCGGTACGTTGATCGGCCGGATCGAGGCAGGTACCGATACCTGGATCCAGAATGCTGGCTTTATCTGGCTTGTATTCCTGGTTCCATTAGCGTTCGCCGGTTGGTTCGGTATGAACAATCTTCGCACTATTACGCCCAACCCTGGTTCGCCGCTGGCGGCTTTTAGCAAAATATTAGGCCTCTACGGCGTCGGCATGGTAACTGCCATCGTCGGCATGCTAGCTCTCAGCTGGCTTAATATGTGGGTTGCCCTGCCGCTAACCATTGTTCTGACTCTGGTGTTGTTGCGCCTGATTCCTGGCGACATCAAACCTAATATCCAGAAGCAGTTCGCAATATTTTCCAATAAGCACACTTGGTCAATGACCATCCTCTACATTCTGACCTTCGGCTCTTTTATCGGCTTCTCTGCAGCCCTGCCGCTCTCTATCAACGTCATCTTCGGCAACATGATGGAAGCCACTGCCGATGGCACGCTGATTCGCGTGGCCAACCCAGAGGCGCCCAGCGCTTTAACCTGGGCCTGGATAGGCCCCTTCGTGGGCGCCCTGATCCGTCCGCTGGGCGGATGGATCTCCGACAAAGTGGGTGGCTCCATCGTCACCCAAATAATCTCTGCGGTCATGGTGGTCGCCTCTATCGCCACCGGCTACGTGATGATGCAGGCCTATAACGCCACCGATCCTAATCAATTCTTCTGGCTATTCCTGCTGCTATTCATCGTGTTATTCGCCGCCAGTGGTATCGGCAACGGCTCTACCTTCCGCAGCATCGGGGTTATTTTCGACCAGCAGCAGAAAGGCCCGGTACTTGGCTGGACCTCAGCCGTCGCTGCCTATGGCGCCTTCATCGCCCCGCGGGTAATGGGCGAGCAAATCCAGGCCGGCACACCGGAACTTGCCATGTACGGCTTTGCGGTCTTCTACGCCATCTGCCTAGTCATCAACTGGTGGTTCTACCTACGCAAAGGTGCCTACGTTAAGAACCCCTAAATAGGGCTTGCTTGTTTACGCCCGGAGCCAAGCTCCGGGTCTTCACCCCCTACCCCAATGCGGGAGGACACCATGAAAATCATGATCGCCTATGACGGTTCGCGAAACGCCAAGCTGGCTCTCGCTCAGGTCGTCAACATGTTCCGCTGTAACCAACCTCTGCTGGTACTGGTCGGCGTGGTGGAGAATCCACTCGACGCTACCGATAACAACGAGGCGCTTTTTCAGCAGGAGCACGATGAGGTTAAACGGCACCTTCAAGAGGGTGTGGCATTCGCCATCGGCGAGGGCTTCCAAGCCGAGCAACTTCTAGCCGAGGGGGATGCACGCAAGATGCTGCTTCAGGCCACTCGCAAACTCTCGCCAGACCTACTGGTCATTGCCCGCCATAGCCATCAGCCGGACGGCGGCATCATCGCCAAGTCGTTGACTTATTTTGTTGATGAACTCGACTACATGACTTTCGGCAGCGTCAGCTCGTTCCTGGCCCGGCGCGCCGAGTGTCCCTTGTTAATCCTACCCAGCCCTTGAGCAGCCTCTACACCTCCTTTGGTACAGCCCACCTTTGGGACACAGGACGATACGACCATGAAAGTTTCCGCTGTATTCAAGTTTCGCAGCCCCGAAATTCGGGCCTTGCACCTGACCTGGATTGCCTTCTTTATTACCTTTTACGTGTGGTTCAACATGGCGCCGCTCGCGTCGAGCATGCTCAAGAGCGTCGACTGGCTGACCACGGATGATCTCAAGCTGTTCGCCATCTGCAACGTCGCCTTGACCATTCCTGCCCGCATCATCGTTGGCATGGCACTGGATCGGTTCGGCCCGCGACGGGTGTTCTCGGTGCTTATGGTAACTATGTCACTACCGGCACTGGCGTTTGCTTTCGGTAACAGCATGACGCAGCTGTTGGTGGCGCGCTTAGTACTGAGTTCGATTGGTGCCAGCTTCGTGGTGGGTATCCACATGACGGCGCTGTGGTTCAAGCCCAAGGACATTGGCTTCGCTGAAGGTTTCTACGCTGGCTGGGGTAATTTCGGCTCTGCCGTCGCGGCCATGTCGCTGCCGACCATCGCCCTGAGCATGTATGGCGGCCCCGATGGCTGGCGCTGGGCTATCGCCCAGAGCGCTATTGTTATGGCCGCTTACGGTGTTTACTACTGGTTCGCGATTACCGATGGCCCGGATGCCCAGGCCCACCGCAAGCCACGCAAATCCGCTGCCATGGAAGTGAGCTCCTGGGGCGATATGATCAAGCTGATCATCTGGACCATCCCACTGGTCGGCGTACTCGCCATCCTGGTCTGGCGTATCCAGTATATGGGCTATTTATCAGTTACTGGTGCAACCATCGCTTATCTAGCCATTATCGCGATCGTTATCTATCAAATTGTCCAGATCCTAAGAGTCAATCTACCGATCCTGCGTAAGGGGGTACCCGAAGATGATAAATACTCGTTCAACAGTGTGGCAGCGCTTAACAGCACCTATTTTGCCAACTTCGGCGCTGAACTCGCAGTGGTATCGATGCTGCCCATGTTCTTTGAGGAGACCTGGGGCCTGAATGCCGCTACGGCCGGCCTGATCGCTGCGTCATTCGCGTTCGTCAATCTGGTGGCGCGCCCCATGGGCGGCATGGTTTCCGACCGCATGGGTAACCGGCGCTTTGTGATGCTGTGCTACATGTTTGGCATTAGCGTTGGGTTCTTGCTAATGGCCATGCTCAATTCGAGTTGGCCACTCATTCTGGCCATTGCGGTGACCATCGGCACTTCGATTTTCGTGCAAGGGGCTGAGGGGGCAACCTTCGGTATCATTCCCTCCATCAAGCGCCGCATCACTGGGCAAATCTCGGGCATGGCCGGCGCCTACGGTAATGTTGGCGCGGTGATTTACCTAACCATCTTTACGTTTGTCACACCGTCGCAGTTCTTCTACATCATCGCGACCGGCGCCTTCATTAGTTGGGTTATCTGCCTAGTGTGGCTCAAGGAGCCAGAAGGCGCTTTCGATGACGAATACTACGTCTCTTCAGTCGATAGAGACATCGAAGAACAGGCTCTTCAGAACGCCAAGCACTGAACGGTCGGAACATCTGTAGCATCACGGCACTGTTCGCGTCGATTGGATCCGGACAGTGCCTCTAGATTCAGAAGAGCGCCCCCAGAGCGCCCTTAATCAGGATCCGTGATGTCCTCAATCCAGGTTAAGGCCGCCACAGCAGTCGGAAATCCGGTGGTAGGAATCGCTAACATGGCTACTTGTTTCAGTTCCTCGGCACTCACGCCTTCCTCCAAGGCACGACGCACATGGGAGTGAACGGCCCCTTCGGAGCGTGCCCCTATGGCCAGCGAGAGTTTTATCAAGCGTCGGCTACGTTCATCAAGCGGCCCAGCTTCAGCACAGGCTTTGCCCAAAGCGGCATAAGCTTCCCATATCTCAGGATACTGGTTTGCGACATCTCCAGCTCCAGATGGCAAATCATGCTTTGTCATAGTGCAATACCTTAACGATAAATTGAAGTTCACAGTATAGAAGTACAGCAACTAAATGCCACACACCACACTTAAGAGCTAAACACAGCAATCGAACCAAGCATTATTAATGAGGACATTCGATGTATATTGGCTATATCCAACTTCTTAAGCTCTGCATTAAGTGGACTTATGCCAACCCGGAAATGGCGTCTCTTCCTGCAAATGACGCAACTCAGGTTGATGAGCTTCAGCGATTTGCGTTACCCGATTCACGCCCTCTTCCAATAAATGCACTTCTATTTGGCGGCGATCCTCACGCCCTTGCCGCCGCACAACCAATGATAGCTGCTCACAGCGGTCAACTAGCGCCACCACCCCATGATGTTTTGATTGAAGCCGTTCCGCTAGCTCCCCCACCGTCGCCCAGTCTCTTCCATGGAAACCACGAAGATGTAGCAATAGTTGATACTGCAAGGGCGTCAGCCCATAGCGGCGACAGATATCTTCACTATGGCGAAGAAAGCAACGCAACCGGTAACGAAATTGCGACAGCCGCTCAAAGTCGCTTTTATCAAGTGTCTGAGGGTTATTCATTTTTCCAATTCTCTTTACCACATACTCGGCTATTGCTGACTCGCCAATTTAGAGCGCTTTAAAAAAATACAATATCACACCATGATACAAATAACCATTGAGATTACACCTGCAGGGGGGATCTGAAATGAGAGCACTCACTTTTCTCAAATTACCATTCAACCATCGTGAAGGCTGGAAAGAGCTACAGGCTTCCTCCCCCTCCATTCCTTTACTAGCGTGGCTGGTGGTGTTACCCATGTCCCTCTTGCCGCCAGTAATGCTCTATTATGCGGGCACCCATTACGGCGATGCATTTATGGCGGGCTTTGCTGACCGAGAGTGGCGTTTTATCACGACAATTATTTTCCTAGCAGAGATATTGAGTTTTTTCGTTATTGGCTGGGTAATCTACGCTGTAGTCAATGGAACTGAAGAGCTATCTATCAGATATCAAGATGCCTATTTACTTGCCACACTTGCACCAATACCGTTATTCGTCGCTTCATTGGCACTATTGGTACCCAGCTTACTTTTCAACGTAGTGGTTATACTTAGCGGGCTGGGCATCTCTTGCAGCTTGATTTACCACGGCTTACAAGCACTCTGTACCCATCAAGAATTTGATGTTGCTACGATCTCAGCCACTTACACAATCATAGCTGCCAGTGCTCTGGGGTGGGGTATTTTGTTTGCTGTTATCTGGGCTTATTAAGCCATGAATATTAGGCGCACTGGCACCAACCCATTCATCGTCAAGCCCAATGATGACGCGTGAAGCAAACGGTCTAACGTTGAGAAGTGGGTAATGTGTGCGCCAGGCAGGGCGATGAGCAAAATTCACGATCACTGGCGTCTTCCTCTTCGAGCGCTGATAGCACCAGCTCTTTGATTACTGGAAGGTGGGAATCTTCAATTTCACGAGCGGCGGTTAGTAGGGTAACTCGCCCCGCTCGTGCGAATCTCATTAAAGGCAGTAGCTTATCAGGACATGCCTTCAGCTCACTCCTGTAGCGCTCAAGAAAGAGTGATTTACTGATTTTTTGCTGTCGATACTGACGACATAATTGAGATGCAGGCGCTATCTCCGGGTACCACTCATTCAGCGCCAGTAAACTGGGAGACAACCCGCTAGGACATAACCGATCAACCAACACCCGAGTGCCGTTGTGCTCCTCTATCGGCGCATATATACGCTTTAGCATGATTTCATACGACATCGTTTATATACCTCCGCCAGCGCGCGCATGGCTTCAGCGAGTAAAGCTATATAGGTATTAACATAGTAGCAAACTTAGACAGGTTAATAGCCATAGGGATTTGCACCATTCATAACCGGGCGTTGGTCATCACCACGGTGGAACGCCCTCGCTCACCCTTATTTTAATAATAGGATTAGGCAAGGATGCAATAGAATTGTCTCTATGAGCGATTGCTCCCGCTAGTTAAACTTCTCCAAGTATTTTTCATTGTGCGGATTAACACATGACAATTTCAACTAACTTCGTATCAAAAGTTGTTTTATTAACCGGACGACGTTGATACCAGCGACATAGTGGTACGACCTACAGCGAGCCTGTAACTCCGTATGAATATGTGTCCGAGCTATTCAAGCAAATGTGGCATTTAAAGCGAGTGACCTTACATGCAAGACACCAAGCTTCCTATCTACTGGCAACGTGCGATAGTCGTTGCTGGCATTATCACTATTTTCCCCGCCACCACTACGGCTCAAACAGCCCCGAACATAGGAGATAACGCTATGGCAGAACACCCGTATGTTGGCATGTGGGTAACTAAAGATGGCCAAATACGCCACGAACTTTTACCCAACAATCGTTACGATGAAGCCCGTGGTGAGCGTGAAAGCGCCTATCAGGGCCGCTATCAGGTGACAGGTAACTATATCGAATACTGGGACGACACCGGTTTTACCGCTGATGGCGAGTTTATTGATGGCGTGCTCTATCACGGTGGTATGGTGCTATACCGTAACAAAGAGTAGCGCTAAAAAACGAATCACCCGAGCCGGACTTCGCCGTAATTCGTCACTACTTCCCTGAAGTGCCACCACGTGTGGAGTATGAGCTGTCTGAGATGAGCGCCAGTATGCTGACCGCTCTAGAGGGCTTTACTTCATGGATACGCATTCACTGGCCACAAATTGAAGAGAACCGTCGTGCCTTTGATAAGGAGCAGCCTGCCTCTACCGAAAATCGGTCGACATACCGTGATCGGGACGGTTATTGATGCCAGCGAGTCTGCCTAGTATTTATACTTCGTCTGGAGCTGAGCGATCAAATCTCACAGAGTGGCAGTTTGCGCTTCTCGCCATTGTCTTGGTGACATTCCCGTATAGGCTTTAAAAGCGCGCGATAAGGCCACTTCGCTTCCATAACCCACTTCACCGGCAATAATCTTGATCGGCCGGCCGCGCTTCAACGCCTGCTGTGCCATCCTGATACGCCACCCTTGCAGATACTGACCCGGCGTATCACCCACAACGTCGCGAAAGGTGGAAGCAAACACACTGCGCGACATACCTGCCCGTTCCGCCAGTACCTCCAGCGTCCATGTTTTTGTTGGTTCTTCATGCATGGCAACAAGTGCATTGCGCAAGCGTGGGTGTGAGAGGCCCGCCAGCATCCCCCCCTTCACATCGTTATTTTCCATCAACTGACGCAATATCTGGATCATGACTACTTCAAACAGACGGTTAACCACCGCAACTCGGCCGCATCGCTGCGTAAACGCCTCGTCAAAAAGGAGATCGAGAACCTGCGCTACACCAGCAATGGAGTCCAAAGGCAAACACACAACGTTAGGTAAACTTGCCGCAATTGGATTCTGCTCGCCTCCCTCAAAACGTAAGCTAGCACAGGCCATGTCGGCACCCTGTTCAGGATCGGTCATGAAACGGTGTGTCATTGGCCGGGCATAGAGCAACAAACTGGGCTGCGTAATGCTCAGAGAGCCATCGTGGTGTACCACTTTAACCGTTCCACGCCGCACCAAGTGCATCTGCCCTGATACCCCATCGGCTTCCAATGTATTGGTACCGCATAAAGCCCCTGCGTGAAATACCTGAGCCGTTACCGAAAAGTGCTCCATCAGAGTCGCTAACCTATCGACCATTTGATACTCCAAATCAATTTATCGAGATTATAGATCACCAATCGTCCAATTATAGCAGGCAGAATGCCTATCACCGGACAACATTTGTTTTCGGATCAACCACTGCTTTGGAGAAAACTAGACATGACTATCGAAAAAATTCTTTACACAGCTACTGCCTCAGCCACAGGTGGACGCGAAGGCCAAGCCACCTCTTCCGATAACGCTTTGAACGTCAAGCTTTCCACGCCACGCGAACTGGGCGGTGCGGGTGGAGACGGCACCAACCCTGAGCAGCTGTTCGCCGCTGGCTATTCAGCCTGCTTTCTGGGCGCCCTGAAATTCGTGGCGGGCAAGCAAAAAATCAGCCTTCCTGAAAGCACGTCTGTCACCGGAAAAGTTGGTATTGGCCAGATACCTATCGGCTTTGGAATTCAAGCTGAATTAACGATTGCGGCGCCAGGTGTGCCCAACGACGTTTTACAAACGTTAGTCGATCAGGCCCACATCGTCTGCCCTTATTCCAACGCCACGCGCAATAACATCGACGTCACACTCACCATCACCGAATAAACACCACCACCACTACTCAACCGCGAGAACAGGAAACGACATCATGAAAAAACTAAACCGCACATTGACCACTACAGTGCTAGCACTAGGCCTTCAAATTGGCTCAAACGCCTACGCTGCAGATGCCCAAAAAGCCTTCAACGCTGAACAAACCGCCAGCACTATCACAACGGCTGACGGGGTAGAACTGTATTACAAAGACTGGGGACCTGAAGATGGCCCAGTGGTCACCTTCAGTCACGGTTGGCCGCTCAATTCGGACAGCTGGGAAGCGCAGATGATTTTCCTGGCATCAGAAGGATATCGCGTTGTCGCTCATGACCGCCGCGGTCACGGACGTTCCAGCCAACCCTGGGATGGCAATGATATGGATCACTATGCTGACGACCTGGCCACGGTCATCAACACCCTTGACCTGAACGATGTCACACTCGTCGGCTTCTCGACGGGTGGCGGAGAAGTGGCTCGCTACATTGGCCGGCACGGAACAGATCGCGTCGCTAAAGCCGTCCTGGTTTCAGCGGTTCCTCCACTAATGCTGCAAACACCTGACAATCCTAATGGACTACCTATCGATGTGTTCGATGGTATCCGTGAAGCTTCTCTAAACAATCGCTCCCAACTGTACTTGGATATTGCATCAGGGCCTTTCTTTGGCTTTAACCGCCCAGACGCGGAACCCAACCAAGGCCTGATCCAGTCATTTTGGGCACAAGGAATGCAAGGCGGCCATAAAAATACCTATGACTCCATCGCCGCATTCTCGGCCACTGATTTCCGTGAAGACTTGGCGGCATTCGATATTCCCACCCTGGTGATCCATGGTGATGACGACCAGATCGTACCTTTAGACATTTCTGGGCAAGCGTCTGCGGCATTGGTAGACGGCGCGGAGTTAATTGTATATGAGGGAGCCCCACACGGTTTGACCGATACACATAAAAACCGGCTCAACCAGGATCTGCTCAATTTCCTTCAAAACTGATCGCTCCCCCATTGGCCCACTGCCCTGCAGTGGGCCAGTTTGTACCATCTTTGACAGCAAAAGTTCAGCAACCTGCCATGCCAAGTTCAATGAGGACTCTAGATCCAGGAGCAGTGTTTCAGCCTGTTCGCGGTGAATTCGCACTTTGAGTCCCAACACAGCATTGCTCCATGAGTGGGAACAACCTGTACATCATAGCCACTGTCGTCTTCAAGACACTCCCTTTGTACCTCTCTTACGGCCTTGCTTGCCTGCAAACGCACCGGGAGAAAAGCCCTCGTGCCGAACAAATGCCATCCCGAAGGCACTGGCAGATCCGTAGCCGACCCGCAGGGCGATCTCCGTGTTGGTAAGTTTGCCCTGCCGTAGCAGCGTCTTAGCGATGGCCATGCGCCAATCCGTTACGTATTCCATCGGCGCGCGTCCAATTTCCTTCCGGAACTTCTCGAAAAATCCGGAGCGGGACATACCCGCGTCCTGCGCCAGCCCTGAGACGGAAATCTCGCCACCCGCGTCCGCGTGAATGCGCTGCAAGGCGGCGGCCAGTTGCGGATCGGACAGCCCGCGCAGTAGCCCCGGCGGCATATTCACGGTAGGGCCCGAGCGGAGCGCCTCAATAAGCAGCACCTCTAGAAGCCGCTGGAGGATCAGCTCACGCCCCGGCCGGTCGGCGCGGGTCTCATCGTGAATCACCGGCACCAGGGCCATCAGGCGATCGTGCCCAGAGACATGAATCATCTCGGGCAGCAGTGACACAAGCAAGTCGCTCGCGGGTGTATCGAAGCGGCAATGCCCAACTAGCGCGCGCATCTCCACGGGGGCGTCCGCCGGGCCGAGGCGAACCCGCCCGGGTTCGATTTCCAGCGGCCGGTCTGGCCCCCTGGGTTCCGGCGGCACCTCGCTGGTCATGCTGAAGTCATGCAGATCGGGGATCAGGACGAAGTCTCCGGCCGCCAGCGTAACCGGCTTGCGACCGCTCACCTCAACCCGGCATCCCCCCTCGACCATCGCACAATAAAAGGGGCTGGCCATGTCATGCCGCTCGACCTGCCACTGGCCACCCGCCTCGACCATCTTCGAGATAGACACCGACGGTTTGAGCAACGTGACGACACTGGACAGAGGGTCTTCGATACCATCGGGCATATTTTGGACTCTTGATGAAAGAATTTGGACATTTGTGTATCGCATGAACGGGTAATCGCTGTCTATACTCTCCTGCTCATCAAACAAGGAGGCTAATAGATGAACCGACTGATCAACCTGTCCCGCGCACTGCCGACGCCGGATCCCGCCCTGACAGTGGCCTACACGCCGATCTGCCTGAAGATGCCTGGCCGCCACCCCCTGGAGCTGCGCCTTACCGCGCCAGCAACCGGGGACGCCATACCGATCGTGATCCTGTCGCACGGCTTTGGTCCATCGAGCTATATCCCCTCGAAAGACGGCTATGCCCCGCTCGCCCAGTTCTGGGCCGAACGGGGCATAGCCGTCATTCAACCGACACACGCCAGTTCACGGGTCGGCGGACTTGACCCCGACCGACCTGAAGGCCCCTTCTACTGGCGCGAGCGTGTGCTCGAGATGCGTGCCATCGTCGACCAGTTGGCCGAGATCGAGCGGCAGGCTCCCGCCATCTCAGGACGGCTGGATCACGACCGGATCGCCGTAGCGGGCCACTCCTTCGGCGGCCACACCTGCAGCCTGCTACTTGGCGGACGTTTGTATGGGGAGGATTTCTCTGATCCGCGCATCCGCGCGGGTGTCCTGCTGGCAACTCCAGGGCGTGGCGGCGCCGATCTGACACCCGATCATGCTCGGCGCTTTCCCTTTTTCGATGTGGATTTCAGCGGCATCGAATTACCCACCCTCGTGGTCTGCGGCGCGGAAGATGACCCGCATTTCACGCCACGCGGCCCCGAGTGGCACGCGGATGCCTTCCACGACGCGCCGGGGGCCGATGCCCTGCTGACAATCAGTGGCGTGGGCCATGGGCTTGGCGGAATCGCGGGGCTCGACGCGAAAGAGACCGAGGCAGAAGATCCCGATGCGCTGGAGGCGACCCGGCGGTTGGTATTGGCTTGGCTGCGGCGCATATTCTTCATCGAGCAAGATGCCTGGACACTTAGCCAGACTGCGCTCCGGGATAGAGCGGCCGCCGTCGCGAAGATCACCGTGAAAGAGCGCTAAGACGAGGTCTCATTGTCAGCTCGCCTGAAGGCTTTTCAATGCGCACCGAGGAGAAACCGAGATTTATCGGCCCGGTTGACCAAGCGAAAAAGTCACCAGCTAACTGGGTGTTGGAAGCAGTAATTGCCCAAGCTTACGAGCGGCATATTTTGCCTGTGCCCGTGTTAGCGCTGCGAAACCCAACACAATGGCAGGCGCTAATTCAATCTCACGGCAGCAGTGCCGAAGCGGTTGTAGCACTACTCCCTGCTGTTCCGCTGCATGGATTAACATGTTTTCGTCTTGATCCGGCGATAACCACAGAATCAGGTGGAAGCCTGCATGTTCGCCACTAATGCGATAGCGCCCCGGCGCTTCGGCCCTCAAGGTTTCAAGCACGATGTCACGCAACGTCTGATACTCCTGCCGAGAACGGCGTAAATGCCGTAAGAAAGCAGGGCCTTTCATAAACGCCGCCAACCCCAGTTGCTCCGACACTCCCACACTACGCCCTACCGTATGCCACAATTCGAGCACTTTTCGCTGTAGTTCTGGTGGAGCAAGCATATAGCCAAGCCTCAAATTGGAAAAAAGCGCCTGATTAAAACTCCCGCAATAGACTACTCGATTCATCGTGTCGATGGATTTTAGCGCTGGTAACGGCGCGCTTTGATAGTTGAACTCGCTATCGTAATCATCCTCGATGATCCAGGTGTTGTTGCTTTGGGCCCAGTCAAGAAGCTCTAAACGGCGAGTCGCCGACATGATAACGCCAAGCGGTGACTGGTGCGCCGGTGTCACATAGGCAATACGACATTCAGTTGCGCCTATTATGCCACCCAAATTAAGCCCTTCCTGATCAATAGGCGCGTAAAGCAGGTTAGCGCCTGCTTCTTCAAATATTTGGTGTACAGCTGGATAACCAGGATCCTCGACACACACATGATCACCAGGCTTTACTACACAGCGCGCGACCAGATCAATGCTATGGCGAATGCCGTTAGTGATGAGTATCTGCTCTGCCAGACAATCGATTCCCCGATGGTTACGCAAGTACTTGGCAATCTGTTCCCGCAATACCCAAGCGCCTTGCGGCTCAACGCTACACATCTGCTCGGGCTGCATAGCTGCCATGGCCCGCTGTAGATGCGCGGCCCACTCAGCAGGTGAAATAAGCAACGGGCTGGCAAGCCGGGCAACAAAAGGTACTCCTACCTGGGCTTGGTAGTGTTTTCTTACGCTAACGGGCGCCGCTTCGACCATCGCTGGCTCTTTATGGTGGGTCGCCGTCGTTTGCGCCGTGCTAACCGCTTTCAAATATCGGTCTGGGATAGTGGCACTGACACGGCTTCCAGACCCCACTTTGCGGGTGATGTAACCCTCGAGTTGCAAACGCTCAAAGACACTTTCTAACGTACCACGCCCTACCCCCCAACGTTGCGAGAGTACGCGTGTGGATGGCAACCGGTCACCCGCCTGTAGCAGACCATTCACAATCCCGTCGCGCATGGCCTGGTAGGCCAACTCAGATTTCGTTACACCGACGGGGCTGGTGGGTAAGGGCAAGTCTAAACCCGCTGTATTTTTTCCTTTAACCATAATGGTTCGTATCAATCTCGTTTATATGGCTCTCTTGTATGAGCCACTTTACTTCTAGCATAGCAACATATTGACGTTTCATTGGCTAAGGAGTGTTCACTATGTTGCTCACTGACTATCTGTTATTCGCCATGATTGCGGCGATGCAAGTTGGCTCGCCGGGCCCTTCGACAATTTTTTTGGTAAACAACGCGCTGGTGCATGGCCCCAGCCGGGCCATATTGATACTCACTGGGGATTTGGTGGCTATTGCTGGGCTCGCGGCTTGCTCACTACTGGGGGTCGGTGCGCTACTGGAGGCAAATCCAACGGTGTTTATGGCCGTCAAGGTAGCCGGTGCTGTTTATCTTTTATGGCTGGGTATGCAGCAGTTTCGCCTGGCACAAAGGGTTCGTATTTCCAGCGATCAGCCTACAACGCTGCAAAGCATACCCGTACTTTGGCGACAATCGTTTATGGTTGGGCTCAGCAACCCCAAGGCGATTCTATTTTTCTCATCGCTGTTGCCGCAATTCGTAAGTGCCCAGCAGGACTCCCACATTTCTGCGTTCCTTCCCCTCATACTGTTATTTGTGTTTATTAAACTGATCGTATCGAGCGCTTACGCATTAGCAGCAAGAACAATGATAGCGAAGGTGGCCACACCAGGCGCCGCCGTTTGAGGTAAGCGCGCGGCCGGAGGAGTGTTAATGCTGTTTAGCATCTTTATGGGCATAAGCGCTTTTTACTAAGTGCCCAAATGTTGGAAAAAGGCAGGCGATTAACTTCATGGTTGGACTTTCCCCTTGTGCTCGCCAAGTAGCTCGCTCCCAAGCGATGCCTTATAGAATAGAGTTTTGCAAACACTTCTCGCTATTGCTCAAAAACATCACTATGTATCTGGAAAGATATAGTCGGATGTTATGTATGGAGGGACGCCCCCTCGCCCCATAGCGACGTTACCGATGGAGGCCTTTGCGTAAGCACTGATTGAGATCCGACATCGGCTGGGAGCTCAATTCGCTGGCACTCCTACGAGTGAAGTATAAGCTGACTGCTTAAGGCGGCCAGCTTTTTTGGGGCGTTATTTAGCAGGTTCTCCAGGAAAAGGAATGAACTCCGCATCGTCTCCGGGGGGAAGACGAAAGCGACCATTCTCAAAATCTGCTTCTACCCAAGCCTGTTTGGCGGCTTCCAGCTTTTCTCGCGAAGAGGCAACGAAGTTCCAGGATATATAACGGGGGCCATTCAGCGTTTCACCGCCCAGTAGCATCAGCCTAGTTCCGGATTCGCCCGCCACCACCGTTATCGGGTCGCCTGGTCTGAACACCATCATGCGGCCGGCTTCAAAGGTTTCCCCTGCAATAATGACACTACCGGACATGACATAAATACCACGATCCTCATGGCCATCCGGCAAAGGAAGCTTTGCACCTGGCTGCAGTATCGCATCCGCATAGAACATTTCAGAGAAGGTTTGCACCGGCGCCCGCTCCCCCCAGGCCGTGCCCAGGATCAAACGCACTTCCTTACCCTCGCCCTCCAGTACTGGCAGTGTCTCCTCGGCATGATGCTCGAAGCTGGCAGGCTGGTCTTCATAGGCTTCAGGGAGCGCTACCCACGTCTGTATCCCCAACACAGAGTGCTTGTTCTGACGAGTAATAGCACTGGTGCGCTCCGAATGGGTGACCCCATTGCCCGCCACCATCCAATTAACCGCGCCAGGATGAATCATTTGGTTGGTACCCAGGCTATCGCGGTGTTGGAACTCCCCTTGATATAGATACGTAACAGTGGCAAGCCCAATATGGGGATGTGGGCGAACATCAATGCCTTCGTCGTTAAGAAACTCAACGGGCCCCATCTGATCAAAAAAGATGAACGGCCCCACCATCTGCCGTTTTGGGGCAGGCAGCGCACGGCGCACCTCAAAACCACCCAAATCCCGAGCGCGTGGAACAATTAGTGTCTCTATATCATTCAAGCTACCGGCGGATGGGCATTTTGGCTCTAAATCAGGCATCCAGCTCATAGGTTTTCTCCAGAAGTGAGAGGTAGGAAAATGGAGTACGCACCTTACAAAAGCACATCGTGCCACTCTGAGTGGCGTGCAAACTGTGCTTTTGCAAATGGGCATAACGGCATGATTTTCTTGCCCGAGGTGCGAACGTCTTCGACTGCTTTTGCAACTAACGCAACACCCACTTTTTGTCCGCGCATAGCATCAGGCACTTCAGTGCTATCGATGATGATCATCGAATCACCTGCTTTCGAATAGGTCATCTCTGCTTTAGCCCCATTGAGCTTGACTACATAGCGCCCCTTGGTATCGCTGGTTTCATGCTCAATGGTAAAAGAAGCTTCAGGTGTACCAGACATTGCTTTCTCCTTGTCGTATTACCCAGCAAACAACTCAGTATGTGTATCTATAAGTTAATAGTTATCAAAAGCCTTTTCTTTCTATAGCACTTAAGACCAGCACTTAAGACCAGCACTTAAGACCAGCACTTAAGACCAGCACTTAAGACCAGCACTTAAAACCAGCACTTAAGACCAGCACTTAAAACCAGCACTTAAGACCAGCACTTAAGACCTGTACTTAAAATTAGCACTAAGCTTAGTACTTAGCCCCTTGAATAAGATCTTACGTTCGGCCTTCATGGGGATGATTGAAAGTCAGGAAATGGCGCACGACCGGGCGTTCCTCCCCTTGATGGAAACGCAGAACCTCCTCTTGGATATCGGCGGCTGATTTAGAAACACGCTTATGCTGACGCAGATGCTCTGCCCAGGATTCAACTTGGAACCACTCCAGCATCAAGCTGGGATCGGCGGAATCTTCGGTAATACCCCAAGCATAGGCACCATCACGACGTCTTTCAGCAGAGAGCCTAGCCAATATTTTCAGAAAGGCTGAACGATCTTCGAGGGCTACCCGGTACTCTATCTGGATAAGCACCGGTCCGCGATCATACTCGACGGGAGTAGCTGTCAGTGGCTCAGGCCAATGATTCGACGGCATTAAGTCTGATTCGCCTTTGGGCAACTTGATACGGTGTGCAATAGATCCGATCGCTGCTAGCCCCGCCGCGCCAGATAGTAACGCCAACGGTACGCCAATCCCTTGAGCGATTACCCCCCATGCCAAACTGCCCGCGGCCATGGCGCCATTGAACACCGTCAGATATACCGCCAGAGAGCGGCCACGTACCCAGTTGGGAAGAATTGCCTGGGCGACGCCATTGAGGGTCGTCAACGCTGTAATCCAAGCGGCACCAAGGATCAATAGAGAGGACACTGCGAGCCATTTAGGCGGCGACAGGGATAGCAAAGCCATGACGGCCGAAGTGACTAATGTTGACGTTAGAAGTAAGCCGTCGGCGCTAAGATACGTACGCAAACGGGGCATAATAATAGCCCCGCCGATTGCGCCCAGGCCAACTGCGCCAAGCAATATGCCATAGAAACTTGGGCCGCCTTCCAGTAACTGACGTGCTACTAGAGGCAGCATTGCCCACACTGAGCTGGCCATAGCAAAGAAGAGAAAAGCGCGCAGCAGGACAACATGCAACTCGCGACTGGCGCGGGCATAGCGCAGCCCGGCTCGGAAAGCACCGGGGAAGCGCTCGGATAAGGCATCCCGTTGCGTTGCTGGTCGTTTCCACCAAAACAGCGCAGTGATGACAACTACATAGCTCAGAACGTCTACTCCATAGGTAAACGCTGCTCCCATGCTGGCCAGCAACAGCCCGTCTAAAGCGGGACCTACGGCACGGGCAATGTTGATCCCCAGCGAGTTAAGTCCCACTGCGTTTTTGAAGTCTTTCTTGTCTACCAGCTCGGGGACGATAGCCTGCCAAGTTGGCCCCATCAGAGCAACGCCTATGCCCCCTATAAACGTAAGCATTATAAGTGATGCCACAGAATGCTGATCTGTAAGCGATAGAATAACGAGGCAAACGCTGACACAGGCCAGCAGAAGCTGAAAGCAGGAACAGCCGAGAGCCCCGAAAAAGCCTTTCAAATCCGACGTCGGTGCGTTGGATGCCCAGGCCCAGGCATGATCATGGCCGTGTAGGCCACACGCGCTTGCACAGCCACAGCTGGCCATCGCTTGGGCGCTACGCCATCGAGCCCTGGCAATAAAGACCTTACAACAACAAGGAGAATATCATGTCCCAATTGAGTGATGACGTCTGGTCACCGGTGATTACCCCCTTCGGCGCCGACTTGGCGCCGGATACGCAACGTTTTGTGGCGCACTGCCAATGGCTGGCCTCAAATGGTGTCGGCTTGGCCGTGTTCGGCACAAATTCTGAAGCCAACTCAATGACGGTGGCCGAGAAACAGGAGCTGTTAAAAGCGCTAGTGCATGGCGGTGTCGATCCCTCCAGGATTATGCCCGGTACCGGGAGCTGTACAATTGATGATTGCGTGGCGGTGACATGCGAGGCGGTGGACGCTGGCTGTGCCGGTGTGCTGATGCTACCGCCCTTCTACTATAAGGGGGTTAGCGATGAAGGCTTGTTTCGCTTTTACAGTGAGGTGATCAACCGTGTCGCAAATTCGCGCCTACGGATCTACCTCTACCATATCCCGCCGGTCACTCATGTCCCGCTCTCGTTTGAACTGATCGAGCGTTTACGTGACGCCTTCCCGGGCATTATTGCTGGCATTAAGGACAGCGGCGGAGACTGGGCACACACCAAAGGGTTAACCGAGCGCTTTGCTGGGCAAGACTTTGCTGTGTATGCCGGCAGCGAGCGGTTTTTGCTTGATACCCTACGAGCAGGCGGTGCTGGCTGTATCAGTGCCACTGCCAATGTCAATCCGTCGGCCATCGTTGAGTTGGCAAGGCATTGGCAGGAGGACGATGCCAACGAGCGTCAGCAGAGCCTGAATGCTATACGCGACTTGTTTGAAAAGTACCCACTGATTCCTGGCATGAAGGCAGCGACAGCTTACTTTTCGGACAATGACGATTGGAGGCGTGTGCGCCCACCTTTAGTAGAGCTGGAGGAGCAGCATGTGTCTGAACTCGTGTCTTCGCTTAAAGCGACAGGATTCCAGATGGAAGGCGTAGGTGAGGCGAGCCATGGATGAGCAAACGAAATCGTGGCGTATTGTCGCTGTACGACGGCTCAGTGAAGCCCAGCTTGAGGCACTTTCCGAGGTTGCCGAGGTCGACTATTTCGAGGACGTGGACGAATCAAACCGTGCTGATTTCATGGCAGCGCTTTCCAGAGCTCATGGCCTAATCGGCGGTAAGCTAGAACTCAATGAGGCAATGCTAGCCGAGGCGCCTGCGCTTCAAGTGGTATCCACCATTTCAGTGGGCTATGACCACCTGCCCCTTAAGGCACTGAATCAACGCCGCATTCTACTCTGCAATACGCCAGATGTGCTTACCGAAACCACTGCCGACACAGCATTTATGCTAGTCATGGCGACCCAGCGGCGGCTAGTCGAACTGTCCAACCTTGTCCGCGATGGCGGCTGGCGAACACATATCGGTCACGAATACTTCGGTATTGATGTACACGGCAAAACCCTAGGCATCGTGGGTGCTGGTCGCATTGGTGCGGCGATTGCACGACGGGGAGCGTTGGGTTTTGGTATGCCCATTCTCTATACCGCCGCCTCATCCAAGCCTGCGCTTGAGCAGCAGTTAGGGGCGAAAAGGCGTGAGCTGAATGACCTGTTAGCTGAAGCAGATATCGTCTGCCTCAGCGTGCCCTATAACAGCGATACACATCACTTAATTGACGCAGATGCTCTAGCACGGATGAAAACGACGGCTGCCCTAATCAATATAGCGAGAGGTAAAGTGGTCGACGAGCCAGCACTGATCGAGGCACTCCACTCCGGCGGAATCCGTGCAGCTGGGCTTGACGTGTTCGTAGAGGAACCGCTTCCACCCGATTCGCCACTGGCGGCCATGGACAATGTAGTGACGACTCCACACATTGGCTCGGCGACCCATGAAACACGTGAGGCCATGGCACAGTTGGCAGTCGATAATCTGCTGGGCACGCTGATCGGCAGCGGCCCGCTTACCGCGGTTAATGAGCATGTCTGGCGACGGGCTGATGCTATTGAGGAAACATAATGCCTCGCCGCCTACAACACATCTTGTGTCTTGATGATTTCGAGCGGGCCACTCAGCGGCATTTAGTCCCGGCCGGTTTGTCGCGGTGGGGAGCGTCCATGAACTGCCCGAGAACGCCCACCATTGTGACGATGACAGCACACCGCGCTGAAGGTCATCGGTGAAGCGGTCAGCGAGGAGCTGCATGTGGTGCCCGCCCGGATCGAGGTGATCCGTCATGTGCGGCGTCAAGATCGCCCCAGCGCCCGCCAAGCATGAGGTTGCTGTGACATCTCCAAATACGATGATGGCGTGACATCACAGAAACTCCGGACAAGTGTCACCTATATGCCACTTATAAAACGCTAACAAACAAAAACGGCCACTGTAGCAATTAGCTAAGTGACCGTTTTATATGTTCTTGGTCGGAGCGACAGGATTCGAACCTGCGACCTTTGCAACCCCATTGCAACGCGCTACCAAGCTGCGCCACGCTCCGCTGTCTTTATTGGCCGCTACATCTTTGCCTCAAGACGGTGCGTATACTAGCGGTTTCTTGCATAAATGAAAAGCCCTTATAGCGCTTTCTTTTCAAGTATTTGTCACACACCGCTATAAATCTCATCACCCTTTATGGCTTACGTTGATCAGCTTCAAGCAGCAGATAAGCCATCGCGTCATATACACCGGGGGCCGTTACGATTAAATGATCCGGGTAGATATCTTCCGACACCGCTGAAGGTACCGGGTATAGATGCCCTACTCGCGCACCGGCTTCCCGTGCAATAACCCAGCCCGCAACGAAATCCCAGGGCGAGACACTCTCGTAATACGCATCCAGACGACCGCAGGCTACATCGCATAAATCGAGCGCTGCTGCGCCATTACGACGTACGTCTTGGCACTCAAACAGCACAGCTTCCAAGCGCTTCAAAAGTTGCTTACGCTCCTCTTTACGGTAGGGAAATCCTGTCCCTACCAGGGTGTTCGCCAGTGATTCTGCACTGCTTGGCTGTATGGTTTGACCGTTGCAAAAAGCCCCAGAGCCTTCTGCAGCACTAAAGGTCTCACCTAAAAACGGTGCATGAACAACGCCCACCTTGGCAACGCCCTCTTCCATCCAACCAATGGAAACCGCTACGTGGCGAAGCCCTTGAGCAAAATTAACAGTGCCATCAATAGGATCCACCACCCACAGCTTAGGTGCTGTTTCATGCAAAGCGCTTTCTGGAGCAAGCTCTTCACTCAGCCGCGCTTCCCCCGGAAAGTGCTCCTCCAGGCGTTGGCTAATGAGTTCATCCACGGCCACATCCACGTCGGTGACCAACTCATTATCCTTTTTTAAGCGCTGGGCAAAGCCTTGCTGCTCCCGCGCCTTGATAATCATCTGCCCAGCTTCTTCGGCAATAGCGATAGTAATTTCAAGACGTGCGGCTAGTGTGTGGTCGCTCATTGAATCTCCCTTTAGGACGCGATGATACTGTGAGCTTCTACCATAAGCCGCCGGGATATAATTTTCGAGTCATACCGACTTGCGCTTGCAATGGTTAACGCAATACGTCTACCAATACATCCACCACGATGCGCGTGGCAGCTTCAATTAGCACCACATCGGCACCAACACGCTCCCACTCATAGCCTGGGTAGCGCGGCAATTGAGATGCTAACTGGCCGTCAAAACGCTTGGCGATACCTGGGGGCAAAGGTTTGCCACGCTCAAGGTTGCGCTGAATACCTGGCGGCAACGATTCGGCTCGCGGTGCGTCATGCCGGCGCAGCAGCTGGCGCAGCTCACGTTCGTTAATGCGTGGTAAATCAACTCGCTCATCGCGGAAGTGACCAGGTCGGTTAGATTCATGTTGCTGGTGCTGGCCCTTATCGCGGGCACCGTGGGCCGGGGCATGGTCAGGCTGAGCAAAGGCTGCGCTATTAACTAGCAATGCGCCAAGTGCGCTTATGGCAATCAGTTTGATGGGCTTCACTGTAAGCTCCTCGCTTAAGGTCAGAGTTAGCAGTGTACTCGGTGAATAAGCACGAAGTGTGGAATTAAAAAGGAGCCGAAGGCCCCTGACAGAATAAATATATATAAGCGAATATCAGTCACGGCAGCTTGCAGGCAAGAAACGCGTAGGAATAGCATTAGACGCAGCGGGGCGGCACACCCACTCTACAGATCCACTATTATTATCGTTATTTACTTTAGGCTCGAAAACTAGCCGCGTGCCAACTAAAGCATCTACAACACCTTCACTCTTCATAGTCACGACGATCCCAACGCCTTGCCCATCTAACGTTTTTACATTCACACTATTTACATAGCTTCCTTGGATTTGAGCGGCAGCAGACAAACCAGCTTGATCATTACCTTTAGGCCACTCACCTGTTGTCATATAGTATTCAGAGACAGCTGTCTTAGCTGATGATGCAAGACTAATGGCCTCACTCACCTGAGCCCGACCCACATAGTTTTGATACTGCGGCACAGCAATAGATGCCAATACACCAATAATCGCAACGACGATCATCAGCTCAATCAGCGTGAAACCGCCTTGGGTGGTGTTACGAGAAATTGGCTGTGCAGCATTCTGCATGAAGGCATCTCCTGTGGGGTGAAGGAAAAGCCTTTTTAAGGATCGTGAGTCCTTAAAAAGAATTAGAAATCGTTGAAATTAAACTAACTTAAATGATCTACTTTTACAACGAACCTTATTAATATGATCAGCTTAGCCGACTACCGCTTTAACTACGTGAAAGGATTAGTCATTTCATCCCTGTAAACGCTAGTTTATGGTACAAGTAACACGCTTATATCGATGTAAAACAGGTTTTTTGATGAGCCAGCCCTCCTTAGAGTCGACTTTAAGCCACGCCTCCGTACATGGCGACCTGCGCGGCATTGCCCAGCGCTTGGTCAAGCACGGCTTGCTGACCAACGCCCAGGCCGCAACAGCGGAAACAACCGCGTCGGACTTGGAAATATCGTTACTTCAGCATGTGATCGAAAGCGGCCTGGTCGACCCTAACAAAGCCACACTGGCGGCTGGCTGGGAGTATGGGCTTCCAGTCATTAACCTGGAGGCGGTGCGGCTTACCTCACTGCCCCCCGCTGCAGACTATCCTGTCAAAGTACTGCAGAGCCTTAACGTTTTGCCATTAGCGCGCCACGGTCATCGCCTCACGGTGGCGGTGCCCTACCCCGCTACATTGACGCGACTGGATGAATTGCAGTTTGCAACAGGCCTGAGCATTGAAGGTATCCTCGCGCCTGTTGATCAAATCACTGTCGTTCTCAATAGCTACCTTGCTCACAACGAGCGCGGCATGCTGGATGAGTTGGACGATGTGGTCAGCTCGCTGAGCATTATGCAGAACAACGGCGGTAACGATGTACCGCTGGAAGAGTCTTCCCAAAATAGCGAAGATGCACCCATCGTTAAATTTGTGAACAAAATTCTGCTAGATGCTATCCGCCGAGGCGCCTCCGATATCCACTTCGAACCTTACGAAGCGCTTTACCGAGTACGCTTTCGGGTTGATGGAATGCTCATAGAAGTGGCACGGCCACCATTCGCCATGCGCAATCGTATCGCGGCCCGGCTAAAAATCATGGCCCGCCTTGATATTTCCGAGCGCCGCCTGCCTCAGGATGGCTCGATAAAACTCAAGCTTTCGCGCACCCGCTCCCTCGATTTCCGGGTTAATTCGCTACCTACTGTCTATGGTGAAAAGTTGGTGCTGCGAATATTAGACCCTACCGCAATGCAGCTGGGTATTGAGCAACTTGGATTTACCGACGAACAACGGCGCCATTATGAGTACGCCTTAAAACAACCCCAAGGCATGATTCTAGTAACCGGCCCTACCGGTAGTGGTAAAACCGTTTCGCTGTATACCGGCATTAATATTCTTAATAAAGTGGAACGCAATATTTGCACCGCCGAAGACCCGGTTGAAATCAAAGTCGCGGGTATCAATCAGGTGAACGTATTGCCTAAGATCGGCCTCGATTTTGCCAGTGCGTTAAGGGCGTTTCTGCGCCAAGACCCTGATGTGGTCATGGTGGGCGAGATTCGTGACCTTGAAACAGCCGAAATTGCCGTCAAAGCGGCTCAGACAGGCCACCTGGTACTTTCCACGGTGCATACCAACTCGGCAACTGAGACACTGACTCGACTGGCTAATATGGGAGTCTCTTCGTTTAATATCGCCAGCGCCGTTAGCTTGATTGTTGCCCAACGGCTGGCTCGCAAACTATGCACACACTGCAAAGAGCCCATTGACATTCCCCACGAGGCGCTGCGCAAAGAAGGCTTTAGTAGCGAAGAAATTCATCAGGCAACGATCTACAAACCGTTAGGTTGCAAGCACTGTACTCACGGTTATAAAGGTCGAATTGGCATTTATGAGGTAGTGCCGATCACCGAAGCGATGCGTCAACTAATTATGCGTGATGCCAACGCCTTAGATATTGATCAACAGGTGCGCAAGGAGGGCTATCCAAGCCTTCACCGCAGTGGGTTACTGAAAGTCATGCAGGGTATTACCAGCCTGGAAGAGGTTAACCGAGTGAGCAAGGAGTAAGGCATGGCTAAAACGGCACGTCGACGCCAAACGCCCGCCATCAAGCTAGCGCGCTGGAAATGGATCGGTAAAGGCCCCCAGGATAGAGCGCTAAGCGGTGAGATGATTGGCCGCAGTAAAGCCGAAGTAGCCGCTAAACTCACCAAGCAAAATATCGTTATCCGCCGGATTAGTAAAAAAGGCAACCTAGGCGGCAACGGCCGAGTTAACCCCAACGACGTTATGGTCTTTGCGCGCCAGATGGCCACAATGGTTCGCGCCGGTATCCCCTTGCTACAGGCGCTTCAAGTGGTGGCAGAGAGCCTCAAAAAACCTGCTATGGTTGCCCTAATGCAACAGATGATAAGCGATGTATCATCGGGCTCCAGCTTCTCTGATGCATTGAACCGCCACCCCAAACACTTTGATCGCCTGTTTGTTAACCTGGTCAGCGCCGGCGAGCAGTCAGGTGCGCTGGATCAAATGCTTGATCGTCTTGCGACCTATAAGGAGAAGGTTGAGTCGCTGAAAGCGCGAGTAAAAAAAGCGCTTTGGTACCCCACCACCGTTATGACGATTGGCATTGCTGTGACCATGTTGCTGTTGATTAAAGTGGTGCCTGAATTTGAAAGCATGTTCCAGAGCTTTGGTGCAGAGCTTCCAGCACTGACCCAGTTGACCGTGAATTTATCCGGGCTTGCCCAGCGTTATTGGCTAGCGGCGCTCGGCGCGGTGATTGCTGCCGTCCTACTACTCAGAATAAGCATTCAGCGCTCGCCTAATGTCGCTTACCGCATGCACGCTTTGCTGCTTCGGTTACCGGTCATTGGCGACATCGTGCATAAATCCGCGATCGCGCGCTTTTCGCGCACGTTAGCGACTACCTTTGCCTCCGGTGTACCGCTCGTAGAAGGCTTAGATACCGCCGCCGGTGCCACCGGCAATAAAGTGTACGAACGCGCGGTGGCACAAACGCGCCAGGACGTAGCCACCGGACAACAGCTACACTTCGCCATGCGGATGACCAACCGCTTTCCCCCCTTGGCAATCCAAATGGTCAGTATCGGTGAAGAAGCGGGGTCGCTGGATGCCATGCTTAATCGTGTTGCCGATTACTACGAAGAAGAAGTCGACAATAAGGTCGATGCTCTTACCTCGCTCATGGAGCCGGTTATTATTGTAGTACTGGGCGTGCTCGTTGGCGGTGTGGTTGTCTCTATGTACTTACCCATTTTCGACTTGGGCGCAGCCCTCTAAGCACCAAATGCTTAGGCTCTGTCAGAAAACTGGCTGCGCTCGACCATACGGCGTTAAAAATCGGCTCAAAGTACTCATTTACACCATGTAAACTCCGTCTTTTCGCCGATTTTTGCCTTGTCTGGCCTTCGCTCGCCGACTTTTCAGACAGAGCCTAAAAAAACGCTAATTTCTAGAAACCTAAGGAGTTCCATGCATCACCCTCCGTTTATCCTGTGGTTAATCGTTTTATTGATTGGGCTATGCCTGGGCAGTTTTCTAAATGTGGTGATTACGCGTCTGCCGGTGATGCTGATGCGTGGCTGGCGTAATGAAGCCCGCGAAGCACTTGAGCTTAGCGCTGAACACTCACCACGTTTTAATTTGGTCACACCAGGCTCTATGTGTCCACGCTGTGAAGCCCCCATTGCATGGCACGACAACCTGCCACTGATTGGCTGGATAAAGCGCCGCGGCCGCTGCGCTGAGTGCCAAACGCCGATTAGCGTTCAATATCCTCTGGTAGAAGTAGCCGGTGGCTTACTGGCCATGGCGGTGCTAGCGCTCCACGGGCTTACGGCAGAATCAGCCTTCGTCTACGGGGCCTGCCTGATGCTGTTAGTGCTCGCCGTGATCGACTTTCGCACCCAGCTTCTCCCCGACATCATCACCCTCCCCTTGCTTTGGGCAGGGTTACTGTTTCAGCTCCTCTTCCAGCCACTGATGCTGCCAAGTGCCGTTATCGGCGCAATGGTAGGCTATCTTTCACTGTGGAGCTTTTATTGGCTATTCAAACTGGCCACCGGCAAAGAGGGTATGGGCTATGGCGACTTTAAGCTGCTGGCAGCACTAGGCGCCTGGCTGGGTTGGAGTTTTTTACCGCTAATATTGATACTTTCCGCAGGGCTTGGGGCCATTGTTGGGCTAGTTGCCCAGGCCTACTCACCTAACCTACGCGGCACACCGTTTCCCTTCGGCCCTTTTCTCGCCCTCGCCGGCTGGGTGGCGTTGTTAGTCGGTGATGAAATAATGGCAATGTATCTCAACCTGCTTATGTAAAATTGAGCCATGTGAACTTTGGCCATGTGAAACGTGGCCCTATAAACTTTAGCTATATGAGGCAGCAGATGATTATCGGATTAACGGGTGGCATCGGGTCAGGTAAATCGACCGTCGCTCGCGCTTTTGAAGCACTCGGCGCTGCCTGGGTCGATGCCGATGATGTCGCCAGGGAAATAGTCTTACCTGAAGAACCGGCGCTGCTAGCTATTAAAAACCGCTTCGGTGATCAGGTCATGCACCAGGATGGCACGCTTAATCGCGCCGCCCTGCGCGAGATTATTTTTAACGATCCAGAACAACGCCAGTGGCTAGAATCCATCACACATCCCAAAATAAGGGAGCGGCTATTGCAGCATTTAGAGCGGCTCAAAGTCCAGGGAGCGCCTTACGTGCTGCTTGTATCACCGTTACTGTTTGAGTCGGGTCAAAACACACTAGTAAACCGCGCGGTGGTTGTCGATGTGCCCCAAGCGCTACAATTATCGAGAACCCAACAGCGTGATGGGGTGAGTGAAAGCCAGGTGCGTGCTATTCTCGCCGCCCAACTTTCCCGCGAACAACGGCTAGCAAAAGCAGATGACGTGATCGATAACAGCGGTGACCACGCCAGCATGATGGAACAAGTGGCACGGCTTGATGAACGCTACCGTCGACAGCTTAACTACTGAGATATCGCACTTGTTAACGCAATTGGAGTTTTTTTATGGCTCGCCCTGCAAACGATTCCCCGCTAGAAGTTAATTGTCCGCAGTGCGCTAAGCGCGTGCCCTGGTTACCGGAAAGCACTTACCGCCCTTTCTGCAGTAAGCGCTGCCAACTATTGGATTTAGGTGCCTGGGCCGATGAGTCACACCGCATATCGGGCGAATCCGCCATGGATGAAGCCGATATAGAAACCTTACTGGCGCAAGCCGACAAGGATGCACCACTGACCTAGTTTTTACGAAAACTGACTTAACGAGCACTGACACTGACTATGGCCGAGATAAACGCTAACCCATCATCGCCTTCGGCCTATCATCTGCTGCTTCAACTGGAGCAGCAGTTTGATCATCTACTTGCAACCATTGAAGCCGCTGTTTCACTATACGAACAGCAACTACCAGCAACATGGCTCTTTCATCAAACGACGCCGTCTAGCGATTGGTTGCGTAAAGCCCTGTTCGATATGTGGCATGAGCAGGATCAAGATGGCCGTGAGACGCGCAACTATATTGCCGTAGTAGCCGCTAATGACGAGCTACTAATGACAATAGACGCTGTAAATCAAGCCAAGGTCAGTTTTAGTGACCAATTACAACATATCAAACAGGCATTTCCCCAAACACTTAGCGATGCAAAAAGTCGCCTACCGCAACGCCACCCTCACGTTGATGAAGTGTTACGCCGCAATGGACTTGCCCGTTTACATCTTAAACAGAGCTGGCGGCAGCTACCTATCGCACAAGCGCCTGTCTCACGCATTCGCTTTGCTTGGTACAGTAGTGGTCGCTCTATTAAACGCCTGTCAGTTCAAGAAGCTGAACATAAGCTATTGCAGCTTGATACTGATGCACCGCATATTCGTATTCAGCTACGCAAGCTAGCCGGTATTCCAAGCGGCGAAGTGCTTGCCCAGGTGCAAACTCAGGCCCCGCTGATGCGGGCAAACCTGTTTTTTACCGAACCACTCGACGATGGGCATACACGACGGGCACTGAATGCCGCTATGCCTATTTTTGTGCCTGACAATAACCAGCGGCTGCCCCACATTAACCTGCCTACGCCAGAACCTCCCACTGCCCGCACACGGGCAAGACGACGCGATGAGAAACTAGAGCAGGATGTATTTCTACCGAGCTTGAGGATTTATCGCTACCGTTAGCATAAAGGCACCTGCAAAGACTTCTACGGTGTTTTGGATGTGCTAGCTGCAGGCACTACATCCTGCTGCCATACCCCATAGCCAAGCAGCGCTTCGATCAGCTCGGCCAGGTCGTAATGATCCACACCATACTCGCTCAACAAAGCTTCAAAGCGCTGTTTAAAAATACGCTCCCGCTCTTGTTGCTGTTCCTCCTGCTGGCTTTCTAAATCTTCTTGCTCCAATGCCGCAAGCGAGCGTACCGGCGGGCCTGTCGGTATATCGAAACCGCTCTCTGGGTCATCTAATTGGCGTAAAGCCTGCGCAAAAGCATCGTCTAACTCACGAAACTTACGCAGCTTCTCGCGCTCATCTATCGGCTTTTGAACCTTTTGATATTTCATCGATGTTTCATTTACACCTTGCTTGAAATGGTCGATATGACTGCCAATGTCGCTTTTTTTGGCAAAAACTGTGCACAAACGCGTAAAGCTAACGAGCAAACTTGCCTTTGCCACCCAATTACCAGCATAAAGGCATCATTATTAGGTATATGAGGGTAACCCACACATTTATCAAACACGTCACAGTCAGCGACAACGCATTAATTGATGCCTCGCATCAACATTACCCACAAGTAGCCTGAATAGAGATTCCACTCTCATCAGTAAGCTGAACTTTTTCCTTTCAGCCAGGTTACCAACACTAACGCACTGGGAGAGTGCATTACAGGCAAGATAAGCACGACCTGTATGATTCACGTATTAGAGGCCAGATAATGTTCAACGCGATGACACGAGCTGAGATCTGGCTGCAGGACACACTTGATAAGCCACTCGGTATTGAAGACCTTGCGAATCACATAGGGTATTCATCTTCCCAAGTTCGGCGCCAATTTCGCCAAAGCTTTGACATCTCACCTAGCGCCTACCGTGAAATAAGGCGATTGGAGCGCGCAGCGGTGTTGCTAGGGCTTACTCCTCTCAATATAGCGCAAATTGCGATACGTTGCGGGTACCATAACCACTCGTCGTTTTCCCGGGCATTTCAACGTCGCTATCAGCTGAGTCCGCGCCATTTTCGACAAACCCTGAAAACCACGCTCATTCAGCCAAAACCGCATCCTGTTTTTAACACGCGCATCGAAAAAAGCAATGACCGACAAATGATCCTAATGCGCCTCTACAAAGCTCCCACGCATATTAAGGGGCTAGGGGATGCCAGCTATCAGAATAAGCAGCTAGCGTGCTTACAGGCGCGCCTTAGACTATCAACGACCGTCATTGCACTGCCCGACATACTCGCAGATAAGGCTAATGCACTTAATAGTGAATTTTTTCATTCATACCGTACCGACTTTGGTCTTTACCTATCGGATACGGACAATGCACAAGACATTGCGTTACCAGTGCACTACCGGCGGGTCGACATTCCCACCCACCACTACGCGAGCACGTGCTTTGACGACTTAGCTGATCTAAATAGCGCGTTGATGCATACCATCATGTATCTACTTCACAAGAAAAATGTCTGTCACGTTAGCGGCCACCCTCCGCAGGTATTATGGAAAGCGAACCATTTAGAACTTCGTATTCCCTTAATAGCCTAGCAGTGATGGCCACGTCTTAGCGATATAGCTGAACACAGGGCAATAAAAAAACCGGCATTCCTGTACAGAAATGCCGGTTGTTAACTAACTTAGTCTTCCATGCGCTCCAGCCAAGACTCGACGGTTTCATCGCCATACTGATCTTTCCAGCTACGCAGGCCCTTATGGTTGCCGCCACGAGTCTCAATGACTTCCCCCGTTTTGGGGTTTTTGTAAATTTTAAGACGACGCTTACGACGTGCATTGCCACTGGCTGTGGTTTTAGCCGTACGCTGGTCAGCAGCCGGATCCAATAAGGCAATGACATCGCCTGGGCGCTTGCCAAACTCAGTCATTAGCGCTTCAAGTTTGGCCTTAAATTCCAACTCACTTTTTAGACGCTGGTCGCCTTCTAAGCGCTGCAAATCTTCCTGAAGCTGCTTTAGCTGCTGCTCTTTTTGGATATATTCGTTAAGTAATGACATCGAGGTTCCTTTAATAGCTTATCCAACTGAATGGGGCTCAGCTGAATGGGATCTAACTGAGGTGCAGATTGACAACCTTGACACCCACTAGTTCAGAATGCAGGGACATTATTCCTGTAAAAAGAGTAACTGACAACAGTCTAGTTGATTTTCACTCAATTACTAATCGTTTTTTTAAAACTCAATTGCTGCTTAAAGAGTTTAACCCTAATAGAACATGGCGACTATACACACCTACCGTAGAGCTATTACAAGCACTCAACCACTACAAACAAAAGCGCCGCCCATAAGGGCGGCGCTTTTACAAACCAATAACTAATCGATAATTAGTCTTGGCCCATCTGCTGCTTGATCAAATCACCGATGGTGGTCGGGCCACCTGCAGTTTCCGGCTCTTGCTCACGCATCTTCTTCAGGTTCTGACGCGTATCGTCTTGGTCTTTCGCTTTTACCGACAGATTGATCTGACGACTCTTACGATCAACACTTACGATACGGGCTTCTACGCTGTCGCCTTCATTCAGCACATTGCGCGCGTCTTCTACGCGGTCAGCACTGATTTCAGAGGCTTTCAGCACAGCAATAACGTCAGTCGCCAATTCAACTTGAGCTTCTTTAGCATCAACTTCAATGACGCGACCCGTTACGATGCTGCCCTTGTCGTTGACTGACAGGTACTCAGCAACGGGATCAGAATCCATCTGCTTGATACCCAGCGAGATGCGCTCACGCTCTGGATCAATAGACAGGATAACAGCTTCAGCTTCATCGCCTTTCTTAAAGCTGCGTACGGCTTCTTCGCCAGTATCAGTCCAAGAAATATCAGACAAGTGAACCAGACCGTCAATACCGCCTTCTAGGCCGATAAAGATACCGAAGTCAGTAATTGACTTGATGGTACCGGAAACACGGTCACCCTTGTTGTAGTCAGTGTTGAAGGTTTCCCACGGGTTAGCAGTGCACTGCTTGATACCCAGAGAAATACGACGACGCTCTTCGTCGATATCCAACACCATAACGTCAACATCATCGCCCACTTGAACGACTTTAGACGGATGGATGTTTTTGTTAGTCCAGTCCATTTCAGAAACGTGAACCAGACCTTCAACACCCTCTTCCAGCTCGGCAAAGCAGCCGTAGTCAGTCAGGTTAGTGACGACCGCGTGTACTTTCATGCCTTCTGGATAACGCTCTTTAATGTTGACCCACGGATCTTCGCCCAACTGCTTCAGACCCAGTGAAACGCGATTACGCTCACGGTCAAACTTCAGAACTTTGACGTTGATCTCATCGCCAACGGCAACGATTTCGGACGGATGCTTAATACGCTTCCACGCCATGTCTGTAATGTGCAGCAGGCCGTCAACACCACCCAGGTCTACGAAAGCGCCGTAGTCTGTCAGGTTCTTAACGATACCCTTGATCTGCTGACCTTCTTGCAGAGTTGCCAGCAGCGCTTCGCGCTCGGCACTGTTCTCTGCTTCCAGAACCGCACGACGTGATACCACAACGTTGTTGCGCTTCGGATCGAGCTTGATGACTTTAAAGTCCAGCTCTTTGTTTTCCAGGTGCGCAGTGTCGCGAACTGGACGAACGTCAACCAACGAGCCCGGCAAGAAGGCACGGATAGAGTCAACTTCAACAGTGAAGCCGCCTTTAACCTTACCGTTAATAACGCCCTTAATGATTTCGTCTTTCTCGAAGGCTGCTTCAAGAATCTTCCAAGCTTCTGCACGCTTGGCTTTTTCACGAGACAGACGCGTTTCACCGAAACCATCTTCTACGGCTTCAAGTGCAACGTGCACGTCGTCACCGATAGCGATGTTCAGATTACCGTGCTCATCGCGGAATTGTGACGCAGGGATCTGACCTTCAGATTTCAGACCAGCGTTGACAGTAACCCAGTCACCGTCAATGTCGACAACCTGAGCCGCGACAATAGCGCCTGGCTCCATGTTGATGTCGTTAAGAGACTGTTCAAACAGCTCAGCAAAGCTTTCGCTCATGGTGTTCCTACGTAATTACGTTGTTGAGGCATAAATGCCTTCTCCGCACCACCAGCAAGTGCGGGCCTAATGTCACTCAGCCTTTGGGGGTGTTAACGCTGGTTAGACCTGACCGGGCTCACCGATGTGAGTTTAGTGCCCTGCCACGTCGTGACACCTATCCAAAAGCGCCGCAAGGGAGAATCAGACGCCGCTTACCAGCCCTTTTTGGGCGAGCAGTTCGGTCAGTCGATCAACCACTTCCGGTATGCTCAGGCGCGTGGTATCAAGCGTAATGGCATCATCTGCCGGCTTGAGAGGAGCCACACTGCGCTGCGTGTCGCGTGCATCGCGTGCCTGAATCTCCTTTAAAAGACTCGAAAGACTAGCATCCACCCCGGCTTCCTGCAACTGCAGATAGCGTCGACGCGCCCGTTCATCGGCGCTGGCGGTTAAAAAAATCTTCAGCGCCGCGTCAGGAAACACCACGGTACCCATGTCACGACCATCCGCCACCAAGCCCGGCGCTTGGCAAAAATCGCGCTGGCGCTGTAGCAGGGCTTGGCGCACCGCAGGAAGTGCCGCCACTTGAGAAGCTCGCTCGCCGGCCTGTTCGGTGCGAATCACCTGGCCAACATCTTCACCTTCAAGCAGTGTACGTGGCTGTCCCTCTTCAACAGGAAACGCCACATCTAACTGCTCTGCCAAGCGTGCCAGGCCCAACTCGTCGTCAACGGCTATGTTGTGCTTAACTGCTGCTTGAGCCGTCAGTCGATAAAGTGCGCCACTATCGAGAAGATGCCAGCCTAGGCGCTCTGCCACCAAGCCACTGATCGTACCTTTACCTGCGCCGCCAGGCCCATCAATGGTGACAACGGGAGCAGCAGCAACACGATCATTCATGCGCGCCCTCCACGCTAACGCCCATGCCAATACGCGTGGCTAATTCGACAAAGTCAGGGAATGAGGTCGCCACATTGGCGCAGTCTTCAATAACAATTTCTGCACTTGCACGTAGTGATGAAATCGCAAACGCCATGGCAATACGGTGATCGCCCAGACTATCGACACGCCCACCGCCGTAGCTCGCTTTTTGCGCATCGCCATTGCCGACAATATCGATGCCGTCGTCTACAACGGTGTGCTGCACACCTAACACAGCCAAGCCATCGGCCATGGCCTGAATGCGATCAGACTCTTTGACACGCAGCTCTTCGGCGCCCCTTAGACGAGTCACGCCATCGGCGTTGGCGGCGGCAATAAACAGCGCGGGGAATTCATCAATGGCTAACGGCACTTGCTCTTCGGGAATATCAATGCCTTTCAGCGGCGCATAGCGAATACGAATATCGGCCACCGGCTCCCCCCCCACTTCGCGCTCATTCTCTAACGCCAAATTCGCCCCCATCAGGGTAAGAATATTGATTACGCCAATCCGGGTGGGATTAATGCCGACGTGTTCAAGGGTGATATCTGAGCCTGGGGTAATGGCAGCTGCCACTAAGAAGAAGGTTGCAGATGAAATATCCGAAGGCACATCAATGGGGCCTGCGGTGAGCTTACCGCCCCCTTTGAGCCAGCAGGTATCGCCTTCACGGGAAACCGCATAGCCAAAACCATTGAGCATACGCTCGGTGTGGTCGCGTGTCGGTGCAGGTTCGCGTACCCGAGTTTCGCCTTCGGCGTACAGCCCCGCCAGCAACAGGCAAGATTTTACCTGGGCACTGGCCATGGGCATATCGTAATGGATGCCTTTAAGCTTGGCGCCACCATGAATCTTCAACGGCGGACGCCCGCCCTCAGCGGTATCAATGGTTGCGCCCATCAAGCGCAGCGGGTCAGCCACGCGCCCCATAGGCCGTTTGGTTAGTGACTCATCGCCGGTCAGCTCGCTATCAAACGCTTGGCCTGCCAGCAGTCCTGAAAAAAGCCGCATGGCGGTGCCCGAGTTACCTACATAGAGCGGGCCTGCGGGGGCTTTTAAGCCATGCATACCCACACCGTGAATCGTCACGCGGCCCTGGTGCGGCCCTTCGATCGCCACACCCATTTCCCGAAACGCCTGCAGGGTCGCCAGGCTATCCTCACCTTCCAGAAAGCCTTTTACTTCAGTGACACCCTCAGCCAGCGCGCCCAACATAATAGAGCGGTGCGACATGGACTTATCGCCAGGTACGCGCAAACGCCCCTGGGCTTGACCGCCCGGCTGCACACGGTAGGTGACCTTACCTTGTGGTTGCATATGATATTCCGCCTGATAACTGGTTTTGTTCAATAAAGAGTCGAAATAGTGCCGGGCGTGGCTAGCCCGATCAAAGGTGGCAATCAGCGCATCGCTGTCACCGGCTTCTACCGCATGACGCAATCGAGAGAGCCCCGCTTCAAAATCATCCAGCGATGCTAACACCGCCTGCTTGTTGGCAATAAAAATATCTCGCCACATCACCGGGTCGCTTCCCGCGATACGGGTAAAGTCGCGAAAGCCGCCCGCTGCGTAACGAAAAATATCTAGCCGCTCATCCTGACGGGCCAGCGTATCCACCAGCGAAAATGCCAGCAAGTGCGGCAAATGGCTGGTACGCGCCAACACTTGGTCATGGCGCTCTACGTCCATTTCCAGCACATCGGCACCACAGGCTTCCCATAAGCAGCGCACGCGCTGCAAAGCCTCACGGTCGACGTTCAGCTCAGGTGTCAAAATAACCTTGTGGTCTACATACAAACGCGGATTCGCCGCTGCCACACCGCTTTTTTCTGAACCGGCAATAGGGTGCCCCAGCACCATATTAGTGGGTACCCGGCCAAATACACGCTGAGCGCAGGCGCGGATAGTCGCCTTGGTACTACCAACATCGGTAATCACAACGTCAGCCGACGCGTTAGGTAGCGCTTCGGCCAAGCTTGCCATCACGCTCTCCATGGCGAGCACCGGCACCGCTAGCACTACCATGGTGGCGTCATTGACTTGCTCATCAAGGTGGGTACTGCCTGAATCGATCAGCCCCATCTCAATACCGCGTGCAATCTCAGCTTCGTCAGGGTCACAGGCAACAATTTGCCCCTGAAACCCTACCGCGCGCAGCGCTGCCGCTAGCGAACCACCAATCAATCCCAGACCAACAATCAATAGACGCGACTCATGACAGCCTGATGTTTTTACACCGTCTTCGACCATTAACGTCACAGCACGCCTATGGGGTAAGAGCCCAGCACGCGTAGTTCTGCCGCTCGTAGCTGCACCTCTTCAAGCACTGCCGCGACCTCAGGCTCATCACGATGGCCTTTAAAGTCGATAAAAAAGACGTAGTTCCACACACCGGTACGCGAAGGACGCGTTTCAAGGCGCGTTAAATCAATTTGGTGGCGATGAAAAGGCTCCAGCAGCGCATGCAGCGTCCCCGGCTGGTTGCGCATGGCAACCACAATAGAGGTTTTATCCTCTCCTGCCATGGGCACATCCTGGTTGCCAATAATCAAAAACCGCGTGGAGTTATCCGGGCTGTCTTCAATTTTTTCGGCAATGTGCTCAAGCCCATAAAGCTTGGCCGCCATATCACCTGCAATCGCCGCACTATGCCACTCGGTTTTGACTAACTTGGCCGCTTCCGCATTAGAGGAAACCGGCACGCGCTCCGCATGGGGATAGTGAGCATCCAGCCATTTACGGCACTGGGCAAACGACTGCGGGTGCGAGTAAATACGCGAGACCTTATCGCGGCGCGTCGTTTCACTGACCAGCAAATGGTGGTGAATACGCAGTACTACTTCGCCACAAATTTTAATCGAGGAATCCATAAAGGTGTCCAGGGTGTGATTAACCACCCCTTCGGTGGAGTTTTCCACCGGCACGACGCCGTAGTGTGCGGCCCCCGCCTCTACTTCACGAAATACCTCGTCGATGGCTGCCATGGGCAGGCTAACAGCGCTTTCACCAAAGTGCTTGAGCGCCGCCTGTTGCGTAAAGGTACCTTCAGGGCCTAAGTAAGCAACTTTTACCGGCTGCTCAAGTGCCAAACACGCCGACATGATTTCGCGAAACAGCCGCGCCATCTCTTCTGAATCGAGCGGCCCCTTATTCAACGCCATAATGCGCCGAAGCACCTGCGCCTCTCGCTCAGGGCGATAAAACACCGCATCTTTATCTTCAGCTAGCTTGACATGGGCCACCTGCTGGGCACAGCTGGCGCGTTCACTGATCAGGTTCAGAATATCGCTATCGAGCTGATCGATACGCTGGCGCAACTCATCCAGATTGATCGACGTGTCGGACATGGTGATTTAGCCCCTTGTTTTTTCAAAATCGGCCATAAATGCAATTAGGGCATCTACCGCAGACTCAGGCACCGCGTTGTAAAGGCTGGCACGCATACCGCCCACGCTGCGATGACCTTTCAAATTAAGCAGTCCCGCCGCATCGGCCTGCTGTAAAAACGCTTTATCCAGTGCCGAATCGGCCAGTACAAAGGGCACGTTCATGCGCGAACGGTTGGCTTTAGCAATTGGATTGCTATAAAGCTCGCTGGCATCAATCGCTGCGTAAAGTTTATCTGCCTTACGCTGATTGATAGCGTCCATCGCCGCCAATCCGCCAATATCGTCCTTCAGCCACTGAAACACCAGCCCGGCTAAATACCAAGCGTAAGTGGGGGGCGTATTGACCATCGAACCAGCGTCCGCCAGCATTTGATAATCAAATAGCGAAGGTATATTGGCCCTAGCTTTACCTAGCAGGTCGTCACGCACCACCACCAGCGTTAACCCGGCGGGGCCAATATTTTTCTGTGCCCCAGCGTAGATAACGCCAAATTCGCTAACGTCGATGGGCCCAGACAGAATGTTCGACGACATATCGCAGACCAGCGGCACGTGAGCACCATCGGCACGCTGAATATGCGGCGTATAATCAAATTCCAAGCCACCAATTGTCTCGTTAGAGGTGTAGTGCAAATAGGCAGCATCTGCGCTCACCCGCAGTTCGTCTTGTGCGGGTACCGCCGTATGACCGTTGGACTCACTGCTGGCAACCACATGGCAATCAAAACCAAGGTGCTTGGCCTCATTGAGCGCCTTCTTGCCCCAGATGCCGGTCTGAATAAAATTGCCTCTACCGCCTTGACCCAACAGGTTCATCGGCAGCATGGCAAACTGCAAGCTGGCCCCGCCCTGTAGAAACAGCACGCGGTAGTTATCCGGCACGCCCAACAGATGACGAAAGTCGGCTTCGGCACGCTCGGCAATGGCAATAAATTCATCGCTGCGGTGGCTCATTTCCATTACTGAAAGGCCGCGCCCCTGGTAGTCCAGCAACTCTTCCCGGGCGCGCTCCAGCACGGCCACTGGCAGGGCCGCTGGCCCTGCGCAGAAATTATAGTGACGTGTCATCAGTCCCCGTTTCCTGTGCATCATCGGATGTTTTATTCGCCTGTGCGTCTTCAAGGCTGCTTTCTTCAGGGTCACCCGCTCCTTCAAGAGCGCTTAGCTCGTCGCTCTCTTCCGGTTCATCAACGCGCACCGTCTTGACCAGCTTCTCCTCTTTGCCAAGACGAATCAGCATCACGCCCTGGGTATTCCGTGATGTGGTCGAGACCTCTTCCACACGGGTACGCACTAGCGTGCCGCGGTCGGTGATCAGCATCATTTCATCGCTGTCATAGACCTGCATCGCCGCCACGAGCGAACCGTTACGCTCGCTGGTTTGCATGGCGATGACACCCTGGCCACCACGACCACGCAGCGGGAATTCTTCCAGGCGCGTGCGCTTGCCGTAACCATTCTCACTGGCGGTCATAATGTAGATCTGACCAACGGCGGTCTCGGCTACAGTGCTCTCTTGGGCACCGTCTTGCGTTTCCCCTTCGGCATCCGCCTCGGCGTCGATCTGCTGGCTTTTAGGAATAATCAGGCTAATGACTTCCGCGTCGCCGGCTAGGCGCATACCACGCACCCCGCGGGCAGTACGCCCCATGGCGCGGGCTTTGCCCTCTTCAAAGCGAATCGCCTTGCCGTTAGACGACAGCAGCATGGCATGGTCATTACCCGTGGTAATCGCCGCGCCAACCAAGCGGTCGCCCTCTTCCAAATCAATCGCAATCAGACCGACGCTGCGTGGGCGCGAGAACTGCTCAAGGCTGGTACGTTTTACGGTACCTTTAGCCGTGGCAAAGAAGATGTAGTTATCAGGGTTGTAGTCGCGCACCGGCAAGATGGCGTTAACCGCTTCACCCTCTTCCAGCGGCAGCATATTCACCAGCGGCTTACCCCGCGAGCCACGGCTGGCGTTGGGCATTTCGTATACTTTCAGCCAGTACACTTTGCCGCGATTTGAGAACAGCAGTACAGTGTCATGAGTAGAAGCCACCAGCAGGTGCTCTATCACATCTTCGTCTTTCATGGCGGTAGCGGACTTACCTCGGCCACCACGGCGCTGGGCCTGATAATCCGACAGCGGCTGCGTCTTGGCATAGCCTGAACGCGACACGGTTACCACCATGTCCTCTTCGGCGATCAAGTCCTCCATCGACAAATCGAGGTGACTCGCCTGAATTTCAGTACGGCGGTCATCGCCAAACTGATCACGCACCGCTCGCAGCTCTTCGCGGATCACTTCCATCAAGCGGTCGGCGGAAGCCAGAATCTCGGTTAGCTCGGCAATTTTCTCAAGAATGCTGAGGTATTCATCAAGAAGCTTCTCGGTCTCAAGACCCGTCAAGCGGTGCAGGCGTAGCTCAAGAATCGCCTGCGCCTGGGCAGGCGAGAGTCGATAAGAGGTGGCTGCGGTATTTAAACCAAAACCCTCTTCCAGCTCTTCTGGCTTGCAAGAAGTAGCCCCGGCCCGCTCTAACATAGCGGTCACCTGACCGGGCTGCCAAGTCTTGGCGAGCAGCTTTTCACGCGCTTCAGCCGCGTTGGGTGAGGCTTTGATCAGCTCGATCACTTCATCGATATTCGAGATAGCGACGGCCAAACCTTCCAACAGATGCCCACGCTCACGGGCTTTTTTCAGCTCATACAGCGTGCGCCGAGTAACCACTTCGCGCCGGTGACGAATAAAGGCTTCCAGCATCTCTTTAAGATTGAGCGTGCGTGGCTGGCCATTTTCCAGCGCCACCATGTTAATCCCGAACACGTTTTGCAGCTGCGTTTGAGCAAACAGGTTATTGACCACTACTTCGCCGGACTCACCGCGCTTGATTTCAATCACCACGCGCAGACCATCTTTATCCGACTCATCGCGTAGTTCGGCGATACCTTCAATCTTCTTCTCTTTCACCAGCTCGGCGATCTTCTCGATCAACCGCGCCTTATTCACCTGATAAGGCAGTTCGGTGATGATGATGTGATCGCGACCGGTTTTGTCGTGGTGCTCAATGGTGTGGCAAGCGCGCACATAAATACGCCCACGGCCTGTACGGTACGCCGACAAAATACCCGCGCGACCATTAATGATCGCGCCGGTGGGGAAGTCAGGGCCGGGGATATACTCCATCAAGTCATCCACCGACAGCGTGTAGTCATCGATGAGGGCCAAACAGCCGTCAATCACTTCACGCATATTGTGCGGTGGAATATTGGTCGCCATACCTACCGCGATACCCGACGAGCCGTTAATGAGCAGGTTGGGTACCTTGGTGGGTAATACGGCGGGGATACGCTCGGTACCGTCGTAGTTATCCACCCAATCGACGGTATCTTTTTCAAGGTCAGCAAGCAGTTCATGGGCAAGGCGCGACATACGCACCTCGGTATAACGCATGGCGGCCGCGTTATCCCCATCAATAGAACCGAAGTTGCCCTGACCGTCGACCAGGACATGGCGCATCGAGAAGTGCTGCGCCATACGTACGATAGTGTCGTATACCGCGCTATCACCGTGCGGATGGTATTTACCGATGACATCGCCGACGACACGCGCCGACTTCTTGTACGGTTTATTCCAATCATTACCCAGTTCATGCATGGCAAACAGCACACGCCGGTGAACCGGTTTAAGGCCATCCCGCACATCTGGAAGCGCGCGGCCGATAATGACGCTCATCGCATAGTCGAGATACGACTGTTTAAGCTCGTCTTCAATATTGACGGGCAAGATTTCTCTGGCGATGTCACCCATGAAAGTCAGATCCTTTGCACTGCATTGGCACTGCGAGAGTTGAAAGCGCTGGTAAACACCGCTCTGAAATTACCATAGAGCGGCGCGCAAATACTGCGACATCATACCACCGCAAAAGCAGCAAGGGCAGCCAGGGAGCTCACCAAAGCCGTTTAGACGCTAAATGCCTCTTTCCCCAAGGTTATCGCGGCCAACGCTTCACGCACCTCGCCCTCGATTGCAGCGGCCTTATTGGCGCGCATATCGAGTAGCACGAAGGTTAAATCCGCACGGGCGATGACGGTGCCATCCTTACGCCCACCGTTTTTACGAACAATACGATGGTGGCAAAGCCCGCTGCGCTCACCAACGTCGATGATCCCGGTCATCACTTCCAAATCATCCCCTTGGCGGGCAGCGGCCAGATAATCAATGTTCAAATTGACGACGACGAATGCCCGCCCGGCCTGATGGAGCTCTTTGATCATCTCTGGGTGTTGATCAAAGAAGTCCCAGCGCCCTTCTTCCATAAACTCAAGATAGCGAGCGTTATTGACATGCCCATAGCCATCCAGATGATAGCCTCTAACGCGTAAATGAACTCGCGACAGCGATGCACTCATATCGACTCCTCTACAGTGATTGGCAACGACTCAATCAAACACAAGTTTGAAACACGTGCAACAGAGACGATTGGTGACAGCCGCTGGTAGGAATGCCCCGCTTTCGCCATAATGTGCCACCTTTTAAACAGGATTGGCTCCATGTGGTTTAAGCACTTGCATTTATACCGCCTGCACGACGCGCCCGAATTATCCAGCGATGAGCTCGCTAGCGCTTTACAAGAGCATGCCGCCAAACCACTCGGCAACGCCGACGCACGCCGCCTGGGCTGGACTGCACCTGCTGGGCGTTTGGGCGCAGGGCAGCTTGTTCACGAAATTCAATCACATCGGCTGCTTTCAGCGCTGCGTCAAGAGCGCCTACTGCCCGCCTCTGTTGTAAAAGAGGAAGTCGATGAGCAGGTGGCGGATATTGAGGCCAGCGAAGGCCGCAAAGTGACCCGCAAAGAGAAGACCGCGTTAAAAGAGCAGGTAACCGAGAATTTATTGCCCCGCGCTTTTGTGCGTAGTCAGAAAATTGATCTTTGGTGGGACATTCGCGGCCAGATGATAGGCATCAATGCCAGTTCACGCACCCGCGCCGAAGATATTCTGGATTTGCTTCGCGAAACCCTGGGCAGCCTAAAAGTCACCCCACTGAGTTCACAGACGCTGCCTATTCGCGCCATGACCACTTGGCTAGGTGACGCGGCCAGTCGCCCGGCCGATCTTCAGCTTGGTGACCAGGTTGAACTCAAAGCTAAAGGTGATGACGGTGTACTGCGCGCTCGTCAGGTCGATTTAGACAGCGATGAAATTCAGCAACTGCTTGAGACCGGCCGCCAAGCCAGTAAACTCGCGATTAGCCTGGAAGGACGGCTAAGTTGTGTGTTACACGATGATTTGGCGCTGAAATCGTTGCGCTTTGGCGATGCCTTGATTGAAGAAGCCGATCACGCTGACGACGGAGACGACGCGCTTGCCCGTCTGGAAACAGACTTTATTCTAATGGCGCAGGCGCTATCTACCGATATTCCACGCTTGATAGAGTGGCTTGGCGGCGAGACACAGCGGGAACCCGCGGCGCAGTAAGGGCTCTATAGTCATTCAAGACTGTTATCCGAAGTCGTCTTTTCGCCTCGATGTTATTAATCGATATTTACTATTTATCATCCAACGGTTCGCATGACTCATCACAACAACGCTACCAACGCCTCTACCGAGACAGACCCGTGGGCCGATATTCGGCCCTTTATGGATCATGAAGTGGCCGATGTGCTGGCCAGACTCTCACGGGACAACGAGCTGCTGGATGCACTGACCCGCTTTCGGCTGCCGCGCATGGCGCGCTGGGCACCATCCCTGGCGCGTGTTTTTGCCAGCCGTGCCGTACGTCGTGAAGTCAAAGACGTAACGACGGTTTATGAGTTTCAAATGCGTATTGCCCATTACATGGAGCGCATGATTCGCACCACCACGGATGCCTTTGAAGTTACCGGCCTCGACAAACTCGACGCCAACGGCGCTTACCTGTTCATAGGTAACCACCGCGATATCTCGCTGGATCCCGCGTTCGTCAACTATGCGCTGTATCAAGCAAACCGCGACACCGTGCGTATCGCGATCGGTGACAATCTGCTTAAAAAGCCCTATGTCACAGATCTAATGCGGCTTAATAAAAGCTTTATCGTGCCACGCAGCGCCCGAGGTAAGCGGGCTATGCTGGCAGCATACCAGCAACTTTCCGCTTATATTCGCCATACCATTACCGAAGACCAGCACTCAATCTGGATGGCACAGCGGGAAGGGCGGGCCAAGAACGGCATCGATCACACTGAACCCGCCATTATCAAAATGTTGATCATGGCCAGGCGAGCCGCAGAACGAGACATGGTATTTGGCGAGGCAATTGCTGAGTTAAAGCTGGTGCCGGTATCGATTAGCTATGAATACGACCCCTGCGATGTCCAAAAAGCCCAGGAGCTGCACGATATCGACACACTGGGTAGCTACGCTAAAAGTGAGTTTGAAGATATTCGCTCCATTGTAGCCGGCATTACCGGCTCCAAAGGGCGTGTACGGCTGCACTTTGGCACACCGGTAGGTTCTGATATGGCCACGCCCGACGAAGTCGCTGCTGAGATTGACCGCCAGGTGATTGGTGGCTATCGACTGTTCCCCAGTCACTATTTGGCTTTAGAGGCGCTGGGCGAAGCACCGGAGCTGGTGGCACGCAAAGCCATCACTCGACAAGACCGTGAACGCTTTAATGCCCGGCTTGCCGAAGTGCCGGAGCCTCTGCGCCCCTACTGGCTTGCCCAGTACGCGAACCCTGTTAAACACAAGGCAGGGCGACTGACGCTCTAAATCAGCGTTTTAAGCTGCCATTTTAATAACGGGCAATTCATGCCCGTTGGCGGAAAAAATGCTATGGTCGATGCATTGATTGGTTTCGCATGGCGCTGTCGTCAATTGCGATCCTAAGGAGACCCCCATGTCCGGTTCAGAAATTCAGAAAACACGTATCATCAACGAGCTACGTGGCTTTATTCGTAAGCTGCTGCAAGATCCAAAGATCCTTGAGCAATCACTGGCGATTGCCAGAGAACAGCTGACCGAAGGCAATAGCCCTGCGGTGATGGCGCGGATTGCCAACGAAATTTCCGATACCACCAGCGTGCATATACCGGAAGACCCGGCTGAACACTCTGAGGCTGATAAGCTCTTTTTAGAACTGCTGCGTGAAGTCGTTCAAGAAGAGCAAGCGCTTTATTAATCGTTTCTAGGACGTAACGGTATCGGCGAAGCGTTTAGCGACTTCGCCGTCTTTTTTACTATCGCCTGACCGGCACCCTTATTCACTCGGAATTAACCTTCACCATGTCTACTACCGCCACGCGCAACATTTTGGTGACTAGCGCGCTCCCTTACGCCAACGGAGCCATTCACCTCGGTCACTTACTTGAGTATATCCAGACTGATATCTGGGTACGTTTCCAGAAAAGCCGTGGCCAGCATTGCTACTACGTATGTGCCGATGACGCCCATGGCACCGCCATTATGCTGCGTGCCGAGCAGGAAGGCATTACCTCTGAAGCCCTGATTGAGCGGGTTTCCAACGATCACCAAACAGACTTTGCCCGTTTTGGCGTTGGGTTCGACAATTACCACTCGACCCACTCCGCTGAAAACCGCCACTTCAGCGAAATGATTTATAAGCGCTTACGGGATAAAGGCCATATTGCCACCCGTGATATCGAGCAGATGTTTGACCCCCAGAAAGGCCTGTTTCTGGCTGACCGTTTTATTAAAGGCACCTGCCCTAAATGTGGCGCTGAAGACCAGTATGGCGATAACTGCGAAAAGTGCGGCGCTACCTATACTCCCGCCGACTTGATCAACCCCGTTTCAGCCATTTCAGGCGCAACGCCCGAAGTACGTACATCGACCCACTACTTCTTTAAACTGCCTGACTTTGCCGACTTCCTGCAGGGCTGGATTGACGACGGCCATGTGCAGCCGCAAATCCGCAATAAGCTGATGGAGTGGTTTGAGTCTGGCTTTAACGAGTGGGATATTTCCCGGGATGCGCCCTACTTCGGCTTCGAAATTCCCGATGCCCCGGGCAAATACTTTTATGTCTGGCTGGATGCGCCAATTGGCTATTTGGCCAGCTTCAAGAACCTGTGTGACCGCGAAGGTATCGACTTCGACAGCTACTGGAACAAAGGCTCTGATGCCGAGGTATATCACTTTATCGGCAAAGATATCGTCTACTTCCACGCGCTCTTCTGGCCCGCCATGCTGCATGGCGCGGATCTGCGCACCCCCACCGCCGTCAACTGCCACGGTTTCCTGACGGTAGACGGCGCCAAGATGTCGAAATCCCGCGGCACCTTTATTAAAGCCGCCACCTACGCCGACCATCTCAACCCGGAATACCTGCGCTACTACTTTGCCGCCAAGCTTACTTCCAAAGTTGATGACCTGGATCTGAATTTGGACGATTTTGCCGCGCGGGTAAATTCAGATTTAGTCGGCAAGGTGGTCAACATTGCCAGCCGCTGCGCCGGTTTTGTTAAAAAGCTCGGCAGTGGCAGCCTCTCAAGCCACTGCGCTGAGCCACAGATGGTCGCCCGCTTTATTGCCGCCGGTGATGATATTGCCGAAGACTTTGAAGCCCGGGAATTTAGCCGGGCAATGCGCAAAATTATGGAACTGGCGGATGAAGCCAACACCTATATTGCTGATAAAGAACCCTGGGCGCTGGCCAAGCAGGATGGCCGTGACACAGAGGTGCTTGAGATATGCTCGGTAGGCATTAATCTGTTCCGCCAGTTGATGGTTTATTTGGCTCCTGTGGTACCCGCCATGGCTGAAGAGGCCCGTGTTTTTCTTAACGTTGAGTCGCTGGACTGGCACACTCGACAGAGTGTGCTCACCGAGCACACAATCAACAAATTCAAGCCGCTGATGACCCGCGTTGAACGCGACAAAATCGATGCCATGATTGAAGCGTCGAAGGAAGATCTCGTGGAAGAGCAAAAATTGAAAGAAGCACCCAAAGGCCCGCTGGCGGAAGAGCCTATCGCCGAGGAAATCGACTTTGCCGCCTTTGCTAAAGTCGACCTGCGCATTGCGCGTATTGCCAAAGCCGAATACGTAGAAGGCGCCGACAAACTGCTGCAATTGACCCTCGACCTGGGTGGCGAAACCCGCAACGTCTTCTCCGGCATTCGCTCCGCCTACGCCCCGGAAGCCCTGGAAGGCCGCTTAACGGTCATGGTCGCCAACCTGGCTCCGCGCAAAATGCGCTTCGGCGTATCGGAAGGCATGGTGCTGGCCTCTGCTAACGAAGATGGCATCTACCTGCTCTCTCCCGATGCAGGTGCCGAGCCGGGTCAGCGGGTAACCTAACCCGTCGCATAAGCGGTAAGCAGGTTAAAGGGCAGAGACTCAAAAGCGCTCTGCCCTTTGCATTTTTATTACAGCGGCAATTTTATTCAAACTTCCTCCTGCATAGGTTTTTCACACATCAAACTTCCTTGCCTCCCACTAGCCAGCGCCGCCTTTTCTTCGCACAATACGCTGCCATGAGTGAGTTATTTATCATTTTGATCAGCACTGCCCTGGTCAACAATTTCGTACTGGTTCAGTTCTTGGGCCTATGCCCGTTTATGGGCGTCTCCAATAAACTGGAGTCGGCCATGGGCATGTCCCTGGCCACTACCTTTGTGCTGACCCTGGCATCGGCCGCTAGCTTCGTGGTTTATCACGGCCTGCTTGTGCCGCTGGATGTAACCTACCTGCGTACCATTAGTTTTATCGTGGTGATCGCCGCCGTGGTGCAGTTTACCGAAATCATGGTGCGCCAACTGAGTCCGCTGCTGCACCAGGTGCTGGGCATTTTCCTGCCGCTGATCACCACCAACTGCGCGGTATTGGGTGTAGCCCTGCTGTCGTTAAACCGTGAATTAAGCTTTTTCCACACCACCCTTTATGGATTGGGCGCAGCACTGGGCTTCTCGCTTATTTTGGTGCTGTTTGCCGCGATGCGCGAACGTTTAGCGGGGGCGGATATTCCCAAACCCTTCCAAGGCGCCGCGATTGCTATGGTCACCGCCAGCCTTATGTCGTTAGCATTTTTAGGGTTTTCAGGGTTGGTGCAGGGATGAAGGCAGCGCGCAATGAATAGCACCATTGATATCATTGGAATCCTCAGCGCCGTCGCGGTATTAACCGGCTTGGGTATCGGTTTTGGCGCCCTGCTGGGCTTGGTGAGCGAGCGCTTTAAGCGCGAAGATAACCCGCTAGTTGAGCAAATTGATGCGCTACTGCCGCAAACCCAGTGCGGCCAGTGCGGCTACCCAGGCTGCCGCCCTTACGCTGAAGCCATTAACCAGGGTGATGCGCTGAATAAATGCCCTCCGGGTGGCGAAGCGACGATTCACGCCCTTGCCGATCTTCTCGGGCGCGACCCCGAGCCCCTGGATGGCGAAGCGCAAAGCGAAGCCAAGGTGGCATTTATTCGCGAAGCGGAGTGCATTGGCTGCACCAAGTGCATCCAGGCCTGCCCGGTCGATGCGATTATCGGCGCGGCTAAATTAATGCATACCGTGATTGAAGACGAGTGCACCGGCTGCGATCTCTGCCTTGACCCCTGCCCCGTGGACTGTATCGATATGCTGCCACGCTCAGCCCCGCTCACCCAGTGGCAGCCGGTAGTGGCGCACTCATCAAACATGATTGCCAGCGACCGCCAACCCGCTTCAGGGGTGTCTTGATGTCGAACGCCTTTGACTTCCCGGGAGGGATTTACCCCCCCGAACGCAAACAGCGTTCAAACCAATCCGCGCTGATTGAAGCGCCACTGCCCCGCCGGGTCACTCTCCCCCTTCAGCAGCACAGCGGTCAGCCAGCGAAGCCCTGTGTGGCGCAAGGAAATGCGGTAAAAGTGGGCAGCGTGATTGCCAAACGTGAAGGTATGGTCTCTAGTGCCCTGCACGCCAGTATTAGCGGTACGGTGAGCGAGGTTAGCACTACCCAAATCAGCATTGAGGGTGACGGGCAAGATGAGTGGCTTAGACTGCCACCATTGGTGTGGCAAAATGTCGAACCCCACGCGCTGCTTGAGCGTTTAAACGAGAGCGGCATCGTCGGCTTAGGTGGCGCCGGGTTTCCCACCCATATTAAAGCGCGGGTGGTCGAACAACATACGATTCACACCCTGGTGATTAACGCCGCCGAGTGCGAGCCCTATATCACCGCCGATGATCTTACCCTGCGCCACTACGCTAACGAGGTGCTTGAAGGCGCACAGATAATCGCCAAACTGTGTGGCGCGCAGCATATCGTTATTGGCATCGAGGATAACAAACCCGAGGCCATTGACGCGCTGAAGCAAGCCCTAACCAATAGTCAGCCAGTCCCCGTCGAGCTGGCCGTGATCGCCACCCGCTACCCCAGCGGCGGCGAACGACAACTGATTAAAAAACTGCTAGACCTCAACGTACCCAGTGGCGGGCTGCCTGCTGATGTTGGCGTGCTGTGCCACAACCCAAGCACGCTACTGGCGATACTACACGCAGTGCGCGATGGTCAGCCGCTGGTTTCCAGGGTGGTCACGCTGACTGGAGAGGCCATCACCCAGCCCGGCAATCGCTGGGTGCGTCTGGGCACATCGGTTAGAGAGCTGCTGGAGCAGGCAGGGTTAAATACCCCAGAGTTACACCAAGTGATTCAAGGTGGCCCCATGATGGGCACGCCACTGCTAACGCTCGATACGCCGGTCACCAAGCTTACCAACTGTTTAATCGCGGCAACGCTTGAAGAGTTACCGCCGCCCCCAGCAGAATCGCCCTGCATTCGTTGCGGTGAGTGCGAAAGCGTTTGCCCGGTAGCACTGCTGCCGCAACAGCTGCACTGGTACGCCCGCGCTCAGGATGATGCCAAGCTTGAGCGCTACCACCTATTTGATTGCATTGAGTGCGGTGCCTGCAGCTACGTCTGCCCCAGCCATATTCCGCTCGTGGTGGATTACCGGGAAGCTAAAAGCCGGTTACGCCTGCAGCGAATTGAGACAGCAAAAGCGGAGCACGCCAAGCACCGTTTTGAGTTTCGCCAAGCGCGGCTTGCTCGGGAGGAGGCTGAGAAACAGGCACGCAAGCAAGCCCGCCAGGCGCAACAGCGGCGCCCTTCTAACACTGCCGCAACCAACAGCGAAAAGGTCGACTTACGCGGTCTGCGCATCGCCCATGCCGCCGCCAAAGCATCGGTCAAAAAGGCTGAAAAAACCCTGGCGCGCGTCGCTCAGGAAGATCCTAAACAATCCCTGGATGACTTAGAAATGCAGCTTGCCACCGCCCAGGAGAACTTGAAAGCAGCCGAGTTGCAGCTTGCCCAGGCGCGCGAACAGCAGTCTAGCGAGGAGTCGCCATGAGCATGATGCACGCCTCAGGCGTTAAAGATGCCATGACGGCAACCGCGGTGCCACCAACGGCAAGCTTAATGCGCTGGGTAATTGCAGCAACCCTGCCAGGCATCGCCACCATGAGCTACTTCTTTGGCCTTGGAGTTATCAGCAATGTACTGTTAGCCGCCGCTTTTGGTATTGCGCTTGAAGCCGCCGTGCTACGGCTACGCAAGCGCCCCATTCGTGTGACGCTGAATGACTCAAGTGCCCTGCTTACCGGCGTTTTGCTGGGCACGTCACTGCCACCCGCTAGCCCCTGGTGGCTTGTCGGCGTGGGTATGATCGCGGCAATTGTAGTCGCCAAGCAGCTATACGGCGGCTTGGGGCATAACCCGTTTAACCCCGCCATGGTGGGCTATGCGCTGCTATTGGTGTCGTTTCCTACCTACATGACGCTATGGGCACCGCCCCAGGAAATGCTACCTAATGATTTATGGGCGCAAATCACCGGAACTCTACCGACCGCCCAACTAGATAGTTTGAGCGGCGCAACACCGCTAGATGCTTTTAAGCACAAAGGGGACGCCGTGCTTGCCAGCGAGTTTTGGGCGGCTAACCCACTGCCGAATGGAACCCTAACTGCCTGGCGATGGGTAGCACTTGCTTGGCTAGTAGGTGGTGTGGTGTTGTTAGCGAAGCGGATTATTAGTTGGCATATTCCGATCGCGATGCTTGGCAGCCTAGTACTACTGGACACGCTGTTTTATCTCAGCGACCCCAGCCACTTTGCTTCACCGCTGTTTCACCTGCTCACCGGGGCAACGCTATTCGGGGCGTTCTTTATTGCCACCGACCCGGTCTCCGCTGCCACCAGCCAACGCGGCAAACTTATTTATGGCGCGGGGATCGGCGCGCTGGTTATCATTATTCGCACCTTTGGCGGCTACCCCGATGCTGTGGCGTTTGCGGTCTTACTGATGAACCTGTGCGTACCATTACTGGATATATATAGCGTGCCGCGGCCCACTGGCCAGCAAAAAGCTTCACCGGGTAAGCCAGGAGAACAGCCATGACGCTGCTCCAGGCCATGCGGCGTGGCGCCTTCGCGCTGGGCACCTTTGCACTGATTACCGCCGGCAGTGTCGCGCTTACCCGCGCGCTAACCGCCGAACGTATAGAGACACATCAGTTGGCTTACCAACACCGCCAGTTGCAGGAAGTACTGCCCCAAGCGCTGGCGAATACCCCCGTCACCCAGGTACTGGAGAGCACCTTTACCCTTCCCAACCCACAAGCGCTAGGGCTGGCGAGTGATAGCCAAGGCTGGTGGGTAAGTGGCAGCGAGAACAATAACCCGAGCCGAAACGGAAGCAGCGCAGTGATCTTGCCGGTGGTAACCCGCCAGGGATATAACGGCAAAATCCACCTACTGATTGGCATTGATGAGCACCAGCGTATCAGCGGCGTGCGCGTTACCCAGCACCAGGAAACGCCTGGGCTAGGCGATGACATTGAGCGCAGCCGCAGCGACTGGATCACCCGGTTTAATGGTTTAAGGTTAGATAGCTTGCCACCAGAAGGCTGGGCGGTAGCTAAAGATGGCGGTCACTTTGATGCGTTCACCGGTGCAACGATTACGCCCCGAGCCGTGGTCAACGCTGTCCATAAAGCGCTTCAGTACGCCGCCGATACACCGCTACCGATGTCATTTGAGGAGCCCACCTTATGAGCCAGTGGCGCGAACTAGCCCAAAGCGGCCTTTGGTCGAATAACCCCGCGCTGGTGCAACTGCTGGGACTTTGCCCGCTGCTAGCCGTGAGTGGAAATGTCGTCAATGCGCTGGGGCTGGCGCTGGCTACGCTACTGGTAATGGTAGGCGCCAGCACGGCGATTTCGCTGATTCGTCACCAGGTGCCCAGCGCGGTGCGCTTGCCCGCTTTCGTAATGGTGATTGCAGCTTTTGTTACCTGCGCTGAACTGCTCATGGCCGCCTACGCCTACCCGCTCTATCAGGTATTGGGGATTTTTATTCCGCTGATCGTGACCAACTGCGCCATTCTTGGCCGAGCCGATGCATTTGCTTCCCGCCAGCCGGTGCTTCCAGCGGCCATCGATGGCTTTATGATGGGGTTGGGTTTTGCTGCGGTACTGGTGTTACTTGGCGCTCTGCGCGAGTTGCTGGGCCAAGGCACGCTGTTTAGCGATATGGCGCTACTGTTTGGGCCGCAAGCGGCCAGTTGGCAGCTGACGATTGCCGACGACTACAAGTTCCTGTTTTTCGTGCTGCCGCCCGGCGCGTTCTTTGTGGCGGGCCTGTTAATCGCGCTGAAAAACGTTATCGATCAACGCAATGCTGCCCGTGCCAAGCCAGTCGCGGCAGCACCCCGAACTGAGCGCCGCGTACGGGTTACCGGCACGATTAAATAGTTGGCAAGATGCCGAAAGTACACATGTAAGCAACTGCTTGTATTTATAACGCGTATTTATTAAGAGACCCGCCATGAATGCCCAAAAGCGTCATGAAATCTTTGCTCGCCTTCAGGCAGAGAACCCGCACCCCACCACCGAGCTTAACTGGAACACGCCCTTTGAGCTGCTGGCTGCCGTACTGCTTTCTGCTCAAGCCACCGATGTAGGCGTCAATAAAGCCACGGCGCGGCTCTACCCGGTCGCTAACACGCCCCAAGCGATCATTGATTTAGGTATCGATGAGCTTAAAGCGCATATCAAAACCATCGGCTTGTACAACACCAAAGCCGAAAACCTGATGAAAACCTGCCACATCCTCGTTAATCAGCACGGTGGCGAAGTGCCCGACACCCGCCAAGCGTTGGAAGCCTTACCCGGCGTAGGCCGTAAAACTGCCAATGTGATTCTCAACACGGCATTCGGTCAGCCCACCATGGCGGTGGATACGCATATTTTCCGGGTATCCAATCGCACCGGCATCGCTAAAGGCAAAGATGTCGTTGAGGTGGAGCAAAAACTGCTGCGCCATGTGCCAAAAGGGTTTCTGCACGATGCTCACCACTGGCTAATTCTGCACGGCCGCTACACCTGTATCGCGCGCAAACCCCGCTGTGGTAGCTGCATTATCGAGGATCTGTGCGACTACAAAGACAAAACCGAACTTGCTTAACGGCTAGCAGCCTGTCGGGCTTGACCGATCGTCGCGAGAAGAACGGATTTTGAGCCAAATTTATCGATCGATTGAGGCGAATAGCGCGCTATTTAACGAAATCGATCGAATAAAGTTGGCCAAAATACCGGGATTCGCAGTAGATCAGTGTTAAGTCCGACAGGCTGCTAGGCCATCAAGTCGAACTCATCAGCAACTGGCGGTAAGCCTCACGCCAAGCGGGCCACTCCCAAGCGGTAGTATCAAGTAGTTCAGGGCGAGTCGCTGGATCGTTAAGCCAAGCACTGAGCCGGTCGTAAAGCCCTTCCCGGGTACCGTCATAGCGATAGGCAGGCGGATAAAGCGCCGGGAAGCAGAGCCGATCCGGCACCAGCGGCAACGCCCCGCGCTGGGCCGCCTCCATGATCGCCAACCCCTGAAATTCATGCCAAGTGGTCGAAACCACAATATCCGCGCTATCCAACAACTCACGGTAGGCCTCCTCCGGCTGTGGCCCCCAAGCCACAATATGCTTGGCTAAGCGCTGCTCGGCCTCGGCAAAAATAGCGGGGACTTGGCGGAAACGCTGACCAAGCACCGCCAGTTCAAACGCTACACCGGCTTCGCTTAACGCAAACAACACGGTGAAGAAGTCGTCGGGATTTTTGTCATACTCCCAGCGGTGATTCCAAATAATTCGCTGTGGCACCATTTTTTGAAAAGCCGTTTGCTGGCAAGGTGCTAAGTTTTTAGATGCTAAGTTTTCAAGCTCTACGTTTTCAGGTGCTAAGTTTTCAGGGGCTGTGCTATCAGGAATGGGCACCGGCAATACCATAGCCCGCTCGCGTATCGCTTCTAATGGCTTAGCTGCCGGAAGGTTTTCCGGCATTTTTTTCAAAAAAGCTCGCGCGCCATCAATAAAGGAGTCACGGTTATAGGCGCTGTTAAACACCACGCTATCCGCCGCCAGCGCCGTATAGAGATTGACCATTTTGGCCTCTACTTGTGGCATTTGATCGCTCGACTCAGGATAGGCGAACTGGTTTTCATGAAAGTAGACAACCTTTTTTGCTCGACCCAGATGCGGGAACAGCCCTACCAGCGTTGCCAGATCAACCATCGAAGTGGCTAGCACTACATCAAACGACTGGCTGAGAGTATCGTGCTCTTTGAGCATCCAGCTCAGCGGATTGCCACGAATACGCCAAGCAAAATGTCGTGGCGGCAGGCTCAACTGCGTCCACGACACCTCCTCAAGCTGCGCCATTAAACTTTGTGCCCAGTAGCGATGGCTCACCGCCTCGTAGGCAGATAACAGGAGAACGCGCATTTACAGCCCTAACAGCCAGATCAGTGGAACGCCATAACATGTTAAGCAATGGCACAGAGGCGAGCAGTGTAACAAAGCGCGCTTACTAGCTCTTATGCAATAGCTCCCTGAACTTGCATGCATTCGGCCAAGGTCGTCTTGGCTGACCTGTTAGATCTATCTAGACTGCATCCATGCAGCTTTAAAACAAATAAACGTTAAAACAAATAAAAGCAGGAGAGCTCCATGGCTAAAGTGCTCGTCGTCGATGACGAACCCAACATTGTTTTATCGCTAGAATTCCTGATGGAGCAAGCGGGGTTTGAGGTCGTCACTGCCGAAGATGGTGAACAGGCCCTGGCAAGAGTGAATGATAGCCAGCCTGATCTACTGCTACTTGATATTAGCTTGCCGGGGATTAGCGGTTTTGACGTTTTAGAGCGACTGCGGAGCGAAGCGGCTACCGCCCAGCTCCCCATTATTATGTTGACCGCTCACGGGCGTGACGTTGAGCGGGAAAAAGGCATGGCGCTGGGCGCCGATGATTACATCACCAAGCCCTTCTCTACTCAGTCGCTGGTCGAAAAAGTCAAAGCGCTACTGATTGAGGAGCAGCCATGACCCGAGGCGGGCTGCCCAAGCGTCAGCGCCTGATTGGCCTCTGGTTGCTACTTAGCGGCATCAGCCTGCTGGGTGGAGCCATTTTCGCCGCTTGGCTGGATGCCAAGCTTGCTCCCACAGGCGTAACGCGCATCGCTCTCTGGCTAGGCAGTTTCTCCGGTGGCGCGACGATTTTTTTAGTCGGTTTGCTGCTTGAGCGCATGCTGTTTACCCCGCTGCGCCATTTACAGGTGCAGCTGGCACGCCTGGTCGCCAACCCGGACGCCCGAGACGAGCACCCACCCGAAGGTTGGCTAAAAGGGCTGGGGCCCGACCTACGTCGAGTACGCGAAAGTTGGCGATCAGATCGCAGTCGCCTTGCCACCGCTCACGCTGACGGCGCCCGCAGCGCTGCACGTATTCGTCAGGAGCTGGAAACGCTGCTGCAAGTGCTCGAAACACCGCTGCTACTGTGTGATCACCACCGCCGGCTCATGCTGTTCAATCAGGCAGCCGAGGACTTCTTTGAGGGTAATACCGGGTTAGGGCTGGGTAAACGCCTGGAGGCGCTGCTGCCAGTAGTAAGCTTACAGCAAATGCTCGGTCAACTGCCTAATGACGGCTCCCCGCGGGAGTTACTCGCTCCCTGTGATGACCGCTGGCTCAAAGTCATTTTACGCCGCGTACCGGGTAGCGATGGCGAAACACTGCTGACTTTTAGTGACGCCACCGCCTCTTGGTCGAGCGAAATGGGCGTTAGAGCGGAACTGGCGGCCATGCTGACCCCGCTTCGCCAGCATACCGCCAGCCTGACCAGCGCTGCTGATGCGCTGATACAGCTGCGCGATCAAAATGACGCCAGTACATCCTCTTTACGCCAGCGTTTTGAGCGGGTAATCCACGAGGAAGGCGTTACGCTTGGCGACAACGTGGCTAAAATCGGCCAGCTACTCGACGACATGCAACACCAGGGCGAGCGCTTGACGCCCATGTGGTCAAACGATTTCTGGCAAGCGTTGGATGAGCGTCTTGATCCGGAGCACCGCCTAATCACCCCGGTGGGCATGCCAGCCTGGTTTAAAGGCGACGCTCCGGCACTCATTGCGCTGTTCGACTCTTTAGTCAAACACCTCAATACCCATCTGCCTGACAGTGGCTTTGAGGGTGAGATGTGCCTGGGCAATAAGCGCGTCTATCTCGACCTTATTTGGCGTGGCAAAGCAATCCCTGAACACGAACTGGCGGAGTGGCGCCAGCAGCCGCTAAACTCCCTGCCATTGACGCCAAGCGTCGCGGATGTGCTGCGCCAACACGCCAGCGACATCTGGAGCCTTGCCGACGATGACGGCGTTCATTCACGCCTGCGACTCCCCCTGCCCGCCATGGAGCGCGTCGGCGCCCCACGCGAAACCGCCCCGCCGCGCCCTGAATTCCATGACTTTGGCATTGCCGACCTGCCTCCACCAGATGAAGCGCTGGCCAGCCGAACACTGCGCAGCCTGGAAATAGTCGCCTTTGATACGGAAACCACCGGGCTTGAGCTACGCCGAGGCGACACCGTCATCAGTCTTGGCGCCTGCCGCGTGGTCAACGCCCGTTTATTGGCAAGCGAGGTCTTCGATCAAAAAGTTGATCCGCAGCGGCCGATCCCGCCGGCTAGCACCGCGATTCACGGCCTTACCGATGCCGATGTGATCGGTGCGCCACCGCTGGATATTGTGCTTACCCGCTTTCGTGATTATGTCGGCGAAGCCGTCTTGCTGGCCCATAATGCCGCCTTTGATCTGCTTGCCATTAGCCACAAAGGGGTCGTTTTTGATATCCCTGTGATCGATACCCTACTGATTTCACGGGCACTGGACGAAGCACTCGATGGGCATGATCTGGATAGCCTTGCCCAGCGCTATGATCTGGCTTTTCCGCCGGGCACCCGCCACACTGCATTAGGCGATGCTCGTGTTACCGCCGAGCTATGGCTAGCTTTGCTGCCACGCCTAGAAGCCCGCGGCGTCGATACCCTCGAGCAGTTGTTAGCGCTGCAAGCCAACGCCTTCGACCGACAGGATGCCAGTGCCTAATGAAACCGTTCGGTGTTAAATCACGCCAAACAGAGCGCCTAATGGCTCTGGTGGCGATTGCCCTGCTACTGTTCTGCCCGCCGCTGATTATCGTGGTGGATCGCCTTCCCGCGTTTAGCGTGGGCTGGCTACCGCTCTATCTATTTATCGCCTGGGCTGGGGTGATCGGCTTAACCGCCTGGCTGATGGAACAGCGTGCAGGCCGCTAACCATGCGTAGTGAGGCGATTATCCTCGGCACCGCTTTTGGCTACTTGGCGCTGCTGTTTGTGGTCGCCGCCTGGGGCGACCGGCGGGCAGAGCAGGGTCGTTCCATCATTGGCTCGCCAACGGTATATGCCCTTTCTATTGCTGTTTACTGCACGGCCTGGACGTTCTACGGCAGCGTAGGGCGCGCCACTGAGTATGGCCCCAGTTTTATGCTCATCTATCTGGGGCCGACGCTGGCGATGCTGTTGGCCCCTTTTGTTATACGCAAGATGGTGCGCATTGCAGCGCGGCAACGGATCACCTCAATTGCCGACTTTATCAGTGCCCGCTACGGCAAAAGCACCAGTTTAGGCGCACTGGTTGCCCTAATGGCGCTGATTAGCATCACCCCCTATATTGCCCTGCAGTTAAAAGCCATCACTGTTAGCCATGCGGTACTGATCAATTATCCCCGCGCGGCCGACACTACGTTGGTGGATGAACACTTCTGGATGGATAAGTCCCTCTGGGTCGCCCTGGTGTTGGCGGTGTTTATTATTCTGTTTGGCACACGCCACCTGGATGCCAGCGAGCGCCATGAAGGCATGGTGGCAGCGATCGCCGTGGAATCTATCGTTAAGCTGGTAGCCTTTATGGCCGTTGGCGTGTTCGTGGTGTTTGTGATGTTTGAAGGCCCCGCCGCGCTGTTTGCCCAGGTAGCGGCCACGCCGGCCCTTGTCGATAGCATGCGGTTGAATAGTGTTCCTGGTGGGGTCACCGGCTGGGTGGGCATGCTGGTGCTGGCCTTTTTGGCCTTCTTAACCCTGCCTCGCCAATTCCAGGTATTGGTGGTGGAGAATGTCGATGAGCAGCACTTAGCCAGAGCAAGCTGGCTATTCCCCCTCTACATGCTGCTGATTAATCTGTTCGTTATTCCCATTGCGCTGGCTGGCCTGCTGTTAGGCGTAAGCGCAGGTGATCCAGACAGCTTCGTACTCACGCTGCCGCTCTCAGCTGGTTTAGAAGGGCTGCCGCTACTGGTCTTTATTGGTGGTCTGTCTGCGGCGACAGGCATGGTGATTGTGGAGACAATCGCGCTTTCCACTATGGTTAGCAATCAGTTGGTGATGCCACTGCTGCTGCGCTCACGGCGCCTGCACCTGAGTACCAAAGGGGAGCTTGCCGGTTGGCTGTTGGGTATTCGCCGCATCGCTATCGTGCTGATTCTACTGCTCGGATATCTCTATCATGCGCTGATTGGTGACTCCTATAGCCTTGTCACTATTGGCTTGGTCTCCTTCGCTGGGGCCGCGCAGTTTGCTCCAGCGCTTTTGATTGGACTCTATTGGCGCGGCGCTACTCGCCAAGGCGCCACTGTTGGCTTAATCGCCGGCTTCTTAATCTGGTGTTATACGCTGCTGCTTCCCGGGTTTGCCCAGTCCGGCTGGCTAGATGCTTCGCTGCTCACTGAAGGCCCCTGGGGAATTGCCTGGCTGATGCCCTATGGTTTATTCGGTCTGGAGAACTGGGATATTTACACCCATTCGTTGCTCTGGAGCATGTTGGCCAACGTGGGGTTATTGGTGGGTGTATCGCTATTTACCCGCCCCACGCCCCTTGAGCAAACCCAGGCGGCACTGTTCACCGAAGCGATGCACCCCAATTTGCAAACCACCTCACTATCTACATCACTATGGCGCGGGCAAACTACCCAGGGTGCACTCAAAGAACTACTCGTTCGCTATCTTGGCACCCCGACCACCCGCCGTGTATTTAGCCATAGCGGAGCCAAAAGCGCTTATGCAGCGGACGAGCCCGCCACCGCGGAGCTGATTACTCGCGCCGAACAGGCACTGGCGGGGGCGTTGGGTAGCTCCTCAGCGCGAGTATTGATCAACTCGGTGGTACGCGGCGAAGCACTGGATATTGAGTCGATTCTGAGCATTCTGGACACGACCTCACAAACTCTGGAGTACAACCGCCGTTTGGAGCAGAAGTCTCAGGAGCTGGTGCAAATTGGCGAAGAACTGCGTAGTGCCAATGAGCGCCTGCGTGAGCTGGATCGCTTGAAAGATGAGTTTGTCGCCATGGTCAGCCACGAGCTACGCACGCCGCTCACCTCGATTCGCGCCTTTGCCGAAATATTGCGCGATAGCAGCCAACTGCCTGATGAAAAACGTCAGCATTTTCTTGGCGTGATCGTCCATGAGAGCCAGCGCCTGTCACGTTTAATTGAAGAAATTCTGGATCTTGCCCGTCTGGAGAGCGGCCGTTTAACGCTTAACCCCGTTCCTCTTGATCTTGCCGCCCTGACTCGGCATAGCATTGATGCTATTGCGCATCTGCATGAGGAGCGCGGCATAGTGCTAGACGTTAGCTTAGAAGCTGATCCTGCGATGGTGGTTGGCGATCATGACCGTTTAGAACAGGTGATTATTAACCTGCTTGATAACGCGGGTAAGTTTGCCGATCGGGAGCAGCCAAAAGTGCGCCTCACGCTTTATCGTCATCGGCGTCATTTCCGTCTGAGTGTAGAGGATAACGGTGCGGGTATTAGCGAAGATGAGCGTGAGCGGGTATTTGAAAAATTCCATCAAATTCAGCAAGGCGATGATATTCCCCGTGGTCGGCCAAGGGGCAGTGGCTTAGGGCTACCGATTAGCCGGGGCATTATTGCCCACCTGGGGGGACGGCTTTGGGTCGAAGATGCTAAAACCTTAGGCGGTGCCTGCTTAACGCTAGAACTCCCCGCTGCGCCTCCAACATAAAGCGTTGATTCCTTATTGGTGACAACGGCTAGCCTTGCTCACTAAAACTAAGTTATTCTTTACTCCAGAGTTCTACTTTCGCCTAAAGAAGCATGTCGTGGATGAGCCGATGAAAAATGAGTGTCACCTTCCTCAAAAAGCGAACACAAATGAGTACACTATTGCGATCCAGCCAATAGTGGATGCTCAGCTACGTCATGTCGCCGATGAACTTCTTTATCGGGCTAATGAAACGAATCAGACTGCTAACGTTTTTGATAATGTCCAAGCCACCGCCAGAGCATGTGCTATTGCTGTCTATGAAATTGGCCTGGATAAACTTTGCGGCACACGCCAGCTGTTTATTAATGCTTCTGCAGACTGGCTCACCAATCCAGACCTGACTGGGCTACCTAGTCAACAAATAGTCATTGAGGTTCTCGAGGATACTTCGCCTACTAAAGAAGTTATTGATGCCTTGCACTACATTAAAAGCCAAGGGTATAAATTAGCGTTAGATGATTTTATCCTAGATGAACATAACCATGCATTTCTGCCCTTCTGCGACATCGTCAAATTTGACATATCCAACGACTTACCTAAAAACCTAATAAAAAAGCTACACAAAGAAGGGATTACGCTTCTGGCTGAACGAGTTGAGACACAGGAAGAGTTCAAGCAGTGTAAAGCGCTAGGTTTTACTCTTTTCCAGGGCTATTTTTATGAGCGCCCCAAAACCCAACTAACTCAAACAGCTCGTCTCTCAACGTCACGCGCCAATCAAATGCAGCTACTCTCCGCACTGTATAGTGACAATGTGCGTCTCTCTGAAATCAGTACGTTAGTGGCTAGGGATCCTTACTTACTGAGCGCAATATTCAAGCGCGCAAACTCCGCGGAGAAGGGCTCACGTCGTCCCACGACGAAACTGATTGATTGTTTACATATTATAGGGCTGAGGGAGCTACGTACCCTGGTTACCATTGTTATGCTCGCTAACAACAGCCCTGTGAGCAAACTTAACCTTATCAAAGGGTTAACCCGGGCATTTGCATGTGAAATGATGGCCGACCAACGTAGACTCGATGAACAGGAAAGCTTTATCGCGGGTTTATTCTCGCTAATGCCTACCATCCTGGGGATTAGTGCCGAACTCATGAAGAATGAAATCAGGCTTGGGCGCTTTATTGAAGATGCTATCAATCAGCGTATAGGCTCATTAGGTAAGTTACTTAATGATGTGGAGGCCGCAGAGAGTCAATTTTCTCCTCTAGATTTTCCATCCGACGTCATGCTCCAAGCGGCTTCTAAAGCGCGCTCGCTTGTTTATACCGACGCTAGCTGATTTATTTTATACGCTGCTTTGAGCGCTAGCACTCAAACGTTTAATCTGCTGTAGATCAAACTTCAGCAGTAATCGCTCGTCTTCGCGCAGGCGCCGCAGGTCAACCCAGCCATCTGCAGCCTGACCGCGAGCTTTGTTATACCGCTGCTGATCCAATAGGCGCTGCTGCAGTCGCTCAAAAGCGGCTACAAGCAACGCCGATTCAGTCGACGTTAGCGCATCCGTTGCATGGCTTAGCGCGATCAATCGCTCGCGTGTGGGTATATCGCGCAGCCCGTACCGCAAGCAGAGTAAGCGTGCAGCGCTAATCAACGGCAACAAGCCTTGATGCTTAAGATTAAGGGCTTGTTCGTGAGGGGCATCCAGGCCCGGGCTTGAGGCAAGCCGCCCAAAGCGATCCAGCGCCACCGGCAACTCATCCAGTAGCGCCGCCATTTCATCCATAAACAGTGGCGCTTTGGGAAGTGTCGAAGCGATGCTCTCACCCAACTGCTTAGCAAGCGCCGGATTACCAGCGATCGGGGCAAAATCGAGTAAGATATTAGTCTGTTGTACGCGCTTTACCCGGCGGTCAGCGCTCCAAATGTCTAGCTGCGCGTGCCACTCACTCAGCCGTTTGCGCCACATCGGCCATCGCGCCATGACATGGCCATTGCAGAGCGGAATACCGGCCTCATCCAGGCGCTGGGTAAACCGCTCACCCAGCGCTTGAAAGTAGCCGTCGATCTCTACGTGGCGATGGTCAGGATAATCGTCAATAATCAGCGCATTATCCTGGTCGGGGCCTAGCAGGCTCTCAAAACGCGCCGCGGAACCTAGTAGCAGTATGCAGTAGTCGACTGGCGGAGCGCCCCACCCCTGCGCCTGCATTTCGTCCAGGGATTGCGCAATAGCCTGACGATAAAGTAAAGCATTGTGGTCGCTGATGATTTGGCTAATACGCCAGGCGGGTAAATCATAATGCACCAACGTTTCGACCAGCGGCAGTTGCCACGCATAGACGTCAGCTAATGAGGTTTGCGGCGAGGGGAATGTAGAGAAGAGTTTCGAGAAGAGATGATCTAACGGCGCATTAAGCGCCGAGGCATTAAACGTTCCATCCTCATGGAACAGAGAGCGCCAGGGTGAGGCTTGGTGTACTAAACGCATACGCCTCTCCTTTACTAGAATGATATGATGGCGTTGTTGCTACTCGCCCTCGCCTGCCCTGCGCGGGTCTGGCTCGAACATCGCTTCACCTACTTCATCAATATAGCGTTGCGCTTTGGTGATCATCATGGCATCACAGGCCTCTCGCCCTGGGAGCATATCGGAACGCTCAAAGCGGTGCTCAAGAGTTTCACCACTGGCGTCGGCCTTGCGAATCCAGCCACTGACGCGGTACTGACCGCTCTGATTGTCTGGCTGAGAGACAATCTCGTAACCTTTGTATTCCACCGGCTCAGCAGCTTTGGTGGTAGCACCTGGCTCAGCCTGACGATCACTACCGAAGAGACCGGAAAATAATTTCTTAAGCATAATGGCTCCTTTGCTTGCAGGGCGGCAAGGAGATGGCCACCCTGCAAGATATAAGCTGCTTTTATCAGCGCTTAATTAGCTCTGCTTACGACCCTTGCCTGCGGCAATGCGCAAACGCAGCGCGTTTAGCTTAATAAAGCCTTCGGCATCTTTCTGATTGTAAGCGCCAGCATCATCTTCAAAGGTAGCGATTGATTCATCAAACAGCGACTCATCGGACTTGCGGCCCACTACGGTAGCGCTGCCTTTGTAGAGCTTCATACGCACGACACCCGCTACATTCTTTTGGGTCTCGTCAATGGCCGCCTGCAGCATGCGACGCTCAGGGCTCCACCAGTAACCGTTGTAGATCACTTCTGCGTACTTCGGCATCAACTGATCTTTTAGGTGGGCTTCTTCGCGGTCTAGGGTGAGCGACTCAATGGCACGGTGAGCACGCAACATAATAGTGCCCCCTGGCGTTTCATAACAGCCACGAGATTTCATGCCCACGTAGCGGTTTTCAACAATATCCAAACGGCCAATACCGTTGTCGCCACCCAGTTTGTTGAGCTTTTCGAGCACTTCATGGGCTTTCAACGGCTCGCCGTCGATGGCCACGATATCGCCCTTTTCAAACGTCAGCTCAACATAGGTGGGCTGGTCGGGCGCGGCTTCAGGAGAGACACTCCAGCGCCACATATCGTCTTCAGCTTCGGCCCAGGGATCTTCCAAAATGCCGCCCTCATAGGAGATGTGCAGCAGGTTGGCATCCATTGAGTAGGGCGATTTTTTCTTTTTATTAGAAAAATCGACCGGAATTTTATGCTCTTCGCAATACGCCATTAGCTTTTCGCGGGAAGTTAAATCCCACTCCCGCCAAGGGGCGATCACTTTTACGCCGGGCTTCAGGGCATAGCCGCCAAGTTCGAAACGCACTTGGTCGTTGCCTTTACCCGTAGCACCATGGGAAATAGCGTCGGCACCCGTTTCATTGGCAATTTCGATCAACCGCTTAGCAATCAGCGGACGAGCGATAGAGGTACCCAGCAGGTATTCGCCCTCATAGATAGTATTGGCGCGGAACATCGGGTAGACGTAGTCACGCACGAACTCTTCACGCAAGTCTTCGATGTAAATCTCTTTCACGCCAAGCGCTTGCGCTTTAGTTCGCGCCGGTTCGACTTCTTCGCCCTGACCGATGTCGGCAGTAAAGGTCACTACCTCGCAGTTGTAGGTTTCTTGCAACCACTTAACGATAACGGATGTGTCCAGGCCGCCTGAATATGCCAGCACAACCTTTTTGACATCGGACATTCTTTGCTCCTCGTTGACCATAAGATATTCATTAGTAAAAACTACACTTGCCACTAGCGCCTGGCGAATGTGATAGCTCGTATTTGATAGCTCGTTGGAGTAAACCGTTGAGACTGACGTTGAGTATAGCGTTCTCAATGCCCAGCGAATACCGTCAACGACGCCTGGGGGCTAAAGCTGCTAGAATCTCCCCATTCAAAGCGGTGGTTTGCCGCTGATGTTGACTGATGACTCGCTTTACTATTACTCGCTTTAAACCAAGGAGAGCTGCATGAGCGAGGCTATTGCCCGCGAATTAATGGCCCAACGTTTTCGCAGTTACCTGCCTGTGGTCGTTGATTTAGAAACCGGGGGATTTAATGCCCAAGGCGACGCTGTACTCGAGATAGCCGCCGTCACGCTGACCATGGATCCGGAGGGCAACCTGCTTCCTGATGCCACCTATGCCTACCACATTCAGCCCTTTGAAGGGGCGAATGTAGAGCAGTCTGCGCTCGATTTTACCGGTATCAACCTGGACGACCCCCTGCGTCGCCAGGTGGCGCTGAGCGAGTCTGAAGCGCTGGGCGAAATTTTCCGTCCGATTCGTAAATCGATCAAAGCCCACGACTGCACGCGCGCTATTTTAGTCGGCCATAATGCGGCGTTCGACCAAGGCTTCTTGAACGCGGCGGTCAATCGCTGCGGCATTAAGCGCAATCCTTTTCACCCATTCTCAAGCTTTGATACCGCCACCCTTGCAGGCCTGGTCTATGGTCAAACGGTACTTGCCCGGGCCTGTCGTGCCGCAGGCATCGAGTTTGACAACAAAGCCGCTCACTCCGCTCGTTATGACACCGAGCGCACTGCCGAACTGTTTTGCGCGATGGTTAATCGCTATAAAGACCTGGGTGGCTGGCAGCTTGCCCAGCGCGAGCAAGAGATGGATGGTGCGGATTAACACCTCGCCGTCAACAACGTAGCCGCTGATGCAGAGAGCCATTGATGCAGAGAACTGGGCTTTACGCTAAACTTCGCCCCATTACAGCAATCTGGTTTAGCACCGACAATGCCGGGTAGCGGGTATTTGGCGGTGATAAATATATCGATTAAAACTATCCGTTTTTAGGAGATGAGACGTTTCCATGGCCCAGCATAATGCCTTTTACGCCCAATCAGGTGGCGTCACCGCCGTGATCAACGCCAGCGCCTGCGGCGTTATCGAAGCCTGCCGTCAAGCCCCCGATCAAATAGGCAAGGTTTACGCCGGTCATAACGGCATTATCGGTGCCTTAACGGAAGACCTTATCGACGTTACCCAGGAGAGTGATGAGGCAATTGCAGCGCTGCGCCATACGCCGGGCGGCGCTTTTGGCTCCTGCCGCTATAAGCTCAAAGACATCGACACCCACCGTGCCCAGTACGAGCGCTTGATCGAAGTCTTCAAAGCCCACGATATTCGCTACTTTTTCTATAACGGCGGCGGCGATAGCGCCGACACCTGCTTAAAGGTCTCTCAACTTTCCGAGAAGCTGGGCTATCCGCTGACCGCTATCCACGTGCCTAAAACCGTCGATAACGACCTACCGATTACCGATAACAGCCCGGGCTTTGGCAGCGTAGCCAAGTATATTGCCACCTCAACGCTGGAAGCATCGCTGGATATCGCCTCCATGTGCGCTACCTCCACCAAGGTATTTGTGCTCGAAGTGATGGGCCGCCACGCGGGCTGGATTGCCGCTGCAGGTGGTTTAGCCGGCGAAGCCGAAGGCGAGCCGCCGCATATGATTATCTTCCCGGAAATCCCCTTTAACCGTAAGGCCGCCATGGCGCGGGTTGAAGAGAGCGTTAAACAGTATGGCTACTGCGTTATTGTGGTCTCTGAAGGCGCTCGCTACGAAGATGGCACTTTCCTGGCCGATGCAGGTAACACCGATGCGTTCGGCCACCGCCAGCTTGGCGGCGTGGCACCAACACTTGCCGGTATGATCAAGCAGGATTTGGGCTACAAGTATCACTGGGCAGTGGCCGACTATCTGCAGCGCGCGGCGCGTCACCTGGCGTCTAAAACCGACGTTGAACAAGCCTATGCGGTGGGTCGCGAAGCGGTAACCTTGGCGCTGGCGGGTAAAAACGCCATGATGCCCGCCATTCGCCGCATCTCTCAGGCGCCCTACCAGTGGGATGTGATCTCTGCCCCGCTCTCCCAGGTGGCCAACCAAGAGAAGTTTATGCCCCGGGACTTTATCAGCGAAAACGGTTTTGCCATTACCCAGACCTGCCGGGACTACCTCTCACCGCTGATTCAGGGCGAGGACTTCCCACCGTTCGAGAATGGCCTACCCAAAGTCGCCAAACTGAAACTGGCCAAAGCAGAACGCAAGTTGCCCATTTTTACGCTGTAAACGGTTAACGGATCACCGGTCATTGCGAACTGAGATTGCTTCGTCGCTTCACTCCTCGCAATGACCTACCCTTATGTCATTGCGAACGCAGTGAAGCAATCTCGGGGTTGGCTGCCACAATACACTTAGATTCCCGCGTCGCTTCGCTCCTCGCAATGACATAATCTTATTTATCCACCTTTACTACTTGGAGTTAGCGTAGCAACCAGGAAAGCACTAACAGCAATAACAGAATTCCCGCCACACCCTGCCAGAAACGCCGCGGCTCCTGGCGGCTCTCTTCCCGATTGGGCAGCCGCCCGAGCGGCACCCTAAGCGCATGCAAAAACTCAGACATACGCCTAAACCGCAACGCCCTTTGTGGATCCAAGGCGCGGCGTAGTGCATCGTCTAATTCCTGGGAGATTTCAGGATTGGTTGTTCGCGCACTACGATAGGTCAACTCTTCGAGGTCGGTATGGCTGCGCAGCCTGTTGGGTGTCAGTGTGTAAGGTAACGCGCCGGTCAAAAGCCAGTAAGTAGTGGAGGCTAGCGAGTACTGATCACTACGCCGACCGATGCTGTCGCCCAAGGCATACTCAGGTGCGCTGTGTTCGTTAAAGCCAATCTGCCTGAGCAACTCACCTGAGTGGCGATGCCCTTCCCCATCACGCATATGGCAGGCACTAAAATCGGTGAGCACGAGCTTGCCATGTGGGTCGATCAAAATATTATCGGGATTGATCTGCTGATGAATAATGTCCCGATGATGCAGCGCTTGCACCGCTTTACCCAACTGATTGGCAATGTCCAGGCGCTGGGTCAAGCTGGCTTGAGGATGGCGCTCTGCCCACTGTCGCAGCGTCTCGCCTTCAATATGCTGCATCAGATAATAGAGGTAGCGTCGTGGCCGAGATGGCTCCATCACCTTAACCACAAAGGGCGAGTTAACCCGCTCCACTACCCACTGCTGGAGCAGAAAGTGCTCAAGATAGGCATTGCGCAACGAGAGCTCGGGGCTGGGCGCTTTCATGACCATTTCCCGTTCGCTATGCACATCACGGACACGGTACACCCGCGACTGCGCCGTTCGCGATAGCACGGCGAGAACCTCCAGGCCATCTAAACGCTCACCCGGCGCCAGCTCAGGGGGAATGGGTAGATCACCGTAGAGCTGCCCCGGGTGCTCGGCGACCTCATCGGGTAATTCATCGATACGTACCAGCTGAAAGCAGAACTGATCACCGCCATAGCCACGCTCCTGGGCGCGCTGCTTCGCCTCATCAGCTAGCCGCTCGCAGGCGGCATCCAGATCACTGGCATCCTGGCGAATCAAGCGCACATAGTCGGAAGGTAGCAGCGTGCCGCGCACGCCCTGGGTAGTAAACAGGAACAGATCGCCCTGCTTAAGCGCAATGTGGGTGTAATCGATATCGACACTGCCATCCAGACCCAGTGCCCGTGAAGGGTAACGATAGCCGCCTAAATCAGTCACATGGTCGCGGCTTAGCTGTTCAAACTCGGCACCCCGTAAGCGAAAGACCAGCGTATCCCCCATATGGAACAGGTGGGCTTCACGGCCACGAAACACCATCGCCGACATGGATGAAACAAAACTCCCCTCTTTCACATGCTGGCTTTGGCTGTAGCACCAGCTATTAAGCGCGCGCAGTACGCGGGTGGCAGAGGTTTTTACGTCCCAGTGATCGGGGGTGGAGAAGTAATCGGCCAGGAAGCCGCGCACGCTGATATCACCGGCCTGTTTGGCCATGGTATTGCGTGAAATGGAGTCGCTGATCACCGCACAGCCGCCTTTGGCGCGAAGCAGCGGCGCTTCAGGAAAGCGAACTGACATTGAGCTGCGATGCAGGCGCCGATCGGGCGCGACAAACGCTTGACCATAACTAATGAGCAACTGGGCGTGCGACAAGTCATCCTCCTAGGCTGCCGACTCGATCGAGGGACATCACTGCCAACCAATAGCGCTATGATACACGCAGCGGAACAGAAACGATGCCCACCAAACGTCTCTATCGTATTCGTCCAAATGGCAGGACATATGAATGATCACCCACGAACAACCTATGTCGCATTGGTAATCGTGCAGTCATGTTCGTATAATTCTCCGCCATAAACGACTCTGACACGTTTGCCTAACCACGGCACGACTCTAGCCACAGCACTACCAAGGAATCAACGATGAACTTCGATAATATCCCTGCTGGAAAGGATCTCCCCAACGACGTTTACGTGGTGATCGAAATTCCAGCCAACCACGACCCGATCAAATATGAAATTGATAAGGACATGGGCGCGCTACTCGTTGACCGCTTTATGGCCACTCCCATGTTCTACCCCGCCAATTACGGCTTTATCCCGCATACCCTCGCCGACGATGGCGATGCGCTGGACGCCTTGGTGGTTACCCCGCACCCGGTTCAACCTGGCAGCATTATTCGCGCGCGCCCGGTAGGCATTCTGAACATGACCGACGAAGCCGGTGAAGATGCGAAGTTGATCTGCGTACCCCATGCCAAGCTAAGCTCGCTCTACGACGATGTCCACGAAGTTACCGACCTGCCTGAGCTACTGCGCCAGCAAATTGCTCACTTCTTTGAGAACTACAAAGATCTCGAGAAAGGCAAATGGGTAAAGGTTGAGTCATGGGAAGGTGCTGACGCTGCGCGTAAGGCGATTGAAAAGTCCGTAACCGCCTATCAAAAAGCGTAAAAATCTCCTTGCGGTGTATTTCTCCGCCGCCAATGGGATAAGAGGCCGCCTTCTGGGCGGTCTTTTTATATGCGCAGGATTAACGCATTATTAACGGCCGCGTCACGTCACCGCAGCGTATACGCCAGGGACTTAAGGTTGCGGTATGCTGTTCGCCTTTCATTGCGATGCCATTGATTAAGGACGCACCGTGTTATCTCTTAAACGCCTGAGCCTGTTTACATTATTGATTTTCTTTCTTGGCTTGCTACCGCTAAGTGCAAACGCCCAATGGTTTTCATCGTCTAGCAACCAAGACGAATTTTTGCCGGTTATGGAAGCCTTTCAGCCGACTGCTTGGCATGATGGCGATACGCTCTATATCGGCATGGATATCGCAGATGAGTACTACCTATATCGCCACCAGTTCGCGGTAGTCAGCCAAACTGAGGATGTCAGTCTCGGCGACCCCATTATCCCCCAAGGCATCTTTACCAACGATGAGTTTATGGGCGATGTGTATGTGTTCCGCGATCAGGTAGTGTTTGAAGTACCGCTGGAAGCACCCTACTCAGGCCCGCTCAATATTGCCCTGACCTTTCAAGGCTGCGCAGATGCCGGGCTCTGCTACCCTCCAGAGCAAACAACCCTAGAGGCCAGCGAAACCCAACCCCCCAGCCAGTTTGCCGATTGGCAAGCCGATAGTACGGCATCCAGTCCAGCAGCCAACACTCCAGCCGCTAACACCTCTGAACAGATTGGTTTCGCCGCTCCCAAAAGCGAAGATAGCCGCTTTAGCGCTTTGATTAGCGATGCTAGCCTACCACTGGCGCTGGGGCTGTTTTTTATTGCTGGCCTGGGGCTTACCTTTACCCCCTGCGTGTTGCCGATGATTCCAATTTTGTCATCGATCGTGGTTGGCCAGAACCCCACCCGCCCCCGCGCCTTTGCCCTTTCGTTAAGCTATGTGCTTGGCATGGCGCTGACCTACGCCCTGGTCGGGGTGTTAATGGGACTGTTTGGCGCCGGGCTTAATCTTCAGGCGCGACTGCAGTCAGCACCGGTATTGATCATCTTTGCAGTGCTCTTCACGCTCTTTGCCCTGGCCATGTTTGGGGCATTTAACCTCAATCTGTCGCCTCGTTTAGCCAACCGTGTTGACGCTTGGCAGGCACGCGCTCAGCGCAGTGGCCCGGCCGGCCTAGCGCTGGCTGGTGCCCTCTCGGTATTGGTGGTATCACCCTGTGTAACGGCGCCTTTGGCCGGTGCGCTGGTGTTTATCTCTTCAACAGGGGATGCCGCGATGGGCGGCGCAGTGCTGTTTGCGCTGGGCATGGGCATGGGCGTGCCGCTGCTTTTGGTCGGTACCTTTGGTGCCACACTGCTGCCCCGTTCCGGCGCCTGGATGAACGGCGTAAAAATTGCCTTTGGCCTTTTGCTGCTGGGCGTAGCGATTTGGATGGTCGAGCGTTTAGTGTCCGCGCCTATTGCGCTGCTGCTATGGGCAGCCCTTGCGATCGGCACGGCACTGGCACTTGGGGCGCTGAATTTCAATCAGCCGCAGGGGTGGCCGCGGGCACGCCAAACGCTGGGGCTTATGCTGCTAGCTTGGGGGATAGTGTTGGTGATTGGCGCCGCTCAGGGGGGCAGTAACCCCTTGCGCCCCCTGGCGGCAACCTCCAGCATTTCCGGCGAACCTCAGGCAGAAGCACTCGACTTCATCGAGGTAAACAGTTTAACTGAGCTTGAAGCGGCTATTGCACAAGCTGAAGACGCCAACCAGCCCGTCTTTGTCCACTTTACCGCCGACTGGTGTATTTCATGCAAGCTGCTGGAGCGGGATGTTTACCCCGACCCGCAGGTCGTCGCAGCGCTTAATGATTACACCTTGATCGCCGCCGACGTCACCCGCACGGACTCTCAAAGCCGTGAGTTGCTCAACCAATATAATCTTTTCGGCCCACCCAGCCTGCTCTTTTTCAGCCAGGGTGAGGAGATTCGCGATGCACGCATTCAAGGCGAAGTGACCGCCGATCAGTTGCGCGAACATCTGGAGTCAGTTAGCCAGTGGCTAGCAAATAGCTAAGTTCAAACCCTACGCTGGCTACTCATTGAGGCACTACTGCCGCTTTCTGACGCGAATATCGTCAAACAATTGTTTAATTCTTAACTACAGGGTGGCTTGGATGTTGGCGTAGGCAGTTGCTGGACATCCTGGCACTTTTTCGGCAAACTCCGCTCCCATATTAGCTAAAAACTTGCTTTTTTAACGGTGAGAACGGGGTAACGTTCGCTAACATGCAGCGTTCTCTTCATTTTTAAATTTGGTTTACTGCGCAACGTACGCGCCATAAAGAGCTTCCTGCACTTATGCTCGCGCGCTTTGTGACTACCTTTATGACATTGATGGGGCTATGCCATGGATATCCGCAAAGTTAAAAAACTGATTGAGCTACTCGAAGAGTCCAATATTAGCGAGATTGAAATTCAGGAAGGCGAAGAGTCAGTACGCATCAGCCGTCACCCTAATGGCGCTTCGTGGCAGCCACAGCCTATGCCGCAGTATGCGCAGCAACCTGGCTATGCGCCTGCTCCCCCCGCAGCGGGCGCTCCAGCATCAGCACCGGCTGCTGAAGCAGAGCCTCAGGGCGCAAGCTACCGTGGCGAGGCAGTCAACTCTCCCATGGTAGGCACCTTCTACCGCAGCCCAGCGCCGGGCGCCAAATCGTTTGTGGAAGTCGGCGATAGCGTCAAACAAGGTGACACTGTATGCATCATTGAAGCCATGAAAATGATGAACCAGATTGAAGCTGACCGTGACGGTGTAGTGGAAGCCATCCTGGTGGAAGATGGCGAGCCTGTAGAATTCGATCAACCCATGATCGTTATCGCTTAATCTTTCATTTTCAACACGGGTGGACTCTCCCATGCTGGACAAGGTACTTATCGCCAACCGCGGCGAGATTGCCCTCCGTATCCTACGGGCCTGTAAAGAACTCGGCATCAAAACCGTAGCGGTACACTCCAAAGCTGATCGTGAACTGATGCACGTTCGCCTGGCGGATGAAGCCGTGTGTATTGGCCCGGCATCGTCAGCGCAGTCTTACTTAAATATTCCGGCCCTGATCAGTGCAGCCGAAGTCACCGACTCGACCGCTATTCACCCCGGCTACGGCTTTTTGTCTGAAAACGCCAACTTTGCTGAACAGGTTGAGCGCTCTGGCTTTACTTTTATTGGCCCCCGCGCCGAGACGATTCGTCTGATGGGCGACAAAGTCAGCGCCATCCAGTCGATGAAGGAAGCGGGTGTTCCCACGGTGCCAGGCTCAGACGGCCCCTTGGGTGATGATGACGCAACTAATCTTGCCACGGCACGTCGCATTGGCTACCCGGTGATCATTAAGGCTGCCTCCGGCGGCGGCGGTCGTGGTATGCGCGTGGTGCACACTGAAGGCCATCTGCTTTCAGCGATTACCGTTACTCGCACTGAAGCCCACGCCGCCTTCGGTGACGGCACGGTCTACATGGAAAAATTCCTTGAGAAGCCGCGCCACGTGGAAGTACAAGTATTAGCCGACGGCCAGGGTAACGCGATCCATCTTTATGACCGCGACTGCTCGCTGCAACGTCGTCACCAGAAAGTGCTTGAAGAAGCCCCGGCGCCAGGTCTTGACCCAGACGCCCGTGCTCAGGTGCTTGAAGCGTGCCGCCAGGCATGTATCAAGATCAACTACCGTGGTGCGGGCACCTTTGAATTCTTGTATGAAGATGGCGAATACTTCTTCATCGAGATGAATACCCGCGTTCAGGTCGAGCACCCGGTCACCGAAATGGTCACTGGCGTGGATATCGTCAAAGAGCAGTTGCGTATTGCCTCAGGCCTGCCGCTGTCGATTCGCCAGGAAGATGTGCAACTCAACGGCCACTCCTTCGAGTGCCGTATTAACGCCGAAGACTCGCGTACCTTTATGCCGTCTCCCGGCAAGGTAACGCTGTTTCACGCACCGGGTGGCCTCGGCGTGCGGATGGATTCCCATCTCTATACCGGCTACACCGTGCCGCCGCACTATGACTCTCTGATCGGCAAACTGATCACCTGGGGCGCGGATCGTGAAATAGCCCTGACACGGATGCGTAACGCCCTCGACGAGCTACTGGTGGAAGGCATTAAAACCAATATCGACTTGCAAAAGGATTTGGTTCGCGACAGCTACTTCCGTCAAGGCGGTGTCAACATTCACTACCTGGAAAAGAAACTCGGCAGCTAATGCAGCAGCCAAGCGCTTTCCAGCGCACTGTGTGATACCCAGCGGGGTGGCCATGTCCACCCCGTCCTTGTCTTTACTCCATGTGTCTTTACTCCATGTGTCTGTACTGTATTTATCTTTAATTCGCCTTGCGGAGAACCTCCATGCCCTGGCTTCAACTCAAAGCCCACGTCGCCCCCGAACAGGCAGAGTTCCTAGAAGAACTACTGCTTGACGAAGGCGCAACGGCTATTGGTCTTCAGGATGCCCACGATGATCCGGTATTTGAGCCAGAGCGTGGCACCACACCGCTGTGGGAAGATACCATCCTTACCGGCTTATACGATGACCTGGAGGGGGTCGAGAGCATGCTGGAGCGTATCGAGGCCGCCTGGTCAGAGCAGATGCCTGGTGAGCCCTGCCCGACCATCGAGTATGAGCTGCTCGCTGATCGAGATTGGGAGCGCGAGTGGATGGATGACTTCACGCCGCTGCGCATGGGTCAACGCCTGTGGATTGTACCCAGCTGGCACGAACCACCCGAGGCCGACGCCGTTAACCTGATACTCGACCCAGGCCTCGCCTTTGGTACCGGTACGCACCCAACCACAGCGCTGTGCCTGGAGTGGCTGGACGAGCTCGCCGTGGCTGGCCACTTGGCCCAGCAAACCGTACTGGATGTGGGCTGCGGTTCTGGCATTCTCGCTATCGCCGCGCTCAAACTGGGCGCTAGCCACGCCGACGCCACCGACATTGATCCCCAGGCGTTGCAGGCCAGCCGAGACAACGCCGAACGGAATGGTATTGCCGAATCGGACCTAAACCTCTACTACCCTGAGCAGTTAAGCGACGGCGGTGACTATCCTATCGTAACCGCCAATATTTTAGCGGGGCCGCTGGTCGAACTAGCGCCAATGATTGCCGGGCACGTGGCGCCAGGTGGGCGCATTGCGCTATCGGGGGTGTTGGCAAACCAGGCCAATGAGGTTTACGAGGCCTATGCAGCGCAAGGCATTGCTATGGATGAACCGGTGATTCGCGAAGGCTGGGTGCGGCTTAGTGGCTTGCGTCCACGTTAAAGCGGCAATTGGCCTTCACCCCACCACCGAGTAGGCGTATCATACGCCTCCTTGAAACGCCTACTCGCCGTTAGCACTGCACCCATAGCTTAAAACCAACAAAGTCTGACGCCATGACGTTAACCACACTACCTGCCAGCATTGGCCCGTTTGCATTACCTAATCGAGTAATGCTTGCGCCCATGGCTGGCGTCACTGACCGACCTTTTCGCCAGCTATGCCGACGGCTTGGGGCTGGCTGGGTAGTGGGCGAAATGGTCACTTCAGACCCTAGTTTGTGGCATACTCGTAAATCGCAGCTGCGCATGGATCACCGCGGTGAACCTGACCCGAGAGTGGTGCAAATTGCCGGAGGCGACGCTGAAATGCTCGCCCAGGCAGCGCGCTTGAATGCCGAGTTAGGCGCCCAGATTATCGATATCAATATGGGCTGCCCGGCTAAAAAAGTATGTAACAAGGCGGCAGGGTCGGCGCTCCTTCGAGATGAAGCCTTGGTGGCCGAAATTCTCGATGCAGTAGTGGCAGCAGTTGATATACCCGTGACGCTAAAAATACGCACGGGCTGGTGTGCCGAATCCAACAACGCCCTGCGCATTGCCCGGCTCGCCGAGTCAGCCGGCATTCAATCGTTAGCGATACATGGCCGTCATCGCCAGCAGCGCTATACTGGAAAAGCAGAGTACGACACAATTGCCGAGATTAAGTCTCACCTATCGATCCCGGTGATTGCCAACGGCGACATAACAAGTCCGGAAAAAGCCGCCGAGGTACTCGCTTATACCGGCGCTGATGCCGTGATGGTAGGCCGCGCTGCGCAGGGCAACCCATGGATATTTCAACAGATCAGCCACTACCTCCAGCATGGAGAGCGGATGGCACTGCCAAGTCTTTCGGAGCGTCACCAAGTGCTCCATGGGCACGTTGAGGCGCTGCATGAGTTCTATGGCACCACCATGGGTGTACGTATCGCGCGCAAGCATGTCGGCTGGTACCTCAGCGATGACCAACGCTTTACGCCGCCCCAACAGCGCGCGCTTAAGCAGCAGTTCAATGCGTTAGCGTCACCTGAAACGCAATTTGATTGGATCAACAACGCGATGGCCCCCGGCGCCGCCTCGCGTTTGCTAGCCAAAGGAAACCTTGCTGCATGACCGAACGCGATCTTCTATCTAGCGACACCTATTCAAGCGATAGCTATTCCAATGATGTCGGCTCCAGCGATAGTTACTCCCATTTAGCAGGCACGCTAGCGGATCCTGCGGCCAACTCACCGCCGCAGCCGCTTCGGGAGGCAGTGGAAACGGCCATGCGACGCTACTTTGAACATTTAGATGGCAGCCAGGCGACCGATCTATACGCCATGGTGATGGCCGAAGTTGAGGCGCCTTTACTTGCCTGCGTCTTGGAGCACACCGACGGCAATCAGACCCGTGCCGCCGATGCGCTAGGGCTAAACCGTGGCACCCTGCGCAAAAAACTCAAGCTATACGGACTTATCGAAGGTGACGCCCCATAACCAGGGGCGTTGTTGTTTTTAATTCTCGACTCTGCACACGAGCACTCTAATGGCTGATACCCCTCTCATGGCTGATAATCCTTCCCTGACTGACAGCAACGCCACTCCCGTCCGCCGCGCCCTGCTGAGCGTTTCTGATAAAACCGGCATTGTGGAATTTGCTCGGGGCCTCACTGAGCACGGTGTTGAACTCCTCTCCACTGGTGGCACCTTCCGTCTACTGCAAGAAAATGCTATTGCCGTGAAAGAAGTGTCTGAGCACACAGGCTTCCCCGAAATCATGGATGGCCGCGTTAAAACGCTGCACCCGAAAATTCACGGCGGCATCTTGGCTCGTCGCGGCCAGGATGATGCAGTCATGGCTGAGAACGATATCACGCCGATCGACATGGTGGTGGTCAATCTCTACCCCTTTGCCGCCACGGTAGCCAAGCCCGATTGCACACTTGAAGATGCTATCGAGAATATCGATATCGGCGGCCCCACCATGGTTCGCGCCTGCGCCAAAAATCACGCCTACACCACGATCGTCGTCAATAGCAGTGACTACGCGCGAGTGCTGGGCGAGCTGGCCGCCCAAGATGGTCAGGTCAGTAGCGCTACGCGCTTTGACTTAGCGGTTAAAGCCTTTGAGCACACCGCCGGTTATGACGGTGCGATTGCTGACTACCTAGGCCGTAAGGTCAATGCCGCTGATGAAGCGTTCCCACGCACCTTTAACCTGCAGCTCGATAAAAAGCAGGATATGCGGTACGGCGAAAACCCGCACCAAAAGGCAGCTTTCTACGTTGACCCCCAGGCAAGCGAACCCAGCGTTGCCACAGCAAAAATGCTTCAGGGCAAACCCCTCTCGTATAACAACGTCGCCGATACTGACGCTGCATTTGAATGCGTAAAAGCGTTTAGCGAGACGGCCTGCGTAATTGTTAAGCACGCCAACCCTTGCGGCGTCGCCATTGGTGCAACCGCCTTAGCAGCTTACGACAAAGCCTTTGCCACCGACCCTACCAGCGCGTTTGGCGGCATTATCGCCTTCAATACGCCGCTAGAGGCCGAAACCGCCCAGGCGATTATTGACCGCCAGTTTGTCGAGGTGATTATTGCCCCGGGCGTCAGCGATGAAGCCGCCGCGATCGTGGCTAATAAGCAAAACGTACGCTTACTGGACGTCAGCGCTCACTGGCCCGGCGAGCAACAGCCTGCACTAGACTTTAAGCGCGTCAACGGCGGCTTGCTGGTGCAGGAACGTGACGACGGAATGGTCACCCGCGACGAATTGACCGTGGTCAGTCAGCGCGCTCCCAGCGAGCAGGAACTGCGTGACCTTGCTTTTGCTTGGCGGGTAGCTAAATTCGTTAAGTCCAACGCCATTGTGTATGCCAAAGAGGGCCAAACGGTGGGCGTTGGCGCGGGTCAAATGAGCCGTGTTTATTCGGCTAAAATTGCAGGCATCAAGGCCGCAGACGAAGGACTTTCGGTTCCCGGCTCGGTGATGGCGTCTGATGCTTTCTTCCCTTTCCGTGACGGCATCGATGCTGCCGCAGCGGCAGGTATTACCGCGGTTATTCAGCCCGGTGGTTCCATGCGTGATCAGGAAGTGATCGACGCCGCCAACGAAGCAGGCATTGCCATGGTATTTACCGGTATGCGCCACTTCCGCCACTAAGCCCAAGTAACCCAGATTAGAAACACTAAGCCCCTTAGGCGCTCTTTTGATAGGAGCATGCCTAAGGGGCTTTCTTACTATCTCAATAAACGCTAATGGATCACTGCCTATCAACTCAATATCGAGTTTCTAGCCAATATTGAGCCTTTCAGCCCAGATCAATACACAGATACTTGGTTTCCAGATACTCTTCCAAGCCCTGATGACCACCTTCACGGCCTAGGCCCGAGGCTTTTACACCCCCAAAGGGCGCAGCAGCGTTAGAAATGGCGCCAGTATTAATACCCACCATACCGTACTCCAGCGCCTCGGCAACACGCCATACGCGAGCAAGATCACGGGAGTAGAAATAAGACGCCAGGCCATACTGGGTATCGTTGGCCATCTCAATAGCGGTCTCTTCATCATCAAACGGGAAGACAGCGGCTAGCGGACCAAAGGTCTCTTCGTGGGCCACCTTCATCTTGTCAGTGGCAAAACTGATCAGCGTAGGCGTGAAGAAATTACCGCCCAGCGGGTGCGGATGCCCACCTAACAGCAGCTCAGCGCCATTATCAATGGCATCCTGCACATGCTCACTGACTTTCTTAACAGCATTTTCATCGATGAGCGGCCCAATATTAATATTGGGCTTGGTGCCATCACCCACATGCAGCTCGCTGTTCATGGCAACAGCCAGCTTTTCACAAAAGGCGTTAATTACACTGGACTGAACCAGGAAGCGATTAGTGCAGACACAGGTTTGCCCGGCGTTACGGAATTTAGCGGCCATGGCGCCTTCCACAGCGGCGTCTAAATCGGCATCCTCAAACACGATAAAGGGCGCATTGCCGCCTAGCTCTAGCGATATTTTTTGGATATGTTCCGCCGCTTGGGCCATCAGCTTGCGCCCCACTTCGGTCGAACCCGTAAAGGTGATCTTGCGCACTTTGGGCGATTGGGTCATCGCTTGGGCAATATCGCTAGCGCTACCTGGCACCACATTAAAGACACCGCGTGGGATGCCTGCCCGCTCAGCCAACAGCGCCAAGGCCGTTGCGGAAAATGGCGTTTGGCTAGCGGGCTTCACCACTATCGTGCAGCCAGCGGCCAATGCAGCCCCGGCTTTACGGGTAATCATCGCCGCCGGGAAATTCCAGGGCGTAATCGCACCCACAACACCAACGGGTTGCTTGGTGACGACGATACGTTGATTGGCGTTCGCAGCGGGAATCGTTTCGCCATAAACGCGCCGCGCCTCTTCGGCAAACCAGCGTAAGAAGCTGGCTGCATAGGCAATTTCGCCCGCAGCTTCTTTAAGTGGCTTGCCCTGCTCAAATGTCATCAGCATGGCTAAATCCTGCTGATGCTCCAACATCAGGTCGTGCCACTTCATCAGCAAGTCAGCGCGTTCTTGAGCAGTCAACGCCCGCCAAGCCGGTAGCGCAGCGTCCGCCGCATCAATGGCCCGCTCGGTTTCGGCTTTACCCAAGCGAGGTATATCGCCAATCGCTTCACCGGTGGCCGGATTCAATACCGTGATCTGCTCACCGCTATCTGCCGCGACCCAACTGCCGTCAATATAGGCAAAGGGGCAATATAGCTGTGTTTCTTTAAGCGCTTCCATGACAGGCTCCTGACCAAAAATGATGGCCTTGTAGGCTCATTAACGTCTTCATGCTAAGACGAAACACCCCTTTAAACCAAATTTACGGCGTGCATAATCGGTCAATGACAGCCGTAAACGTTAGCTAATGAGCATTAAAAATTCTTGCCGGGTTGCTTGGTTTTGACGAAATCCACCCAGCATGACAGACGATGTCATGCTGGAGTTTTGCTTCTCCACGCCACGCATCATCATGCAGAGGTGCCGCGCTTCAATAACCACAGCAACGCCCTTTGCCTCGGTCACTTCCTGCACCGCCTCTGCAATCTCGCGGGTTAGGTTCTCCTGAATCTGCATACGGCGAGCATACATATCGACGATTCTGGCAAATTTAGATAGCCCCAACACTTTGCCGTTAGGCAAATAGGCGATATGGCATTTGCCTATGAACGGTAACAGGTGGTGCTCGCACATTGAGTAGAGCTCAATGTCTTTTACCAACACCATCTCATCCGTTTGCGACTCAAACACCGCCCCATTGATAATGTCGTCCAATGACTGAGTGTAGCCCGCATTGAGAAACTGCATGGCCTTGGCCGCACGTTTAGGCGTATCTCGCAGACCTTCCCGGGCGGGGTCTTCCCCAAGTGCTGAGATTATCTGGCGGTAGTGCTCGGCGATATCATCGGACATATTTAGCCTCATCAATAGCTATCTCAAAAACGATGCGCAATCGCTTCCAGGCGGTCACCAAGGTCATCCCCTTTTGCGCATGAAAAGTAACATCATTATTAGGAGGACATTAATCGGCGTCATCCACCACCTTCATTGTACAAAAGGTATACTTTAAAAAAGCACTGCACAATGAGTATTAAGCAAAGAGTGTATTTTACCGCATCTAGGCTGCCTGTGGCTCCCCAGGCTTTGTACGAAAACTGCTGGCCCTCACTCAGGGGCTTTTTTGCGCAGCCTTGAACTGCGTCAGAGCGCCGCGCCACTCAATTTGTCCCCCCAATGCCTGTGATATAATAAAGCGTTTTTATTTAACTGCCTTTATTGCAGGCGCCAACATTGAGAGCTCGCCATGTCATTCAAGCCAACGCCTTTGTGGTTAACCGCCCTTGCAGCCCCCTTTCTTGCTACACCGCTCTTGGCTACCGCTGCAGACGCTACGCTTTCGCTGCCCAATGAAGCAACCGTCGGCGTAGAGGTTGTGGAAGAGCTTGCGTTTGAATCAAACCAAACGCGCCTTAACGATATTTTGCTACACCCTACTCAGGCTGCTAGCGCCTCACACTCTTTACCGGAATACTGCGTTATCGTAGGCAGGGCGCAACGGGTTGATGAGCGCATTCGCGTTACCACCCAAGAGGCGACCTGTATTGAAACACACGACGCTGACAGCGATATTTTCACTGGCGAATTTAGCGCCAGCGCTTATGGCGAAGATGGCCAATATGGTATCGCCTGCGAAGGTTCACAGTGCGCACTCTCCCCTGGTCAGACATTCCTTCTCACACTGGATCAACCCGTAGAGATTGAAGAACTGGACAATCCGTCTGCAGAGCTTAACGAACAGCGTCGCCAAGCAGACGGAGAAGGTATCGCCAACCCTGTGCCGCGCGACGAAGCCGTGCCTGATTGACCTTGTTCTAATATCGCCATAACAAGTCAGTGGTGAGCTGAAAGCTCATTACGCCAGCCAGCGTGGGTTCTCTAACTGCAGGCACTGCTGCTCTAATTGGCGGATATGCTGATCCCAGTAGCCACTATCCGCCAGCCAGGGGAACGCCCGAGGAAAAGCGGGATCCTCCCAACGTGATACGAGCCACGCTGAGTGCCTGATCAGCCGATAACTCCTAAGCGGCTCGATAAGCGCCATCTGCTCGCTAGGAAACGGGCACGTCTCTTCATACCCTTCGGTAATTTCACTTAACTGCGATCGCCATCCCTGCGGGTCATCGGTGGGCAGTAGCATCCAAATATCCTGCATGGCGGGCGCCATGGTGCAGTCGTCAAAATCGACCAGGGTAAACTGCTCGTCACGCCCCAGCACATTCCCCAAATGGCAGTCGCCATGGCAGCGAATCATGCTGCTGGCGGGCACATTATGTTTTAGGAGCTGCTGGTGAACCTTTTCGATCACACGGTCATAGGCCCGGCGCTGATGACGGCTCATCCAATTGCTGGCCAGCACGCGCTGCTGAGCATCAAGAATACCGCTCGCCATTTCTAAACGCGGGCGATGCTGAAAGGTTTTTTTAGCTGACACTTGGTGCAACCGCCCCAGCAACTCCCCCATGGCAAATAGGTGCGATGGATTATCAAGCTCTGGCGCCTGGCCGGGGCAATGGGGGAACAGCGTAAACCGAAAGCCCTTAAAATAGTGTAAAGACGTCCCCGCCTTATCACGCCAAGGGGCAACGACCGACACCTGTTGATCTACCAGCTCCTGCAGAAAATCATGCTCTTCCTGAATCGCACTGTCTGACCAACGATCAGGCCGATAAAACTTAACAATCCAGTTCTTGCCATCGTCATCGCGAAATAGCAGTACACGGTTTTCATAGCTATTTAGCGCAAAAGGCTCGCCTGCAGGCCAAATATCCAGCGACTCCACTGCAGACATCACTAAATCAGGCGAAAGAGAGCTAAACGGGTGTGACATAGGCCACTCCTGGGTTGGCGAAAGAGCTAATGAATAAGCGAAAAGACTATTCTATCAATCCTTACCTAACGGTGTCCGTGCGGCCGCCCAAATATCAACACGTTTGGCACCTGCCTCCAGCGCAGCGCGCCCTAATGCGTTGCCTGTGGATCCGGTGGTGACCACATCATCGATTATTAACAAATGCGCCGGGGGCGGTGATTCAAAGACAAAGGCACCCGCCAGGTTGGCAGCCCGTTGGCGGCGGTTCAGCGTGCGCTGAGAGGGGGAATCCTTTACTCGCTTGGCAGTCACCATTGGCACCCCAAGCTGGCGGCTGAGATGTTCGGCCAACCAGTGCGACTGGTTAAATCCTCGGGTGCACGCATGCGTGGTAGTCATAGGCACTGATAGAAGTGCGTTTCCCAGGTCTATCGGCGGGGTTAAGAGCATCAATTCAGCCAATAGCGTGCCCGCCCGCGGAGAAGCATGGAATTTAAAATCATGCACCAACTGTTTGATCGCCCCTTGATACAACAGCCCCGCTTGGGTGGTCGAAAATGCCGGTGGGTCAACTAAGCAGTGCCCACACAAGCTCGTACCATGAGCAACTGGGTCACCGCATTGGCGACAGGCATGTAGGTTCCACGGCAGCTCGTACAAACAGGTTGCGCACCACCCTTGCCCTGCGGATGCCGGCGCCAAACAAAATGCGCAGTAGCCGGGCATGGCCTGCTTTACCCAATTACTACCCCACTGTAGCCACCCCTTTAATGCCATGCCCTCTCCTGACTGCCATATGCATTAATATCAAATCATTGATTGACTTCTATCACAAAGTTGATAATATACGCCTCGTCTTAGCGGATGTGGTGGAATTGGTAGACACGCTAGATTTAGGTTCTAGTGCCGTAAGGTGTGGGAGTTCGAGTCTCCCCATCCGCACCAATTTGATTTTCCTCAGTTTTTATCCCTCCTTGCTTCACTCCAATGCACACAAGATTATCTTGTGTGACACAGATTGTGACCTAGCCTATTTTCGGCCTCGCGCACTCGTTGCGGTGCCAAGTGCGCATAACGCTCGGTCATCGTTATGCTGGAATGCCCCAGCAGCTCCTTTATTACCTCCAATGGAACACCATCGCGCACTGGCCAAGATGCTGCGATATGGCGCAAGTCGTGTATCCGCAAATCAGTAAGCTTGACTCGCTTTGCTGCCTGGCCAAACCCTGCGCGTAATGACTTAACCGATTCACCACTCTCCTGGGCAAACAGCCATTGGCAACCCAGTGCATTCTCCGAACGCCAGCACGACGCTTGATCGCCATCACAGCGGGCTCGTTGAGCGCTACCGCCCTCGGTTTTCCCGACGTCGTGTGCTCGGCCCGAAGTGCAATCAACTCCCGCCCGCGCGTCAGATCGACCCAGCTCCATTCCAGGTTGTAAAGCTCGCCCCGCCTGCAGCCAGTGTTGACCGCGATCTCGAGGCAGCTACACGACGAGATCGGGGGGAGACTGGGCCAGATCCTCGCGATGCTCGTTGGCCTTGAGAGCTTCTTGCTCTTGAGATGCACCTGGACTGCCCTGGCTAACGCCCCCTGTTTACGCAGTTTCTCGGCGCCACGAGCGGCATGCGCACGTGTCACACGACGGCTCATATCGCTGTAGAGAGCATAATTCGATGAGACGAGGATCAGCCAACAATTACCTACGCACCCTTCCTTCGGGAGTAGACTCCCGAAGGAAGGGTTGCGGTTAGATCAAATTGAATAGCCGGTTTCGCGTAGTCGATATCGAGGCTGGATCATCACGTGCTGGGGGAATCTGGCGTCAATCCAAGATGGTCGAACACCTCGCTGCGCCAGCCATGGATTCGATCGATCAGAGTCTCGATCGCTCTGGCAGTACGGCGCGCTCCAGATTCCCCAACAAAGAAGAAATGGTTACCACCTACCTCAACGCTGAGACGTTCGGGTGACGATTGAGTCAGATCCAGCAACGCGCGCCAGTCACCATCGTTGAGCGCATTGAGGTCAACGTCATTACCACGTATGTAGCGCCGGTACACCGTGTTAGCGTTGTAGAGCGACCAGGCAGCGCTGTCGGTGAGCGCGTGGCGGGAATCCATGCGGTCGTCACCCAGCAGCATACCCACCAGCGGGAAATGCGCGAAATCAAAAGCGCCATTGTCTTTGGTGCCCGCTTCGCGGTCGATTACGAATTTTCCGTCGCGATAGCGCTGTTGATAGCCTTCCTGGTTTATCGAAATATCGCCAGTATACTCCTGCATGAACACGGGTTCCGGGACGATCTCATGCCCCGCTCGCTCACTGTTTGCGGCTAGCTGGGCAAACCAGCCTGCGCGATCGTCACGCCGATCGGCATAGCCGCTGGGGAGCGCCTCGAACATGCGGTCGAGACTAATCTGGCCGGGAATTGGTGGAGTGGCGACAAACGAGAGATAGCTATCCAGGTCTACACCCAGCTCATCGGCAGCGGACTGAACAGACTGGGCAATCTTGCCCCCCATCGACCACCCCATCACAATCACCGGCCCATTCAGGTTATGGGATTCCAGCGTCCTTTTGGCTAATTCGATGGTTTGCCGCCCCCACTCGCGCACAGTGAAGTCTGGTTGCGGTTCTGCAAATACGCCACTTTCAGTATCTAGTGGATATGAGATACCGAGGAAGTTATAGCCTTCCTGATGTAACCAGTAGGCGAGAAAATCGGTCTCTCGGTACCCTTCATGTCCACCATAGGCTATGCGTGCCATATGATTGGTACCAGGCACGAACACTAGCAGCGGCTTGTTCGGTTCGCCCTTAATGAATCGGATTACGGCCGGGTGTCCAGCAGCCTCGACACGTTCCTCACCCGGATAGAGCGAATCCCGATCGTCAACTGCCATGGCTGAAGAAAACCAGAGAGTACCGACGAGTGCAAATAACACCGCCGGAATAGAAGAGAACTTCATCATTGAAAATGTCCCTTAAGTTATGTTGGGGTTGGGGTATTGTGATTATGTGCCTCCTTAAGGGGAGTACTTGGGGATAGTTTCATGTGAAAAAGGTTGCGTCCAATGCAAAGAAAGCAAGAATTCATGCTTGGGACACATTAATCTTTCCGCTGCTTATATCTCTTCCAGGTAATCTCTGAGGTTCCTCTACACTAGCCAGCAATGATATCTGATTTATGCACAATGACCTTACCGGGGCTTGGCAATCAGTGCTCATGCTCACCAGCTGCACGGAACGTTGAGTAGCACCTCACGAGGCCGGAAACGGCGCGATACAGCCGGATGTAGCGTGACTGATGAGAGTTTAATCAATGCCAATGGTCACATTCGTCGATTGCGCCCAGCGTGTAACCCGTTGAATTTAGGCGCCTAATGTAAAGCGCCGGTTTAAAAGGATGAATTTAGGTTCTAGTGCCGTGAAGGAGTGGGAGTTCAAGCCTCCCCACTCTCATCAATTATTTGTTATTTTTCAACTATTTACAAAAACCTCTCTTGTCTTTTGAATAGCTTCCAAACAGCTTGATGTTAGCGCTACCTGGATAGCTTTTGGTCAGTATTCTTCGCAAAATACCTTATCTTCGTTTGAAAAATACCCAATGGCTTAATGCCATTTTTTTGTGTGTCTGTTATTTGCTCAATACTACCTCTATCAAAGGCCGATTTGGCTGACTTACCCCCACTTTTCCGCTAGTCTCTATTCCTAAATAATGCTACCCAACCTCCCTCAATGGCTATCCTCAAAAGCCCGCGTCAGGGATTAACACCAATAACAATGAGAAGGATCTCATATAATGGAATGGCTCAACGATAATGCTCAGGCAATCTCGGCTGTAGCGAGCATTTGCACACTCTTTGTATGGGTATTTTACGCCCAGCTACTTTATAACGGCTATGTGCGACAGCGTCGCCCCCGCGTGATCATTAATCGCGGCAAAGGTATCGGCGTGGACTCCATCTGCTTAATCAGCAATATGAGCAGCGAAGCGATCTATGTTCAACACCTGGTAGCGGTACTGCATACCCAAAAGGGCAGTTACTCCCTTGACGTAGTGGAGTACCAGCAGCACGGTGGTGAACAGCAAACGGGTAGCCAACAAGGTGAGCAACAAGAACCCAGCTACCGCACTCATCAAGGCCCGCTAGCTTCCGGGGATTATCTGAACATTCAATCGTTTGGTGATATTGTGAATCAGGTTAAAGATTATTGGGAAATCGATGATAATCTACTGCAAGAGCAGAATATTCAGCTTGAAATTCGCGTTATCGCTATTTATGGCTCCGAGGATATGCCGACAGGCGCGTCACGAACCTTTAACCTCGACCTTAGCGCGCCACCCAATCATCAGCTTATCCCGGCGAGCGTCGATACGGATCGACTCAATAGCCGTGGCCAACGCAAGCGTGTGCTGGAGTGGGCAAAAGAGATCGAGACCCATAAAGCACGCTAAATAAACGCTATTGTTAAGCAGCGACGCCCCATTACCGAGACTATCGACGATGCATAAACTGTTAACCCTCTGCTGGCTTGGCCTACTCACTACGGTCTCGACGAATGTGTATGCCGAAGAGGAAGATAGTGACTTACCCGAGTGGGCGGAAGAGCGCATTGAGCCGTTTCGTGAAAGCGTAGGCAACTGGGTTGATAACACGTCGCGCCGCATCGATGGATTCTTTGGCACTGACGACCATATGCAGGTCAACAACGAGTCCTATCTGCGTTTCGGCCAAGAGATTGATTGGATGGAGGGGGATGGCACCCGCGGCGACACCACCCTTCGTTACCGTATTGACCTACCTACCTCAGAGGATCGCTTGCGACTGGTCATCGAGAGTGACCCGGAAGAGTCGCAAGGCACCCTAGAAGAGCAGGGCTCTGGGCGCCTTGCCAATGACCAGCGTGACCGTCGCAGCTCTACGCTCGGCCTGGATTGGTTAGAAAGCCGTGATAAACGCGAAAACTGGAGCAATCGAGTAGGTGCCGGTGTTCGCCTGCGCCTCCCTCTTGACCCCTACGTGCGTTTTACCAGCGAGCGCCTGTGGCAACTGGGTGAAGGGCCGTGGCAGCTTGAGTCAAATAACCGCGTTTCATGGTTCAACAATGAAGGCTACTCAGCGCGCACACGCTGGGATGTTGGCCGACCGTTGAGCAAACGCCGCCATTTACGCTTTATCTCTACAGTTCAGTGGCGCGAGGAAGAAGACAAACTGGAGTACAGTGAGGTTGCCGAAATCAATCACCGTATCAACCGCCGCAGTGCACTGCGCTACTCGGCGATAGCCATCGGTGAAAGCGCGTCCAATCCTCGCATGACCAATTACTATCTTCAGACGCGCTACCGCCGCGATCTTCATAAAGGTATTTTATTCGCCGATGTGATTCCGGAGCTACATTTCCAGCGCGATGTCAGCTACGACCCACGCTGGGCGATGACCCTGCGCCTTGAGATGTACTTTCAGCGCAAAATTAACCGCGACTACTTTTAAGCGTTATGTACAGATGAGTGAGCTCACGCGCTCATCTACACACACAACGCGGGCGGCCTTTTAGAGCCGCCCATCTATGCAACACGCCTTTGTCTTACCACGGCAAAGAAACTACAGTCGTAAACCGCCGTCACACTCAATGATGCGCCCAGTGAAGTAGTCGTTCTCCATAATAAAGGCAACGCTTTGGGCAATATTATCGGGCTCACCCAAACGCTTTAACGGCACGCTTGACGAGATACGCTCCAACATATCAGGACGCATCGCAGCGGTCATTTCGGTAGCCACAAACCCAGGCGCTACGGTGCCGGTACGAATACCATAGCGTGCCAACTCCTGGCTCCAAGTGACTGTCAACGCATGTACGCCCGCTTTTGCGGCAGCGTAATTGCTTTGCCCCATATTGCCTGCCCGGGAAATACTGGAGATATTGACGATCACGCCTTCATGTCCGGTTTCAATCATCTGAGTGGCGGCTTCGCGACCACACAGGAAAACGCCAGTTAAATTGACATTAATAACGTTTTGCCAAGCCTCTAAGGACATACGCTTTTCCACTTGCCCCTCTTTGGCTTTTACCAGCAGCGCATCCTGGGTAATGCCCGCATTATTGACACAACCGCTGATAGGCCCCATGCGTTGCGCGATATCGGCAAACGTCTGAGTCACGGAGGCTTCTTCGGCGACATTCACCACAAACGCCTGGGCATCGATACCTTCAGCGGCAAGTTGCGATACTGCCTGATCAAGCGCTTCAGCGCTCATATCCAATAGCGCCATGCGTGCACCCTGCCTGCCCAAGCGCAGCGCCATGGCATAACCCAACCCTCGCGCCCCACCCGTGACTGCAATGACTTTATCGGTAAGTACCATTCGTGACTCCTTACAAAAGATTAAACCAGCTTCATTGTGCATCGCAGCATAGAAGAATTATGGACATAAATCGAGCTACATCATCGCTGGAATACGCCATGTCAGCTGCTTGCTATTTATATTTATGTCACCATATTACGCATTTACGACTGTTATCGAGTCGCTTTTTCGGGAGTTAGCCATGCCTATTCTTATTTTTATATCACTTTTCACTCTACTGGATTTTGTGGTTCTGTTTTCGATTGGCAGCCAGATCGGCCTACTCACCACCCTACTTTTAGTGCTCGGCACAGGTTTTGCCGGGCTACATCTGATTCGTAAAGAGGGTGTATCCACCTTTGCGCGGGCACGCCAGCGCATGGAGGCTGGTGAACTCCCCTCCAGTGAGCTATTAACTGGCGCTGCACTTATCTTCGGCGGTGCCTTATTAATGGCCCCAGGCTTTTTGTCTGATGCAGTAGGCTTGGCATGCTTGATCCCCAGCGCGCGGCAATTGATGTTCAAAGCACTTACCTGGCTGGGGCTTAAAAAAGTTGCCGGACAACAGCAAGGCCCCAGCGCTTCATCAGCTCGGCCCAATGAATATCAAAACAGCCAGTCTTCACAACAGGATGGCCCGATTGAAGGTGATTTTATTAGTCGAGATGAGCCCCCACGCCGTCGCTGAGGTTTTCTTCGGAAGAAATTCAGCGGAAAAGCAATTTTTTTATTACTCTCCCCCTTGAAAGGCCATTCGCAGCCCCCATTTTTCATTCAGCACACAAATTCGGTAGCGATCGAGACGGTAGCTGCCATTAACAAAGAAGACCGTGAGGTCTTCACTTCTCGCGGGTTACTCCCTCGAGAACACTTTTAGGCTAACCGCCCTCACCAGGGCTTCAACCATACTCAGGAGAACGTGAATGAATATCCGTCCTTTGCACGATCGTGTCATCGTCCGTCGCGTTGAAGAAGAGCAAAAAACCGCAGGCGGCATCGTGCTTCCGGGCAATGCAGCAGAAAAACCGACACGCGGTGAAATACTCGCCGTCGGTAATGGTCGCATTCTGGAAAATGGCGATGTCCGTCCGCTAGACGTTAAGGTTGGCGATAACGTGATCTTTAAAGATGGCTATGGCGTCGAGAAGCAAAAAATCGACGGCGAAGAAGTCTTGATCATGAGCGAAGCCGATATTCTTGCCGTTGTTGAAGGCTAAGCATCGTTGCAGCTGGTACTTATTTAACCAGTGCTTCGACTATTTACTTTCACGTTTTTGCATTCAATATTAGGAAGTAGCAGATATGTCAGCTAAACAAGTTAAGTTCTCCGATGATGCTCGTAAACGCATGGCCCGCGGTGTCGACGTTCTCGCCAACGCGGTAAAAGTTACCCTCGGCCCGAAAGGCCGTAACGTAGTACTGGAAAAATCTTTCGGCTCACCCACCGTTACTAAAGACGGTGTTTCTGTTGCCAAAGAGATCGAACTGAAAGACAAGTTCGAAAACATGGGCGCGCAAATGGTGAAAGAAGTCGCTTCACAGACTTCTGACGCTGCAGGCGATGGCACGACTACCGCTACTGTTCTGGCCCAGGCCATTATCGCTGAAGGCCTGAAAGGCGTGACGGCGGGCATGAACCCGATGGATCTTAAGCGCGGCATCGACCAAGCGGTCAACGCCGCGGTTAAAGAAATCAAAGCCATGTCGGTACCTTGCACCGATACCAAGTCGATTGCTCAGGTAGGCACTATCTCTGCAAACGGCGACAAACGCATCGGTGAAATCATCGCCGAAGCGATGGAAAAAGTCGGCAAAGAAGGCGTCATCACTGTTGATGAAGGCCGTGGCTTTGAAGACGAGCTGGAAGTCGTTGAAGGTATGCAGTTTGACCGCGGCTACCTCTCGCCCTACTTCGTTACCAACCAGGACACCATGACGGTTGAACTGGAAGATCCCTACATCCTGCTAGTGGATAAAAAGATCTCCAACATCCGTGAGCTGCTGCCGGTTCTCGAAGCTGTTGCCAAGCAAGGCAAGCCACTGGCCATCATCGCTGAAGATATCGAAGGCGAAGCCCTGGCAACGTTGGTTGTAAACAACATGCGCGGTATCGTTAAAGTAGCCGCTGCTAAAGCACCGGGCTTCGGCGACCGTCGTAAGTCCATGCTGCAGGATATCGCTATTCTGACTAACGGCACGGTCATTTCTGAAGAAGTCGGCCTGACGCTTGAGCAAGCCAACCTGGATCACCTGGGTACTGCTAAGCGCATGACGATGTCTAAAGAAAACACCACTATCATCGATGGTGCTGGTGCAGAAGGCGATATCGAAGCACGCGTTAGCCAGATCCGCGCGCAAATCGAAGACACCTCTTCTGACTACGACAAAGAGAAACTGCAAGAGCGCGTTGCCAAACTGGCAGGCGGTGTTGCCGTTATCCGCGTCGGTGCTGCCACCGAAGTAGAAATGAAAGAGAAGAAAGCCCGTGTTGAAGACGCTCTGCACTCTACTCGTGCAGCCGTTGAAGAAGGCGTGGTGCCAGGTGGCGGTACAGCACTGGTTCGCGTAATGGCCAAAGTACAGGGCCTTACTGGCGATAACGAAGACCAGAATCACGGTATCAACATGGCGCTACGCGCTATGCAGTCACCACTGCGTCAAATCGTTTCCAACGCTGGTGAAGAGCCTGCCGTTGTGATTAACCGTGTGAAAGATGGCGAAGGCAACTTCGGCTACAACGCACAAACCGGCGAGTACGGCGACCTGTTTGAAATGGGCGTCCTGGATCCAGCGAAAGTAACCCGTACTGCACTGCAGTCCGCTGGTTCTGTTGCTGGCCTGATGATCACCACTGAGTGCATGATCGCAGAAGACCCTGAAGAGAAAGACGCTGCACCTGATATGGGTGGCATGGGCGGAATGGGTGGTATGGGCGGCATGATGTAATGCACCCCTGAGCCCTTCGCTCTATCGACGGCTAGCATTTAGCTGTCAACAAGAACCCCGCCTTGTGCGGGGTTCTTGCGTTTTGAGGCGCCTACAGGCGTGAGGTTGTCGATAGCGTTTTGTCAGCCATTTCCAGGGCCGAACGTGCTACTATCTGGGCGATTTTTTTAAGCTACATTTTCACTACTGGGCACCAGCGCATGTTGCAGCATATCCGTATCGTACTCGTTCAGACCTTCCATCCCGGCAATATCGGCGCTGCCGCGCGAGCCATGAAAACCATGGGCCTGACCGAGCTGGTGCTGGTTAATCCGCGCCTATTCCCCGATGAAGAAGCGAATCGGCTAGCGGCGGGTGCCACTGATGTCCTGGAGAGTGCGCGGGTGGTTACCTCGCTGGAGGAAGCCGTTAACGACTGCGTGCAGGTCGTGGGTGCCAGTGCACGCTTGCGCAGCCTGCCCCTTCCCCACTTTGACGAACCTGATGAGATGGCAACAGACGTCATCCAGAACGCTCAAACGGCGCCGGTGGCACTGGTGTTTGGGCGTGAACGTTCGGGGCTGACTAACGATGAGATTCGCTGCTGCACGCATCAGGTCAGCATTCCTGCCAACCCTGATTACGGTATTCTGAATCTATCCCAGGCAGTACAGATACTCGCTTATGAAGTACATCGCGCCTGGCGTAAAGGTGATGGGAGCGGTTTTACTTATCAGCGCCCGCTGGAGGCAACGCCACCCAGCCGCGAACAGTTCTTACACTTTCAAGCGCATCTGGGCCGCTTAATGCAGGAAAGTGGCTTTTTAACCCAGCCACATGCCCGCACTGAAGAGCAGCTTCAAGCCCTATTCGCTCGCGCTCAGCCCAGCCGCAAAGAGCTTTCGCTTCTGCGTGGGCTATTAAGCGCGTTTGAAAGTCATCTGCCTAAATAGTGATAGAGTTAAAGCGACTAAAAAGGGACAACCAAGTTGTCCCTTTTTAGTTTGAAGATAAGGCTTTTAGAGCATCATTGCCGCTAGCCAGCCAAAGCCGACTAACGGAATGTTGTAGTGCAGAAACGTTGGCACCACGCTGTCCCACATATGATCGTGCTGACGGTCAACGTTAAGGCCTGAAGTGGGGCCCAGGGTAGAGTCAGAGGCAGGCGAGCCTGCATCACCCAACGCCGCTGCCGTACCCACCAGCACCACCGTGGCCATGGGAGAGAAGCCAAACTGTACCGCCAAGGGCACAAAGATGGCAGCAATAATGGGAATGGTTGAGAACGACGAGCCGATACCCAGGGTAATGAATAGCCCTACCAACAGCATCACCAGCGCCGCTAGCCCACGGTTATCGCCAAAGAGTGAAAAAGCTCCTGACACCAGGGCATCAATCTCTCCCGTGGTTTTCATGACTTCAGCAAAGCCCGCTGCGGAGATCATGATAAAACCGATCAGCGCCATCATGCGCATACCACTGGTAAATAGATCGTCTGCTTCGCGCCATTTAAAAATACCGCCCATTGAAAGCAGGCCAATCCCCACCAAGCCCCCCAGAATCATCGAGCCGCTATAAAGCTGGAGACCGAGCGCTGCGACAATAGCTATTCCAGACATCACAAGCCCCAGCCTATGAGGTTTAGCGGGCGTATGGCCTTCGGCAACGTTGGCGTTAGCGATATCTTCGGCCTGATACTCACGCGGGCGGCGGTAACTCCAAAATAGCGCAACGATTAGCCCCAGCGCCATCCCCCCTACCGGTACTGCCATGGCCAGCGGCACCATGCCACGGGTGATCTCTAAACCCAGCGGTTCCCCAGCGCTATTTAAGTTGGCCAAAAGAATATCGTTTAGAAAGATCGCCCCAAACCCTACCGGCAGCAGCATATAAGGGGCCGTTAAACCAAAGGTGAGCGCACAGGCCACCGCGCGTCGATCCAACTTTAAGCGGTTCATCACGGTTAATAGCGGCGGAATCAGCACCGGTATAAAGGCAATATGTACCGGGATAGCGTTCTGAGAAGAAATAGCCACCAACAACACAGCCGTTAGCAACAGCATTTTGACCCGCGTCTGCTGCGCAACGGTTGCCTCTTTTTTACCCAGCAGCGTAATCAAACGATTAGCCAGCATATCCGGTAGCCCAGAGCGAGAGATCGCCACAGCGAAGGCCCCCAAAGTGGCGTAGGCCAGCGCCACCTGGGCCCCGCCGCCCACGCCTGTATTAAAGGCTTCCAGAGTTTGTTCTAGTGACAACCCGCCCACTAAACCGCCGACTAAAGCGCCCACCACTAACGCAAATACCACCGAGACACGCGCCAGCGATAGCGCCACCATCACCAGCACCGCAAGAATTACTGCATTCATGAAAATCCTTAGAGCTATTGAGAGGTCATTAACGGCGAAGGGGGCGGATTTTAGCAGATTAATAGCATAAAACTAATACTGCCTTACTTACCTATTCCTAGCTTCTAAAAGCGCACAACGCATGCGATAGTGAGCTAACTGTTAGCCTGCCAACAAAGAGAACATCATGGCCTTCGTTCTTCGCCACTCACTGCTGCTGATTATATTGGGAAGCTTGGTTATTTCCACGGCCATGGGCTTACGCCATGGTTTCGGGCTCTTTATGGAGCCCCTCAGCAGCGAGCTCGGCTGGGGGCGTGGTGTATTTGCTTTTGCACTAGCCTTACAAAACCTGGTTTGGGGCTTATCGCAACCCTTTACCGGGGCGCTCGCGGATCGCTTCGGTGCGGCCAGGATTATCGTTGTTGGCGGCTTGCTGTATGCCTTGGGGCTGCTGTTTATGAGCCTCTCTACGTCAGAACTAGGCATGACGGTCAGCGCCGGGCTGTTGATTGGCCTTGGCCTCTCCGGTACCACATTCTCGGTTATTTTAGGTGCTGTGGGGCGCGCAGTGGCGCCTGAAAAACGCAGTATGGCCATGGGGATCGTTAGCGCAGCGGGCTCGTTTGGGCAATTTGCCATGCTGCCTGGCACTCTGGGTTTGCTCGAGTGGCTCGGCTGGGCCGCAGCGCTGATGGCGATGGCAGCTATCGCGACCATCATTCTGCCCCTGGGGGCAATGCTGCGCGACAAGCCCTCCGCCAAAACGGCATCCGATTTAAGCCTCAAAGATGCGCTCAACGAAGCAGCAGGCCAAAAAGGCTTCTGGCTACTCTGTTTAGGCTTTTTTGTCTGTGGCTTTCAGGTGGTGTTCATTGCCGTGCACCTCCCCGGCTACTTATTCGATAACGGCCTGGCGGTAAAGGTGGGTACGACGGTACTGGCCTTAGTGGGACTGTTTAATATTGTTGGCACTTATACCGCGGGTTGGATGGGCGGCATCTGGTCAAAACCCAAGCTGCTAACCTGGCTCTATTTGATTCGCGGCGTAGTGATTACGGCGTTTGTTTATTTGCCGTTAAGCCCAACCAGCGCTTACCTATTTGGTATCGTCATGGGGCTTCTATGGCTCTCTACCGTACCATTAACCAACGGCATTGTGGCTTCCGTGTTTGGTGTTCGTCACCTCTCCATGCTGGGCGGCATCGTATTTCTGTTTCACCAGTTAGGCTCTTTTATGGGTGTATGGCTGGGTGGCTATTTTTATGACCTTACTGGCAACTACAATACGGTCTGGCAAATTGCTATTGTGCTCTCGGTCGTCGCTGCTGCACTGCATTGGTTTATCAATGAAAAGCCGCTCGAGCGCTCGCAGTCAACAACGGTGATCCCATGACACGCAATAATTTACTCAAGGCCATGGTGGCAACTCTGCTGTTTAGCTGTTTAATACTCGCATGGTGGGGCTGGCAGCATATGGATGCTGCCTTGCTACTGATGGGAACCCGGTTATGCTAACGAGCAAAGGTTGACTACTTGCTAAGATGACTATTCCTTACCCTGAGCATGTCACCGTGGTGGTAACCACTTTTATTACCGTGGTCATTGCGGTGCTGCTTCACTATGAAGCCCTGTGGCTTATCTCGCACCAAATAGAAAAATCTCGAAGACCACATCGGCAACGCATCCTGGCGATGGCGTTTGGAGTATTGATGACCCACGTTGTCGAAATTTGGCTATTTGGCATCACTGGCTGGTGGCTTACCGAGCAATTAAGCATTGGTGCTTTACATGGGTACGACAGCTTCAACATTTTTGATTATATCTTCTTCTCTGCGGTGACCTATACCACCGTGGGCTATGGCGATATATATGCCATTGGGCCGGTACGTTTTCTGTACGGCACGCTGGCTTTAACAGGCTTTGTATTGATCACTTGGTCAGCATCATTCACTTTTATAGAAATGCAAAAGCACTGGCGAGTTGGAAGATAATCAGCTTCGTTACGCGCTCTAGGGATCCGGCATGTTTGAAGTGGTTATTCTATCGGTAGCGTTTATCTTTGGTATCGCAGCACGACAGCTAAGTTTACCGCCACTCGTGGGGTTCTTATCAGCAGGGTTTGCACTCAATGCCTTTGGGCCCAGTATTGGCCTCCCAAGTGATGCGGGCCCAATGCTTGAACACCTTGCCCATCTAGGGGTTCTGCTACTGCTGTTCACCATTGGTCTTAAACTCAATATCCGCAGCCTGGCAGAGCCCGTTGTGCTAGGAAGTTCCTTTATACACTTGGCAATTACCTGCCTGTTGTTTACATCTGGTTTTGTCATTTTTCTATCGCTGCCCCTGGACAAAGCAATTCTGCTGGCCACTGCGCTGTCTTTTTCAAGCACGGTATTAGCGGCCAAAGTCCTTGAAAGCAAACGCGAATTACGCGCCCTACATGGCCGAATTGCGATTGGCATTCTGATTATTCAAGACCTTGTGGCTTTAGCCGTTCTCAGCATCTACAGCGGCAACTCCCCTAGCCCCTGGGCCGTGCTGGTTTTTTTGGTACCGTTATTAAGGCCGGTACTTTATTGGCTTATGAACGCGGCGCAGCACGATGAATTACTGGTGCTACTAGGCGCCGTATTAGCTATTGCCGTTGGCGGCATGGGCTTTGAAGCAGTGGGTTTAAGCTCAGAAGTAGGAGCCCTGGTCATGGGTCTGCTGCTGGCCAAACACCCCCGTGCGCAAGAATTATCCAAGGCGCTCTGGGGGCTGAAAGAAGTATTGTTAATCAGCTTCTTTCTGCAGATAGGCATGGCTGGCTTACCTGATCAAGACGCACTGCTATTTGCGGTTATCCTAGCAGTTCTGCTTCCGCTTAAAGGGATCCTGTTTTTTGCACTACTCATTGCCTTCCGAATCAGGGCACGCAACGCCTTTTTGGGAGGCTTAAGCTTGACGGCTTACAGTGAGTTTGGCCTGATCGTCGCTGCGAGCATTTTGCAAGAGTGGCTTGTTCCTTTGGCAATTACCGTTGCCTTGTCGTTTGTCATCGCCGCACCGCTGAATCGCATTGCCCATCAGCTTTTTGATCGCTGGGAGAAACACCTGCTCTGTTTTGAGCGGCACGCACGACATCCTGACGAACAGCCTGTGGATTTAGGCAACGCCACCATCTTAGTGCTAGGCATGGGGCGAACCGGTAACGCCGCCTACGACTTTTTTACCGATAAAGGTTTGTCTGCCGTGGGCATCGATTCAGATCCCAATAAAATAAATACCCAACGGCATGTTTTTTATGGTGATATTGAAGATGTGGGATTTTGGCATCACCTGCATATTGCGCAAATAACCGCAGTAACGCTGGCCACCCCAGAACTTGAGAGCAAGCTTATTGCCACCCGCGAACTGCGTAAAGCGGGCTTCACTGGCCACATTATTGCGGGCATCCACTTCCAAGATGAAGCCGAACCGCTGCATACCGCTGGAGTAGATCAAACGTATTTGCTGATGACCGGTGCTGGCATCGGTATTGCCGAGAAAACCTGGGAATGCCTGCAGTCGCCGCCGTTGTAAACGCTTAAGTAAATGGTGCTAACTAATTTGACGATGGCACCAAAAACGCATCAGCCCCCTGATTGGGCGAGAAAAGCAGCGCCATAAAGAACCAGCAGGTAGCGACGAGCACGATTGCACCGCCCGAGGCAACGCCCAATACCACCGAAAGCCATAGCCCGATGACCGCCGAGCTATCCTACACCCACGGAAATCAGCATTATGGTTTTAAAACGGTCGGTGAGCAGGTGTGCCGTTGCTCCTAGGGTGATCAGCATCGCCACCACTAAAATGATACCCACCGTTACCAAACCCGCCACGATGGTAGGGAAGGAGAAGTCGCATTTTGCGCTTCGGCACTGGGCGCTTCGGTACAGGCTAGTGCAGCGCTCAGCCATAGCGGTAGGCTCAAGGCCATACCCAGATTGCGCTTACTCATTGTCTCTCCTTTTTTGTACATGACCGATAAGTATATTGCAGCTCAACAAGAAAGCATTGTGCAAATAGTTTAGCCTAGGCTAACAATATTGCACAAAAATACGTTACTATCCCAGCGACTATCCAATGATTGTTCCCACTGCTTCCGATATAATTTACCAATGACTGATTCTAATCCGAACGCCTCATTGACTGCCCCAAGCATTCCTGGAGATGCCCTGCCCCCTGTGGAGCAGCATGCCCAGCAGTATGCAACGGTGCGAAATGCCCACGAAACCGAACTGATTGAAGACTACGTTGAGCTAATTGGCGACCTGCTGGCCCACCGCGGCGAAGCGCGCGCGGCGGACATTGCCAGCCGTATGGCGGTCAGCCAGGCGACGGTTTCAAAAATGATTCGGCGTTTAAATGAGCTGGAGTTGGTTACTAGCAAGCCATATCGCTCGCTGTTTCTAACCGAAGCGGGTCAAAAAATGGCGGAAACGTCACGCGCTCGCCACGATATCGTGCTGCACTTTTTACGCGCCCTTGGGGTGAGAGATGCGACTGCGCGTATTGACGCTGAAGGCATGGAGCACCATGTGAGCGACGAAACCCTCGCCATTATGCAGCGCTTTACCGAGCAGCAGCAAAACAGCTAACCCCACTACTCCTCATCAGTGGGAAAACGCAATTGATTCACCTGGGTGATGGCGCCGTTCCAAATCATTTCCAAATAAGTGGTTTGGATAATGTCAGCAACGCAGCTTGGTGTCATCAGCGCCCAGTAGTTACTAGTTTAATAAAAAGTATCTGCAAACACAGTTTTTTACTCTTATTGATCAACCTTCTGTTACCTTGACGGGCATCCCCAACCGCCCGATGCCCGGCAATTTCAAAGCGGGTCGCATAACATCGATACCAAAGCTCAAGCCCAGGAGGTTAAGTTCAATGCCCTCCTCAAGCGCCAACATAATGCCAACCACCCCACCCAAAGACAGCTGGTAACCGCTGCCACTGGGCGCAGCAGCAAAAACGCCATTGAAAATATAATCCTTACCAATAGCAGTTACCGGGAGCGTCACCTCAAAGCCTGGCACTTCGCGTATAACCCAGGCAATAAAGCTATTGCTGTTCGGGCCAGGCCACACTCGATAAAGCTCAGCTTGTGGGTAGTCAGCGGCGGCGGCCTCTATCTGCGGTATTATCTGTGCAGCCGCCTCGCCGCGATAGTCAGCCAACAGTGTAGGAGGACTGCCAAACCAGGCTCGATCAGGCGTGTCGATTGAAGACACCACCGTGGGACGCCGCCAGCTCAACACCTGATGCAGTCGGTAACTATCGGCGTTTTCAGTCTTGGTCGCAATCCAGATATGCTCGCCAAACGCTCCGCGCCAGTTATAAGCCCGGGCTGAATATACCTGAACGACGGCTTCAGCGTTCACCGCTGGATCAGGCGCTATGCCAGCAGATGACCGATCCAGCGACGACCAATGCCCATCGGTCGCCACCTGATTACTCGCCAATAGCCAAACAGGCCCCGCTAACAGCAACGCTAACAGCGCCACTAGACTATGAAGCCAACGCATTAGCATTTTCATCGCATTATCCGTAATTGGAGATTATCTGCTTATTACCGCGATAGCTCAATGGGTGCAAGTATAGATTCCAACGACTCCATGTGCTCTATAGAGTATGATCAACAGTACAGTAAGCTACTTTTCAGGCACCACTTGAAAAATTAAAGAAAAATTTATACCAAAAAAAACCCTCCAATATTTATGGAGGGTTTATATTTTATGAACCTGATACAGAGTCAACAACATTTCATTTTATTGATCAAGATCTCTCGGGCTTTGCAATACCTATTAGCAAGGCTAACTTATAAGTAGTTGAGTAAATCTTAAAGTAATAACACAACAAATATGCCAAAAACTTTCTAGAAAATGAGAGTCCTTTTCTACCAAAAATATTTAACTGTCTTCGTGGAGGAAAATAGCCTTTAAGAAGAATTAAAAAAAAGGTATTTTTAGAAGCATTATTTTTATTGCATACTTCCCCACCGATCACCCTTTTGCGTTTTTTTAGCATAGCTTTCATATCGGCACGAGCAGGATGATTTACAATAACGTCTGGAGCATACTCAATAGATATACCTTTATCTTTTGCTCGCCAGCCCCACTCATTATCGCCTCCTGACATTAATGTATCGTTAAAAAGCCCAACCGTCTCAAAGTGTTTCGCCAATGTAATCATATTGGCAGTTGCTGCTCCTCCAGTCTGAGCATATTTTTCCTGATCAAAGGCAAAAGCCTTCTCATAAATTTCGACTAGGGTGAGCTTATCAGACTTAAAAAAAAGCTCTATTTTACCTGCTATTCGCTCTACACCTTTATCAAAATGGTTAACAGCAGCTTCCAACCAGTAAGGATCCGGAATACAATCAGAATCAGTAAAAGCAATAATTTCACCTTTCGCCAATTTTAAAGCTGCATTTCTTGCAGCATATGATCCCGGCTTTCCCTCTTTAATGATACAGAAATTGTGAGGCAAAGAGAAATCAACAGGTGGTGTATCTTCTGGTGCATTATTTACGATAATAACTTCAAAATCATCCTGGGGAAATGTTTGGTTTTTCAAAGCATTAACACACAGCTTCAATCGAGCCCAATCATGATAAGTAGGCACAATTACTGAAGCTCTTGGGCTGCGAACCTTCGTAACCCCACCTGCATCCTCTATCGCACTTTTACATTTCACCGCTTTTTCAAATTCATAAATGGACATTTAGTTGCTCTCCCCGTAATTATTAAAAACCTGAAAAATTGACGTCTGATGCTCAAGCGAAGCTTTCAGGCTTGGGGTGATATATTCCAGATAATTTCGTGTCAGGTGGTGGGTATCAGACCACATCAATCTTTCATCAAAATATGCCGGACATAATCCCTCAACACAAATTAATTCGGTAAAGTCTATTGAGATAAACAGAGGTATTTCACCTACATACGCATCTGCAGGATTAACAGATAGCAACACCTCTTCAATAGGTCGAGCACATAGGCTTGCCTCATGACGGTTCTTCCAAACGCAATAGCTTGGATCACTTTCAAACCAAGGGTTATCTCTTATACCCATTACAGGAATACCTAAAGCAGATATTTCCTTCCATTTTTCCACATGTCCAGAAGGAACAAACTCAACAGGATTCCCTACTACTAATCTATTCTCACGGGGACGATTCGACCTCGTCGAGTTTGTTATAACAAGATCAGGGGACAGGTCACTTAAATAATCAACGATATTTTCATTCCATAACTTACAAGTATCATTACCTTCCACAATTTCATAGCCAAGGGAACAAGAATTCTTTATGATACTTACCACTTTAAATCCATATTCATTCCCTAGACTCGAGAAAAAAGGTTCCCACTGACCTATATGCGACCCGCCTACGAGTGCGACTACAATTCCTGAAGAGGTATCTCCAAAATCACAAGATGAAATTTTGGACTCTGTAATGACCGTAGCACAACCATTATCTCTGTCCATGGTCTCGCCTAAGTCATTAGAAATGGCGGTAACATACCAATAGTTCAAATTGGAAGCATCGTCTTGTATAGAAATCTCATCGCCCTCGAATGCAGATCTTTTAAAATCAACTTTTACATCATGCAGATTTTCAATATAGTATTTAGCACCCAACCCAAGCGTAACCGAAGGAATGAAAAATGAAAAACCTGCAATATAGGAGATCCAAACCCTAGACTTGGGTATTTTCCTAAAAGGCTTTTCAATCAACCAGGTCGTAATAATAGCCAGCAAAACTCCTAATACAACAATGGTCATACCTTTTACAACGCCTAAGTTTGTTGTTTCATAATAGTGCTGAAAAAAAACCAATATCGGCCAGTGCCAAAGGTAAATGGTAAAAGACATGGCACCCAACATGACAAGATATCGATTTGACAATAACCTATTCACCAGTGTACGTTTTTCAGATTCGTTTCCTGAAATGATGATAAAAGCAGCTGAAACAACAGGAAATAGCGCGACATATCCAGGGAAATTCCAGTCGCTAGGAAATGCTATACCGATGCTAAAGAGAATAAAAATACCTAGAAAAGAGATGATTGATGCCGTTTTTTTATTCAACTTAATATAAGGGATAAATATAGCAACCAAGGCACCGGCTAGAAACTCCCAGACTCTTCCTAAAGGATTAAAATAGGCTGTGTTAGGAGTAAAATGCGTAGAGACCAACGAGTAAACAAAAGAAATAAAAAAAACTATAGAAACTCCCAACATTAAAGGTATCAATGATTTCATTTTGTTTGAAATATACAATAGTGGCCCAATAAGCAAAGGGAGAAAGGCATAGAATTGCACTTGAATTGATAGTGCCCAATACTGTTGAAAAGGGCTTGCTGGATCTCCAATTTGTAAGTAATCAACCTCTCTTCTTATTAGCAATAAGTTTTCTAAATGTCCTGCGCTAAAAATAAATTCATGTATTGTAGCCACCCAGTAAACAGGTGGTACGAAAAAATAACTGAGAATAAAAGTCGTTAAGAGTACAACATAAGCGGATGGAGCCACCCGTTTAATAATTCCTCCCCAAAAATGAAAGGGCTTTATATTACCATCCCTTGCATACTGACGAAGCAACATTCCGGTCATTAGAAAACCAGATACAACGAAAAATACATCGACACCTCCAGATACCTTCTGAAACCAGATATGGAAAACAAGCACCAGTATCGCGCCGATGGCACGAACTCCTTGAATATCCTTACGATACTTGTTATCGAGAGTATAAACATCAAACGTTTTGTTCACTTCTATCCTCCTTAATAAATAGCAAAAACATTCAACACATCTACCCACAGATGCCCTTGAGGGCCTCCAGAGGAGAGTTTAAAGTCTGCGTAAAGGAGTTTTCGGCAAAAATAGATAATTTTCTTACTCATCAACGGGTATTTTCTAGAAAAACCAACCTCGAGTTAAATCAATTAGCTCCTAAGTAATCATTCATTAGTATTTTGATAAAATCATCTATGTGTTTCGTATTCGCTTGCTCACCATCTTCAGCATTAACCGTTAACACTGGTACTCCTCTTTTCTCAAATTCCCCGATCACTTTCTTTCTTTTTTTTGAGCTTTTCTACAATATTCAGCAATTTCATATTCATGTTTATTTTTATAATATGGCAACAGGTTACCAGTCTTCCTATAACGCTTAAGAATGCGCTCCGCTATAATTTCTGGCCGAGCGGTCATATGCACAATAACCCTTTTTTCCATCAGCTTACTAAATAAAGCTTTATCCTTTCCCCAATTATCACTAATTTCATATTTTAAGTGGTGAAAAAGGCCTTCGTCTATTAGCAAGACAGTCGGGATTTTTTTATCTTCAACATATTTATCTATTGCTCTTGGAGTAATAGCGTACTGGGAATACTTAAACCTTGATTTTTTATTCTCCAAACTTATTAACTTGTAATCTAAAATTCTTTTATAAGCACTATCGATGTTCGTATTACGTTGTAGTCTGGCAATCCACAATCTTGCACGAATCAAACCTTTAATTAACCTCTTTTCTTCCATATAATCTATCAGAGTACTCTTTCCTACCCCTGGACACCCTACAACTTCTATAAAAAGTGATTTATTTGCGTTCTCTATCTGATAATCAAAGACACCTTTCACAAAAAAATGTGCCTTATACTCAAAAGTACGCAGTCGACCTAACCAGTTTTTTGCGATGAATTCTAATTGTGTCATGGCTAATCACCTAATAAGGAAGATCTTGCATAGATTTATTATTATTCGCTGAGATATGCTGACGTCAGACAGGATAGTTAGTGTTAGCGACACAACAGTTCCCGCGAATCCTCTGAGAATTGCGCCGTTATTTAGATAGTTTACTTTATCACTTTAATTTCGAAAAAATCTCTGCAATAAAAAGAAGATACGATTTTTAACCACTTAGCACACGATCCCGTAATCTACAGTAATATGGCTGAGGTATTATTAGAGTCGCCAAAGTCATCCACTGGCGGGGCCGCATACTAAATAGTATTAATGAGCATATATCTTTCTTAATTGACCTTCCAACTATCTTTTTTTCAACCGCCCATGACAATATTTTACGATTAATGGCGGCATTTAGATAATGTTTTTCAAGCCACGATAGGTCAACTTCACATTCACTCTTTAAGTCTAAGCAAGGATGAATTTGAATCATATTATTTTTGTCGCTTACCACGCCACTATTATGAAGCAACCACATGCTCGTAACGGTGGGATCATAGTGAACCATTTTAAGACTGCATATAACTTTTAACCAAAAATAAACATCCCCAGCACGTCGGTATCGATCAACAGGAAAACCACCAAGGGCCATGAATGTATTTTTATGTATGCAAGCGCCGTTCATGTGAATGAAATCAGAACGTGAGAACGCTGCTAAAGCTTCCTGTCGACTCATGACTCCATTTTTTAAAGGTTCACTTCTCGGAATTACTATATTTCCTTCCATCTTCCGAAATGCATTTACAAAAAGATTAACAGATGGGTTTTCGGAAATAGCATTAGCAAACCTTGAAAGGTGGTCATACACAAGCAGGTCGTCGGCATCAAAAAAAACCAACCATTCAGCTGTTGCCTGCTGTGCTCCATAATTGCGTGCTGCGTAGCCGCCTGGGCCAGGCTTATCTCGCTGGAACAGTCGCAGCTTACCCTTGCGTTCCTCTTGTAATAAAATCTGGAGAGACCCATCTGTAGAGGCATCATCAACGACAATGATTTCAAAATTCTTAAAGGTCTGATTATAAAGACACGAGAGAGAGTCCAACAAAGTTGAAGCCTTGTTATGAACAGGCACTATGACAGAAAACTTATACATAAACTCACCTCGTCTTAAGCTATTAGCCAACTTTAGCCAAAAAACTATAAACTTTCACATTTATAAATTCTCAATGGAAGACATTGACTTTTAACCGGTGAATCAATGTATTCAATTTCAGGTGAAAACAAAAAACCTTCAACCAACCCAGCTGTTACAATACCAGCTTTTTTTAACTGTCTTCTTCGTAATAATTTTAATATCATATATAAATCTAAGCACATAATTTTTACTACGACATGAGCTGGACGATATTTTTTTGTGACAAATATTCTATTTCTTATTAAGTACTTATAATACTTAAGGCGCACCTCACTATTTTCAGAAATAATATTTAGCACTCCTTTCTCCTGCCGTAAATGCATCACTTTGCTGGCACCCACAACAAACCCGGGAACATCTTCCGTTATTCTTAATGTATATTCAGTATCCTCGCCCCATATGAACATATCGGAAATAGGCAAACCATACCTGTCAATGGTACCGCGGGGAACAAGAATAGATACAAAAGTTGCTCGATCAACGGAGACAACACCATATTGAGCAAATTTTGGCCAATCTTTATATCCAATATGATTAATTTTTTTGTTGATAGAAGGTGAATTAGTTACATAACCATTTTCTGTAAAAGCAGTAGAGATCAGGTAGGCTCTGTCAATACCATTTTCATCCAAGGTATTATCTGCTTCAATTAATCTTTGCAAGGCAAACGGCTCCGGAATGACATCATCGTCCATCATCCAGATATAATCAGCTCCTTCCTTATATGCGAGACGAAACCCAGCATTGAATCCACCTGCAGCACCTACATTCTGCGACAGCAAATACACTTTTAGATTCGGATAGTCCAATTCACTTAGCATTTCTTGTGTATTATCATCGCTAGCATTATCGACCACAATCACCTGGTCACAAATGCATGTTTGTGAATAAATGGCAGCTAAACATAGCTGTAGCAAATCCTGCCGATTGTAGGTGAGTATCACCGCGATCACCTTGCTCATAGTGTCCCCTGCATAATCATGCCCTTGAAAACTCAATACAGCGTTTAATTATTGGCTAACATATACATGCGATTAATACGGCAGCACCTGACCTTAGTTGCCATTTTAATATAATAAACATTTTTGTTTGGCATAAAGAGAAGCCTGGAATTTCGTGCATTCGTAAAATGCAAATGGAGAACATACACACTTTATGTCGCTAATTATTTAGGATTATGCTATTCCAGGCGCGATCCCTAAAGCATATCAAAGATGAGCATCATTATAATTTCCAAAGGCTCACCCTTTTCAAGCGACGCCGGATGCTTCTTGGAATGTTATTATAAAAAAATTTAACAAAAGCAATTGGAAAATAGTAGAAAGGAGCTTTAAGCTGTCGTAATTTTTTTAGACTAATTTTCAATGAATTAAATGTATAACTCAATCGATTTCCGACTTCAAAGCTCTGTCCTTCGTGAAGTCGTTTAACTGTTAGCGGTAAATCCACTTGGTAAAATATAAAACCTTTTCTCAGAGCGCGTACCCACAGGTCTATATCGACCTGTCTAAACAATGCTTCATCGTACCCTCCAACCTCATCAAAAAATCGTCGAGAGAACAATATAGAGCTATGATTTATTGGATTGTTAACATAAAAACTATCACACCCCATTGGTGTGACGGAGAATCCTCTACTAATAACTAACTCCCCTTCCCCTTCTCCATAAACGATCTGGCTAGCTGTTACGACAAGCTCCACATTTGGAAATAGGCTTATAGTGGCGACCTGCTGCGCCAATTTTTCGGGTAGCCATTGGTCGTCTGCGTCGATATTGGCCAGCCACGGATAACGAGTATGATTGACAGCAATGTTAAGCGCCCGCGCACGACCAACACCTTGCGTATCCACTAACTGAACCTGGACAGGGGCCATGTGACGTAACTTCTTGAGCACTTCCCAGGTATCATCGTCTGACCCATCGTTGACCACAACAACTTCTTTAGGTAGATAGGTTTGAGAAAAAACGGAAGAAAGACTTGATTCCAGGTATTTGGATCCATTTTTCACAGTCATAATGACAGAAATATCAATCTGATTCATTAGGCCACCTCCATGGCATCAGACAAGCTGATGATGATAACTTTTTCTATTAATAATAATTATCACTAACAAACAGTAAAAACTCACTAGCATATTAACTACAGAACTAACAATTTATTTAGCCTGAAAATAATTTATATCTCTTTTCTATCGGCGAAATTTCATATTGACTACTTTCCATATCAATAATTTTATTTTATTCTTGGCAAAACGAGCCCCAAGCTGATCTTCAGGATTATATATACGGCTATCACTAAAACAGAAAACAGGCTTACCTGCTTCTCGACAAATTAGTTTTGCTTGATAAGAATTAAACTCGACAAACAAGTCCGCCGTGGATGCAACAAAAGTCTCAACCTTGAATTTCACCTGCGAATCAATAGTCATGACATTCTTATTATTTTTCTTCATAACGAGATTACGATACGAAACCCCGTTATCCATCAGTAAAGCTTCTACCTTATGTCGGTTTGACTCACTCTGAGACGTAACGATTGTATCGATATCTCTTGAAGGAAGGTAACGAAAGCGTGTAGTACCTGTATCATCACAAAGTTCGTTTTCTGACATCATCCCCTCAAGACAAATACAAGACCTACTCATTACATTATGATGAAATATATTCCATTCAAAAGCTCTTGGATGGGGAAGAAATTCAAGAATAATATCTACATCACTTCTGATTGGCTTGCCTGAGTAAATAGCCAGTGTCGATGCACGTGCTGCTAACCAATCGGGGAGCGCGTTAATTTCGTTTCTTATTGAACCTCCGGTCATTATACTGTCGTCTACAATAAGAACTTTTTGTGCCTCCCAGGGAGAGTTCAAATCTTTTCTCACGCATCTCGTAAGCCCTTTTTTCAATGGATAATTATTAACCCAGGATGAAATATCCGTACAATTTATATTTAGTGCAAGTGCAATCATGTAGGCGGGAACCATACCACTTCTTGGTACCCCGACGACTAAGTCCCAGTCACCAGAAAATTTTTCAAAATTCTTTGTAATATCCCTGCCGAGATCACCATATGACTTGAACTGAATCTGCATTAAGTTTTCTCCGACAACTCGCTCAATATTTTCAGCAACAGCTATCTACCACCCATTTAGCTGATACAGATAGATATATGGTGACCACCAATCGAAATACCTATTGCATCAGTGATGCCGCAGCTATTAAATTAGATAAAATCAGGAAATTAGTATCGAGGCTGTTAGTACTTTTGCAGGGTATAATGTAGATAACACGCAGCACTACGCTACAATTTTATTTAGCAGTAATAGTATCAAATGGTTTTTGCACCCTATTACGAAGCTCTGGTTTTCCTATACCCATTGCTTCAAGCATAACGGCATTGACTTTATGCACATCGTATTTATCTTTAGCAATCTCGTGGGAGCGCTGTCCCATGGTTTTAACTAAAGCTGGTCTGTCAATAAAGTGTTGCATGGCTTTAACAAGCGCATCGACATTTTTTACAGGTATCAAGTAGCCGTTATCGCCATTAGTGACGGTTTCTCGACATCCAGGTGCATCGGTAGTGATGACCGCTCGCCCCATAGACATGGCTTCCAGAATTGAGCGCGGCGTGCCTTCTCGGTAATAACTAGGCAGTACAAAAACGCTACTCTCGGCAAGTGCCAGGCGCACATCATTCAGCCAACCCAAGTGTTCAAGCGATCCCTCTCCCACCCAAGTATCCAGCTCTTGTTGCGAAATCGTATCGGGGTTGCTGTCGATATCACCAGCCAGTTGAAATACTACCTCAGGGTGCTGCTGCTTGATTCGCCTAGCTGCCTCAGCGTACTGGCGGACACCTTTGTCTGCCAACAAGCGAGCAACCAATAAAAAACGTGGCGGCCCATCAGGTAAAGGGGCTGTAGCAAAATGCGCCATATCGACCCCTGACCCATTGAGCACTTGGGAAGGTACGCGATCGCGTAGTATTCCCAAATCACGAAATAAGCTTTCATCATCGGGGTTCTGGAAAAAAACCTTATCCACCTTATTCAAAGCTGCCGAATACAGTCTACGCACCAGATGGAAAACCAGAGCGCGCTTACCGCGTGCCTCTCCGGCAAAGGCATATCCCAGGCCAGTGATCAATGCATAACGTTGAGGAACCTTCGTCAGCCAAGCCGCCAACATCCCATACACCACCGGCTTGATGGTATATGCCAGAACGACATCGGGTCGTATATTACGCATCAACAAGTAAAGTGCTTTTAGCGTCAAAAAATCATACCACGGGTTAAGGCCTGTTCGTTGCATGGGGATATCGTGAACAAATACTCCCCAAGCCTCTAACTGGCGGCATGTCCTTGGATCATCATGTAACCCTGGTGATGCCGCATGTACTTCTAATCCTGCACTAATCAGGCTTTGTACGAGCGGCCCCCGAAAATTGACTAAGGAATAGCTTGAGCCCGACACTAGCAGAAAGCGACGTTTTGGTTTATTAAGCTTAGAGTTCATGCTGCCTCCTCAACGAACACCAGATAGTAAAAAAATTACCAGCTAAAAACATATAAATTCGAAAATATAAACGCCTACTTATAATAAAGACCCATGCATAACATAAATGCATCCTTAAAGTAATGAATATAAACAAAACCATGTGATACATGGAATATTTAATTAGAAGCTAGATATGAAGATTCTAATGGGCTGGGCCTACCTACTGAATAATAAGTAAATCCTTTCGCCCTCATTCGGCGCGGCTCATAAATATTACGCCCATCAAAGATAGTGGGTTCAGTTAATTTCTCTTTAATAAGATCAAAATCAGGTGCACGGAAGTTCTGCCACTCCGTGACGATAATCAAGGCGTCAGTATTCTTTAAAGCTGCTTCTTTGGTTCCACAAAGGATTAAGTGATCATGACTCCCGTAGAGACGCTGAGCTTCTTCCATGGCTTCCGGATCATAAGCCTGCACCTTGGCACCAGCTGCCCAAAGTGCCTCCATTAGTACCCTGCTGGGGGCATCGCGCATATCATCAGTGTTGGGCTTGAATGAAAGCCCCCAAATGGCGAAGGTCTTACCCTTTAATTCAGCATGGAAGTGCTGGCTTATCTTATTGAATAGCGTGTTTTTTTGCTCTTTATTACGCGACTCCACTGCTTTGAGTAATTTGGCGTCAAAATCAATGGTATTCGAGACGTGGATAAGAGCCTGCAGATCTTTAGGAAAGCACGAACCGCCATAGCCCACACCGGGATAAATGAAGTCGTAACCAATGCGTGGATCCGAGCCTATTCCTTTACGCACCGCCTCAATATCGGCACCCAGACGCTCAGCCAGGTTTGCCATTTCGTTCATAAAACTGATTTTGGTAGCCAACATGCAATTAGCTGCATACTTGGTCAGTTCGGCACTTTTTACATCCATCACGATGATCTTGTCGTGATTACGATTGAAGGGGGCGTATAGCTCGCGCATGACTTCAATCGTGGCATCGCACTCTGTGCCGATAATAATACGATCAGGCTTTTGGCAGTCTACGACCGCACTACCTTCTTTTAAAAACTCAGGATTAGACACCACGTCAAACGCGATATCATTGCGTCCGCGCCTTTCCAGCACTTTTTCCACCTCGTCACGCACTTTGTCAGCACTACCTACAGGTACGGTGGATTTGTTAATGATAATTTGGTTCTGCTCCATATGTTCGGCAATGGTGGCAGCCACAGTGAGAACGTACTTGAGATCAGCACTACCGTCTTCGTCCGGTGGAGTTCCCACAGCAATAAACTGCACTTGGCCATGGTTGACTCCCGTGGCCGCATCGGTAGAAAACTCAAGGCGCCCAGCGGCGTAGTTCTCTTTTACTAAAGATTCTAGACCAGGTTCATAAATAGGGATGTTGCCCTGCCTAAGTTGTTCGACCTTATGATCATCTAGATCGATGCAAACAACATGATGGCCAACTTCAGCCAGAATAGTTCCTTGAACCAGGCCTACGTAACCCGTGCCGAAAACTGTAACGTTCATTGGATTTCCTAACTGGAGAGTAAAGTGGTGAGAAAAATTAGAGAGAAGTTTTATTTAGGCAAGCTATGAATTTCACTTATGGTGCTGCTCGCCTTATTTGGCGAATAGTAACTTCGATACCATTCGACAAACTTGGCAACGCCATGAAAAACTGATGTGGCGGGCCTATAACCAACCTTTTTTTCTAATTCACCTGAATCCGCATAAGTGTCTGGAACATCGCCAGGCTGCAAAGGCAGTAGATCCTTGATGGCCTTTCTACCTAATGCTTTTTCAATGGCTTCGATATAGATGTTGACCGTCACAGGATCATTATTGCCAATGTTGAAGATACGAAATGGCGCATTGCTGGTAGCAGGGTCAGGGTTATCGCTATTCCACTCAAAAGCAGGAGTGGCTATATCATCACTGGCGCGAATAACGCCCTCAACAATATCATCCACATAGGTGAAGTCGCGGGTATGGCAGCCATAATTGAAAACCTGGATGGGCTCATTGGCCAAAATATTTTTGGTGAATTTAAAAAGCGCCATATCTGGGCGCCCCCAGGGGCCATAGACGGTGAAAAACCTTAGCCCGGTGGTCGGTAATCTAAACAAATGACTATAACTGTGGGCCATCATTTCATTGGCTTTTTTGGTGGCAGCATAAAATTGCAGTGGATGGTTGGCTCCTTCATGCTCGGAAAACGGCATTAAAGTATTAGCGCCATAAACACTACTGGTACTGGCGTACGTCAGGTGCGCAATGCTGGAGTAACGACACGCCTCCAAAACATTAGTAAACCCAATCAAGTTACTTTCCACATAACTAAGTGGGTTTTCCAGCGAATAACGAACCCCTGCTTGGGCAGCTAGATGAATAACTCGGTCAAAGTGGTGTTCATTAAAACACTCGGCCACCGCCTGTTGATCAGCTAGATTAGCGCGAATAGAAAGGTAGTCGTTTCTTGTCTCTTTCGCCGTCTGCTCAAGAATTTTTAGGCGCGCCTCCTTAATGGCAGGGTCATAATAGTCATTGACGCTATCAAAGCCGACGACACTATCACCGCGCTCCAGTAGCCGCTTGGCAGTGTGAAAGCCGATGAATCCGGCATGGCCGGTAACAAGAATCTTCATTTAATAACTCCATGACGTGGGAGGAATAGAGGGCATTGGCAGGAGTAGGGCAAATAACAGCGCTAATCTCAGCTGCGTACAAAGCGCTGAATATGGCGCCAGCTCACTCGCCTCAAGCCATCCAACGTCAAGGGCACCAGAGCCACTGAACGCACCATGGCAAGTAACGGACGCGGAAGCTCACTCAGACATAAGGTTCGCGGCAGGCCGGTATAGGGAAACCAACATTGTCGATAGGAGCTCTGCCGGGCTGAAGGAGGTAAATCGCCGGTAAAAATCGAAGGTACGGCGTACCAGGCATAGTTGCCTTTCAGCGTCTTTATTTCGTCAGAACCGGGCTGTAGAAACTCGAAATCGATAATCTTTAGCCCTTGGCAAGGGTCATAGATAAGGTCATGCGGATTAAGATCGATGCATTCATAGCCAAGACTGCGATAGTGCAAAATAACGGCTCTCACGCGCTCGATGGCCCAGATAGGCAGCAAACCATGATTAGAAAAAGGCGCACGAGGCGATAAAATGCGTTCCATGCAATTGGCATAGCGCTCAAACACTAGATAATGAGTACCGACTTCTAGCAGACGGGATACTTCTGGCAGAGAGGCACCGAGTTCACGCGCCTTTACTTCACGCTCTAGGTAGCGCTCACGCCCAGGCCGAAATGTCTTGCAAATCGCCTCAGTGCCATGAAAATCCACCAGCTCTACTTTGGCTCGGCAAACCTCTTTACTTAGGTCAGCTAATACCGGGTAAGGTGTGCGAAATGCTGCATCGTTGCTTAGGGCTGCTTCACGTATCTTACCGATCTGCTCGGGCACCAAGGTTTTGAGATACTTAAACGCCTGATCCGCATCGCGGGAGCAATGTATCGGACTCTGTTGTTCTGCTTTGCTCTCCTCTGGAGAGAGCGTGGCACTGAAGGTTGCCCTGATGGTAGGTAGTCTTAAATTGGGAGAGTCACTCGACATCCGCTTCACCGGTACTGGATGGACATCCTGTACCACAAGCAGAAAAACTGGCGGCGACCCACTGCTGGCAAAATTTCCTTGCTCTTGTCCATCATCAAGAACCCACTGAGCGAGCGCCTGTTGCTGCCCACTTTCGATTGGCACGCTACACAACACATTAAATCCATAGTGATCAAGCAACTTAAGAAGGGTGTCCAAATACGCCAACTCACACTCTCTAATCAGAAAAACAGTAATCCCGGATAGCCACTCTTGTTGCTCGTCATCAGATTGTTTGTTCGTCATGACTTGCCTCCTTGTGCTAAAGAGAGCACTTATTTTTAAATAAGCATTGATGACATGCTCAATAATGCTTTTCGCATCACTCAAGCATGAAAAGTGGTGATCAGAGCGAGGGGGAAACGGCTCAGTCGCTATGGCGTAGGCGCCGGAAGTAAACGGGTTGCAGCAAAGTTGGTAAGATTCCGTCGTCTTGTGATAGCCAGCGATTCAATAAGATTCTCAACCTTCTTTGGGTACGGAGCGTAATACAGGGCCTAGTCTGGCGACCGACCTTAAGGCTGTGTTCGTTGCATCAACATGTTGGCGTTGCGTATCTGAGGTCATGGTCTGACGCGCTTTCCATACCAGGTCGGCTATTTCGTCCAAAGGGTTGTAGTCCAGTGGAGCCGACTGCAACAACTGGCGGATACGCAGGTGATCAGTAGCGATAAATGCCTGCTCCAGCTGCTTTAAAAAGGCTTCGAGCCTCGGCCATTCCCAGAAGCGCTCTTTTGAAGTCATGATACGATCATGGCGCGTCTTGCTGACGTCATGACCTATCAACAATTCCTCGTAAAGCTTTTCACCAGGCCGCAAGCCGGAATAGATGATTTCGATATCCCCTTCAGGATGCGCAGCGTCTCTTACCTCCAATCCCGAAAGGCGAATCATATTCATGGCCAGATCATGAATGCGTACCGGCTCGCCCATATCGAGCACGAAAACCTCCCCACCTTCCCCCATGGCGCCAGCCTGGATAACCAGCTGCGCAGCTTCGGGAATTGTCATGAAATAGCGGGTGATATCCGGGTGAGTCACCTTAACGGGGCCGCCCTGCTCAATCTGCTGACGAAACACTGGGACAACGGAGCCACTTGAACCCAGAACATTGCCAAAGCGCACCATGCAGAATCGAGTGTTGGACTGAGAATGTGCGAAGGCCTGACAGATAAGCTCAGTCAAACGCTTGGATGCACCCATGGCATTGGAGGGGCGAACCGCTTTATCGGTGGATACCACCACAAAGGTTTCAACATTGGCCGACATTGCCGCCTTGGCCAGATTCAATGTGCCAAAGACGTTATTACTCACTCCTTGCACGAGATTAAATTCCACCATCGGCACATGCTTGTAAGCAGCAGCGTGGTAGACAGTATGCACCTCGAAACATTCGAACACTGCCTTAAGACTGCCCGAATGCTGCACTGAGATAAGCAATGGTTTTAGCTCGCACCGTGACGCGGTGCTTTCGATATGTTGCTTCAACTCTTGCTCAATGGCGTATAGCGCAAATTCGCAGTTATCGATCAAAAGCAGGCGGACAGGATTCTGATCAAGAATCTGACGACACAGTTCACTGCCTATCGAGCCTCCTGCCCCCGTCACCATGACCGATTTATCGCGGATATTGGCCTCCATCAGTTCGGGGAAGGCAGGCACAGACTCCCTACCCAATAAATCTTCCAGCGCCACATCGCGAAGTTCACTGATTTTGGCTCTACCGGCAATTACATCGGCGCTACCAGGAATTGTCTTAAGAGGCACGGAAAGGCCCGAAAGCCAGTGCAGTATCTCGCGGCGACGCCAACGTGGGGCGCTGGGGATAGCTAACAAGACCATTGTGGCGCGGTGTTCTTGAACCAGAGCAGCTAATGCTACCGGCTGATGTACCCGCAGCCCTTCTACCATGGCGCCTTCCAATCCCCGCCAGTCATCAACGAAGGCCACCGGCTGGTATTCCTCTCCATTGCGCAGAGCAGCCACCAGCTCGCAACCCGCGGCCCCTGCCCCATAAATCACCACTGGCTTGCGCTGTCGAAGCTGACTGTGGCGATACAACTCGCGCAATAGAAAACGCAGGCTACCGATACCCAACAATAAGAGCAGCGCATAAATGATGATAATAGATAGTCCAATGGGCGAGTTAACCATGTAACTGGCCGGCGCTACTAACAAAGTCGATGCCAGCACAACAACAGCTATAGTGGATACAGTGGCATGGCTCATGTAGCGAATGACGGCGCGATAAAGCCCTAACCAGCGGAAAAGCAAAAGGCTTATCGGAACTAACACGCTGATGGTCATCCACAAGGAAATGCTGCTGAGTGGTTGTAGGCTTTCCAGGTGAATCATTGTGGCAAGTTGCAGGCTACCCACCACAATCAAACCATCAAATACAACAAGTACCCGGCGCTTTATGGAGCGCGGCGCCATTGATAACGACTTTATGAAACTAGCCATAGTTATCTCTATCCGTCCTTGCGGGTTGCCAAGTTACAGCGCTGACAGCCGCATTATTGAAGTGGGCGATCAAAAACGAGATTTTGACGGGAAGCCGCTATCGAGCCTTCTCGATAGAGATGCCAACAGATCACTAGTAGTACCCAGAATAACGTCGCGCGCAGCCCGTTATGAGTAGTGGAATAAATCAATGGCCCTGCTACTCCAGCCCAGATGTAAAGGGGAGCTCGGCGCAATACGGTGGCTATTATCGATAGGAAAAGCACTAGGCCTGGCAAGCCATAAGCAAACAACATGTTAATAAAGGAGGAGTGGATTTCGGCCCCATCATATGGTGCAAAACGCTGCCGTTCGGCTTCTCCTGCCCCCAATATTGCGTAGGCGGGAAAGTTAGTCAGTCGGTCAAACTTGCGTTCTTCATACACACTATCAATTTTGCTTGGTGCTCGATCCATACGCGCTTCCAGGTTGCGCAACACCTGCCCCTCAGTACTAATATTGGCGAGCACAACACCTCCCAATAATAGTGGCACCAGCAGCAACAGGCGCGCAAAGTACTTGACCTGCTTAGCATTTGCTATGGCCCAGCCGATCCCCACCATAGCCCCACCTCCCATAGCGGCCAACGACGACGCCGATAAGATCCCCAACACGCCGCTAGCTAGCCCGGCCAATGCCAAAGGCCTCATTTTAGGGTGAAAATCATCGAGCATTAACAACACCACTACGCCACATAGCGAAAAGTAGGCCAGCTGATTGGGATTATTAAAGCTGCCAGTGGTGCGGTTGATCCCCAAGGCTAATTGCACTAACACATGGCCACCGGCGATCACTAGCGCAATAGAGATGCTATTTCGAATAAGCCCTATGGCACGTTCACCGTAAACGCTTAGGAAACGCAGCAGCCCCATACCGATTAAAAAATTGAACAGGAAAAACTGGGCTGGTCTAAAAAATTCAGTGGTTTCCATCACTAACGTCCAGCTAAGGCATACCATTACTACCCACAACACCATTAATCCCCAGCACATAGCGAAGGGTGAAACTTTCAGGTGTTTGTCTCCTAATGACATCAAAAGCATCACGCCGGCAAAACCGATCAGCACAAAATCAGCCAGCTGTGGCCCACCGCTGGGAAACAAATAAAGGCTGCTTAGCGAAAGCCCCACAAACAGCAATAGCGCACCGATCAGATTCATGGCGATACCTTTTTTCTACTGTGGCTAGAGGTTAGCCATCATCTGGAAGGTATGATTGCGACTGGCCAAGTCATCATAAGTACCTGCATCACTTACTTGCCCGTCCTCAAGCATATAAATTATGCCGCACTCTTTGACCGTGGCCAGGCGGTGGGCAATAAGCACCACCGTCATTTGGCCTGCGAAGCGCTGGATATCTTCCATCACACGACGTTCGGTGATCCCATCCAGAGCACTGGTGGCTTCATCAAAAACTAATACACTGGCTTGCTGATAAAGAGCACGGGCGATACCCAAACGCTGACGCTGTCCCCCTGATATCTGCACTCCGCGCTCCCCGATTCTAGTTTCGAGCCCTTCGGGAAATCGCATGATCAGTTCATCGAGTTGCGCCATGTGTAGGGCTTCTTTGACTCTCTCAACATCAATATTTTCGCGTTCAATGGCAAAGGCGACGTTTTCGAGGATCGTGGCATCGGACAGAAATATCTGTTGCGGCACAAACCCCACACTGGCATGCCAATTCCGCAAGTTCTCCTGCGTTAAAGCCACACCATCAATGAGTATTTGCCCTTGCTGAGGCTCGATCAGACCCAGCAATAGATCCACAGCAGTACTTTTACCACTGCCAGAAGCACCGACTAAGCCGACCATCTTGTTGACCGGAATTGTCAGAGTCAGGCCATTCAGCGCCCGTGCTCGCGCTCCTGGGTAGTCGAAGGCGACCTCATGAATTTTGATTTCTCGCTGAGGAACCCACGGCATTGACTGAGCAGCAGGCTTAGATTCACTGCCTGTTTTCAGTTTTATGGTTTCCTCACTGCTGGCGATCAAATCTTCACGGATTGCATCATAAGCCGCCAGGTTGCCGCGTATTTTAGTAATGGAGGTATAGATTTTCTGAAAGCCAGGCAGCATCTTGAAACCGGCTAGGGCATAAATTGAAAGCGCCGGCAAAATGGCGCCCAGATTGCCTTGGTAGAGGTTAAGCAGGTAAAGAACCAGCAGGATTACCGAACCAAAGGCCACTAGCTCGATAGCATAACGGGGTGCCTCACTCAGTCCTTGTGTTACACCTTGGCCTCGCGCTATGCGGTTGCTGGCCTTTTCAAACCGCGTGGTAAAACTCGCCTGACGATGCAATAAAAGAAGATCTTTGATGCCTCCAAACCCTTCAGTCATCAGCTTGAAGCGTTTCGATTGAGCCTCAGATATACGCCTTCCATTAATGCTGAGAAAGCGCCGCACCGTCTGATAAAGCAGTAGATAAGTGGCGAGGAATATCACTAAGCCGGATATTGCTACAACAGGGTTATAGATAAAGATAGCCAAGCTCATCAAGGTCACCATGACCGCCTTGGCGTTGAGCTCCATCGCTGGATTGATCACCTTTGTCGTAACGCGCTGGACTTCAACGGAGACCTTGCTGATCAGGACACTGGTATTCTGGCTCGAATGAAATAACCAAGGTTGGTACAGATAATAACGATAGAGGCGGCTAGAGAGTTCCGCTCCCACTTGCTCACTGTAGAGCGACAGCCGCCAGGTGGTATACATGGAAATTAGCGCTGCCATTAACAACACTCCAAGTACCATACCGCCCAATAGACTCAAGAAGGACTTGTGGCTTTGCATTCCGCTATAAGTATAAGCCCAGGCTAACCAACCATTGCCCTGGAGTTTGCTCATATCGCCGACCACCGCCATAAAAGGCCCAATGGCGATGACACTGGCAATTTGAGCTAGCGCCATCACAATGATCAGTGCCTGAAGCCCTAACAATCGGCGGCGCTGTTGTTGCGTTAGTAAAGAATAAAATTCGCGCAATTGATTAAGCATATTGGCTCACCGGTAAGCATAGAGGTAGCTGCCATAGTATCCGTGACGGCTGCTGGTCGGCTTCTTAACACCATTTAGAATTCCACCTTTGAGCCTCACACCAGCACTCTCAAGACGACGCTTAGCGGCTTTGATTTCGCCAGGAGGGTTCGTGTCGAACCGCACCACCATTAGACTGGTACCAACCAACTTGCCGACTACCGAGGCATCGGTTACCGCCAGAATCGGGGGCGTATCCACGATTACCAGGTCATAGTGCTGGCTTATCGTGTCTAGAAAGTCGTGAAAACTCTGCTGCATCAAAAGCTCTGATGGATTAGGCGGTACGCTTCCTCTTGCCACATAATCAAGTCCATCAAGCTCACTATGGCGAATGGCCTCCTCCACACTGATACGCCGTGCCAACAACTCTGAAAGTCCCTTTATTCCCTTACCGTGAAAGGCATGGTGCAAATGGCCGCGGCGCATATCAGCATCGATTAACAACACTTTTTGGCCAGCCTGGGCACATACCGCCGCTAAGTTCGCGGCTATGAAGCTCTTACCTACCCCCGGACTAGCACCAGTAATCATCAACCGATTGTTATCGGATTCGAGCATGGCGAAGTAGAGGCTGGTACGAAGCCCACGCAATGCCTCAACGGCAATTTCAGCGGGTTTCTTGACGGCCAGCAAGCCACGAAAAACTTCTTGGGCTTTCTTGGCACGACGCGGACGAATACGCTCGGTAAGCCCTGCCTGTTCACCGGAATTCGGTAAGGTGGCATAGACAGGCAGACCCAATTCTTCAAGCTGCTCGGGGGTTTTGATAGACCGACTAAGCAACATACGAACGATCACTAATAACATTGCCAACAAGGCGCCAAACAGGCCGCTAACAGCGGTTATTAAAGGGATACGTGGAGCAATGGTACCGGGGGACAGCATGGCCGCATCCAAGATACGCACATTGCCTACTGTGCCAGCCTTCACCAAACGCATCTCTTGAAGCTGGTTGAGTAGCTGGACATACACTTGCTGATTGACCTGAGTATCCCGAGTAAGACGCAGCACTTCCTGTTGGGTTTCGGGTAATTCACTCACCAGAGCGTTAAGTCGGTCACGCTCGGCTTCTAGCTGGCCGCGTTGTCTCAGTAACGTTTGGTAGTTAGGGTGTGAAGGACGGTACCTCTCAGCCAGATCCGCTTCCCGCATAGCCAACTCACCAAGCTGGTTTTCCACATCGACTACCCGAGTAAGCAGGTTCTGTGTCTCGAACGTCAGGTCGACAGAGTCACGCTGAGCTCGGTAATCGTTGAGCATGCCTTCGGCATCTGACAATTGGTTGCTAACCTGAGGAATTTGCTCGTTGAGAAAGGCGATCTGTTTTTCTGCTTCTTCTGAATGACGCTGCACGTTTTGAGTCAAAAAAACGCTGGTCAGCGTATCTAGTGTTGGCTGAATCTGGTTTTGATCCGCCCCGTTCAACGTCAGTTCATAGACGCCCGACTCTAACCCACGCGGAATGATTTCAAAGCGATTCTTCAGCTCACTTATTGCACTAAGAGCAGACGTTCTTACTAATGTGAATTCTGCGCCGGGGTGGGCCTCTGCCTGGCTGACAAAAAGACGATACCCCAATTCATCATTCTGTACCGTTTCCCCAACGCTACCAGTAAGCAGCGTTTCTTCTTCCAGCAGCAGCTCGAATTCACCGCCGTCGAGAAGCCGCAACACATGCTCCCCCCCCACGTTCTCCTCGGGAACATCGAAACGAGCGACTCGCAGTGATTCCCCAGCCCACACATAGGGGTTACTCCAAGCATCATCCACAGAGTCTGCTAACCACTGGCGAATGAATTCAGGCGTGAGGCTCTCGAACCACTGCTGATTAACTCCATGATGAACCAGAAAGTCCCCCACCACCGGCAACCTACGCGGCTCAACCTGAATGGCAAGGTCAAGACGGTCAGCGGTTTCACCCAACACCATACGTGACTGCAGAATTTCGAGCTCAGCAGAGGTAGGGTTGCCTTGTTGCGGCTCTCCCAATGACTCCATAAACGCCAAGTTCGATCCTCGGGTCTCTATCTGAACTAAGGCATCGGCCTGATAAATTCTCGGCTGAGAGCTGGCATTAAAGTAGCCCGCCAGCAGAAAAAATCCCGTCACCGACACAATAAACCAGCGATGATCGGACAGCGTGTCTACCAACTTACGCAGATTAAGCTCATCGCTCTCTCGAGGTGCTGGCGACGGCGCTGGTGAAGGGAAATTAGTCATGGAGATGCCTCATCACTCAGAAAATATATTAAAGCTCACCGGCATCAATAGCAGACGTTGCAAAGTCGCCTGGCAAACTAACTGATGGCAACAGCAGGGAGATCACAGAGTTCCAGCGAGCCAGCGGTGCTGACGTCACGTACACCACATCCTGCGGCTCAAGAGGAAAACGTGTTCCTAGCAATAAGCGAGTGGCATCCTGAATATCCAACTGATAGACGGTGGCAATTTTCTCGCTACCCGGCGGGTTTCCCCTTACTACGAAAATACCCGACGGCTGGGCGCGATTTTCATTCACACCACCTGCCCTTCCCAATGCATCCGTCAACGTGATGCGTTCATTGCCCAGGGCAATGGCACCTGGACGGCTAACCTGTCCCAGAACGACCACGTTTTGATTTTCCATGGTGGGCACGTGAAGTAGATCGCCATCACGCAGTAACCGGTTTTGTGTCATATCCCCTTGACGCATCATGGCGTAAAGCGATATCACCTCTTCACCACCATTGCGGCTTAGGGTGACATTACGCCAATCCGCATTATCACGTGCCCCGCCTACTTCACTAATGGCATCAAGTACCGTCATCGGCACAATACTCAGAGGCAGAGTGCCGGGGTTTTCCACTGCACCACTGATGTACACTTTTTGGGAGTTAAACGCCGCAATGCCTACCTCTACCTGCGGCTCATTGATTACTGCGGACAATCGCCGTGCGATTAACTCGCGCACCTCGTCAAGCGTCATGCCCTCGACTCTCACACGCCCTACGTAGGGATAGAACATCGTGCCATTGGGCCGTATACGGTTCCCGGTTTCCGCAGCGGAGCGCTCGGCGCCGGCAGGAATCGTTAATTCTGGATGGTCATAGACGATCACGCTTAAAATGTCCCCAGGCCCTACCCGATATTCGTAGTCTTGCACTTCTTGATTCAATGCTTGAGACGTGGCTTGCGTGGTAGGCTCTTCTGGGACATACAACCTATCTACAAACTCTGGTGTAATGGGTTGTACGTCCACTCGGCCATCAAGCGATTGGTCGAGCTCGCTTTCATCAATATGCCCGCCTGGGGCCATGGCACAGCCACTTAATATCCCCAGCAGCATGATGAACATTAGATAGCGAACCAGCCGCAATGGGTTTTTTCTGGTTTCTACACCTTCTATTGCTTTGAAATTATTCATTTTTTGTTCCCTTTGCTTTGTGTCTTACCACGCTACCGCCCGGGGATTTTAAATGGCATTTCCCAGAGCCTATTTGGAAACTCGCCTTGGCAGTGCAACCTTCGAGCCGCCATAAGACATGAATGCCATTACGGCAGACAAATATAATGTTACATAAAAAAACAAAAAACATACTTTGATTTACTTCATTGCTGAGGATGAGATAGCTAACGCTATTTAGGCGTTTAGAAATGAGGTTTGGCGTCATGGGTGAGAGGAGAGGAGATCATGCCTAGCGGTATTAAACATTTAATGATAATAAAAAATTTATATTTAAAATTAATAAGTTGTAAAAAGTTACAAAAGAAGAAATTTCAAGTTACAATCGCGGAACAATTGTAATATCGCCTTAATTGAGGGGTTTCTTAGTGACAGTGGTCACATAGAAAAAAGCCACCCTTGGAGGGGCGGCCATAAGTTGGTCTTTGAATCCGCTCACGCCTTTTTGGGTTTCCACCGCTCCCTCAGTGCCGTCTTGAGGGGGCTTGGAAAGCTAGATAAAATCTTTCTTTTGCTGGCGCTGAGAAGGCGTTTCGTATAGCTATGCGATCCCTTTTTGGCGGAGATTTTATCAGACGCTGTATAGACTCTATTATCTTCACAGCAATAAACGGCTTTCCCCGATATTTTTGCAATACTTGCAGCCTGCCTGGTAGCACTCTCAATGAAGAAAGTGTAATCCGAGTTCTTATAGAACAGGCCCTTGTGCGTAGAGTGAATCCCCTGGCGTTGGCGCTCCTCTTTCGAAGGCAGATCCAGCATGACCAAGCGCTCATAGTCAATTCCCTGTTGCTTCAGCCACTGCTCTGTCTGGCTACGGTACTTCTCAAGACGGTTGGTTACCAAGCAGCCGATTCGGCCAGCAGGTAGGAAAAGAAGCTCCGCGTTATTCAAAAACGCAATGTACTGCTCTCCATCATCGTTCTGAAGGTCGGTAGGATCGACGCACAGTACACCATCGATATCGACACATGACTGGGAAAGTATGGCAGGAGTGAAAAGGTTCCACTGGAAAGCACAAGGCGATTCTAGCGTGTAAAAATGAAAATCAACATGTTGCTTACCGTCGGGATCAGCATAGATCGCCAAGGTATCTATTATACAAGGACAGTTTTCGGGGATAGCACTCCGTGCTTCCTGCACAGTCTTCCCTGTAATGACGCTATCATCGACGAAAAGAACTTTTTTCGCGTCCCAGGCGGCTCCCGGCGGCTTTTCTTCCTTTCTACGCAAGCGAGTTTTCAGCGGTTGGTTGTCAATAAAGTCTGGGAGCCCCATCATATCGAGATGCAAACCCAACGCAACCATGCTGGCAGGGATGATGCCGCTACGGGGAATACCGACCACCAGGTCGTAATCCTTCCCGTGAACTTTGAACAAGGACGCAGCGATGTCCTCACTTAAATCACCATAGGATTTGTAATTCATTGTCTATCCCTCCTTATTTATCAGGCTTGACCGCCAAATTAATGGATGGTTAGGTAGAATCGCCTTTCTTGTAAAACCCAGCGGTGATGGCCCTAAACACAAAGACATACTCTCGGTACGTCACGCCTCTACCCAAGATGGAGCATCACGCCAGAGAGTTAAAAAGGCTTTTCCGATAGTTTCTGCAATGAACAAAATCGCTTAGTTACGACTTATAGTGGAACGGTAACTTTATCGAATGACAAAATCGTGTCACTTAAATGATAGGTTATATTATATCTCCAGAAAAAATTATTAAAACTACAATAAAAAAAATACAAGCATTTGTTTCTGTTAAATTTATTCACCTTCATAGTCTAAAGACAGAAACCTCAATCTTCTACTCTATTGGCATTTAAATCAGGCATTTTTAACAATTTTACTCCTTCAAAATAAATGAGAAAAACAATACATAATTCCCATCATAAATACAAAGATCAACATCTTAAAAACAAGAAATACATAATTAAAAAATAGCAAAAAAACAGCAAAAAAATCATTACTTAATGATTAGTCAACTAAAAATTTTAAAACGAAAAATGGATCTAATACTGACATGCACATTGGCCATACCGCAGACAGATCAAGCAGTAAAAAAGAAAAAGAAGCGATGGCGATGCCTCTAGAGCCTCTCTGCCCACGTAAAGGCAGCGTCCTTTAGCAACATATGGATATGCTCGAAAACTTCCCTGGATTTTCGGTAAGGATCGGGGATATTGCGCCCTTTGCCACTATCTAGCCAACGACCTAGCAATAGCGTCTTACCTAAGGCTTGGGGTACGTGTTGTCCTACGGCACGGCGCTGGCCCTCAGACATCACCAGAATGAGATCGGCTTCCTGTATCATTATCACCGTTAATTGCCGTGCCTGGTGGCTGGTCACATCCAAACCATCGGCCTCGGCCAATTGACGTGCAAACGGGGATACAGGCTCGCCTTCCAAGGCGCCCAAGCCTGCAGAACTGATATGACGCTCGGGTAGCCGCTGTTTAAGAAATGCCTCAGCGACAGGACTACGACAAATATTACCTGTACACACCACTAAAATACGCTCGAACATGTCTTACTTATCTCCTGGGTGAGCAGAGGTAGACGTTTTCAAATGACACCTTCAATGCTCCCACTGAATAGCAAGCAACCCAAGGGTTTCGTAGATTGCCCTCTCAGTCTTGCGTAGCTCACGGGCAGAGGGCAGCCAATAAGCTAGCGCTAATCCCTCCGTTCGATCGGCCAAATAATGGGTAGGTGCAGCAACTGGAGCTAGGCCTGCCGCCTCGAAATGACGCATAGCGCGCGGCATATGCGACGCTGATGTCACAATCAATACTTGCGCACCTTCACCGAGCAGCGCCCGAACTGACTTGGCCTCTTCAGCAGTATCGTTGGGCGACACCAGCGTCACGATACTCTCTGGCGGAACCCCCAATGCTTCGGCAGCTTCGGCGTAACCATGAGCCATGGTCATTTTTGGATCTTGCCCTCCCCCTGACACTACCAGTAGCAAGTCTGGACGCTCATGCCATAGCCGCAGGCCTTCCATCAGACGCAAACCCGAACTTTCGCTGAGCCTGCCGGTTATCGACCAAGGGCGATCCGGCTGCCAACCACCCCCGAGGACTACCACTGCTTCGATGTTCTGCTCTTCAGGCCATTTCTCCCAAGCGACATATTGAGACTCCAACGGCCCTAGCAAATTATCTGCCACTGGTGCCCAGGCCGCCAGCAATAGCAAGAGCATTGCTAACGTCATTATGCTGTGACCCAGGCGGTACCACCCAAGCTTACGAATCAACCATCCGATAGTAAAAGTGAGGGCCATCAGAGACATTGGCATCAGCAATATCGCCGTCAGGCTTTTCATTAGTGTATACATGGCAACCATCTTGCAGAACTTGCTCGGAAACGAGAACCCAAAGGAAAATCAGCCAGCTAGCATACACCGCTACCCCTGCTGGATAAGCAAAAAAAGAATAGCTTAAGCCAAAGCCCATAAAAGTGATTGGCAGCAATATACCAGCCACGGCATAGGAGCGCTGAGTGGCGCTTTCAGCGCGTAAACCTGGGAAAAAAAGCCACAGGGGAATGAGATAGAGGCTCACGACTATAACAAGACCTGGCAGCCCTTTTCGTACCCAGGCATCCAGAAGGTCGTTATGCGCATGCCAGTAATTGCCTAACTCGGGGCTTAGCACGCCTTGAGTCTCTAGTCTTTGCATGGCGGGTAGATAGCCCTGATGCCCGTAGCCCACGAGGGGACGTTCATAAATCAGCCAGAATGCGCCGCGATACATTTCCAAGCGAGCCCCTACGGAGCCATAGTCAGCGCCTTCCATGTAGCGATGCACCTCGGCCACCGCCTTATCCACCCTTTTTTCTACGCCGCTATGGGGCGTCGTATACACCCCTATCATCACAGCTATTGCAGCAGTCAGTGCCAACCATCGCCACAGCGCTCGCCAGCGACGCGCATAACCGTAATAAAATACCCATATCACTAGCGGCAGTGCCAACCACCCGCCCCGGGTGCCAGAAAGAGCCGAGGCTAGTCCGCCCCCCATTGCGCCGCTCAGCAAAAGCGCTACCCAAAAAAAACGTGTTGATCGCTGTTGCCAGGCCCACCCCAATCCGGCCAAACATAACAGCGCCATCAATAGCGCAAGATTGCCGAAAAAGATTGAATGTAACGGTGGGTGGCCTGTAGCACGGGTTAAACCGACTATCCATTTTTGCCACGCCGCCCAACCCCCTGCACCCAATCCACTTAGCGCTAAACCCACCCACCATGCTGAAGGACGTGGTGGAACGGCGCGCACTAACATAAACGCCAATGCCGCGAGCCAAGCTGCACCAGCTAATGGCAAGGCCCGCTCCAAGCTAGAATGCCAAGCGCCAGCCACTACTTCGACAATACCGACTCCTAGTAGCAACGCCAAAAGAAGGCCATCACCACGCCCCATTGGTTTTCTAAAAAAGCTACGCCTTTGTCGCTCATGCCTAGCAAGAAACGACCATATAATAGTGATCGCCAATCCTAGCCAATAGCCCAAGGGGGCCAATAGCGGTAACACGGTGATTGCTAAAGCCTGCATGCAGTATTTACCTTGTAGGCCACAGGAGTGCGCATGCTTTATTGTCTCACCCGGTCTCCGCTTCCTCTACCCATCACAGTGAGGAACAGGTAGCGAAAATACGTCGGCATCGCCATTGTCGCCAACATTTTTTGATCCGTTTCTGCCAGTAATTGAGGCGTAGACATATCAATATCGTTAAGTTGCGCCAGCCCGGTAATTCCTGGGCGAGCATTGTATACACCACGCTCGGTACGCTCTTTGATCAACTCATCTTGCGTGTATAAGCAAGGACGAGGCCCCACAAGGCTCATATCCCCTTTCAATACATTCCATAGCTGCGGTAACTCATCCAATTTGGTACGCCGTAAGAAATGACCGAATTTGGTAATTGAAGAAGAATCCGCAAGATGCGAAGCAACCCAAGCGGTATCAGGCTTCATAGTACGAAATTTAATCAATACAAACGGCTGGCCACGGTATCCCACACGCTTTTGCAAAAATAGAGGAGACCCCGTGTCCCAGTAACCGATTAAGGCTAATATAAGCAATAATGGCAGACCAATGAGTAGGCCCGTGGCAGCAAACAGGATATCAAAAAATCGTAATATTTTAGTCATGATGTCAATACCCGCATAGTTAAGTCACTATTATTACCATATAAAAATTAGATCTTGGCAACTTCCACTTCAACAAGAATACGCTTTATCACCCAAACAAAGGCAACCAAAGAGTAACGATCTCGAAGAGAAGTATATAAACAAGCTGTTTATATAGCTATAACTGTTAACCTAACAATTTAGGCATATTTTCTCATTCTATTTTACTAGTCTCACCAATTAGAAATTAAGCAAAAAAGGCTAAAACAATTCCCATTAATATATATTATTTGGTAATCCCCTCCGAAAAACCAGGGAACTCAGAAGTAGAATTTTCCGTAAGCTAAACGCAGGGATAACCTGCACGAAAAAATCACGTTTTTCAGACAGCCAAATACTTTCGATCCTTAAGTAAAAGGAAGGCGGTGCCCCGGTTCCGAAACTATGCCGTGAGCTCGGCATGAGCAGTGCGACCTTCTACAAGTAGATAGCTAAATTCGGTGGTATGGGTGCATCCATGGTGGCACGGCTGAAGGTGCTAGAGGATGAAAGCCAGCGGCTCAAGAAGATGTACTCCAAGGAACGATTGAAAGCGGACATCTTCAAGGAAAGCCATCATAAAAAGTGGTGAAGCCGTCTCGTCGCCGTGAGATGTCGCAGAAAGCCGTAAGGAGACATCACTATGGATCACAGGCTCGGCGGCCATCAATATAGTTTTGCATCGCCCACAAATTAGATGCATCGTAAAGATGTTCGGCGGCCTCCCATTGGTAGCACCTCAGGACGGGCGGACTAGGTACATAGCAGGATTCCCTTTGGTTACAGGATCCAACAAGCCAAAAAACAAAGGGTCATCGAACCCCTGCCTGCGATTAGACAACCCTGAAAACTCTATAACATTTAATGCTTAAGTTCTTATATGATCCGTTACTTTCCAGACGCCTGGTGAATTCCATACAGCATGGTGAATTAAGTCTTTTTCCGCAAGGTTATGTACCTTTCCACTAAGCGTTACTTCATGATTATGAACTTCTACTTTTATGGCATTCGCATCCTGAAGCGCCCTTCGCTTAAGTGCGTTCTCAATATTAGCCTTAACCGCCGTAGTCGTTGGCTTAGGTTTAAGAACGATCTGGTTACTAACACCAGTCACACCTGCTAAATATCGAATTGAGCTAGCAGCTAGGAGGCGCTGATATTCCCAGGGCACTTCCCCTGACAAGGTGACCCATCCATCCTCAACCATTACCTTTAATGGGTCATTTGGAATAAAAACATTCCACTCAAGCGTATTTTTTACCGCACGCGCTATATCGGCATCAGTGCGCTGATTTTCCCCTGGCAGTTGTACGTCAATTTCCACAGCGACGCCCTTTACCCCAGCCACCCGCTGAGCTGCCTTTTCCGCATGCCATTTTTCACCATAACTATCCACATGACCGGCTAATGTTACAATGCCATCTTTTACCTCTACACCAATATCCGACGCTCGGACAGAGGGTTCATCACCAAGTTCCGCAAGTACATCTTGCTGAAGTTGACTATCTGATTTCGACATTATGAATACTCCTTGTGTTATGCAGTTATAACTTTCCGTCAACCAGACTATTTTTGACTTACTTAACCTCAAGATTTCGCCGTAATGCCTGCTTGGATTTGGGCATGGTGATTGTCAAGATACCATCCTTAAATTTGGCCTCCGCATGCTGTGTTTCTACATCTACAGGCAATGCAATCGTACGAGAAAAAGTGCCTTGCCATATTTCTGAATGGTAATATTCATCTTTCTTTTCCTCGGTTTCACCAGAGCGCCGACCTTTTAACATCACAGCATGGTCGGTGATCTCGATATCTATCTCCTTGCGATCAACACCTGGCATCTCAGCACGAACGACGAGTTCCTTTTCTCGGTCAATAATGTCGACTTTAGGGTTGCTTTGAGCAAAAAATCCGAGCCTTTCCTTGACTAAGTCATCTCTAAAGAAAGGTTTTAACCAACTACGTTCAAAGAACCCCTCCATTAAGCGGTCGAACTCCTCAAGCGGATTCAGCGACCGATTGGTTGGCAATGCGCTGGACTCCTGACCCGCAATAACAGGTTTTGTAGCAGTCTTCTCCATGATATTTCTCCTCTATGCTTTCATCTGCTTTGGATAGCACCTTCACCCATTACGTATTAATCTTAGGCACCAAAAAAACATCAGGTGTTACTTGAATATTTATAGCGCAAACAAGATTTTTTAAAAGCTAATCAACGTAACAAAAAGGTATTAAAATGATTAAAAATTGATCTAGAGCAATTTATCTTCCTTTCCAGCCATTCAAAATTCTATTCTTAAAAGGGGGGGTACAACAGACTTATTAAAAATCAAAAACTTAGCAGGACAGCATGATGAGTTTTATATGGCGTTAAACTAGCCCTATTGAAACCCAAGTAGCTTATAATCTAGAAAAGAACAGCTAGTATCAAACACGATGCCAAGACGCTAAGCAAGTGGTAGATAAGAGTGAAGCACTAAATCTTGTACTCACTCTCTTGAGCAGCCTATCTACCTCACGAGGATTGATTTTGATGATTTACGACGAAGCTCAACACCAAAATATCGATAGGTTGGTACGTGCATCATTGGCCAGGCTAACGCTCGGTATTTCTCCTGCATCGGCGATGCTGACTTACTTGGACTGGCTATCCAGCCTCCAGCTTTCTCCAGGGACTCAGGCTCATCTACTACAAAAAGCAACGAAGAAACATCTATGCTTACTGATTTGGGCCAGCCATTCGGCTCTAGATCCCGATGCCAAGCCTTGTATTGCCCCTTTGCCACAGGATCGTCGTTTTCGTGATCCTGCTTGGCGTTATTTTCCCTATAACCTGCTTTATCAAGGCTTTCTTCTTCAACAGCAGTGGTGGCATAACGCTACCACCGGACCACGCGGTTTATCTCCGCATCACGAACAGGCAGTAGAATTCGGTGCCCGCCAGTGGCTTGATGTGTTCTCGCCCTCCAATTTTTTACTGACTAATCCCACTGTGCTCAAAAAGACCTTTGAAAGCGCCGGAGGTAATCTAATCCAAGGCCTGCAGCATTACTGTGAAGATATCCAAAACCACTATCTTGGCAAAAGGTCAGCGGGTGCTGAAAAGTACGTCGTTGGAAAAAATGTAGCAATTACGCCGGGTAAGGTTATCTATCGCAACCATCTAGTCGAATTGATCCAGTACACGCCTACTACTGAAGAGGTGCACGCGGCTCCTATGCTCATTGTGCCTGCCTGGATCATGAAGTATTACATCCTAGATCTGTCACCGCATAACTCGCTTGTCAGGTATCTGGTCGACCATGGCCACACCGTTTTTATGATCTCATGGCGCAACCCAACGTCTGAGGATTGCGATATTGGGATGGATGACTATCGGCAACAAGGCATTATGGCTAGCCTCGATATTATCGAACATCTATTTCCTAGCCAGAAGATACATGCGGTAGGCTACTGCCTTGGAGGAACACTGTTGGCCATTACCGCCTCTGCGATGGCGAGAAATAGCGACAATCGCTTAGCTTCAATGACACTCTTTGCCGCGCAAACAGATTTTCGAGAAGCTGGCGAATTGATGCTATTTATTGACGAAAAGCAGCTCGCCTTCCTTGAAGATTTAATGTGGGCTCAGGGCATTCTCGATACTAAGCAAATGTCAGGGGTATTCCAGATACTGCGCTCCAACGATTTAATCTGGTCTCGGGTCGTGAACGAGTATTTGCTAGGCACAAGGCAACCCATTAACGATCTTCTCGCCTGGAACGCGGATGCAACGCGTATGCCTTACCGCATGCACTCTGAATACTTGCGTAACCTGTTTTTAAATAATGATTTAGCCGAAGGACGTCTTCGAGTAGATGGCCGTCCGATAGCACTTAGTGATATTCAGATACCTATCTTCTGTGTTGGCACTGAGTGGGATCATGTCGCACCATGGCGATCAACCTACAGGTTGCATCTAATTGCGGATGCGCCGGAGATTACTTTTTTACTCACTAGTGGAGGTCACAACGCGGGTATTATTAGCCCCCCTGAACAATCGCATCGGCATTATCGGGTAGCCACCGCCTTTGAAGGTGACTCTTATATTGATCCAGACACTTGGCTGAAACGCACAGCAATTAAGCCAGGTTCATGGTGGGCTGCATGGCAATCATGGCTGGCAACCAGGTCTGGCTCTCTTATTAAGGCGCCCGATGTTGGTTCACAAACTTACCCACCGCTCGAAGACGCCCCTGGTAGCTATGTTAGAAAGGCGTAACGCCTGTATGGCTAGTTCTATTAAGGTGCTAGTCACTTTGTTTCTTTTATCCTGGCTGCCTCACAGAGCTAAACGATATTCAACGTTACACGCCCTATCTCTCACTACCTATAAATCCCTGTATATTTACTGCGCCACATCCCAATGAGGCACTGTAAAATACATACCACTGCTTGCAAGATTTTAATATAGCTTACATTCGCAATATTGAAACGCTCAGCCGACTCATCAGCGGTTTTCAACAGCAAGGCATATTATCAGCTCATGGGCATGAGTACTGCCGCCTTCTTAACCCTACAAAGTTGGCTGCTATTGCTGAAATAAAAACATGAGCGCGCATCGCATTACCTCTTCTTTCAATGATGCAATTGATATCTATGAAGAAAATTCCACATACTCACCACTCTGCTTATTTATTTGAATTTGAGTTAATTGGTGTCACGAAATAGTGTGCTGTCACACTCAGTAGGCTTGCTATGGACGCTCCTAAAAGTGCCAAAACCATGTCCTTCTGTGCATCCCAAATATCTCCCTGGGCACCTAGGTATGATTCCCCCAATTCCCCTGGGAAGAGTACAACCGCCAGCCACTCAGCAATCTCATAAAACGCCGAATGGGATAAAATCAGCATCACCGGTAGTAGGCGTCTTTTCACAAGATCTTCCATCAGTGGAAAAAGTAGCAGTCCATAAAGGAAATGTACCCAGCGGTCGTACTGATTACGCTCAAAGCTAAACCGTTGGTCCAGAGAAAACCCAAGCAGGGTTCTCAACCAACGGTCATAGGGCACTTCAGAATAGGTATAATGAGCACCAACTTCATGAAATATCAAAAATAGAAAAATGCTTAACCATGCCAGACGTGAGACACCACCCTGATACCACAACCAACCCAATACGGGCACCGCGGCAAACACCAGAATATTTTCAAGTAGCCAATCTGAACGGTAATAAGGCGCTATGGCCAACCATATCCAGAACAGCACAAATCCAACAAACAGCCATGCAGGAAACGGATCAAGCGTTAGCAGACGAGCACGTACTTGCTTAATCCTAGACACACTCCCCTACCTCTGTTTATTGATTTAGCCAGCCTGTTCGGCGCATCACAATTTTCTCGAGTTCCAATATAGTCATCATCACCATGCCGATGCTGATGACCAATACGCCATCCAAAAATGTTAACGGCTGAGTATCGAAAAGGGCTTGCATAGCAGGCCAGTAGGTAAACATCGCCTGAGCAACTATCACCACAGCGACAGCAGACAGCACAGCGGGAGTGCCCAGTAACCCCTGCCAACTAAATGAGGTGTAGTGTAGATAGCGCACATTAAATAGATAGAAAATTTCCAATACGACGATCAAATTGACCACCAAGGTGCGAGCCATCGGCAGCTCATCCCCACGCCCCAGTGAGTAAAAAAATACGCCCAGCACCGCTGCTAGAAAAAGGAACGAAACAAGCGCTACCCGCCAGATCAGAAAAGGTGTCAGCAACCCTTGATTAGCAGGCCTGGGACGGCGCTGCATGACATTGGGTTCTGCCGGTTCGAACGCTAGAGCTAGGCCAAGGGTGCCCGCCGTAACAAGATTAATCCACAAAATTTGCACCGCAGACATCGGCATGGAGAAGTTAAACAGGATAGCGGCAATGACCGCCAATACCTCACCGCCATTAGTGGGTAGTGTCCACGCGGTTACTTTGCGGATATTGTCATAGACAACTCGACCTTCGTTCACCGCAGCGACGATAGAGGCGAAGTTATCATCCAGCAAGACCATTTGAGAGGCCTCTTTCGCCGCATCAGTGCCTTTATGCCCCATCCCAACGCCGACATTTGCCTGCTTCAACGACGGCGCATCATTGACGCCATCGCCGGTCATGGCCACGATTGCCCCCGTCGACTGCAGGGCACGAACGATACGCAGTTTGTGTTCAGGGTTGGTGCGAGCAAAAACACTGGTTTCGTTCACGATAGCAGGAAGGTCAGCGTCTGAAATGCCATCAAGTTCACGCCCAGTCAAGACGTGTGGATCTTCTCCAAATCCTAGCTGCCGCGCAATCGCCGCTGCTGTCTCAGCGTGATCACCGGTAATCATTTTCACCGCAATACCCGCGGAATGGCATTCTTTAATGGCGGCCACCGCCTCCTCGCGCGGAGGGTCGATAAACCCTATCAGGCCAATGAAGACGAGCCCATCCAGGTCGGAAAAAGCTAGCTTATCAGCACCTGGAGCTACTGCTTTAACGGCAAAGCCGAGCACTCTTTCTCCCTGAGAGGCTGCGTTCGCGACCTTGGCGCCCCAGGCGTCTTGATCTAGCGATGCCGTCCCTTCACCATCTATCTGGGCGACACATCGCTGCATTAGTTCATCGGGGGCGCCCTTGACAAAAATCCGACCATCGCCTGATGAATGGCGATGAAGGGTGGCCATAAAGCGATGATTAGCATCAAAGGGGATCTCATCAATTCGCGGCCATTCATGGCGGGTTAGCTCCGGCTCCAAACCAGCTTTAATGGCCAACGCCACCAGCGCACCTTCCATCGGATCGCCCATCACATGCCAGGCACCATTTTCCTGGTTCAACTGGGCATCGTTGCACAGCACTCCCGATAGCACTAAACAACCACTCTCTAGCCGCTGTTTATCCGCAGCAGCGTCATCTGTAGAAGCAGCTTCCAGCCGCCCTTCCGGCACATAACCCGAGCCTGTCACCGTGTACCGACCATGAGGGACTTCCAGCCGTCGCACCGTCATCTCGTTACGCGTCAGGGTGCCGGTCTTGTCTGAACAGATGACCGAAGTAGCGCCTAGTGTTTCCACCGCCGGTAGCTGCCGGATCGCTGCATGACGACGCGCCATGCGCTGTACGCCGATAGCCAATGTAATGGTGATGACCGCTGGCAAGCCTTCAGGAATAGCCCCCACTGCCAGGGCAACGACAGCTATCAGCGCGTCCGGCCAAGCATAGCCACGTACCAATACCGCAAAGGCAAATAGTAAGACCGCCACCGCCAGTGTGATCCAGGTAAACCACACCCCAAAATGGTTAATCTGGCGCAGCAGCGGTGTGGTCAATGGTTGTACTTCACGCAGCAAAGCACTGATGCGCCCGATTTCCGTAGCGCCGCCCGTTGCCACAACGACACCCATCGCCTGCCCTGTAGCCACCAGCGTCCCGGAATAGGCCATTGAGTGCCGGTCACCTAATGCAGCGTCCTTGGGCGCTGGTGTTTCCCGCTTTTCTGCCGCCACCGACTCGCCCGTCAGAATGGCCTCTTCGATACGCAAAGCACTCGTACGAATAAGCCGCAGATCAGCAGGTACCCGATCCCCTGGCTCAAGTGACACGATATCTCCAAGTACAATCTCTTCCACGGGTACCTTGACTCGCCTTCCCTCTCTTACCAGATAGGCGTGGGGAGCGATAAGATTGTGGATCGCGCTCAGCGCCTTTTCGGCCTTACCTTCCTGAATAAATCCAACCAGGGCATTGACCAAAACCACCGCAGCAATAACCGCAGAGTCAACGAAATGCCCTAGCAGCGAAGCGGCAAGCGCTGCCGCCAACAGAAAATAGATCAATGCGTTATGAAACTGGGCAAGAAGACGAAACAATGGATGTCGACCGGCCACCTTTGGCAACCGATTACTTCCAAAAATAACGAGGCGCTGCTTCGCGTCACCCACTGCAAGCCCGGCGGTTGAGGTTCCTAGCGCCGCAAGAACATCCTCGCTTCGCTTGGTATGGGCATCGCTGGGCGGTGAAACCAATGGAGAAACAGTATCTCGTTTAACAGTCGGCGTCTCCATCCTGTCTCCCTGGCAGACGTACTCAAAAGGAATAAGCAATCACCGTTACAGCTTGAGCGCCACCGTCACGGTATCGACTTCATCGCGGCCGGGCTGAACTATAAAACCAAATTCTTTGGCCATGTCCCGCATGGCATGGTTCTCTCTCAGGACATCGGCAAACACCTGCTGAATGCCGGCAGCACGAGCATAATCAATCATCTGCTGCATAAGCCGATAGCCAAGCCCGATCCCCTTCATATCACTACGCACCATGATCGCAAACTCCGCTTTTTCATTGTCGGGATCCGAAGATAAACGAACCACTCCCGCGATATCCTGCTTGCCAAATGGCATCGCTATAAAGGCCATTTCCCGGTCATAATCGATTTGAGTCAGGCGAGCAGCAAAGGCGTGATCAAACCCTCGAATGGCAGCAAAGAAGCGCAGCCTCACATCATCAGGGGAAGAGTGACGCAGCATATCGACCAATGCACTCTCATCTTCGGGGCGAATAGGTCGCAGGCTGTAGCGCTGACCACTGCGTGTTTCTATCGTTTGCTCAAGCTGCTGTGGGTAGGGACGAATAGCCAGCGGGCGCCGCTGATCACGCTCGGCCCTGACCACAATACGTGCATCTAGGGCAAGCACCCCAGAGGTATCGGCCAGCAACGGGTTAATATCCAGTTCGACCACGCGCTCCAAATCAATGACCAACTGTGACAATTTGATAAGAGTGAGCGTAACCGCCTCAAGATCAGCCGCAGGCCGATCACGATAGCCACGTAGCAACTTTGAGATACGTGTCGCCTGGATCATTTCCTGCGCTAACAGCGGGTTGAGAGGCGGGAGGCCAATCACACGATCACCTATCAGTTCAACGGCCGTTCCTCCCTGGCCAAACAGTATGATTGGACCAAAAATGCTATCTTCAGCGATACCTAAGATCAGCTCATGTGCGCCAGGACGACGAATCATCGGCTGTACACTAAATCCATCTAATCGCGCCTCAGACATTACTTGGCGAATAGACACAAGCATGTCTTCAGCAGCCTGCTTCACCGCACCAGGCGAGGCAAGATTCAATTGCACGCCGCCACTATCCGACTTATGCGAAATGTCTCGCGACAGGATTTTCAATACCACCGGAAAGCCAATCCGTTTTGCTGCCTCACTCGCCTCTTCCGGGGTATGCACCGTGATAGCAGAGACGGTTGGAATGCCATAAGCTGATAGCACGGCCACCGCCTCTGGCTCCGTTAGAACACTCCGCCCATCTTCCAGTACGCGGTCAATCACAGCATCCGCACTACTCTTATCGATAGTACTGTTGTTAAAAAGAGGCGGCGGCGTTTCCCTTAATGTTTGCTGGTTTCGCCAGTAACTAAACAGATGTCCGAAGGCCCGAATGGCCTGCTCGGGTGTTTCGTAACTCGGAATGTTGTGTGCCGCAAACAAATGGCGAGCTTTAGCCGGTGCACCTTCACCCAGCCAACAAGTGAGGACGGCTGTCCGCTGTGAGCCCAGAGTATCCACCACTGCCTGGGCAGCGTCCAAGCTATCGGCGACCGCTGTCGGGCAATTCATGACCAGAATCGCATCCGCTTCCTTCTCATTCATCAAAGTTTCGAGTGCGCCGGCGTAAAGTGCCCCTGGCGCATCACCGAGAATATCGACCGGATTGGCATGGGACCATGCAGGTGGCAGAAGATGATTCAGACGCGCTAACGCGTCTTCGGAAAGCTCGGCAAGACGGCCATGCATGTCAGCCAACTCATCGACTGCAAGCACACCAACGCCGCCACCGTTGGTGAGAATGGCTAGCCGGTCGCCTTTCACGCGAGCCCCTGTGGCCAACGTACCTGCCGCTTGAAATAGTTCATCGAGTGTTTTGACGCGCAGCATCCCAGCACGCCGAAACGCTGCATCGTAAACGGCATCAGCACCTGCCAGCGCTCCGGTATGCGACAATGCAGCCTTGGCCCCCGCATCGCTACGCCCTGCCTTAACCACCACTACAGGCTTGGTACGAGAAGCCATTCGGGCCGCCGAGAGAAATTTGCGTGCCTCAGTAATGGCTTCGACATACAGCAGGATGGAATGCGTCTTAGGGTCAAGGGCTAAGTAGTCGAGCATATCGCCGAAATCGACATCGCTCATCGAACCCAGAGACACTACATGCGAAAAGCCGATTCCCCGTGCTGCCGCCCAATCGAGGATAGAGGTCGCCACCGCGCCAGACTGCGTCACAAAGGCCACATCGCCTTTTTGGGGCATGATATGCGCAAAGCTGGCGTTGATCCCCCGATGGGGGGCTAAAATGCCCAGACAGTTAGGGCCAACAATGCGCATCAAGTAAGGCTTGGCCGCGTCAAGCATCGTCTGTTTGAGTACTTTTCCATCGGCATAATCGCCTTCGCCGAAGCCAGCTGTAATGACCACGACAGCCCGACATCCACGTTCGCCGAGTTCGCGTATAAGACCAGGAACCGTATCTGGCGGCGTTGCAATAATGGCCAAGTCGGGAACCAGCGGCAGCTCACTCACGGTGTGGTAGTTGAGGGTCGAGCGGATCGCTCTCTCCCGTAGATTGACCGTTAGGACAGGCCCGGCAAAACCAGCATCAAAAAGATTGCGTGCCAGTACCGCCCCCACAGAACCGGGGCGGTTACTGGCGCCAATCAAAGCGATCGTACTAGGTGAAAACAGGGCATCCAAATTACGAATCGACATCTAACATCTCCGATGCCAGGGATGGCCCCATCACCAACACGGCAGCTCCGGTCAGCTTGCCTTCCCTGAGATCCTTCAGTGCGTCATTAGCGGCGTGGAGCGGGTAGCAAACTGTCCTGGTCTGGATCATCGCCTCAGAGGCCAGTGATAAAAACGCCCTACCGTCCTGGCGAGTCAGATTGGCTACCGAGCGCAACTGCCGCTCTCCCCAAAGCAGCGCATACGGAAAAGAGGGAATGTCACTCATATGTATACCGCCACAGACAACGACTCCCCCTTTGCGCACGGCACGAAGTGCAAGGGGTATCAGCTCTCCCACAGGTGCGAAAATGATAGCGGCATCCAGTGGCGCTTCCGGCAACTGTTCAGAGCTACCTGCCCATGTCGCCCCCAGGTACTGCGCAAATCGTTGAGACGCTTCATCCCCTGGGCGAGTAAAGGCGTGCACTTCCATGCCCTGCCATTTTGCGACCTGGGCCACAATATGTGCCGCCGCGCCAAAGCCATAAATACCGAGACGCTGCAGGTCATTGCCACACATAACCAGAGAACGATAGCCAATCAGGCCAGCACACATCAGTGGGGCTGCTTCAGCAGCGCTATAGTGGGAACTGATAGAAAAGCAGAAGCGATGATCCGCTAAGGTATATTCAGCAAAGCCACCATCTATCTGGTACCCGGTAAAACGCGCCTGATCACAAAGGTTCTCCTTCCCGTGCAAACAGTAGCGGCATTTACCGCAGCTATACCCTAGCCAAGGAACGCCCAGGCGTACTCCCTTCTCTAGCACTACACCAGGGCCGCACTTAACAACACGACCAATAATTTCGTGCCCAGGAACAATCGGATAACGGATGTCCGGCAGCTCTCCGTCAAGCAGATGCAGGTCAGTGCGACACACGGCGCACGCTTCAACTTTCAGCAGTACCTGCCCCTTTCCCGGCGTAGGAATGGGCCTTTCCTGACATTGCAACGATCCACCCTGTTGCTCAAGCACCATGACCTTCATGCGACGTCCCTAAGCACCGTAAACACCAATTTTCGTTACCTTTTTCTTAGCTGGTTTTGTATGCTGCTTTTGTGTACAAACCACTCCTTTGCTCACAGTCACTACTAGAAATCTATGGATAGTTATAGCGTAAAGTCCCGTGAAGAAAAGCTCATCAAGCAAATAAAATCACTTATTCATAATAATATTGATCTAGCGCAATCAAACTGCCTCGACAGCGCCCGCTTTTTCATAGCAGTCCACTCAACATAAGGAATTAAAACAACACCTTATCGCTCAAATAAAAATACCTATTAAATACAGCCTTGATATTAAAGGCGCAGATTTTAAAACGCTCCTGAATCAAAAATACCAGCCGATAGTGAGACATCTTTCATAGCGTCTTAACAAACGAGCTGTTTTGGGAGGTATGCCGCTTTTACGTGGCCACATATGCTCTAATGCATGAATATACCATGCGTGAAAGCGGCGCTTTAATCACATCGCAAGATTTAGCTCAGAAGAGCCTACTCTCCACTGTTCTTGGCACTCCCGAAGCACAAAACACTCTTTCGTTTTCTGTGTCACAAAGTCGAATAAAGGCTGGTGCAATTCAGGTGTAGCATTCGTTTCCAGCATCCAACCAAAGAAAGCACTCGTCGCTTCAGCGGCTTTTTCGGCATTCACTAGCAGGTGATGCCCCATATTTTCATCCACAACGAAGAAGTGCTTACTAACTTTATTGAAAAATGGAGGTTCCTTTTGCTGATTAGCACTCACGCAAGCACCAAGATCCATTTGGCTAGCCACTTCCTGCAAACTACAAAGTCTGTGCACACACTCCATACCAATCGCATCCATCAAACGACTAATGGGTGGATCAAAGGGTAGAAAACTCAATGCCAAGCCTCGGTAGCGATTTAACTCACGTACTTCGTGCAAATATGCTAAGTTCAGCTGGTCTTGCGGCAGAAAATTAAGTGCTGTCAAGTTATCCATCAATAAAGCCCTCTCACCATGTAGAAATAGCCCAACATTAGGCTGTTTTTCAGGAGGCATCCTAGTGTGAGAGAAAGCTCATTTTCTATGATCTCTGTCAATTTTTCATCACGGCATTAAGAAATTAATACTCCTCAAAAGAACATCCACCATTACCATTAGCCAATAACTCAAACTTCACCCTTGTAGTGCTAATCAAGTCTTAGCTATTTAAGCTGCCGGTTTTATAACAACCATACACGCATAAAAAAACAAAGCTATAAAGCTGACAACGGTCAAGTTTTTGTGCACCTATATTATCTATACTCTTTGAAAGCTATTGCGAGATCCCTAGCAATTGTCTGCATAGGAGGAATAAACGATGAAAGCACTTGTTTATGAAGGAGTAGGGAAACGGAAGTGGAAAGAGAAGCCCCGGCCTATAATCGAGACTCCCACCGATGCTCTTGTAAGGATAACGCAAACCACCATTTGCGGGACTGACCTGCACATCCTTAAAGGAGATGTTCCTACAGTCGAAGCTGGTCGCACTCTGGGCCACGAAGGAATCGGTATCATAGAAAAAGTAGGTGATAGCGTGAGTAGCCTCAAGCCAGGAGATCAAGTACTTATCTCCTGCATCACCTCTTGCGGACATTGCGACTACTGTAAGCAAGGAATGTATGCGCATTGCCGCGATGGAGGCTGGATTCTGGGGCATAAAATTGATGGCACCCAGGCTGAATTCGTACGCATCCCGCATGCCGACAACAGTCTCTACCACTTGCCGCCGGGGCTCGATCCTGCCGCCGCACTTATGCTGAGCGATATCCTGCCAACCGGTCATGAAATTGGCGCACTCAATGGCGGAGTTAAACTCGGCGATACCGTGGCCATCGTCGGTGCCGGGCCGATCGGCTTGGCGGCCCTACTCACCTCCCGTTTCTACTCACCCGCACGTATTATCATGGTAGATCCCGACGAAAACCGTCTAGCCGTGGCACGTCAGTTAGGAGCTACCGATACCGTCAGTGCTGACCCGGTCGAAACAATAATGAAGCTCACGGATAGTGAAGGCGTCGATGTAGCGATGGAAGCCGTAGGAATTCCCGAGTCGTTTGATACCTGCCAGCGCATATTGCGTCCCGGTGGTCGCCTTGCCAATATCGGGGTGCATGGCCGCAGCGTTGAATTTCGAATTGAGGACCTATGGATCAAAAACGTTACCGTGCGCACTGGGCTGGTGAACACCAATACCATTCCAGTATTGATGCGTTTCCTGGAGGCAGGTGGCATTGAAGCGAAGAGCCTAATCACCCATCGGTTCGCCTTGAAAGAGATCGAGGAAGCCTATGATATTTTTTCGCGTGCTTCTTCGGAAAATGCAATTAAAGTGTTGCTGTCAGCCTAATAAGATAACTCACCGACCTAAATAAAATAAAAATCAGGACGTTAAGTACATCGAACTAATTGATTATTAATGAAAATACAAAACGAATCAAAATAAATGCAATTTTCGCCTGGCTACAAAACAAAAACACTTCAACGAGGACAAGAACATGATAACTTCAGGTCATCAAAAAAACCCTCTGAAAGCACCCGTGGCAGACAACTTGCTCGTTTTGTGGTCTCAACCTTGGATGGAATCCACTAACACAGCGATCAAGTTACAGCGCATTTGGCTAGAGACACTGAATGACGCAACGCGTCACGAACTAGACTTCTTTTCAACCGTGGCGATTTCCTGCAGTAAGCTGACAAGCTGCATGCTGGGTCTTGAGGGTCTGCTAACGCCATCATCTATGATGTCCTGCTATCACGAAATCACTGGTGATATGACAGAAGCGACGTTAAAACGCGTGCATAAGGTATCAAAGCTCAGTGATGATCTAAGAGAGCGCATTTGGTGTGAAATCTAAAAATTCTGCAAGGATCGCGCGACTTTTTCTAAAGGACTAACCTGAGATAGGACAAAGGCATGACGGTTGAAACCATCAAAGACATACTGGAACTGACCCGGCGGTTGCATGCCAATCTGGCCGATAAACTAAAGCGCGCCGCCAGGGACACCCAGCATGAAAAGCTGCGCATGTTACTTGACTATCTTTCCCAACATGAACAAAAGCTTAGCCAGGTCATAGCGTTGAGCGAGCAAGATGCAGAGAAAGCCGCGCTCCAAACGTGGTGTGCAGAATACTTTGACAAGCACCCTTTCAAGCTTGAAACACTGGGTAATTTAGACTTTGCCAACATGGGCACTGACGATGTCCTGCGCTCTTTGCTAGCAGTACATGATCGTATTATTGATCTCTATCGCTATTTATCGACACGGGCTGAAGTCTCGTCCACCGAGGAATTATTGAATGGCCTCCTCGCTTTAGAACAACACGAAATCATGCGCATGATACGAGACGCGGAAAAGCTGGAAGATCTTTAGTCATAGATACAAGTTCTAGCGCTCATGCTGTTTGACCTTACTCAGAAAACCGTGGTGGTGTAACGCCGCCATCGGCCCGATTAAAACAGGTTTGAGCATAACGCGAGCTGTACCAAGTGTATTAGATGCCATATACCGCTCAATAGATCAACTTACTAATCAACATTAACGGGTACATCATGTCTACTCAAGATAGAAAGGCCTTACTAGACAACCTACGGTTAGAGCTCAAAGCCCGCATCCATCACTATGAAGAACACCAGCATCGAAGCAGTGGCGCTCTGAATAAAGATCTTGATGATCAGGCGGTAGAGGTTCAAAACGACGAAGTTGTCGCGCGGCTGGAGGAAGAAGTCAGGCTAGAACTGGCCCAGGCCGAACGCGCCTTGGCACGCATCGCTGCCCAGGTCGGAGACTTATGCGAGGAATGTGACAAGCCCATCGCACCAGATCGTCTCAAGGCCTTGCCCTACACAACCCGCTGCAAAAACTGCGCCGATCTGTAACAAGGGCGAAACCTCCTCCAATAAGGCCCTCTAGTAAGCCGCATTGAGGTTAGCATGGACAAACGTTACCAAGCATATATCCTCTTTTTTATTTTCGGCTATATTGTTGTCCTATTGGCTCAGGACTTCATTGCGGAGGAGCGTTCCTACGAACCGATTCCCTATTCCGAGTTTCGACATCATCTTGAGCAAGGCATCATCAACACGCTTGATGTTAGTTCAGAGCGGATCAAAGGCACCTACAATACGCCACTCTCCGACGGTACTACTGGCTTCACCACCTATCGCATCGGCCCGACCTTGGCCAATGACCTAGCCCAATACGATGTCACTTTCAATGGTGCGCCTAGTGAGTCATGGCTGACCTCTATGCTTTCTTGGCTCTTGCCGTTCCTGCTCGTATTCGCTATCTGGGGATTTTTCCTGCGCCGTATGGTATCTAGTCAGGGAGGCCTTGGCAGCATGATGACACTGGGCAAATCGAAAGCCCGTGTTTATGTTGAGACCGAAACCAAGGTGACCTTCGCCGACGTGGCTGGCATTGACGAAGCCAAGGATGAACTCAAGGAAGTAGTGGCCTTTTTGCGCGACCCACAGCGTTATGGTCGCCTGGGGGCTCACGTGCCGAAGGGCATCCTTCTGGTTGGTCCTCCTGGCACTGGCAAGACGCTACTGGCCCGTGCCGTGGCTGGCGAAGCTGGCGTTCCCTTCTTTTCGATTTCAGGGTCCGAGTTCGTAGAGATGTTCGTCGGTGTGGGGGCAGCCCGAGTTAGAGACCTCTTTGAGCAAGCTGCAAAAGCCACGCCGTGTATCATTTTTATTGATGAGCTGGATGCACTCGGCGGCGCCCGAGGGCTTGGTATGCTCGGTGGCGGTCATGACGAAAAGGAACAGACCCTTAACCAGCTACTAACTGAGCTAGATGGCTTTGATACATCATCCGGGATTGTACTTCTGGCCGCGACTAACCGACCCGAGATCCTTGATCCCGCCCTGCTGCGTGCAGGACGTTTCGACCGTCAGGTTTTGGTCGATCGCCCCGAGCGGCGGGGACGTATTGCCATTCTCAATGTACATCTAAAACACCTCAACAAGCTGGCGCCTGATGTCGATGCCGAGCAGATAGCCGCCTTGACCCCAGGGTTTACCGGTGCTGATCTAGCCAACTTGGTCAATGAAGCGGCTCTGCTAGCCACGCGCCGTGATGCCGATGCGGTGACACTAAGCGATTTTACACTCGCGGTGGAACGCATCGTTGCCGGACTGGAGAAGAAAAGCCGTGTGCTTAATGAACATGAGCGACGCGTAGTAGCGCATCACGAAATGGGCCATGTTCTCGTCGCCGCTTCGTTGCCTGGAATGGACCCCGTACACAAAATCTCTATCATTCCACGTGGGGTTGGCGCCTTGGGCTATACACTCCAGCGCCCAACAGAGGAGCGTTTCCTGCAAACGGTTGCCGACCTAAAGAGTCGTATGGCAGTGCTGATGGGCGGCCGAGCCGCCGAACGCATGATTTTCAACGAAATCTCCACTGGAGCGGCTGATGATCTGGCCAAGGTGACCGATATTGCCCGTAGCATGGTCACCCGATTCGGAATGAGTGAGGAAGGCGGACAAGTCATTTATGAGGAAGACCGGCAAGCATTTCTAGGCGACAAATTTGGGCTCGCAAAGCCCAAGACCTACTCCGAGGAAACAGCCCGTGAAATCGATACTGCCATACGCAGACTGGTCGACGACGCTTTTGATAGTGCCACCCAGATACTGACCCGCCGTCGCAAGGTACTGGAGACCGGTGCCGCCATGCTGCTTGAGCGCGAGACGCTGACCGCCCAAGATTTTCCGCCTATCGGGGAAGTAGCAGAGATAGCTGACAGGCCAGCGACGGATCGAATATAAAGCACTCTTGACCCATAGGTACGATAGGCTCGACTAAAAAACATAATGACTACTTTGTCTGACCTATTACAGCAAAGTGTGGATTTATTGATAATGGTCACGATAAGACGAGGAGAGGCATTTTAAAATAACAATAACCTTTTACTATAGGCTCTTAAAGTAACAAAAGAGGCATCTAGCCGGCCAACGGACATTTGCGTAATGAATGTCTCGCCCCCCTTAGCCCCGAACAAGTATGGAGTGATTCGTGGAGTTCAAGGATTATTATCAAATACTTGGGATCGATAGAGCTACCGCCATCCCCGACATCAAGAAGGCCTATCGCAAGCTGGCGCGCAAGTATCATCCTGATATTAGCAAGGAGCCCGATGCTGCCCTGCGTATGCAGGAAATCAATGAGGCTAAGGCGGTGCTTACCGATCCCGAGAAACGTGCGGCTTACGACCAACTGGGAGAGCATTATCGTGCTGGGCAGGAGTTCCGGCCGCCGCCAGATTGGGATGCAGGTTTCGAGTTCTCGGGCAGAAATTACGAAGATGTCGACCTTGGTGAGTTCAGTGACTTCTTCACCGATCTATTTAGCCACGTTGGTCGGCGAAGCACCGGGTCACATCACCGCGTGCGTGGATTGGATCGTCATGCAAAAGTTTTCATCGACTTGCGCGACACCTATGACGGTGCAACACGCTCGGTGACTTTGCATGCGCCACAGACTGATCCACAAGGACATGTCTACCTGCAGCAGCACAATCTCAAGGTGCGCATTCCTAAGGGTATCACTGAAGGTCAGCATATCCGCTTAGCGGGACAGGGCCACCCTGGTACAGGTGGGGGCGAGTCCGGCGACCTTTATCTGGAAATACACTTTACACCGAACCCCGACTATCGCGTGGAAGGGAAAGATGTGTTCGCAACCCTGCTGGTTGCACCTTGGGAGGCAGCTCTCGGTACGTCTCTCACGATGCCCACACCTTCTGGACAGGTTCAACTGAAAGTGCCCAAAGGTTCCCAAAGCGGTAGAAAGTTACGATTGAAAGGCCGAGGCATTCCCAGTTCTGAGCCTGGTGATCTCTATTTCGTCCTGAACGTGGTATTACCTCCGGCCAATACCGATAAGGCACGCCAACTGTATGAAAGTATGGCGCGTGACATACCATTCAACCCGCGTCAAAAGAGGTAGATCATGGTTGAAAACAACATAGTCAATGGTGAAATACTCGACGAAACTACCCTTACACTGGAAGAGTTCGCGCATGCATGCGCCGTAGAAAGGCAATGGGTGAAAGAGCGGGTCGAGAGCGGCATGCTCGGCGATGGCACTCACTACGTCTCTCAATGGCGATTCACCAGCCACGATCTTATTCGGGCTCGCCGCCTTCGCCAAATGGAGTACGATTTCGATGCTGTCCCAGAGCTAGCCGCTCTGGTCGCCGACTTGTTTGAGGAGATTGAGCGACTAAAAGGACGGCTCAGAGCGGCTGGACTGCCCTTCCATTAAGTCGCTAGTCCATGACCACTTATGGGATTGATGAATGCTGCATTGATTTATGTTGCCGTTGCCCCCCTGCTCCAGGGTTTGTTCGGCCATAAACAACGCGCCGAAAGTAGCTGGCTGAATCATTCTTGTGCTTTTCTAAGTCTTACCAGGGCGCCAAAGAAGAACACGCTTCCAATGATGGCCAGCGCCAACAAATGCGGCCAGACAATTCCCAATCCGGCGCCACGAAAGAGAATGGCCTGAGCAAGCTCGACAAAGTGAGTGGTCGGGGCGACGAACATAATGCGCTGCACTAGATCTGGCATGCTTTCACGCGGTGTCATCCCGCCCGAGAGAATCTGCAGGGGAATCAGTACCAGAATGATTAATAGCCCCAATTGCGGCATTGAGCGCGCCATCGTACCCAGAAAAATCCCCATCGATGTGGTCGCGAACAGCAGTAGCGTGGCGCCGAAAAGATAGAGCATCTGCGAGCCGCGAAGAGGTACTTGCAGCCAACCCTCGACGATAATGCGTAGTGCGAAGACCGAAGCCAGCAGCACGACCAACCCCATCGACCAGACCTTGGCCAACATGATCTCGAACGAGGTGACCGGCATGACCAACAAATGCTCAATGGTGCCGTGCTCTCGTTCACGGATCAACGCTGCTCCTGTCAGGATAATCGACAACATGGTGATTTGATTGATAGCTTCATTAATGGCGCCGAACCAACTTCGGTTGAGATTAGCGTTGAATTCAGCACGAACCACTGCCTCAATGCGGCCCGGTGATGATTGCTGGTATGCTCCGATGAAATCGGCCACCTCACCACTGATAATCCGCTGGATATGCCCAGCTCCCGTGAATGCCTGGCTGATCTGGGTAGCATCGACATTCAACTGAATGGTCGGCTGTCGAGCGGCCAGCAGATCACGCTGAAAGTTAGGAGGAATATTAAGTGTAAAGGTATAACGCCCCGCATCCATGCCGCGATCCATCTGGCCAATATCGATAAATTCGGGCGGCAAAAAATAGGGAAGTTGAAAGGCATTAACAATACGCAAGGATGCCTGAGATCGATCCTCGTCGACGATGGCTACGCTAGCCCGGAACGGCGCCTCCGGCTCGCCAGTGGCACTCAGGTAGATCCCCAAAGTAAACGAGTAAACGATCAGTAACATCAGAGCCGGGTCGCGATACAGGCTGCGTATTTCCTTGATACCCAGTTGCAGAATATTGGCAAACCTGGCCATGTCAGCGCTCCTGCTTCCTAAGCCCCAAAACACTAAACAACGTCAGTACGGGGATAGTAATCAGCAGGGCCAGAAAATACGGTGTCAAATCTCCCAAACTAAGCGCTTTGGAAAACACGCCTCGACTGATAATCAGAAAATGGCTAGTGGGGTAGATATGTCCAATGACAGCCGCCCCCCCTTGCAGCGCAGAAACCGGAGAGAGTAGCCCCGAAAACTGGATCGCAGGCACCAGTGTAGCGATGGCGGTACCGAAGATAGCGGCAATCTGACTATGCAGAACCGATGACATCAACAATCCCATCCCCGTGGAACAGGCGACATAGAGCAGCGCTCCTAGGCTCAATGTCAGCAGGCTCCCCTTCACTGGGACGCCAAAGGCCAGAACGGCGAACGTCACTAAGGTGGCGAAATTGATCATCGCCAGCATTATGTAGGGCAACTGCTTGCCAAGCAGAAATTCCAACCGAGAAACCGGCGTGACGTAAAGATTGATAATAGAACCGAGCTCTTTCTCACGAACGATTCCCAGTGCAGTAAGCATCGCCGGTATCAGCATGAGCAGTAACGGGATCATCGCCGGGGCCATGGCTGGCAGGCTTCTAACATCGGGATTGTAGCGGTAGCGAATGGCAATCTCGACAGGAGAAGAGGTTCCAGCACTTTCACTCAAACGAGCTACGGTCTCAGCATGAATCCCCTCCACATACCCTTTGATGGTATCGGCCCTGACCGGCATGGATCCGTCGACCCAGTAAGCAACTTTGGGCACATTGCCACGCTTGAGATCGCGGCCAAACCCTGGCGGAATTTCCACCGCCAGGCTAATGTCGCCGCTGCGTAGACGTTGCTGTACATCGGTGTAGTCGGTCAGAGGAAACTTCTCGGTGAAATAACGCGATCCCGTTAGATTGAGAGTATACGCTTGGCTGGTAGTGGTCTGGTCACGATCGAGCACGGCATAGGTCAGATGTTCGACATCCATATTGATGCCATATCCCATGATAAACATTAGGATCAGACTACCCAGCAGCGCCAGCGTGGCGCGTATCGGATCGCGACGTAGCTCCAGGGTCTCTCGGTGGGTATAGCTGAACAAACGACGCAGGCTAACGGTCAGCCCGCCTGACCGGGTCGACGGGTGCGGTTTTAGAGAGGTAGTTGTCGGCTTTTCGGGCTCGGCTTCATCTATCTTGCTAGCCTCCTTCAGGTACGCCATAAAGGTAGCTTCTAGTGTGGGTAAGCCACGCGACGCTAGTAGCCCCGCAGGGGTGTCGGTGGCTAATACGCGCCCTGCATGCATCAGGGCAATTCGGTCGCAGCGCATTGCCTCGTTCATGAAGTGGGTGGAGATGAAGATCGTCACTCTCTCTCCACGGGAGATCTGCCCTAACAGCAGCCAGAAATCATCGCGTGCAATCGGATCCACTCCAGAGGTGGGTTCGTCGAGAATCAATAACTCAGGACGGTGAATAACAGCCACCGCCAACGACAGCCGCTGGCGCACACCTAGGGGAAGCGCTGTCGGTAATTTGTCAGCCACTGCTGTGAGGTCAAAACGATCCAGCATCTCCCTCACGCGAAGGGAGCGCTCAGCCTTAGGAAGATGAAACAGGTGCGCATGCAATTCAAGATTCTGACGAAGCGTCAGTTCCGTATAGAGAGAAAAACCCTGGGACATGTAGCCCACCCGACGGCGCGTAGCGATATCGCGTGGATCGACGGGCTTATCGAATAGCAATGCCTTTCCTTCACTGGCGGATAGTAGCCCAGTGAGCATCTTCATCGTGGTGGTCTTTCCACAGCCATTAGATCCCAGGAAACCAAATATTTCACCGCGTTCGATACAAAAGTCAGCGTGATCCACGGCGACGAAATCGCCGAACCGCTTGGTAAGTCCATGGGCCTCAATGGCTATATTGGCATCAGGTTGACGCGGCGTTATCTTGAAGTCTCGATGCCTGCGCCGTTTAGTCTTGGTTAATAACCTGATAAAAGCTTCCTCAAGCGTTGCGCTTTCCGTCGCTGCCAGCAGATCGTGGGGCGAGCCAGTATTCAGTACCTGTCCCTCATTCATGACCACCAACCAGTCGAAACTTCGAGCCTCCTCCATATAGGCAGTGGCAACTAGTACGCTCATACCTGGGCGCTTGCCCCGTATCCTACCAATCAGTTCCCAGAACTGGGCGCGTGACAAAGGATCGACGCCAGTGGTGGGTTCATCGAGTATCAATAGGTCGGGATCGTGGATCAGCGCACAACATAGCCCCAGTTTCTGTTTCATTCCGCCGGAGAGCTTGCCGACAGGACGTTCCGTGAACCCAACCAGCCCAGTACTGTGCACAAGTTCGGCAATACGACTATGCCGGTTCCGGCGATCCAGACCGAATAGTCGGCCGAAGAAATCGAGGTTTTCAAAGACTGTCAGAGTGGGATAGAGGTTCTTTCCCAACCCCTGAGGCATATAGGCAATCCGCCAGCACACCTGTTTGCGATGTCGCCCTTCTGCCATGTCACCGCCTAACACGACAACTTTACCCTGCTGAATTTTCCTGGCACCGGCGATCAGGGCCATCAGACTGGACTTACCCACGCCATCGGGTCCGATCAATCCCACCATACTGCCAGCGGGGATGGCCAAATTTAGGCCAGATAAGGCATGCACTGAACCATAGCGCAAGCTGACACCTTCAAGCTGTACCACAGGTTTATCAGGGATCATGGCGTCACATTGACCTTCAGTTCTTCGGGCCAATCGAGCGTATCATCAAGCTTGAGATAGGCCATGCCCGGCAAACCGGTTTTGACTTGATCCAGATGCTGTTCAAGTAGCGCAGGGTCGATACGAGCCTTAACTCGAAACATTAACTTTTCACGTTCGCTAGCCGTTTCCACGGTCTTGGGCGTGAATTGGGCCACGCTGGAGACGTAGCTGACGTTAGCCGGGATCACATACTGAGGTGCTGCATCTAGCACCAAGTGCACGTCAGCACCCAGCGCAACACGCCCGGCTTGACGCTCGGGCAGGAAAAAGGTCATATACACATCGGTCAGATCGATGAGATTGAGTACCACGCCCCCCGCTGACAGCACTTCACCGGGCTGAGCGACACGATACTGAACCCTAGCCACCCGGTCACTGCGCAGCTGGCTGTCTTCAAGATCTGCCTCTAATTTGTCCACCGTGGCGCTCGCCGCCTCAATGGCCGCCTGTGACTCAATGACCTGTGAATCGGCTGCCTCAATAGCCGCCACGGCAGCGAGTACACCCGCACGCGCTGCCGCCAACGCGGCTTCGGTACTCTCCAAGCGGGCTAAGTCATCGTCGAGTTGCTGCCTTGACAAAGCATTGCGAGCGACCAATGCCAGAGTTCTTTCATAACGCTTTTGAGCCGCCGTTAGCTCGGCTTGCCGTTGCAGAACGGTGGCATCGGCAGCCGTTTTTTCGCTCTGTCGTTGAGCTACTTGTGCCTGGGCGGTGCGTGTCGCGCTCTCGGCCTGTCGAACCTGTGCCATGGCCTGTCCCAGCTCGGCTTCTAGCACCTTCGTGTCCATACGCACCAAAAGCTGATTCGGCTCGACCTGCTCTCATTCGCCAACAAACACTGCTTCGATGCGCCCCGCCTGCTTGGTAGCGATATCGATTTCTGTCGCTTCAATCCTTCCATTACCGCTGACAAAACCATCACCCAGTCCATCGGGTCGGAACTCCAGCCATACCAGCACACCGGCAATGAATACAACTCCGGCAATTATTAATATTCGCCATAACACTTTTTTCAGCTTGGAGGACACAACAGAGCTTCCTTGATTCTCTAATTATTCAGTAGGAAAAAAAGATAACGACTGATGTCATTATTGACCTTTACAACCACCATGAAACTGGAAAATGTACATTTGGTGATACAGATCAAGAATATTCTCCAAATATCTTGCATTCCTGATATCAATTCTTGAATGACACTAGGCTTAAGAGCCTGTCCCTGCTGAGTAGGAGGCTAGACTTGAAAAAGGCTTGCGCGAAGTATAAGTCACTTGCTTTAGATGAAGCAGAAGCGAGGCTGCATACCAAGTAACCATGTCGTCGATACGACTCCAGGGAAACCAGCGACTATCTTCGTGATATGTCAACTTCGGTGGTTTAAATGTAGCGGGTGCCTAATAGTATAAAGAAATCCAAACATGAAACATGTGGATCATTATGCTTTTTACAGAATAATGTTTATAGAAGGCACATGGCAACACAGCTCTCGAAGGATAACTACATAAAGCTATGACACGTAACTGAGGCAGGATCGAAGGGAAAATCAGATGTCGTTTCCACTTCAATCTGACATAACCAGAACCAGAAAACAGCCACTTACATCAGGAATTCCACCGCAAAATGACATAACTTTTCCACTTTTAAATGACATAAAGTAAAACGATCGTTTGCTCCGGTAGCAAAATAACGTCATAAAAAAACATCCTGATAAACAGCTCTTGGCCGCAGCACATGATCAAAACTGCTGAGCATCCCACTAAAATGGACACCTTACGGCTTACGTTGAATTCAGCTATAAACGCTCAAAAGAAGAACTGGTTATATGGCTGATCTGGCCACGATGCCATGTCTATATTCTCTGCAAATTTCGACATAGCCCCATCCAGTGCCGATGCCAAAAAACATAGTTCACGTGCATAACCAACCATGAGATACAGACTACACTTCAAACAGAAACAGTCGCTCCGTGCTGTTATCCATCTCCGCTTCATGTGAAGTTTCATAACCATCACTTGACGAGGCGACTTATGCCAGAACTACCAATCTCGCCTCATAAAGCTAGGAATAATAAGCGTGAAATACGGACAGCAGAGTTCTGGCGGTTCATCACAGCCCAAGCGATGCGTAAAGAGTCTGAGCGTTTACAAAGTATCCAGGAAGGCCTCTCACCAACGTTATTGCTAACAGTGCAAGAGACCTTTCAGCTACAGGATAAGCAGGTTAAGGCATTGTTCAATGTGTCCCTCTCGGCGGTTCACCGCCGCAGACGTGAAGGAAAAAATCTGAGCTCAGTGACATCAGAACGTCTTGATAGGGTTGCGACCTTAAATCACCTCGCGATGGTAGTATTCGAGGACAAACTGGCCACGATCAACTGGATGTCTAGTTCGAACGAAGCGCTGGGAGGACAGGCACCTGTCATGCTATGCGGCACTGATATCGAAGCAAAACGGGTTCGGCGTCTACTCCTCGCTATGGAGTGTGGCGGTGTGGCGTGAAGGTGGGTATTCATTATTACCCAGGCTGGTGCTCTAAGAGCAAACCAACTCATCTTCAGAAATAGCCTTCACCTAGCACCACAAAAAACCCTCCAAGAAATCTTGGAGGGTTGAAAACCAATACTGCCTTGCGGCGGTGTGTATCATTACCGTTGCTGGCTTCCAGTCCTAATATCAGCTGCCTATTCGGCGGTTCACAGCGGCTCACCGGCTAGATCACAGCAGTACATTTTTTCAGCTGCCTATTCGGCGGTTCATTTGCTGTTGCTTCCCTGCACGGTTTTCTTGTTTTTTTCAGCTGCCTATTCGGCGGTTCACTAGACCTAGCTAGCAGTTTAAATATAGACATCAACGAGATAAGTACAAAATGCTAAAAATACCCTTTTTGGCGTAATTCAGGCAGGCCATTGATAAGTATCATAATATATTTTCTAACAATATTTAGGTAATCTGCTTAAGGCTTGGCACAGAACCAGGGTATGTATGTTGTGTAGCAAGCCCGTAACTATTGTAGCTATCAAACTTGCTTTCTTCGCCAAGTGCTTCAAGCTGCACATACAGCGGGAAGCGTTGGCCTGACGATCGGCTATCAATAGGAATTACGTGGCAGTGATCAACGAAGCGATCTGATACGGCACTACTAGGCATGAACGTCTCGCCACGTTTTTCCGCCCGCTTTTTGCTGCGGATCAGCCTTCTCTTAATTTCGCCTGGGAAAGATTTAGCAACATGCTGGTTTCTAATAAACCTAACTTCTTCTGATATGGCAGGAACCATTTTGATATCACTAACTTCAATAAACTCTTCGTCCACCATATTCTTAAAATACCGCACTGATGATAAGTAAGACAAAGCATTAATATCTTTACTCACAAAAGCGATTGAGTCCCCTACTGAGTCCGTAGCCCATGATGGAAACGAAACACCAATGCCCGAACTTGTTATCTTAGAGCCGCTCATAAGACCATGTAAGCAAGCAATACATCTACCTGCTAAAAATGCGTGATTAGCTGACGGCATTAGATATTTTATGTAAAAAAAGTATCTCATTTTTCACCTTTCTTTATTCCTTTTTGAAACATACCGCCCTTCACTAGCACTGACATCAAGTAGTGTGCATTAGGGCTGGCCTGCCTGGTTTCAATCATTTTCTCTGTGATACTTATAATTTCGTTTAACAGCGAGTAAAAATCTTTTTTCGTAACCGGCTCACGCATAGCTAAAACCCGACTACGATCTGCACCGTATTCACTCACCCTTAAAGGGTATTCAGCACCTTCATCTAGCCACCAGTCATCAATTTTTTGAATTGCTGCTCCAACTTTATAAGCACCAAAGCTAACTGCTTGACGACCATCACTCATTGTACTTTTCATAAACTGCCTCGCTGCACTTCCGTTGCCTCTATCATCTTTCTCAACAAATAATTGACTGGGGAATATTTCTTGGCAAAATTCTGTTTTAATTTTGGCAGTTACATCAGCAAAAAGAAATTTTTGTGGGCAAGAAAGTGCTTCTTCAAGCTCGGCTGCTAGTCCTTCTAATGATTTAAGGTCACCTCCTTCCCAAGAAGAACCCCATTCTTTGTACTGTACGTCTTTAACACAGTAGTTTTTTAAACTTGAGGTAGAAACTTCAACAGCTATTCCTCTTGCAAATTTATTTCTCCAAAGCCACTCAGCTGAAAGAATATTTTTAGCATATCGGGTTGCTAACTCATGATATCCACCCAAGCTTCTATAAGTATCAGAAAATTCTCTCAATGCTTTTGTTGCTTCTGCATTATCACAGATATTTGGTTCTAAACTGTTTGAAATGATGCGTAAAGAAAAACGACAATACACCGTATCGACTAAAGGTGGTACATAACACGTTTCGAGCATAATAGGATTAGAAAAGCCTAAATCACTTGTTTCTTTTGCGCGTGCAGTTCCAGATGCCATATAACCATCGCTAAACGTTGACTTGGGGCCACGAAACCGTGTCACTTCAGCTTGCAACGGCTCAAATTCGCTCGAATCTGTCCGGTAATAAAAAACCGCCTTACCTGGGTTGAGAGAGCGCTCATAGCTAAGATGCCTGAAAGAGTTCATCATACTGACCTGCCTATGCTTTTTTCATCAGCATAGTCAGGTTCTGGCTTTTCAACCTCCAGAATGCGTTTTTAAGAAAGTCAGCTTTACCATTGAGCCTCACGCTTGCCGGTGACAGCGTCTCTGTTAGACCTACCACAGACTCAGCATAAGCATGGCACTCCCTGTGTGAACCAGACCGATAGCAAGGTTCTTCAAGCAACTGATAGCCACTCGTAGCAGGTAAATGATTGGGGTACTTGGACAACCATGCCACCAAGCTTTCAATGCGTTGCACCTGTTTTTCTGAGTCGACAACCCAGCGACCTTCATCCGGCAGAAGCGATATGGCTGCCAATAAACTGTGCGCATCTGCGTATGCTTGGCACCACTGCAACTCTTCATGAAGTGGCGGGGGCTGCATAGTCCCCCCAGCGAACCTTCCGGGGAAAGCAGACTGCAACATAGGTAATTCGTCATTTCCCAGCGGAGTATCATCTCCATCCTCTACACGATAGCGAATAACTAAATCCATGCGTAAATCGCAAAAGCGCATATCAATCAGGCCTGCGCGTTTAGGAGCCTCGCCTGGCTTCGTTGGTGGTAGGTAAGGGGCAGATATCTTGGCACCCGAAGAAAGCTCATACTGCCGCAAAAACCAGGCAACTCCTTCAAAGACAATGTTCCGTTTAAGGAGTTTTCGTAAACGTAGCTGGTAGTTATAGACGGTTCCCCATACTGCTAGCAGTGAAGGCAAGCCCACTAGATAGGGACAAGATAGCGCCTGTGCATCGAATACATGTAGGTTTTTAAAGTGAAGGTAATGATATGGCTCTTCAGCCATGGGTTCATCTTCTTTGATTTTCATCCCAATCAACAAGGACTTAAGCTGAGCCTTGAAAGGAATTAATAGCTCTGGATGATAAGCAAAACTTTGTGTCTGGGGATACCTTACCAAAATACTATGCAATTCTTTATTAACCTCAGGTAAGACTTCAAGTAAATCCTCGTCAAGAGCAGAAATCAAAAGAAATGCAGTGCTGTTTTCCCGGTCTGAAGGTACCTCCCCTCCTACATTTCGCCAATAGCTAACTGGGGATAGCCATTCAGATAAAGACTGCCTCAGCAACTTAATAGCAGAACGCCTATGATCTCGCCTTTCCTTAGCTACCAACAAGCTTTTACTTTCAACAATTTCATTACATGCCAGGATAAACGATTGACTTCTTAAAGAACTGTGATGAAAGTCTACACACACGCTTTCAGAAAATTTCCCATTTTTATAGCAACTATTAGATAGCAAGCGAGGTGAATAATTAAGAGCGGAGATATTGCCTCCAAGTGATGATGCTAAATCTCCAACACTTGAGGGGTGCCAATGTTTTATTGTTGAAAAACTCCCAGCTTTATTGCGGCGAGAAATTTGAATATCGGCCAACAATGAATGTGAAGTGACCGGTGTAATGCTTACATCTTTTCCTTGGTAGATAAATGTCACTTGTACAGAATATCTATCCACATAAGAGGGTAATAGATTTTCAGTAAAATATTTCACGAAAAGCGACTGAAGGTAAATCCACTGACCATCAGATATACCAAGCTTCTTGAATTCTTCCTTCCACCTTTCTTCATTATCTATAATGACTGTAGCTAAACAGTGTGTCACACCATTAAATATAAATTGAGCTCCAAAAAGCTTTGCTTTATTAACAGCTGCTGAGTTGTGTGACCAGCCCAAACGACTCACGCTATTAAATGAAGAAATGACACTACTAGGGGGCTTCTCAGACTTTACTAAAATTCTTTGATGTGCGACACGTGTATCAGGATACTTTAGGTTATGTGAGTGCAGCCACTGTACTTCCTGCGCACAGCTTTCTATATGCTGCCAATCTTTGAGTGTTTCAATTGCTCTTTTTTTATTCAACAAATCGGGAGCGTACTGACGCTTATGCGATAAGTTAAGCAGCACCAGAATAGCAGCGTTAACATCTTCAGAAACCTCTAGCAGCGGCGTGTAGGGAGCAAAGGCTTTACGAATTGCTTCTGAGCGGCTTGGCTCATCAAGTTCCAACAGTGTATTTAAAGACATGACGTTACCACGCGGGTAAATAGTTATTGTAAGCGCCTGTCTCAATCGGCATTCGTGATTGACGCAGCTCCATTACTTCTCTTAAATAAAACACTCCAATACCATTCACTAGCTTTTCATGTGATTTCAATCTAACCGCGCATTTAAGATACCCTTCTTCATAAAGCCGGTACGCTTGCTCATATGACGTACCAAGCAAGATCGCGGCTTCCGGCATACTAATAAGTAGGTCCGCGACGTTTGGCACACGTGTTTGCGGATTCTGATCAACCAATCGTGCTAAAAAATTCTCTAATGGCGTCAAGACAAAATCGTTTTCTGGATAAGCCTTCAAGAGAAGACGCGAGATACCGACAATATTGCCAAAAACATCGCGAAATGAGGTTTTATTATAATCACATATCAACTTATCGCCTGAGAGTGAAACTTGCTCCTCTAGTTCCTTTGTAAACACTTCAGGCCAATGCGTGAAATACTCTATAGCTTGTTCAATCGTACGAGTGGAAACCTGATCGCAGGCATCTAGCGTTTTATGTACATATAGCTGGTACCACAGCAGACACGCTAGGCGCAAACTGACTGAGCGGATGTCTAGCAGAGGATGCCTTGAAGGCGAATGCTCACCCACTACTAGGCGGCTGGCGATAAGCTGCCATTCGTCTGCTGGCTCAGAGTCAGCGTTACGAAGATCGAATCCACAGCGACAAGTATGCAAGCATTCAGAGTCGGTATAATTTAATTTCTCTTCGCATTTTGGGCACTCATGCAGCATCTGTTTGCCATGATTAATACAGGCTTCATAGGGCATCCAATGCCATTCTTGCCGAATGTAGTTAGCTTCACTGAGGCAATCAGGGCAAACAGGTATACTCTTTTGCCGAACTAACGCCCTGGGCACGTGTGTACCACCATAAAATACACTCGTGTAGCGCGAACAAAATTTCTCGCTGGAATGTATTACTGCCAAGTGTAGTAGCGGAAGTTTTTCATTATCTGTTAGCGACTCCACTAGCTTGAGCGCTCTGATGCGTCGACTACTACTCTGAGCCGCGTGATAGACATTTAAACGGCTCAACTCCTCTGGAAACGCCCCTGCTGCTTCATGGTCATGCAGCTGCAGCCAGTCTTTTATCGCTCGACTAAGCTGCTGATAGTATTCGAAGAAATTCTCTTGCGATAGACGGAGCATGTAGCTCTCAAGTGACTCGTTAATGAACGGACTTGGGCGGACAAGCAATTTCATGGCAATCACCTGCTAAGATATCCTTATCAAACATATAGCAGTTATCCACCATAAAGCATAAATTTTACTAGAAAATATTGACTTGTGGAGCTCATCCCCCCTCCCACGATTAACGGTTGAGCTGTCATGTCAGCGCCGCTCACGCCTGCCCGTTGTCACTACCACTGAATAGGAATCTCTGGTCAAACACAAAAGCCTTGGAATTATGCCTCAGCCAGGGTTTAGACGAGCTTAAACGGATCAATGTCCCGAAAAATGCCTGTTTTGGTCATGTCACGGCGGAGTGTAAACGCTTCTACCGCCGCCACCGGGTCGACCTTTTCAAGCTGATCAAAGTGGATACGGTTCCACTGTGCCCGGGTGACCTTGATACTGTAAAGGTACTGATCGCGGGTACCGCCCGTGGTGGGATCAACCACTTGGCGATATCCGGATACCCGCGCTTCTTGAACAGAGGGCAAACGCACAAACACGGCGCCAAGCACACGAAAGGCAATGCCGTGGACATGGTCACGGTACAGTTTCCGCTGTCGTGTGGCACTCAGGGATTTTGGGGTGAGCTTGAGCGCTTTGGCGGGCATCGTCCATTCTCGATCCGGCATGTCATCGTCAGAGGGCAGGTCAATATCCAGCGCCATCGTGGTGTCATGGCTTCCCAAATCAAAATCGATCACGGTCTCGCGAGGCCAGTCGATCTCTTCTAGGCGTTCTTGAAGCGTGAGCGTCATGTCATCACGTTGTCTTGGCACGCCCTGCTCTTCTCGCTGTTGTCGGGCAAACTCGGCGGCATCAAAATCGGCTTTGCGGTGCTCCCAGGTACGATAGTCATCATTAAACCGCTTCTGGCGACGTGTGTTATCGACCTCATATTGACGGCGTGCCGGTGGCCATAGCACTTTCCACCATGGAAGAGGCACCGGCGTGGGCGGAGTGGGTGCCGGCTCAGCAAAATGGCGTGGGGTGTAGCCACTGCATTGAGGAGATGGGGTATCGTGGTGCAGCTGCCCTAAGCGCACGATGTCCGCGTTTAATTCATCGCAGAGTGTCTTGAGCTGTGCACGAATAGCATCACGTGCATGACGGCGCAGCCAACGTACGTCCTGGTCGCTGAGTGGAGTGCCATCTTCAAATAGGTAGCGCACGTTGCCGTCTTTTTTAACCGACAGCTGAAGCCCCAGCGACTCCCCTTGCCCAATGCGCGTTTCTAGGGCTGAGGGGGCACTTGCTTGCTCCTTTGAAGAAGCGCGCCGAGATGACGACAGCTGGGTGCGATAGGCCAGTCCTGTTCCAGGAAGTCCGGCATGCGCATGGATACCTCGTGGCCCCATGCTGACACTGGCACCTCGCGGGCCGACAGAAAGGCCCACACCACGCTTGCTGATATTCAGGCGCACGCCGGGCGCAAGCGAAATACGACGTTGAAAACGAAAAGCCATCGGCACTCCTTGAAGCGGGAACCTTACGTCATTGGTTCACGCGCCGTTGATCGCGCTTACCCACGACACAGTACCAGCGCGCCTCTTCCTCTTGCCGCCGCTTAATCGCTGCCTGCATGGCTTCTTCTGAGGTCGCATAGCGGGTGCGTGACGTACCGAAACTGAACTGCGCGCTGCGTTTTTTGCGTGAACCACCGGGCATCAACGCATACCAAGCCGCTACCCAGAGTGTTGTCCCAGTGGGACGCTCGTAATGGTAAACGCCCGTTATCGGGCCAGCAGGCCGTTCACGATGACGCGCGACGGAGCGTGCCTCTACTCTCAACAACTCCTTCCAGCGGCGTGTTCCCCAGATCTCTCTGCCACGTTGGTCTCGATGCGCAAGGCATCGCTCAAAAGTATCGTATTCATTAGCTAAGCGCGGGATCGACTTGGTTTCGGGTTTTCCTGATGGGCGTGGCACGCGCACCATGGGGTGTTCGTGCATTCCGATTTCGGCCAATAGCGGAAATTTAGTAAGTTTTGATATAATGGGTAGTTTGAGCGGTTTGGCTACTCCGCGCCTTCTGTAATATTTAGTTAGGCAAATATCAAATAAGCCAAGAAAAAACTCGTTACCTTTCTCTGTTCACCCTTCGCAAGTCGTCAATACCTACAGATAGCTGTAATCACAGCGTTGGATCCTAGATCAGAACGATAACCAGCTAGTGATTCTATCCGGAGGGTGGCCGTCCAGAGCTTGAAAAGACGCTCAGCGCGGTCACTGTGACTAATATCAGTCCCATACCCAGAATTTGCGGCCCTACCAGGGTTTCGCTTAACACCACGACGCCGAACAGCGTCGCGGTGACCGGTTCGACCATTGCGACAACGGAGGCCACGGCCGGGGCAGTATGTTTCAAACCAATGATATAAAGAACAAAAGACAAACCTGCGCCGAGTACACCGAGTACTGCGAATAGCGGCCAATCCGGCGTGCTCAGGACAGCAACCGTCTGGCCAACATCACTCGGCCAGATAAGAATACTGGCAAGTACCATAAGCGCGATAGAGAGAATAGCCTGCGGGCTACCGTGTGGCGCCGCATACTTGAAGCCGAAAATGAATATTGCGTAGGACAGTCCGGCAAGCAGACCAGCACCTACACCCATCGCCGTAACGCCACTCGCACCGACGTCATAAATCAGTGTAAGCAATACGACACCAAGAATCACTACTGCGATCGCGGCCCACTTCAGCGGCGTGGGACTTTCGAGCCTTAGAGCGAAGGATACGAGATATACGAAGACTGGGGCGCTGTACATCAATGTAGCCGCAACAGCAACGCTACCGTGCGCAATGCTTAAGAAATAGAACGAGAAGTTACCCCCTACGCCGACACCGGCGATGACTGACCAGAACCATAACCGGCGTTTTGTCAGGCCACTACTGTGTGGACGCAGTATTAGCCAGATGAGGACGCACAGTAGTCCGATCGCACCCGGTAGAAGGAAACCACGAACGCGTCCCAACCGTCGGCTATAAGGATTCCGCCGATCCCGCCAGATAACCCCCAGAAAAGCGCCGCCAGCACCACAAAAATTGTACTCGCACCCATCCTGTAACCTCGCTTCTCGTGTTGAACTAACATCGTTGACGGCGGGGAAGGGCGTCATGGGACCCTGCTCCGGGCCGCTGAAAGCAGTGCGTCGGTCACTGCCCGAGTATCAGGTAGGGCCGTCTGTACGCCAGCCAAGCCACTAGGCAGGAAAACCTTCATTTTCAGTTAATCCCCATAAGCCATCCTATCCAGCATCGAATCAGGAGTGCTGGAAATGCGAGCTATGAACAGGCCGATACAAGAGGCCATGTGCTTTAGGCTGGTGCAGTGGGTACTATTACTGGGGTTGCTAAGCGTTACCACAGTAGCCACTGCACAATCTTTTTTTGGCCAGCAGGAGAGCGTTCTTCCTCCAGAGCAAGTCTTCAAGCCAACACTTAGCCATGATGGCGAATCTCTGGAGATTGATTGGCAAATCGAGCCCGACTACTACCTTTACCGCCACCGTTTTTCTGCTGAAGCCGATGGGCGTGAGCTATCGCTGAATATCCCTGACGGGGAAACCATTGAGGACGAGTATTTTGGACGCTCTGAGGTTTATCGTCATTCGTTGAGTATGATCACCCAGCCTGGCAATGCTGAAACAATTACTCTTCGCTGGCAGGGCTGCGCCGATGCGGGCCTTTGCTATCCACCTCAGGAACAGACCTTTGACTTAGCGTCTGCTGGCCAGGACATATCCAAAACCGATGAACCATCGGATGCCACGAACGAATCCTCATTTGAAGAAAACCCTACTTCTGACCCAGAAATTACGATGGCAGAAGACCAGCAACTGGCGGCGCAACTGGCCGGAGGTAATTGGTTCTGGACGCTGGCGGCATTCTTCGGCATGGGGCTGTTACTGACGTTCACGCCTTGTGTGTTGCCGATGATACCGATCCTTTCGAGCTTGATCGCGGGGCGACGAGAGGTGGGCGAGAGCCACCGAGCGGCAGGCTTAGTGATGTCTACTGCCTTCGTCCTTCCCATGGCGGCCACCTATGCGTTACTCGGCGTGGCCGCTGCCATGGCAGGCGCCAATCTACAGATGCTGTTTCAGAACGTCTGGTTTATCGGCCTGTTCTCGCTACTGTTTATCGTTCTCGCCTTGGCCATGTTCGGCTTATTCGAATTAGAGCTGCCGAGAGCGCTTCGCCAGCGGCTTGATTCAGGCATGTCGCGTCAACGTGGTGGTCGCTTGAAAGGGGTTGCCATCATGGGCGTACTCTCTGCACTGCTGGTGGGTCCCTGCATGACCGCGCCGTTAGCGGGAGCGCTACTGTTCATTGCTGATAGTGGCAACCCCTGGTTGGGCGGCGCAGCCCTGTTATCGCTTGGACTCGGAATGGGCCTACCACTCATCCTGATCGGCACCGTGGGTAGCCAGCTTCTACCTAAGCCGGGTGCCTGGATGATTCGCATCAGAGCGCTTTTCGGCTTTGTATTACTGGGGATGGCGATTTGGTTTGTGGCTCGCGTAATACCTGATGCCATCGTTCTCGGCCTTTGGGGCGCTCTAACACTTAGCTTTGCGATAGCCCTCATGTCGCTTGCTCGGAACGAAGGCCTTAGTGGCATCACGTCTCAAGTCTTGACGGCCAGTGCAGCAAGCATAGCCATATGGAGCGCGCTAATGTTAATCGGCGCTGCCGGCGGTGCCTCTGATCCTTGGCGTCCGCTAGCGATTTTTACATCAACTAATGGAGGCTCAAACACAGCAGATTCGATGTCAAACAATGAGCAACCGCTTACCTTTGATGAGGTTGAAGATCTAGCCACGCTTGATGCCCGTATTGACCAAACCGGGGTTAGCGGCCAGATGACGCTCGTCGAATTTACGGCCGACTGGTGCATCTCTTGTAAGGTGATCGAACAGGAAGTTTTCGCTGACCCCACTGTTCAAGCCGAACTGGAGAATGTGCAACGGTTGAGCATCGACGTAACTAACTACGACGCATCTGACAAGGAGATCATGGAGCACTTCGGCATCGTTGGGCCGCCAACGCTAATGTGGTTCGGCTCTGACGGGCACGAGCGGCGCAGTGCGCGCATTATCGGCGAACTAGACGCTGACACATTTCTGAAGCGCTTCGATCAGGCCAAACAAACCGGCAGCAGTACCACTGGAGGTGGTTCATGAGTCCCCTGGATCGCAGCCTCGTTATCGGCCCGTTAGCTCTGAGCGTAGGGCAGCTTTTGCTGATGCTTTCGATAGTTATCGCACTGATCATCGGAGGCTGGCTAGGCCGCCGTCGAAAGGTCAACGTTGGCGATAGCATCTTCAATGCCATGCTCTTGGGTGTGATCGGGGCGCGACTTGTTTTCATCGTTCAATATGGCGAAAGCTACGATACGTTCTGGTCGTGGTTTGACATACGCGATCGCGGCTTCGAGCCGCTAGCGGGCCTTGTCGTCGCCTTGGTTTACCTTGCTTGGCGGCTATGGCGCCAACCTCACGAGCGCGGCCCTCTCGGGACAGCCGTAATATCAGGGGCTCTGACCTGGTCGCTGACGGCGGGGGCACTGACACTGATGGTATCTCAAGGTGCTAGCATTCCTTCGACGGCGTTAACCACGCTTAAGCATGACGAAGTGACTCTTCCCACTATGCTAAGCGAAGCTGATCGCCCCATGGTGGTCAATCTTTGGGCCAGTTGGTGCCCGCCGTGTCGACGCGAAATGCCTGTATTTGAGCAGGCTCAACAAGAGCGAGACGACGTGACGTTCGTGTTCGTCAATCAGGGCGAGAGCCTCAGCACCGTTAGTGCCTTTTTACAGCAAGAGTCACTCACCCTCGATAATGTCTACCTCGACCGGAACAATGCGCTCGGCCATGACGTGGGTGCCATGGCCATGCCCACCACGCTTTATTACAACGCCGATGGCACGCTTATCGACACCCACTTTGGAGAGCTGTCTCGCGCCACGCTCGATCGCAGTCTAGCGCGTTTCAACCTCTAACTCACCTCACTTTGGAGACAACACACATGGCCGCTTTCAACGCCTGTATGACACCACTACGCCTCACACTAACGCTTGGGACTAGCATTGCGCTGGCAACAAGTCTGCCTGCAACTGCCGCTGAGTGGCCCGCCCCTATTCAAGAGCTCGAACAGCAAGGTCTCACGATTCATGGAGAATTCGATGCGCCGGACGGGCTGACTGGATATGCAGGTAGTGCTCGTGGCCAGACGATTGCGGCATACCTTACCTCGGGAGGCGAGCATGCGCTAGTTGGTACACTGATCAATGCCGAGGGCCAGGACGTTTCAGCTGAGCGGCTAGAGCAACTCGTCAACGGTCAAAGAAACGCCGAGTTATGGCAAGAAATGGATAGCCAACACTGGGTGCGCGATGGCGATAAAGAGGCACCCCGTATCGTATATACCTTTAGTGACCCCAACTGTCCTTACTGCCGCCAACTGTGGGAAGACGCCCAACCCTGGGTTGAAAGTGGCGACGTTCAGGTTCGTCATTTGATAGTAGGTATTCTCAAAGCAGACAGCCCTGAAAAGGCAGCCGCGATACTCGATGCGGATAATCCTGGCGAAGCGCTGGCTGAGCATTACCGCAACGATGCCATGCCCGAAAATCAAGGGGATGACCAAAGCGAGCAGTGGGTTAGCGAAAACACCCAGCTAATGCGCGATGGCCAACTCTTTGCAACGCCAGCGACCTTTTATCAGGATGACAACGGTGACGTGCACAGTGTGATGGGTGCTCCCTCGCCCGATAAGCTTCGAGCCATTATGGGGAGTGATTCACCTTAATCTAAACGGGTTCAACCCGAAGGCAATTGAAGCGTCACTCGTAGCCCAACACCATTGCCAGATGCGAACATCACTCGGCCTCCTGCCCGGGTGACAATCGCCTCGACGATCGAAAGACCCAAGCCACTACCTTTAGGATGATCTCCCCGATGAAAGCGCTTCGTCAGTCGGGAGAGGTGTTCGGCAGCAATGGTTTCACCTTGACTAGTGATATCGATGACTGTCATTCCCTTTGATTCCTGTACGGAAATCTCTATCGGCGCACCGAGTGCGCCGTGACGCATCGCATTTTCGAGCAGGTTGCGTAGAACCGTCACGAGAAGCGGCTCAGATAGGGCGACATGTACTTGGTTAACGCCCTGGGGATAATGACAATGATCACGGCTACCGGTTTCTGTCATCGCAGCCACCAGTGCCCCCCCAAGAGGAGTAGGATCAGAACGACGGGCACGTGTGATGTCCTCACTTTCCATTCGCGCCAATAGCAAAAGCTGACCAAGCGTTTTCGTTAGTCGATCTACTCCAGCTTCAGCTTGCTGCATCGCTTCGTACTGCTGGTGACCGTCAACACGCCTCGCGATTTGCAGATGTGTGCGAACGGCAGTTAACGGTGTACGAAGTTCGTGGGCAGCATCGTCGGTAAAGCGCTGCTCCAATTCAAGCATACGTCGCGTTCGTGCCAGTAGCGTATTGAAACTATCGATCAGCGGGCGAATTTCACCAGGCAATCCATGAAGAGGTAGTGCCGAAAGGTCATTGTGTTCGCGCAGAATAAGTCGTTGTTGTAACTTGGCAAGCGGCGCAAGTCCTCGTGTTACCCCCCACCATAGCGCAACAAGACTGCCCACCAGCGCCAGTAGAAATGGGTAAAGCGCGGCCCGGCGAACCTGCAGCAGCAGTGCTTCTCTCTCTTTCAGACGATCAGCCACCGTAATACGCTTGTCGTTATCAACTAACGTGTAAACTCGCCAGCGCTGCCCGTTGTGCTCGCGATACCGATACCCCTCAGCCTCAACGGCAAGCACGTCGTTCATTTCCGGATGCGTACCCGCCACCACTTGACCACGAAGCGATGATACTCGACAAGCGATACCATCCAGCGAAGGAATCGTTGGCGTTTCATCTTCTGTACCGTTCCAAGACGTTGCTGGCACGCGATCCAACAAACCAGCCACCATTCGCGCCGATTGAGCCAGACGCTGATCCAGAGACTCTTCCAACTGCGCCGACAGGTCACGCATTGACCATATGGCAGTGATACTCCATAGCAGCACGAGAGTAATTCCAAGTGTAGCAACCAGACGTAAGCGCAGATTCATGAGGTCGCATCACTGTTGTATTTGCCAAGTCGATAACCCAAACCTCTCACGGTTTCGATCACGTTGCGTCCCAGCTTGCGACGCAGTTGGTAGATGTGCACATTAAGCGCATTACTTTCGATCTCATCATCAATACCGTAAAGGCAGTCCTTCAATTGATCGGCGCTCAGAATTCGCCCGCGAGCTCGAATTAATGCTTCCAGCAGCATTAACTCGCGTCGCAACAGGACGACGGGTTCTCCATCCAACGTGACGCTACGTGTGACGGGGTCTAATGCCAGGCTGCCGTGACGAATGGCGTGATCCACTTGCCCTGCCGTACGGCGTAATAACGATTGGAGCCGGGCTGTTAACTCGTCAAGATCAAACGGCTTGATCAAATAGTCGTCTGCGCCTCCCTGAAGGCCCTCGACGCGGCTCGCTACCGCATCTCGAGCCGTTAGCATCAGCACTGGCGTCGCCACGCTCGCATGACGCCAATGCTTCAATAACGTCAAACCATCTCCATCGGGCAATCGACGGTCGAGAATAACAGCATCGTAGTTAATGGTGGCTAGCGCGCCTTTCGCAGTATCCAAGGTGGTGACGGTATCAACCACAAAGCCGCTCAGTGCCAATCCTGCTTCGACGCCAGCCGCTACCGGGGCATCATCCTCGACCAGTAATACCCGCATACTTACTCCTCAAGGTCATAGAAAATGGTTTCTATCAGCAGTATGCCATTAGGGGATGAAGTTAATATGAGGCAGCCCCATTTTGCAGCCGATAGATCGAAACCATCCAAACCAACAACTAAACAGCATTATGTAATGCCAAAAGCCGCCATTATCCACATCCACGCTTCATTTACAGTTAATGTTCATCATGCCTAATGAGCTTTTGGTCGTATAGTGAGTAACGTTTCTTATGAACTCTTGCTTTGTAAAACCTGCAGTCAGTGGTCGACTGCTTCGCTGCGTATTCATGGTGGCATTGTGGCTTGTTTCATTTTCGGCTTTTGGCGAGACCTCACGGCCACTAGGACATTATCTATTGCCTGAAACCGGCAATATCGTGGGTGAGGCCTATACCGTTCAAGTAGAGAACGAAGAGGATACCTTGCTCGATATTGCTCACGCACACGGTGTCGGATATGAGGAAATTCGACGGGCCAATCCCGACACTAGTCTTTGGGTTCCTGGGAAAGGAACGCAGGTTCAGATTCCGGGGCAACACATACTGCCGGATGTAGAGCGTAAAGGAGTGGTTATCAATATCGCGGAGCTGCGGCTTTACTACTATCCCGAGGTGCAAGATGGAGAAACACCTCGCGTCGAAACCTACCCCATTGGCATCGGCCGCGATGGATTCGATACACCATTGGGGATTACCAAAACCACCATGCGCCTTGAGGACCCCGCTTGGTATCCTCCCGAATCCGTTCGTCAGGAAGCGGCTGAACGCGGCGACCCACCGCCTGACGTTGTTCCGCCAGGGCCCGACAATCCCCTCGGTCAGCACGCCATCTTATTGGATATTCCTGGTTATTTAATTCATGGCACGAACCAACCAGATGGCATTGGCATGCGCGCCAGTCGAGGTTGTATCCGTATGCACCCCGACGATATTAAAGCCGTATTTGAGCAAATACCCAACGGTACCCAGGTCAATATTATCGATGAGCCGATCAAGCTTGGCTGGGACGCCGACCACTTGCTGTACTTGCAGGCATTTACTTCGCGTAATGAACAAGAAACGAGCATAAGCGACTTGCTGAATATCGTTAACAAAGCTGACGAACTGCCGGAACAAAAGCGCTCAAACATTGATTATGAAGTGATGCAGAAAGCGCTTAAAAGAGGTAGTGGACGTATAGAGCCGCTAATTTAACCCACTTTTTAGTAAATTTTAGCGGTTGTTATGGGTTCAATGTGGCCAAGTGCTTTCATAAGTGATGCCGTCACGTCCGTCGCAGGGTTTACTGTATCCTGGGATTCCCCTGCCATCCATACAAGGCATCATTTACAGCGTTCTTCAGGAATAAATGGGGCATTCAAAGGGAATAAAGTATGGTGGTAAGCAGCGAGAAACTCTTTGCAGAGTGTTAGTTAAAATTAGGCTTTAAGACAGATCATCGCGTGTAATTTCAACTTTGCTAAATGCATTAAGCACGGAGGCCTCACAAGGTACACTCTCATTGTTTGATTTAGGATGTTTGAAAGGATCGGCAAGCTCTAGGCTATGGCTAGTCAATTTTTGAACGACACCTTGGACGAGCCGAACGCTCCAAAGTCCTAGAGAAGTCACAGTACCAGCCCAGCACTGTAACCAGCTCGCTGACTATTCGTGCTGGCTGCTTATGGGAGTCTGGGCTGGATGAGCCGTGTACTTAAAGATGGTTCCCTATCTAGGGCATTTAGGCTCCACCACTTTTGGACCTTTGAACCTCGTCATCTGATGACACAAGATCATGCCTGTGGCTACGGCCTAATAGGCCAACAATTCCTCCGAGCACCCACTCATGAATGAATATAACGACCATATCGCCAGCAATTAGCAGATAAGTGACAGTTAAAATGTTGCGTTTCTAGTCAAGTTGATAAGTGTCCGAACCAGGCAGAGAAAAAATACTGAGTTAACTATAAACCGTTGGCCAGTTTTAATTGACCACTACAGCCTTAGCGGACACCCTTAGAAGCTCATGAGGGCGTCCTTGTTTTTTTCATTCCAAATTTGCAAAGCTAGCTGTATATATTCTATTGCTCTGCATTGGTTAGACTCGTCTAACTTTTACTGGTAAGCCTTGGCGCACGCTGGCCCCACTGATTGGCTCTAGCCAAGTGCCATCTACTTTCCGTGTGGGGTCTTGAAAGCCTAGGTCATTAATATTGATACCTGCACGCATCCAGGGCATATCCGGCTGGGATACCCCGTCGATGACATGTGGCGTGGCACCTAAATCCTTGTGGCCATAGCCGTGCTCAATGCCCAGGGCGCCAGGTATTACGCTTTCACTGACTAGTGCCAATCCCACAACGCTTCCGCCAGGGCTTTCTATGCGAATGGTATCACCGTGCTGGATACCAAAGCGCTCGGCGTCTTGGCGGTGCATTTGTATCGGGTTATAAGGCTTGATCATACGTAGCCGCTCACTCCCAATGGCGTAAGAGTTCATCAGATTGGATTTGAACGAGAAGGCTAGCAGCGGCCACTCCTGCTCAGAAAATATCTCGCGCATAGGTTGCTTGTTCGCCATCTGAGGCAGCTTATGGCAGGGGACGCCGCTATTGGGCAGGCCATTAGTGGTATCAATACTGGTGCCTACCGATTCGTTGTAAACACACAGCGTTTGCTTCCACTGGTATTTCAATTTTTCACCGATGAAGTGCTCGCTGGCATCTTCAAAGCGTCCACCCCGGGCATAGAGATAGGCAACTCTAGCGCGTTCATCAGATTTTAGCGTTCTTGCGATTTTAGGCAGCAGTGGGGCAATGCCTCCATGAGCAATATCAGCGTCATCTGCTTCTGGCAGTGGCTCTTCTTGAAAAGCGATATTGGCCGCGGCTCGCAGGTAGTAATCCTCAGCGCGATTGAGCGGGTGCAGATTTCCTTGGGCATCGGGAATTGCGTTGTCGCCAAAGCCGGGCAGACCCAGGCGCTTGGCCACGGCAATAAAGAAGCTGTCCATTGACACCGGTTCTCCCTCGGCGGTTTTTTGCTGGCGTGGCTCAACTACGGGCCAGCAGGCGGTGGTTAGTTTGCCGAGGGTGCCTTTCCACGCGCCAGTAAACCCCCACACCTCGTACATCACGGAATCAGGCACGATGTAGTCGGCGTAGCGGTTGGTTTCATTGATAAAGCCATCCACGGCGACAAAGAGCCCTAGACGCTTAGGGTCCTTCAGCTTGTCGACAATGACGCTTTTCAGACCGGCCTGACCATAAATCGGGTTGGCCATACAGCCAATCACCGCTTTGATGGGGTAAGGATAGCTATCTAGTGCAGAGGGTAGGTGCTCTGTGAGTGTCGGCGGTGCCAACGAGCGCCACGGCGCTCTAGCCGGGTAAGGATTTTCGCCTGCGGCGACTTTGCGCTGATACTCGGAAGACTTTTCGTAGGGGAAGCGCGAGCGGGATAGAAACACCCCCTGAGGTGCGCGCTTACCAGGAAAGTTGGCTAAGTCGTAGCGTGGGCCCTCGCCGGTACCGCTGTAAGTGCCGCCGCCCACGGCGCTGCCACCCTTCATGTTGTAGTTGCCCGCCAGTAAGTTCAGCATTTGCACGCTGAACGCGGCGTAGAAACCGTTACCCGACATCATGCCGCCGTGACAGTTAACAGCGGCTTTTCTGCCATGGCTGGCATAGCGGCTGGCCAATTCAATAATCGGCGTAGAAACCGTTACCCGACATCATGCCGCCGTGACAGTTAACAGCGGCTTTTCTGCCATGGCTGGCATAGCGGCTGGCCAATTCAATAATCGTCGCCTTGGGAATGCCACAATGCTCGGCATAGGTGTCTAGGTCGTACTCGTGGGCAGATTCGCTTAGCAACGTCAGGCTGCTTTTGACGGTCACGGTGGTGCCATCGGCAAGCTCAACCGGACGTTCGGCAAAGAGCTCGGCGGTCATCACCTCTTCGCTTAGCGCGAGTTCGCCATTGGCGACTACCATCGGCGAGTCAGCATCGTTATCCGCTTCCGCTAGGCCCAGGTCGCTGGCGCGAAGAAAATAACCTCTGCGGGGGTGTTCATAGGTGTCAATCACCAAATGAGTGGCGTTGGAGTGGGTGGTTTCGCCCGCTGCATTGGCGGCGGCTTGGCCGGGCAGAGCTAGGAAGTCACTAGCATAGCCTTGGTTGTCGAGTAGCCACTGGATGATTGCCATGGCAAAAGCGCTGTCTGTCCCAGGACGAATAGGCACCCAGCGGTTGTTGTCGGCTGCGTGGGAGGTGGCGGCATTGAGCGCTGGGTCGACCACCACGTACTCCAACGTACCGGCTGCACGGGCTTGGGCAATCAAGCGGCCTTGGCGTTTAAACGGGTTGCCCGCTTGGCTGGGCGCACAGCCGATATACATGATGAAGCGTGCGTTTTGGATATCTGGCTTAACGTGGGCGTTGGTGACAATATTGTTCATCACCGCGCCAGATCCCATGCGGAAAGCCAAACCACAGTAAGCGCCATGGTGACCATAATTGCGGGTAGCAAAGGCATTGAGGGTAAAGCGCTTGAGTAGGTCTGAACGCCCGTAGTCAGTGGCTTCCATCACCATTAATTGGTTGGCCTTGGGGCCATATTCAGGGTTGTCAGGGTCAATCAGGGTGTCGTGATCGCGAATATCGCGCAGTCCATCAACGTGGCCTTCGTTAAACAGGTCGCCGCCTTCGCAGATTTCTTCAATTAGCTGCTCAAAGGAGATTTTCTGCCATTGACGGCTACCACGTTCACCTACTCGTTTCAGGCAGTTGTCGACTCGGAAAGGGTTGGTAATTTGGCTCATCATGGCGTTGCCACGGGCGCAGGCGGTGGAGCGGTTTATCTGACCCTGTTCACCATAGGCGCTAACACTACGCAGTGCATCCGCCACCGGTGTACGCATAGGTAAATGGTCGTCGGCGGACAGCGGGTGGTAGGGATTGCCTGATACCCGCAGTACTTCGCCAAGGGTGTCATCGACCCTCACTCTCACGCCGCATCGGGTAGTACAGCCGTAACAAATAGTGAAGGCGACTCGCTGGCCGGGGGTTAAGGTGAGTTCGCCAGTGTCTAAATCGACGCGGTATTCTGGGGTCAGCGAGTTGCCATGAATATTGTGCCTGGGTTTTTCACCCGCGCTACCGGTAATGCCCTTGGCCATTTTTGCCAGTGGGTCGGCATAGCCCACGGCAAAGGTGGCTGCACCACCAGCGGCGGCAGCGCCTTTTAGAAAACGGCGGCGTGACGGGTCTTGAGCAGACTTAGACATGACTAGACGCTCCTTTTTTAGCGGTGAGAGGATGAGTAGAAGCATCTTGGGCAGCGTGGGTTGGCATTGCTATAAGGCCGCCTTGTTGGGCCTGTCGCCAGGGAATAAACAGTTCAATCAGGAGAATAACGGCGAGCCAGAGACCGAAGGTGCCAACAATGCCTAAAATGCCGGAAGAGCCGGCGGGAATACCATAGTGGTGAAATCCGGCACTATTGCGCGCCACATGCTGAACATCCATCAGTACCACCCAGCGAAACATCCAGCCCATGTGTATGGCGACGAGGCCTAGCAACCATGCCCAGGCAAACAGTGCTGGCTGGCTAGAGGTTGGAGCGCCGCTCGGCCCGGGCTGGCGCAGGGTAGGGCGAGTCAATAAAAACAACACGGCGGCAAACAGCGCGATGCCGGTAATGCCTCCCCAGAGGGCAGTGTTGCGCCACGAGGCGCTATGGCGCACGGATTCCAGCGCGGTGGCGACTGAGCCTACGTGGGCATTTACGCCATCTAAAAACCAGCTAAGCGCGATCAATCCTGCTAGCGCACAGGCCACTAGCAGCACATACAGCATCTGTCGTATAGCGGTTTGCGAACAAAGCCCACTAACCCTGTTCAGCACTAACACCAGACCGGAGGCGGCGATAAATCCGGTGGTCGCCAGCATGGGCGGTAGCCACACGGTGTTCCAAAGCGGACGGGCCTTTACGATTGCTAGTTCCGCACCGGTGTAAAGCATAATGCCGCTGGAAAGTCCCAGCGCAGCCAGACCTACCACCGCGACCATTGCTCGTGGCGTTGTGCCTCTGCCCAGTGAAAGCCAGGTGGCTAGCATGCCACCGAGTCCTGGAGTGCCGCACTGTGCCTGCAGCGCGGGCCGCCATGCCAACCAAGCAAGGCCAAGCACGCTAACCAAATAAAGCGGCAGAACAACGCTGCCAATCGACATCCACGAGTGGCTATTGGCGTAAGCGTAGAAGTGCCAGAACCGCAGTGGCTGGTGCAAATCCGCGAGTAACGCAACGGGCGCCACTAGCGTAGTGCTAACGCAAGCGATTAGCGCCAGACGTGCGGTAGGCAGCCAGGTTTTTTTACCGAATACCAGTGCTGGGGCGGCTAGCCATAGGCTGGCGTAGGAAACCGCAATCATAAAAAAGTACTGAACCGCCCACGGGTACCAGGCGATGTCATAGCGCGGTGCCAGTAGCTCAATGGTGGAATTCATAGCCCATCTCCTGACCGTGGGGGTCGAGTACTTCGAGCGCAACGGGCTCGGCCTTAGGACGCGTGGTGAAGCGCTCATCCATGCCTAGGTAGAACACCTGAGGAAGGGTGTTTTTTTCTGGTTGTAGCACCATCAATGCATCGCGATGTTCATGAATCATGCGGCTGATTTGGCTTTGAGGATCGCGCATATCTCCAATCACGCGGGCACCGCCTACGCAGCTCTCAACGCAAGCGGGCAATAGTCCGGCTTCTAGACGATGGGCACAGAAGGTGCACTTGTCGGCGGTTTGAGTGCGTTGGTTAATAAAGCGAGCATCGTAGGGGCAAGCATTGACGCAATAGGCACACCCTACGCAGCGGTCGCTATCGACCACCACAATGCCATCCTGCTGCTGGTAAGTGGCTTCTACAGGGCAGACCGGGACGCAGGGTGGGTTTTCACAGTGGTTACACAGCCGGGGCAGCATAAAGGTGGCTAATTCGCCGCTTTCCTGATGCTGTACTTCATACTGGGAGACCGTGGTGCGAAACTGTCCCAGCGGTGCAGCGTTTTCGATATGACACGACACCGTACAGGCTTGGCAGCCGATGCACTGGCGTAAGTCGATAAGCATACCGTAGCGTTTAGTTGGGTCGCCTTCGCGGCGGGCAGGTTGCTGATTAATGCCAGCTTGGGCAAGGCTTGAAAACGGCATCAGCGCAGCGCCTGCACTTAAGCGTGCCATTTGACCCAAGAGCGAGCGACGTATTGCGTCCATAGCGCCTCCTTGGCGAATTAAACGGCATTCGCAGGGCGAATGTCGGAATACCCTTAGATTACGCCTTTGCTCAAGGTAGAAAGTTGATACGTGTCAATGTGTTATGATATATCGCTTAATGCTCTCTTAATGTTAAATGACTAAGTAGCTGTTCTGTATATGGAATTTCATCTAGCATTAAGTAATTAGCTTGTTACATGGGAATTTTTTAGCGCGCATATGTAAAAAAGCGCTTGCCCCAATAAACATGGCAAGCGCTTTTTCTATGGTTTTGTTTGCTTAGGGCGTGTCCTCATTTCATTTTCAACCAAATGAAGGTGCACGCCAGGTAAACCATGGATTTGAAATTTCGTGCCAGTTTCTCAAAGCGAGTGGCAATGCTGCGAAAGTGTTTCAGCCGAGCAAAGAGGTTTTCTACCAAATGGCGATGCCTGTAGAGAAAGGCGTCAAACTCCGGATTTGGCGTCTTGTTGTTTGATCTTTTGGGGATGATCGGGTTGATGCCCCCTGCCCTGGCATGGTCACGGATGCCCTCTGAATCATAGCCCTTGTCAGCAATGAAGTGGTCGGCTTGATCGACCTTCTTTATGAGGTGCTCTGCAACCGTGGCGTCGTGGACGTTACCCCCAGTGACTTCAAAATCGACCGGATTTCCATGCGCATCGGCGAGCATATGAAGTTTGGTGGTAGCTCCTCCTCGTGATTTTCCAATGGCCCGCTCTTCTCCATGCCGAGCTCCACTCGCATGCTGGTGAGCGCGGAGGTAACTTCCGTCGGCGAATACCCACTCCGCATCAATTTCGCCTCGTAGCTCAAAAAAAATTGCTCCCACAGTCCTTTGGTGGCCCAGCGGTTGAAGCGATTATAGGCCGTTTTCCAGGGGCAAAACTCACTTGGAACATCGCGCTAGGGAGCGCCGGTTCGGAGTTTCCAGAGTATTGCTTCCATCACATTTCGATCATTGGGCCAGCGGTGGCAACCCTTTGCTTTCATGGTGACTTGAAGCTGTTCCCAAATGTCATCGGTCAAAACATATCGTGTCATGGCTGTACTCCCCTTCTGTTAAGAAGAGTCGCATAACCCCACAGAAAATCAATGAGGGACAGCCTTTCTTTCAAAATGAGGACACGCCCTAATAGGCACTATTAAATTTTACATGTATTAATGCCTATTAATTTATAAGCTGGGCAGAAGTTAAATAGCCCGGTGGCTAGCGGCAATCATCTCCAGTAGCGACTCAGTGAAAAGCTTCTTTAATCTTGTCTTCGCGACTTCGAGTTCGTTGAGTCGCTTGGAATCTGGCTAGCTCAACCCAATCAGAGGGGGAGATGTCACTTTTACTTGATGTTTGTATAAACATGTTTCATTGTTTTCTTGTTATTCCAATATGGTCTAGGCTTGTAACTAAAATGGAGAATGAGGAAGAATATGCGTAATTTCCGACACTCACCAGGCAGGCCGGACGTGGCCGGCTTTTACGATCAAAGAACCTCAAGCGTTCAATATATTATCAGTGACCCTGCGACACGGCGCTGTGCCATCCTTGACCCTGTCCTGGACTTTGATGAGAAGTCAGGGACCACTGCAACCCACCATGCTGATGAGTTACTAGATTACGTCGCACGGGAGGGGCTCATCGTTGACTGGATACTCGATACGCATCCACACGCCGACCATTTTTCGGCAGCACAGTATCTTAAGGAAAAGACAGGGGCACCAACGGCTATAGGAGCTTACGTTACGCAAGTGCAAGCGCTATGGAAGGATATATACAACTGGCCCGACTTTCCGGATGACGGCCGACAGTGGGACCACCTTTTTGTAGAGGGCGATACTTTCCACGTGGGCGAGATAGAAGGCCGGATTATGTTCTCGCCCGGCCATACCAAGGCGTCGATCACCTACGTCATCGGCGATGCGGCGTTCGTGCACGACACGCTGTTTCAGCCGGATGGTGGTACGGCCCGTGCCGATTTCCCTGGGGGCAATGCTCACAAACTGTGGGATTCCATTCAGGCCATCCTGGCACTGCCGGACGACACTCGGCTCTTTACCGGTCACGACTACATGCCCGGCGATCGCGAGCCAGAGTGGGAAAGCACGGTGAGTGTCCAGCGCGAAACCAATATTCATCTCCAAGACAGCCCGACAGCGGAAAGCTTCATCGCTTTGCGTAACGAACGTGACGCCAAGCTGCCCATGCCGAAACTGATCCTGCACGCTTTGCAAGTCAATATCCGGGGCGGCGACCTGCCAGAGCCAGAGGATAATGGTCGTCGTTACCTGAAGATTCCCCTCGATGCTCTACCGGGGGCCGCCTGGGATGATGAGGCGCGTTCCTAAAGCGACCAAGGAGGTAACCTATGGATATCAAACCACTCGATGATCGCCTTTACGTGGCAGCACAACCTCGCCTCGACGAACTTGAACAGCTTGCCGAACAAGGGTTCCGCACCATTATCTCCAATCGCCCGCGCGGGGAAAGTGATGACCAGCCGGATCCCGATGCCCTCAAGGCTAAGGCCAAATCACTGGGCATGGCCTGGCATGAAGTTCCCGTAAAGCCTGGGGAATACGCAAAGGCGGACATCGATGCCTATTCAGATGTGCTGCATTCTGCAAAGGCCCCCGTGCTCGGCTTCTGCCGAACGGGAAAACGCGTGGCCCATTTGTGGGCATTATCACTCGCCCCGCAGCGTCCGGTATCCGAGCTGATCGAATCAGCCAATGCGGCTGGCTATGACTTGGAGCCCTTGCGCGACAGGCTTGAACAACAAGCCCATCAGGCAAAGGGTGATTCTGGGTCGTGAGCGTGCTATGGCCAGCCTGAAGCATTATCTACCTATACTCCAGTGGCTGCCCGGCTATGGACGCGATACGTTGGCCAGCGACCTGTTGGCAGCGGTAATCGTGACCGTCATGCTGATCCCGCAGTCGCTGGCATACGCCATGCTGGCGGGCCTTCCCCCCGAGGTGGGGCTTTATGCAAGCATCGCTCCGCTGTTCGTTTATGCGATTTTCGGGACCAGCCGCACCCTTGCGGTAGGGCCAGTGGCAGTGGTCTCGCTGATGACAGCGGTGGCCATCGGTCGCGTCGCCCCGCAAGGGTCGCCGGAATACTTGGGCGCTGCACTGGTACTGGCACTGATGTCTGGTTTGCTTCTCATCCTCATGGGGGTGGCGCGACTGGGCTTCTTGGCCAATTTCCTCAGTCATCCCGTGATCTCCGGATTCATCACCGCCTCGGGGCTGCTCATCGCGATCGGTCAGGCCCGACACCTGCTGGGGGTGGAAGCCTCGGGTCACAACATGATCGAATTACTGGGCGACCTGTGGGTAAACGTGGGCAGCCTCCATGGGATTACTCTTGCCATCGGTTTAGGTGTGCTGGTCTTTCTTTATGCTGCCCGGCGTTGGTTGAAGCCAGGGCTCCTGTCGCTAGGCCTGCCGTCACGCTCAGCGGATATGCTGTCCAAGGCAGCACCGATTCTTGCCGTGGCGCTGACCACCCTAGCGAGCTGGGCCTGGCAGCTCGACCAGCACGGCGTAGCCGTCGTGGGAGAAGTACCGGCCGGCCTACCTCCGCTTACCTTACCAGGTTTGGACCTTGGGCTATGGCGTGAACTGTTAGTAGCTGCCTTGCTGATAAGCGTGGTCGGTTTCGTAGAGTCAGTATCGGTAGGTCAGTCCTTGGCCGCCAAGCGTCGGCAACGCATCGAGCCAAACCAGGAACTGATCGGTCTTGGCACTTCGAATATCGCGGCTTCCTTCTCTGGCGGCATGCCGGTGACGGGTGGCTTTGCCCGTTCGGTGGTCAATTTCGATGCCGGCGCTCAGACTCCGGCGGCAGGTGCGTTCACGGCCATAGGCATCACACTGGCCGCGTTGCTGCTGACACCGTTGATCGCCTATCTCCCCATCGTCACGCTCGCCGCAACCATTATCGTCGCCGTCCTGTCATTGGTGGATTTGGGCGCGGTGCAAAAAAACTGGGTCTACTCCCGCAGTGATGGCGTAGCCATGTTGGTAACCATCATCGCCACCCTGGGCCATGGGGTGGAAAGCGGCATCCTGGCCGGCGTAGGGCTATCGCTCGCCTTGCATCTCTACCGTACCAGCCGTCCCCATAGCGCCGTGGTCGGCCGAGTGCCGGGCAGCGAGCATTTCCGAAATGTCCTGCGTCACGACGTTGAGACCGATAAGCGTCTGGTCATACTCCGCATCGACGAAAGCCTTTATTTCGCCAATGCCCGTTACCTTGAGGATACCGTGATGGCCTTGATTTCCCGTGACTTCGAATTGCAGCATATCGTGCTGGCGTGTCAGGCAGTTAATACCATCGACGCCTCGGCCTTGGAGAGCCTAGAGGAGATCAACGCTCGGTTGAAGGATGCCGACATGGCGCTGCATCTGGCCGAGGTCAAGGGGCCGGTTATGGACAAGCTTCGTGGCTCCGATTTCATGAAAGCGCTCGGCGGCGAGGTCTTCCTCAGTACCTACGATGCTTGGCGCAGCCTGCATCAAGAGAAAACGTCGTTGGCTCAGGCAACCAACACCCAACAGGTTCACCAAACTAAGGAGTAAACGAAGTGGATTGGACTTCAAATCTGCAAGGATTGGCCGGCGGTATACTCATCGGCATTTCCGCTACCTGGTTGATGGCCACGCTAGGACGTATCACCGGTATCAGCGGCATCGCCGGCACGCTGGTGACGACGCCTCCAAAGGGCCACAGCGCTTGGCGGGCCGCGTTCTTGGTTGGCCTGGTCACCGGGCCTGTTGTGCTCGTTCTGGCGGGAGGTGGTCTGGGAAACGTGGTGGGACAGCCCAATGAGGTTATTGGTGATCCCGCCGGTGGCGTGATGCTGATGTTGATTGCGGGGCTGTTGGTGGGTGTCGGGACAGGGCTCGGCAGCGGCTGTACCAGTGGTCATGGGGTATGTGGCCTGTCACGTCTATCGCCGCGTTCGATGGCGGCTACCGTCACGTTTTTGCTGAGTGCCATGGCAACCGTCTATATCACCCGACATGTGATAGGAGGTGGGGCATGAGAACCTTAATGGCTTACGCCGCAGGGCTCTTGTTCGGACTCGGCCTCGCCATTTCAGGCATGACCGATCCGGCGCGTGTTCTCAGCTTTCTGGATATCGCCGACGAATGGGATCCTACCTTGGCCTTTGTACTGGGCGGGGCCGTCATCACTACCTTCATCGGCTACCGGTTGGTGTTGCGTCGGAGCAGCCCTTTTTTTGGTGATAAATTTCAACTACCAACCAAGCGTGAACTCGATAGCCGTTTGCTCGGTGGGGCGGCGCTCTTTGGCATTGGTTGGGGGCTTTCGGGCTACTGTCCAGGTCCTGCCATCGCCTCGGTCGTCGGACTGAGCACGCCTCTCGTCGCGATGCTTGTGGCAATGATTGGCGGGTGGTGGTTAGCAAAGCGGTTCTCAGGCAGCCGCTGACCAGCGCTTGAGCTTAAACCACCGCTTGCTAAGAGTGAATTATAGAACTAAAAGTGTAGATCTAGATTAGCGTTAAGATTGCTAGCTCTTGGTTAAAGATATCTTTGGACATATTAACTTAAGGATAAGGAGGTCACATGCTGCCTTCAACGACTTCACGCGTTGAGCAGAATACTGCCGAAAGCATCAACCAGCATATCCGGCGGCGCACCGAAGACAACATTGCGTACTTCGCCCAATATCCTCATGAAATTGAGCACCGTCTGCATGAGCTCGACCATGAGTGGGATATTGAACGCACTCTGGAAGCGAACGCGGCTACCCTGAGCTTGGCTGGAGTGGCCCTTGGGGCGTTAGTCGATAAGCGATGGTTCCTGTTGCCTGCGGCGGTAACCGGCTTTCTGCTGCAACACGCATTGCAAGGATGGTGTCCACCCATTGTTATCTTCCGTAAACGTGACGTACGCACTTCAAAAGAAATTGACCAAGAACGCTATGCGCTTAAAGCCTTACGTGGAGATTTTTCCCAATTAGAAAGCGTTTCGCCGGCAAGCCCGCATGACCGCATGCATGAAGTGCTGGACAGAGTAGAACGTTAAGAGCGCTCCCGCTTATCCAAGCGAATGCTCGTCAGGCCAAGCAAGTCCGACCCTTAGCGGCAGGACCAAAATGTACATGCCAAATCACCGCTCTGCTCTCCTTTATTAAGAGAGCAGAGCTTATTTCTGCACGCTACACCTCCCCCCAGTGTCTTTCAGTCCGCTGAGTAATGTACTTACCCTGCTCAAGGTTTATGTTTACGTGCTAAAACAGCTGTTCCTGGCACAACTAGAAAGTGGAATACTGCGCAATCATGCCAAACAACGTAGCGCTGTTTGGGCAGAGTTGTATGAGTGGTAATATCCACGAACAATTATTCCACAGTGTTTGAGACTGTCTCGAAACGTTGCTTGGTTGCTTGGATTGCTTCGTTTGAAATACCTAGAACACTAAAATTCTGATAGCCAAGTTTGAGAAGATCATCGGCTAACGCAAATTAACCGCCGCCCACGTCGATAAATAGCCGCACTGTGATCTGGTGCAGCTTGTTGAACGAAATGCAATGACTGTGCAAGGTGTGAACAATGCCAGCTGACTTTTCAACGCCCTCTCAAGATTCATAGTGTCGTATGCTTAACAGGTATAAGACTGCCAACTCATTTATTGAGTTGACCCGCTGGCACGTTCATTTGGGTTATACCGCATTTCATTCACGATCTATACCCTTGAAATCACGTGAAACTAAATACAGCTCGGCAGCAAAGCATCAATATCGTACCGGCTGCATAACACTGTCGAACCAACATGCCTAATTGGCCGCAACTTCCGCTTTGGGTCGAAATCTGCCTTAAGCAGCTCTCTATACCAGTCCAAAAGCGTGGCGAAACTGCATAGCACGCTTAGGCGTCTCTATCACCAAAATAATCATCCGTCGCCACGAGCCCCAGGCGGTCATCTGTATTGAAGGCTTGATCTCTGTCACTATCTTCGCTGAACAAATTTTGTACGCGGCGTTCTTGTTTGAAGTAAGCCAACGTGCTGAAAAAACAGCTTTCGCAAAGGTGAACTTCATAGCGCTCGCCGTCGTGTTGAGAGCCATAGCCCCAATGTGCCTTGAGGGTGGCGTACTCAAGATTTTCCTCTACTACACGTGTTGTGGTTAGGCAGACATCGCACACCACATCAGTGACGGCCTCGACTTCTACTTTTTCAGTCACTTTCATTGCTATGCTCCTCCCCTACCGACCATGTACTCACTAACATGGCATGTGCAATGCGTGCCTATCTCGGCGGATGCTCATCACCTGATTGGGTGGCTGGAACAGGCTCTTCCACCTGCATGGCTTCCCAGTCGTCAGCGCCTACAGGCTCAAACGGCAGCTCATATTTGCCGACCGAGCCCTTAAGCCGCTGCAGAGGGCCACCGTCTGCTTTTATATCACTGGACTCATTAGATTTTTGCATCTAAGTGCCTTCTGCAGTGCGTGCGAAACCATGAATGCAGTATCACGGTAGACTCATTAACCTTAATCCACCCCAAGCGCTTTGACCACTGCATCAATCGGTTCGGCATAGAAGCTGGTTTGGAACTTGGTGAACAGCTCTCCGGGGATGGTAGGAATATCCATGGCGCTGCTCATGGGCAGAGTGACGCGCTTGCCACCGGCATCAAAGGCAACCTGCAGGCATTCCGCTAGACTTTCGACGGGTTTCAAGCTGCCCCCTAGACTCATGTCGCCCAGCACGACCATTTGGCTCTGAGTAGGTTTACCTACCAGGCCAGAGGAAAAAGCGACTAAGCTTGCTAGCGAGAGATCACGCAGCACGCCGCTATTTTGCAGATCGACCACATGAAGGTGGAAATCATGCTCCAACACCTTGCGGGCTCCACTGATACGGCTGGCGTTGGCCTTGAAGTAATCGAACGCCATTTTGACCTGCTCTTTGGCGGCCGTTGAGTTCCAAAGCCCTGACATCGCCAGCTTGCCGCTGCCTGCGGTTACCTGCATTTCGATGCGATAAACCCCCGGCATGCCTTTATCGCTGAGGCCAATGGTATGCACCACCCCTGGCTTGCCCTGGCCTTCTGGAATTAGGCCGCCACCGCCCTGCTCTTTCACCGACACAAAGTGCTCTTCCAAGGTCTCTTTGTCGATGTAGCTGAAATGGACATCGTAGAACTCCATGCCGCCAATCTTTTTCAGCTGCTCCTTGACGCGGCGGCGTACCTGCATGGCGTATTCCAGGCAGTCCCGTACATCGTCTTTCATGTATTCCCCATGGGGAAACATCAGCTTCAGCAAGCCCGATACCGTTTTACGTACCGCGATCACGTCACGCTGGTTGAGGTTGTCGCCCAGAGAGAAGTAGCGATCAATCGCATCAGCGAAGCTGCGCTTGCGCATCTCACGGAAAAATTCGGCTAGGTAATCGACGATAAACCCATAGCGCTGAGTGAAGAATGAGGGCCGCATCTTGGGGATTTCCCAGCCGGGAATATAGGCATGGAAGCGGTCAAAGAAGGCAGCATCAATCATGGCATCGGGGAATGGCGTCAATAGGTGACTGGTTTTCACCAGCGACTCCACGCTTTGATTGATGTTGCCGACGAACACCATCGAGGCTGAGGCTTCCATCTGTTCGCGCCCACGGGCAAAGGAGCCAGAGGCCATGTAATCCTTCATGATCTGCACCCCGTCCTTATCCTTGAACGAGATACCGGCCACTTCATCGAACGCCACCAAATCCCACATACCCACCAGGCCAATGCGCCGCGAGCTCATGTTGTAGAACAGGTTAGCCACCGTGGTTTGCCCGCCGGAGACCAAAATGCTGTTGGGTGAGCACTCTTTGTAGATATGGCTTTTGCCGGTGCCCCGTGGCCCTAGCTCGCAGACGTTATAGTTGTTCTCGACAAATGGAATCATCCTGGCCAGCAGGTGCCATTGCACGTTCTCATCCAGCTCGGCAGGTTCCATACCAATCGAGCGAATCAGCACTTCACGCCATTGAACATTGGTAAACCCACGCCGCCCTTCAAACAGCTCGTCCATATTCATGTGGGGCATCTGAATAGGCTTGAGCAGGCTAACGCCAAACGGCGAGCTTGTTTGCCCCTCTTCGTGAAAGTAGCTGAGCGTGGCGATCACCCAAATACCGCCTACCAGCAGCTTCTCGTGCTCTTTAACAATACCTGCAGAGATTTCGGCATCCTTGATGCCCAGGTTACTGAACGCCGCTTCATAGCGATCTTTCTTCTCATTCAGACGCACCGTGACACGATCAATCACCTTGAAGCTGCCGCGCTCACGCACAATGGATTTTACTTTCTCCGCTTCATCCGGCCGAACGTAGTTATCGGTCAGAATCGCTTTGACGTTTTCCAACCCCTTGGCAATCACCTCGGTATCGTCAGAGGCGCAGTACATACCTAACAGGTACTCCAGTACGTAAACAGGCACGTTTGCGCCCTCTTTCACGCGCTGGGTGAGATCCTTACGTACCACGCGGCCCGCAAAGTGCGTGTTGAGCATCGTATCCAGATCGGCATCTTGGAGGGCGCCGGTCACGTGCGTGGCGGAAGATGAGTCAAAATCCATGTGGGCGGTCACTCCTAAACGACGAAAAAAGCACAATGCACAAACATAAAAGCTTCCCAGCTGATGACGGGCCTAGAAAAAATCATCCGTAAACGCGAGATCAATCACCACCCGGTAGCGCTCCCGCTCGGTGCCCAGGTCTTTATCGCGCAGCACTAGGAAGTAGTCATTCTTGCGGTCGAATGACGTGCCTGATAGCGAGAGGCGCACCGACTTCATGCGCTCGTTCATATTGTCGCTTGCGCTATCGAAGGTCACGATCTCTTCACTGGAGACCACCTCGCTGCCCGCGTAAATCGACACCGACAGCGTGACCGGGCGGAGGCGCTCGCTCACCGCTTCGGTTTGCAGCAGGTCGAAGCGCTGAATGTTATTGACCATCTTCAGCGATGCCTTGGGTGAGATCACTTCCACCTTGCGGCTAGTGCGCTTTTCTACCTTCTCGCCCCGTAGCTGCTGAACGGTGAGCACGGGCACCACAATTTCCTGGGGCATAATGCCCCCGTGTACAAAGCGCGCCCCGCCGACAAAGTGAAAACGGTGTGCGCCTTTGGGTATCCAGAACTGGGTGTCGCAGGCGGTGCCTGCCGTATCGCGGGTATGGCCGTGCCACACGCTGGGGTTGTCGGGCAGCGACTCGCCCAGCACATAGCGCTTTTTGCTTTTGAAGGCCGACGTTGGCTTTTCTGACAGCGCCGTGCGGTCGGTAGCATCCAACGCGCTGCGCTGGAACAGGAAACCATGGTCGGCGGTGACCAACACGGTGCTGGTGTTCAAGTGCATGAGAATTTTACGGGTCAGCTGATCCAGTTCATCAATGGCATCCTCCACCGCTGCGAACGTCTCGCTTTCGGTGTTAGCGGCATCCCCACGGGCATCTACCACGTTGTGGTACACGTACATCAACTGCACGCCTTTGATCTTTTCGCGCCCCTCTTCACGGCTCCAACCCTTTACCTCATCGGCGGTGACGGCTAACGCCTCCCCGCCTAGCGCGGCTTTAAGTAACTTGCTGCGGTTCGCCGTGCCTTGGGTGGATTGGCCATTCACCAGCACCGTATCGCTGCCCGGCTGATAGCTGAGCTCTCGGTGCGGTAACAGCGAGGCCATCCCCAGCGTGGTGTAGCTAGGCACCACACCTAACTGGCTTTTTAACGTCGCTTCACTGTAGCGCTTAGCATTAATGCGCTCACGCAGCTCTTCCGCCGCCTCATAGCGGAAAGCATCACTAATCACCACCACCACACGCTTTTGGCGGCTAGCGGCTAGCTGGGGCTGCACCCAGTCACGGTAGAAATGCTGCTGGCTGGGGATATTGGGTAGCTTCCAGTGGGTGAGCCGCTGCTCGGCTTCTACCCGCTCGCTCCAGTTACGGGTGAGCTGGCCCAGGAACCACTCGTCATAACAGCGCTCAACGGCGGCATCCAGGTTTTTTAGCAGCTCAACGCCAGTGGCATCAGACGCCACGGCATAATGGCGATAGGCGGTATCAAAACGGTAGAGGTCTGTTTGGTACGCGTGATAAAGCGCTTCAACGCTCTCGTAATGAAAGCCTTTGGCATGCTGATGACGCAGGCTAAACAGCGCAATCGCCGCCGTCAGTGCGGCGTACAGCTGACGATAGCGCTCGCGGCGGGCATCGTTTTTATGCCGAGATGCCCAGTAGCCGTCCAGGCGCGCCACAATGATGCTGTCGAACAGCTTCAGGTCGCGGGCATCCGCCGAGGGAATCGCCTGGCAGAGATCGACAATGATCTGCTTCTCCACGACCTCAAACGTCGCCACATGGCTTAGCTGCTCTAGCGGCACACCCTGCAGCTTGTCATCAATGCGCTGGGCATCCGCCACCCAACCGGAGATCACATCGAACGCGGGGTAAAAGCGCGAGCTATCCCGCCAGCGAGTGAGCAGCGCCCGCGAAGATGCACGCGCATTAACAGAGGGAATGGCCACCTGACGCGCCCAGTCAGGAATATCAGAAATGCTCTCGCAGTAGCCGGTAATCAATAACCGCAGCATTAGCTGGCCGAAGTTAAGCGGCGCTTCGCCGCTAAGCTCTGCTTGACTGGCGGGGTAACCCACTTCGGCTTGCAGGGCGTGCACCAGCGCAGGCACCAAGGCGTACTTTTCCGCTTCAATCAACGCCGCTGGGTTCGTCTCTAACCCCAGCTCATTGGCCACCGCTTCTTCAGCCAGATGAAACAGCAGCGTGGCAACATCGAGGGACGTTGCCCCGACCACCACGGCCAGCATCGCCAGATCCAGCTCATCTTCACTGAGGGAAGGCGTAACCAAACGCTTCAGGGCCTCAATACGTTTGCGGCTGGCTAAAAACGCCTGCCGCTGCGCCAAGTGCTCGCGCAGCACATGGCGTGTTAGGCCCAGCTCGTTGAAAATCATCGAAACGCGGTCGGCGTAGAAGCGGCCAGAGTACAGCTTGATATCCAACAGCCAGTCATCTTCTGGGGCTGGCTCGGCGTAGGGAAAGTAGAGCAACGTGGGCATTTCCGGCTCCTCCAGCTCCAGGCGTAGCTTCACGCCAAGGGTAGACTCCCCCGCCATATTGATCACCTGAACGCCTTCCAGCCCAAGCTCGCTAAGCGAATCCGCAAAGTGGCCAGGGGCGTCGTACCAGAACACAATCCGGTGGCGGTCGGTGAAGAAGGCGTGTTGTAAGCCCTGCTGGAGTTGGTCGAGCTGCATCTAGCCTCCTTGCCGGTTCATGATCAAACATGACGGCTCGCCTGAACCGGCAAGCACAATATAAAATGAAGGAAATACTAACATGCCCTGTCTAATACAGCCGGACTCTCCCGCTAAATCCCGGCTTCATCATTTTCTCTCCTTCACAAAGCCTGATAATACTCGCGTATCCTCTACGCCATCAGCTTGCAGCAGGCGGCGATCTTGTACGGATCAGTTCTTCGCTAAAGCGACAAAAAGTCGCAGATTTTAAAGCTCGTAAACCTTTTGACCAAAATAATCCGCCAAGAAGATTGGGAAGGCACTCAACACAGCCACTTCCCCATTTGGCAAGTAATTATTTATCTGAGTACTAGCAATAGAAGGTTGACTGACTCGGGTGGTAATACCGTATTTACCGCTAACTATACCATTGGCTTTCCTCATATTAACGTCTACCAAACCTTGCCAGAGAAGCTTATCTATTTTCTTTGCATCTCGATACTTTGGATTTCCGCGCTGAGACGACAGTCCTTTATAAATCTTCCCTTTACAGCGCGAAACATCAACTGTAAGAGCTAGATAATCTTCATGTTTATCTATATCTCTCAACGCTTCAACCATAGGGTAACTGATAAAAAGCTTGCCGTTCTCTGTTTCGTTATCAAATAACTCAAGCATCTTACATAGCTTCTCATCGCTATAAAGATTGTCACAGGGCTCCATATCAAAGAAAAGGTAGATTTGAGATATCTGATCACGCCTTAAGCCAGCTAAACTCTCTTGTTTTTTTGCAACAGAGTTTAACTCTTTAATAATCTCAAAAGGATCTAAATCCTCATCTTTTACTATCGCCTTGTAAAGCTCGTAAATATCATTCTGAAAGCAGACCAAAATATTACTTTCTTCACCACTGAAGAAAACTTTTGCAAGGCTATTAAAATAATTCGGCTCAACCTTTTCTCCTTCAAACACAAACAACGTCCGTTCCATTAGCTAGACATGCCTTTGTAAATTTTTTCTAGATTATGTGCCTTTCGTAGCTCTTTATTCGTAAGTGCGGTAATGGGCTTAATATCTTTATCCAATACGAAATAGCAATCTGGCCTGAGCAGGTCGTTACTCATGACACCTGTATTATGAGTGGTCATAATAGTTTGACAATCCGAATCAGCAACTTTTCCGACAATAACGGATGCCAATGCGTGATGATAGAAGGCATCAAACTCATCCATATAGGCAAAGGTGACTTCTTGACTTTGAAAGCGCAACCACCAGAAATAAAAAATACCCAGAGCTAAGGTGCCTGTAGAAGCCACGGAGGCAAACTCTAGCTTTCTTCCTCCAAAATTAAAATATATGCTTTTATCGCCATCATCCTTAACATCAACATCAAGTGAACATTCAATGCCAGAATCATTCAAAAAATGTTCAAAGTCCTCAAGAGAGCCTGAGCTAATAATCCTTTCCGAAAGCCGCGCCTCGCTTAGCTTCTTACCAATATATTCACCCGTGCGCGCCGAACTAAGTGACCGGAAAAATACCATCCCCTCAATAAAATCAAACAACGCATCAAACGCCTTATCCGTGGCGGATTCTTCAGAAAGCGTATTGCTATGAACATACTTTAATAAAGATATCTGAGAGTCGCCAACGTCCTTTTTTAGATTGCTTGCTCGTTGAAGGCAGATGCTAGCGTGCTTTGATACACGCCGATCAATGGCAATAACTTCTTCGCCGTCAATGAGTAAATTTTCATAAACCAACTCTCTTAGTGACTTTTTACCATAACGATACTCAACATTAACTCCTTCAAAACGAAACTCAAAAACAAATTCAGCTAGCTCAACGCCTATTCCACCATTTAAGTAGTTATTTTCAAGGTTGAGATTTTGGTGGTTGTGGGAAGAGTCGATCAAGTGAAGCACCGGATCAACCATGGCCAAGCCAAGATTGGATTTACCACCTCCATTAGGCCCATAAATCATGCCATGCTCGACAATACCATCCTTCACTGCATTGTCGTTAAACGCATACTGCTGGCTGGTCATGTCAAACGTAAGCCAATCCGCAAAGTTTCGGAAATTTTTCACAGCAAATTTATGCAGCATGGTGCCCCCTCAAGATAGTAATCTGATCATCATAGCAAGCTCTGATGCATCCGTAAAAAAACTACGGCTACTGGCACCAGTTCTGCCCTTGACGTTCAGCCCATACCTCATAAAGCCTGGTAATACTCGCGGATCATTTCGGCCATCAGTTTGCGACGCGCCGCGAGAAAATCTCGGTAGTTGTCAGAAGTGACGGTGTCCAGAAAGTCCGGAATAGCGTTCTCTCTCAGGTTAGCTTGAAGGTCTACCAGATGAGTGATTTCACCTAACGTTAGCTCACCGGTGTCACATTGTGACTTTACCTTGGCCATATAGGTTTGCGGGGGATAGTCTTTAATAGCGATATTGATGGGTGTTTCCGTCAGCGCAAAGTTGGCTACTTGGTTGTAGTCACCCTGTTTTGGGAAGCCATTCTTAATCAAATAATTTTTAGGAACAATATGATGCATATCACCATGCCCTTCGATCATCTGAGCAACATTTATCGACTTCGACAAAAACCCACGGACACCCTTGCTAACTAGCGCTGCTAAGTAAATTTGGAACGCTGGACTACGCTTGCTAGGTGATACCAGTTCCTGCAACAAGGCCACTTTCCAGAAGCCATCGCCAAGCTCTGATTCTTCCAGAATGCGCAGGTAGCTATCAGCGCCGTGTTCGCTAATCCGACGCAGGTCGGTTTCCCAGGTTGATTCAAAACTACCCACTGCACGGCCGGTGAGTAGTGTCATCACGAACCAACGTTTGACGATACGCGCCCGCTCGCCCTCGCTCATCTGGTCGTCGTTGCGCAGCCGCAAATACAGCGCATAGGCGAAGTTCAGCGCGTTCTTCGAGCCAATCATGCTAGCGTCGATAAAGCCCGCCGACTTGATCATCATCACAAAGCGTTCAAGGTGAGTTTTGCGCACCAATTGATCCAGCGCGTCCGAAAACCGCGCATAAGCAGCGGGGATGCGGCTTTCATCAATCTTGCGGGTTTCTGGATCGAGACCGGAAAGCTCGCTGACAATCGCTCCGGCCTTGCCACGGCTGAAGCCCACCAGCCCCGCAATGCGGATCACATCGGTGTATTCTGGTTGAAACAACTCATCTGACTGGCTTTTGAGCCACTGGATCTTGTCCAAGTGTGGCGAGGCGGCAAATTCTTCATCGTTAGCGCGGATGTCGTCGAAGGCGTGACCGGACACAGTGAGATGGCAAAAATAATCGATCAGCTTGCGCAGGTTACGCCCTTCATCGCCATAGGTGGCGATCTTGCTCATGACGAAGTCGGCGCTGGAAAGTGGAACGCCCTTGGCGTTGATACGCACAAATATCTCAGCGACCGTTTCCACATCCAAATCATCGTTCAGAGATATCACACCGACCTGGGCGTGTTCAATACCTGCGAGCTTCGCTACCGCAGCCTCGACCTGCCCCTCATCGACACCGGGGTTCTTGTCAAAATAGTGGCGTAGAAAGGTCAGCTGGCTAGTGCCCGAGAAAAACTCGCTAATATCGTGAATCCACTGGCTGCTATTACTGATTGCCGGGGTGCGTGTAGCAAACTCCTCGGTCAACGGGTTGAACGCGATGGCAATGCGCTTTTTCTGGTAGCGCTTGCCCACCACCGGCTGCCCAGCCACCGCTGCACGCAGTGCTGTTACCCGCTGCTGGCCGTCAATCAAAATCTGTTGATGAGCCGCCACGTCTCCGCCTTTCAGCTTGGCGCCTACTGACTGCCAAGTGATCAGGTAGCCCACCGGATAGCCGTTGTATAAAGAATCCATCAGGTCACGCACCTGGGATGTTTTCCACACAAATGGCCGTTGCAGCTCCGGGATGGCAATCTTGTCGCTGCGCACATCCGCCAGCACTTGGCTTACTGCGGTCTGTTTTACTTCATATTTGGCCATGCCTGATCCTTGTTGCGCTTGTATTGTTACCGGATAGCTTTATTCATGTCACCTAGCGCGAATAAAGCTTTCAAAAACGATTTGATCTTAGATGCGTGTGATTTTTCCGGCTCGTGACGCTAGCCATCTTTAGAGTGGAGACTGATAGCTCTCCAGCCATACTTATTTTTCGCTTTATCAAAAGCGGCTACTGCAACGCCCTTCGTTTGGCAGTTATCTGGTTGTGTAGATGCCAGCGATGCATAAACAAATATATCGCCATTTACAAAGCCAAACCCTCTATCGGTAACGCTTAGTGTGCCGTCAAATAAACGAATATCAGGGGATTCAAAATGGTCGCTAACCTTCACTGACACTACCTCGGGTTTATCTGAGGATAAATCGCAGAGCACCTCAAGGGGAGTGCCTGGCTCAGGAAAATTACGCTTGGGAAAAACGCCTTTTCTCGCAGAAAGTGTTAGATCACGGGATACGTAAATATTAGCGCCTTTTAAAGAGGCATGGACATTTTGCAGAATGCCGGCATAACGCTGTGGCTTGGCAATGGTGTATTGCTCCGCACCTGCCGATAAGCTCCGAGTGATTGCATCTAAGTCACTGTAATCAACTGAGGCATCGAACCAGGGGGATGAGGTCAACGCCAAGATATTATCCCGGGGCGTCCATCCATTCTGGCTGTATATCTCCAACAGCTTACTCAGTGCCTTAGATGCGTTCTCGTTCTCTCCGATCTCATGGAATCGTTCGGCGATCTGAAACAGGCCTTGGGTGCTGAACTTTGGGTCATGGGCAGAAGATAATCCATTTGCCAGAAGCTTGATTGCAACGTAAGGCTCATCTTCATAAGTCTTCGCTAGGCCAAACCAGGCCCATGACTCATTGCGCTTACGTTGAAGAACTGTCAGATATGCGTCTCTCGCCTTTTGCAGTTCATCAGCCTGCAAATAGATTTTGGCCTTGTCGTATGCCAACCAGACCTTTCCTGCAGGTGAATCTTCCGCTACTTCTTCAGCATATTTGAGAAACGCTACGATCCGAGGCGCTGACAATGTGCTTCCTTCGCCTTTAAGCAGGTAGCATGCAGCAACCATTCTGGCCAGCTTCTGAACGGTGCTGGGTGATTCGCCTTTGTCAGTAACAAAGGGCTTATGGTCGTCAGCATGAAATAGCTTGCTCCCAGACATCAATATAAAGGAGCAAATAGGTTCACAAAATTTTCCGATCTTGTTAAAAAGGTTCCATAACCTGAAATCAAAGTTATCGCTCGGCAGGGTCAGCTCCAAATCAAATATGCGTGAAGCCCACAGATCGATCGCCTGTTGTTCAGATGGTCGCGGAGTATTATCTTTACGTGATTTGATAGGTTCCGCTATCAATTTCAGTGCTGCATAGATCACCCAGAATAGCGAGCTTTTCAAGAATTCATTGTGCTTATCTTGCTGTAACACCTGATAGCCGGCCTGCCAGGCTCCCTCTAAATTATTGTTTGATTTGAGCTCCCTGATATCGTCAATGATACTCATGCTAGGGCCTCCATAGCATTAGTAAAGCGAGTGATCGCTTTTTCTGAAGTTGCTCGGCAAATTCGGATGGAACTAACCATACCGCGTTTATCTGCATTGATATGTACATCTACAGCGTCTTCGCCTCCTACAAATACCAGTTGAAGGAGATAAGCACTTTCGCTGGCATGAGCAAGGCTGAAACCATGAGGCGTCAGTTTTTCTAAAACTGCATCAAAGGCGTCTTGCAGAGCAGGACTTTGGGCTTTAAATGGCTCAACAATTAGCTTATCAATGATTGCTTGATCTTCTGGATTACCACTGATGAAGACCTTTGTGGTGATGATTTTCTTCTTGTTGTAGTGAAGGCGTACGGCGACATCAGTTTGCTGATCTCGCTCAATGAATTTTACTACCACCTGAAATGGATACTCGTTCCACTCTCCAATGCCCCATGCTGATTTCTCAAGACGCTCGCGCAAAGCCAGCAGCAGTGGCAATAACTCGGGATCGCTAAACCCTGGGGGTGGAACTATAGACGCTTCTTGCTCTTTCGGCTGCCGATCAGAGTCGTAGAATAGTCCTGCATTGACGGCAAACGGCCCTACTCGGAGATCATGGGCTCGGCTAACTGTGGCGTAAATCAAGGGTGTGAGGGCAGGCATCTGTCGAACGACCAGCTGTTCTTCAGCGATCGTAGAGGCAGTGTATAGCCAACGAAAATAGTCGGCATTGTCAGGTTTCCCACCCGAAGAGCTGCGGGATGCGTTCACCCACACGCAGCGCCAATGTCGCCCCTGAGCTCTATGTAGCGTCATTACATGCGCAGGACGAATCAGAGCAGCAGTAGCATAACCCTGGGCTTGTAGAATCTTGTATTCGTAACGGTCATAGCTTGCACGGGCTTCCGCGTAGGCCTGATCCTTCTTATCTGGCAGCCTTGCCTTCTGTTCAGCTAGCGATGGTTTGGCAAGCTGACGGGCCAATACCTGTAATGCAAGCACTTGGTCTGTGGTCAGCTCAGGACGCTCTGCTTCGTAGAAATCTATAAGATAACGGAACGTTACCTCACCGACACCGGGTAAACGACAGTGAGCAAGCTGGAAGTGCAGGTAGGTAGGCTTGCTTCTTCCGCGTAACTCCACACTATGTGTTTCAATACCCTCGTCGACACCGTCAATAAGCGCTATTTCGCCAGCACTTATCCAGCGCAGTTCAGAGCTCGCCCAAGTTTCAGAATCAGCAGTAATGATCGGTGTACGGTTGTAGAAATCGACCCTATCCCTGATACCCAGTCGTAATGGACTTGTGTGGCCCAGAATTCTGGTTTTAACAGCAGCGTTGATTTTGCGGTTTTGTTCATGAGTAGCACAAAGCAGAGTAGATTCCGCGCACACATTACTGACATCTGGCTCCCAGTTAGTCTTGTTTCCCTCATGCTGTATCTGCAATCGTTTTCCGACAACACGGGGCAAAGAGTTGAACCGAGTGTTGATCACCCGGCTGACTAGGTGGGATTGAAACTGACTTAACGCATCTTGCGGATCAGGCACAACCTGCTCGGACAATAGCTCCCCCACTACAGACAGCTGCCGATGTTCCAACAAGCTATCGGTCATCAGGCTACGCTGCTGCGAGCCACGCGGAGTCTGGTATGGGTCGCCGATAACCACAAATGGGGCTTTATACGACTCTATTACTGACAGAAAATCCTGAATCAAGTGACCAGAACCATAGCGCCTGTCGGTTGTGTTGAATTCTTCGTCACTCAGCAGGTGTGCATCAACAAGAACAGGAATCTGTCGTGGCGACAACAAGCCTTGTTTTATTTTGTGAACACCGATTTTGCGGTCATTTATGACCTCAAAATTGTCTGGTTCACGGCTATATAACCAAGTGTATATTGATGTGGGCTGTGCCTGCGAATGATGATAAGTGCCGGATAACCGCGCACTCGGATTAAGAAGCAGCACTTCGTATCCAGCAGCGCCAATTTCCTCTACTACGTGGGGAAATAGAAAGCGCTTCCCCGTTGAAGCCATACCAGCTAAACGGAATAAGCCGGTCGCATTCTGTAACCAGTGACGTAACTGCTGTAGGAGCACGCTTTGATGATGTGTGAAGGCAACGTTTATGCTCGTATCTTCCAGCCTTTCACCCAGTAGTCTCACGTCGGGTACGCCAGCTGGTTCATAGTGCTCAATACCCAGCTGCTTGATCATTCGCTCGATACCTGTCGGGGGTAGCGAAATCTCCTTGCTCACTATGGCGTCCAGATCCCTAACAAGCTGACGTTCATCAGTGATATGAAACCAAGGCTTGATGCCACCGGGCAGGTGGCCTGCATCAAACTCTACCGCTCCCTCAAAAACGACCAATGCTGCAGTATGCCGCCAGTTACAAGCGGTATTGAGATCAGTCATATTGCGACTAAGAAAGTCGATCAGGGCATGTTTATTGATCGTAAGCTGGCGTAGTGGGTTAACGCTGGCACCGCCTTTAACTTCCACACTATGGCCGGACTCATCAGTCATCACCCATGGTCCACTTTCAGAAAACGCCAGGGTTCCACTGTACGCCTTGAAATCAATAATGATCAGCGCGTTGGGCTTTATGAGCAGCGCATCCAGTTCCCGGCCACCAACGTAAAAATTGGCTAACAAGTGCCAGTCTTGATCGGTAGACAGACAATGCATGCAGAGAGCATCGTACAGTCGATCGAACGCCTTGTTTTCATGCGTGTGATCAAACTGCCTGCCGCGATATGCCTTCAATGCCATCCTTGCAATTCCTTAATTTGAGGCAAAGGTATGATTAGCCTGCCTTTTCGCCCGTCACAGCCTTCACTTCCGCCAATAAATCCCCGAACTTCCCGTAGTTCACCTTCACCCCGTCATCCAGATCCAGCGAGATACGCTGGTCGGCGTAGTGGCGGAGTTTTTCGTCGAATTCGGCCAGTTCAACCTGCTGCTTGTGCAGAGTGGCGATTTCTTTTTCCAGGCGCTTGGTTTCAGCGGCTGAGGTGCTGGCTTCTTTGTCTTGTTCCAGCTTTTCAGCGTAGGCGTTGAGCTTGGCGCTGAGCGGGATGACGTACTCCGTGCGCATCCGTGCCAGTGTGCCTTCGTTGTAACGGTGCAGGTAGACCAAACATTCAAAGGCTTTGTATTTACCGGAACTGAACAGCCAGTAGATGGGGCGTTTTTTGTACGTCCGCAGGTGGTCCTCGAAAAACTGGGTGCTCAGGTAGCGGCGGATGGTATCGAGGTCAGATTCACCACGCTTGTATTTGATGGCGTGCAGACAGAGGCCTTCTGCTACGAAGTTCAGGTTTTCCTGTAAATGCTCGTCACCCCAGACCACGCGGACAAACTCGCGGAAGCGGTTGGTGGCGTCATCGGCGAACCATTCCTGATCGGTGAGTGGCAAGATAGCATCTTCGTCCGGGACAAAACTCGGTGAAGGGATCTGATGGAGATAGTCCTGAAGATTGTCGCCTTGGCTGGCGAGGATTATACCAGGCTTGTCCAGTGAGTAACGGCCCATCATGCAACCAATTGTGTAGGAAACAAGCTCCCGTAAAGTATCGCACCGCATCAGAGCTTCAAGCTCTTCTTTGCTGCGTTTACCTCCGTAACGGTAGTGTGCATTAGAAGTGAGAGTGATATCCTCAAGCATCACTGCAGGTTCAAGCTCACACTGTAAGCCATATGCATTTATGCATAGTTGGTTGTTCTCTTGCTCTAAGGTTTTAAGATCCAATGAGACTGATCGCCAGTGTTCTGATTGAGTCAACCAAGCCGCCTCAATTGTGTCAAATGACTGACTTTTATGAACTAGCGGGTTAACAAGAAACCCCCACGACGTCTCGTATGAATCCCAATCCAGCTTTGCTATATCAACCATTTTTTTTATGATTTCTGTGCTTTCCACCCGAATATAGGGTATGCCTTCAACATCTTGTTTCTGAAAATTAAAGGTGGGGTTAATTACTTGAAGGAACTTTTCTCCGAGTTTGGAGTTAAGGATCGACATTACGTTTAAGCAACAATCTTCTGCAAATATTCCGGGGCCCGCGTCGGAGAATAGAACACCTTTATCAAAGTATCGGAAAGATAGTTCGCCACCGCCTACTCGCGACCAAGAAACAAATGATTTGAAATACCATTTCTTTTCCCTGAGACGAAAATCGGGGCTCCTATTTTTAATATTCTCGCCATCGTTTAGAAAATCGATAACGTGCTCTGCATTACCATACCATTTTCGAAAGCTTCCCCCTTTATGAAGTGGCAGCCACTTTATTGAGGGGTTAACTTCTTCGGAGTTTTTCAAACCAAACTGGATACAGGTCTTTGACACTTCAAACCACAGACGAAGAAAAAGCTCATCTCGTCCTGTCCGTATTCCAGGACAAACCGGAAAATAATCAGATATAGGCTTATTTTCACTAAAAGTCCTACTCATATTAGGACTATTCCAATATGCAATGACTTTCCCGGGAAGTGGAATGAAGTCCGAGGTAGACGCTCGATAAAAATTCTTCGTCCTCTTTTCTCTTACTTGCTGGCCCATGCCTCGCCCTCATAACAAATTCGGTGATGACCACACTGTGTGGATAGGGGTATATATGAGCGTCACTCAATAGCCTCAAGCAACAGCTTTCGCTTCTCCGCCTCAGACTTGGCATCCACCAAACGAATGAATGCGCCCGAGTAATTGGGAGAGGCTGCGTTTTCGATCACGAAAGCCGTTGTGGAGACCACTTCGCCGCTGATGCTATCGAATGCCCGGCTCCCCATGTGCGCCATGGTGATGATGGTGGCATTGTGAAGTAGCCATTCCCGGAGCTTTTCGTAGCTGGATAGAAACATCCACGACTGCATGTTGATCTGCGCGTTGTATCCGTTGGGTCTGAGCAGTGAAAAAGCTCGCTCCATAAAGATCGCGAAGAGATCTGACTTGCTGTTTGGGTAGGCGTTTTTGGCGTAGTCCTTCAGCGCCTTATTCATGCCTTTACTGCCCATATACGGCGGATTCGCCACCACAGCGTCATAGCGCTGCGCCAGTAACCAGGCTTGCTGCACTAACGGTACTAACCGCTGGGCGGCGCCCTTTTGCATCATATCGCCGCTGTTGGTGAGTTCGCTCAGTTCCTCTAGCAGTGCTTTCAGCGGCACTTCCCATTCGTTGGGCACTTCAATCAGCGAGCCGAAGGTTTTGGCATCTTGGAAGCGCTCAATCAAGTCGGCCATCAGCTTGTAAGTGGCGTCGTTGCTGGAAAGGTCTTGCTGTTCACTATCAAACAGGCTCTGGGACTGCCCCTGGTGCCAGTCACCGGTGAGGTTCAGGTCACGCCATAGGGTATTGGCATCCAGGTATTGGCTGCTTTGCATGGCCAACACGTTTAGGCGCACGTTGCGGGTTAAAATGCGGCGATCGTCTTCACGGGCTTTCATCAACAGGGCAAAGCCCGCCAGCTGGGCGGCGCGGTCGTCGATATCCAGGCCGAACAGGTTGTTTTCCAGAATCAGCTTAGGGATATCGCGGGTGCGGTAGCCACGCTCTTCGTAGATCGCCTTCAACACGTTGTAGGCTTCCACCAGAATGTGGCCGGAGCCGCAGGCGGGGTCGAGTACCTTGATGGTTTCAGGGTCGAGGCTGGCCGGGGTGATGGCGTCCAGCTGGGCCTGTACCTCGGGCTCCTGCTCGGCGGGCTCGATGTAGTACGGCATCTCGGCCTTGAGCGTTGATGTGGGGTAGGTTTGCAGCCACTGGCGGCCTACCGAGTTCTGCACCAGGTATTGAACGATCCAGTTGGGGGTAAACAGCTGGGTGGCGGCGGGGATGTCTTCGCTTTTCACCACCTTGCCGATTACTTCGTCCTTCTTCTCGCTGATGTAGAACTGGTAGAGCCAGCCAATCACCTCAACGTCCTGCCAATCCTCTTCGGGAATGGCTTCTACCAGCTCGCGGATCAGCGAATCTGTTTTGGTCAGGTTGTTGGGCAGCAGTAGCTCGCTGGCGTCGTCCAGCGGCTCGAACAGAAACGGCATGGCCTCATGCAGGGCGTGGCATTGGGCCAGCAGCAGCTCGCGGTAGAGGGTTTCATCCTGGGTGCCGTCGAGCTTGAGTTCGCGCACGCGGGCGATATCCAACCCTGGCAGGTCTACTTCTAAACACTCATCCAGAATCTGGAACTGCCCGGCTTCGCCCCCTGCCCCACTTAGCACGCGGCGGCCGTGGTCTAGGTAGCCGTGAATTTCCATATAGCGAATGGCGCACAGGCGGTTGAACCAGCTATAGGCGGCCTGCTCTATCGCTTGGCTAAAGCCATCGCTCTGCACCCACGCAGCCAGCGCTTCCCGTGCGCCTTTCAGGTGGGCGGGCACGGTATGGGTTTGGCCATCCTGGGCAGTCATCACCAACACATCGCCCTTTTGCTCTAGGGGGGCAATCACCACACCGCCTTTGCCATCCGGGCTAATGCCCATCCGGGCCGCTTGACGCGTCATGGTGTCGATAAAGCGGGCGCGGGCTTGGGGGGCGTATTTTTTGATGTTGGCGGTGTTCATGTTAAATCCTTGAAAGTGTCTTGCAAAAAGCGCTGGCCTTTAGGCGTTAAGCGGTATTGTTGAAGGCGGCTATTGGGCTTTTCGGGCAGCGTCATTTCAATAAGCTGCTGCTGGCGTAAATTGCCTACTTGTTTATTGAGTTCACCGGAAACGCCCTTATGGCCCAGTTCACGCGCCATGGCTGCTTTCCCCAGCGGCTCCTGCCGCAGTATCAGCAGCACTCTGGCTGCCAGCGCTGACTCTAGCCGTGACTCTAGCCGTGACTCTAGCCGTGACTCTGGCTGAACTGACTCAGTCTGGGACCCTGGGGCTGGCTGCTGGATCGAAACCGGCGCGGCCAGCCGAATACTCAAACGCACGCGATTGGCAATTTCTTCAATATGCGGTTCTGGTAGCCCTTGGGCGTGAGCTTCCGCGAAAATACGCTTTACACCGCTGCCCCACTGCTCTATCAGCCCTAACTCTCGAAATACGCGGGCAATCACTGGGTTACGGATCATGGAAACGCCGCGTTTCATGTCTTCAATGGTCATGCCGGGCATCAGTAGCCCTGGGCTTTCAATCTCGATACGGTCGTCAAAAAACGCAATGCGTATGGGGCTGCCGCGTTGTGAGTAGTCACTGTGTACCAAGGCGTTAATAATCGCTTCACGCAGGATGGTCAGCGGGATACTCCACACATCGCGGCGACGCATGGCGCCAAACTCTGCCTGCTTGAAGGCATGTTTTTTGAGAAACAGCTCGATGTCATCAACTGCTTGGGGTAGCGACGCGTGAATGTCGGCTTGATCAAAAATCTCGACCTTGTCGGTGCCGCGAAAACGCCCGCACTGAATCCAGGCATCTTCAAAGTGCCACTGGCGCTCGCGGCCAAACAGCAAAATGCCTCCCACGCTGGGTACCAGGCGGCCTTGGTACGGCACCAGTAGCCGTAACGTGCATAGCTTATTGTCATCAAGTGGTTGTTCGCTGCGAAAGGCTTGCTGTATGGCGTTATGATCAAGATCATCACGGCTCAGCTCGGGCATGGGCTGAACATCAAACGTAGTGCCGCTCGCTTGGCGCTGCATTTCTTGGATGAGCGCCAACCCCGCCTGCCGATTGCTGGAACCGAGCCGCACCAGCACACCGTTTTCTTCGCCAAGCGCTTTGAAAAAGTGTGGGCGTGCGCTACTCAAAAACACCTCAATACACACCAAGGTATGTTCGCCTACGCTCACCAGTTCAATATTAGGCAGTAGCCGGGGGTGAATGGCATCCGCGATCATGCTGGTAAGGCGCTCTTCCATATCCAGCGGATCATCCACGCCTAGCACGGTGCCATCATCGTCAACGCCAATGATCAACTGGCCACCAGCCGTATTGGCAAAGGCAACCAGGGTTTTCATTAGCGGCTTGGGCGATGATAGGTCGCGCTTGAACTCAAGCTGCTTGCCTTCTGGCTCGCTTAGGCGCTGTTCAATGGTCGCGGTGGTCATAGGTGTCTCGTTGACTTTTCATGTTTCTTTCCGCTTCGCTGTCCCGCGTCCTAGGACACGGGACGGCAGTAAACAGGCACATTGCCCGTGTCAACAAAAATCGTTCGAACACTAACGCACCTGTACCCGTTTGCCCGCTGAAAGTGACCCTTCCAGCTCTTTTCTCAGCTCGTCCATAAACGCATCGACTTCCGCTTGGCTTTCCAGGTACACGCCACTATGCACGCGGCTGAGTACGTCGCTTACACGCACTCTTGCCACGGGTTTGGGGGCATTCACCGCCGCCGGTGCTGTTTCGGTATGCGGGTCGTACTTTTTATCACCTGGTGCCGTTTGTGGGGCTGGCTTGGGGTTTTCTGATGTGGGAGCCGGTGTTGTGGTGTTTCCCGCAGGCGCGGGCGGCTGCCGCTTAGCAGCGTCGGCCTGGGCGTTGTGAAGCGCATCCAAACTTTCTTCTTCTAATTCAACGGCAGTTTCGGTTTGCAGCTGGTAGATCTGCGCGACGCTGACCGATTGATTGACCGAGGCTTTGAGCTGCTGTAGCGGGTGCAGCAAGCGGTTGCTAAGCTCGGCGGTGCCAATGCCGCTTTTGGCTATTTCTGCGCTTACTTTGGCGATGCGCGTATCGATACGGGCAATGGCGTGCTGGCGTTTTTCCTCTACCAGGCGGTTGTTCACCTCATCCAGCGTGCGTACCAGGCCATCCACCTGGTTCAGCATGGCGTAAGGCGCTTCGGCGCGGTAAATACGCTCACACTCGGCCAGCGCTTGCTGGGCCTGGGTGTTTTTCTCAAGCTCTAGGCGGTTCACCGCAAACCGGTTGAGCGCTTGCTCCAGCTGCTGCCAGGTGGTGAGCTGCTTGGTAAAGAAATCGTTGAGATCACGGTAGTCCTCTTCAACATCGAGCAGCGTGTCCTGCTGGCTAGCGACGGTTTTGAAGAAATCAAAGCTATCGTCAAGGCGCAGTAGGCGCTCCACTTCCCGCAGGGAGTTTTCAATGGCATTGCGACCGGGGAAGTTGCCCACGTCGGTTTTGCTTTTGTACGCCTCAAGCTCACGTCGCCAGTGAGATAAGCGGTCTACGTAATAGGTAAACAGCTCTTTTTCACTGGTGGGGCCTAGCTGGCCAAACAGCTCTTTGGTGAGGTTACGGGCTTTGTTGAGCACCGCATCTTCGGTTTGGCGCTTCTTCTGGAGGCGCACTTCACTGCGGCGGCGGGCGTTGTTGAGTAGCTCAAAGGCTTCTTTACCGCTGAGCGCGGGGCCAGCGGTGTGGAAGGTTAAGCGCCCAGCGGCATGCAGGCGGCCCAGAATCAGCAGCGTTTCGCCTTCCGGCCAGCCGAAAGGTCGGTTGCTAAAACGCTCAATCAGCGGGTTCAAGGGCACCGGCTCGCCGCCATGTAGCGAGATATACTGCTCTACCTCTTTCACCGCTTGGGCGTTGCCCTCTTCACCGTCTAGATTGAGGTTCTGGGTGCCCAGGTCATCGGCGGTTAATACGGCCTGCAGCTCGCGCATCGGCTCGGGGCTAAGTACCGTGAGCTGGCTCAGCTTGTTGTAGGTATTTTCTAGCAGGTAGCGACAGGCTTCATCCAAACGGGTGTTGAGCTGGCCTCGACTGAGATCGAGCTTCTGGCCAAGCGCGTAAACGTCCGCATCCAGCAGCATCTCTTCCAAACGCACCCGCAGGCGCTTTTTGCGCTCCTGGTTTTCCCGGCCACGGTCGGCCAGAATGCGCTCTACGCTGTGGTCGTTGGCCGATAGGTTCAGGCGAATAAACTTATCGGTTTTCAGCAGGGTACGCAGTTCATCGGTAAAGCGCTTATCGTCGGGCAGCTTAATCAGCACCTGCCCACCGTTATCGCCGCTTTTGTGAATGCAGCCTGCTTCGCTTAGCTGTACGTACTCCACGTCCAGCGGTGAGACCACCTCCACCCTTAGCTGGCTCTGGTAGCGGCCATCCAGGGTGTGGCCATCCAGGTAGCGGCCAATGCTGTAGTCGGTTTTGTTGACCGGGTAGCGGTATTTGGTTCGATCGCGCAGCAGGTCTTTGAAGATCAGGCTGGAGAGCTCTTTGTTTTCGTCGCTGCTGGTAACTTCGGTTTGTTTGATCTTGCGGGTAATGTCGCGCTCTTCATTGGTGAGAAACTGGTATTCATCGCCGTTACGGGTAATCAGGCTCTCTTTTTCCAGCCGTGCCAGGGTCGCTTCCAGCTGCTCACGAATGGCTATGCGGTCATCGTCGATTTGAGTCAGTGAGAGCGTTACCAGGTTATTGACCGTGCCCTTCACCAAGTCCACATAGCGGATCATAAACAGCGTGCGTAGGGTTTCGACATCAAACGCTTCTAATACGGGGTTCTCGCTGGCCTGATCGATGGTGCGCTTCACCGCCGTATCGAGGAACCCTTCTATCGCCGTGTAGAAGCAGTGCATCGGTACCAGCGCGCCAATCGTCTTCTCTTGCACGGCTTTGGCAGCCATGTGAAACGCATCGAGCATGGAGCGCTCGCCATAGGCCAGGTGGGCACCCGTGGCTCCTACCTTGCGGATCTCTTCAAAGACTTTTTGCACCAACTGGAAGTGGTACGGCACAAAGGGGTAGTTGGCGATAAAGCTCTCGACGCCTTCGATATTTTTCAGCGTGGGGCCGGAGCGGTCAAAGGTCAGCTGGTTACGCAGAATGGAGCCTTTGGCCTCAAACACACCTTCCAGCTCCGCACATGCCGGGTCGGTTTTCACCAGCAGGCGCTTGCGGATCACTTCGTCAGAGTTGGAGCTTGAGAGCGATAAGCGGGTTTTGAAGCGTCCGGCGATTTTGGAAAAATCGTTGGCTTTTGAGGCGGTCATTTCGCCTAGCACGGCGTCCATATCCGCTTGTGAAGTGACCACGATCCAGGCACGCCCACCGCAAATCGTGCCAAGGTTTTCGGTGAGCGTTTGCAGAGTCAGCATCAAACGCGTGTCGCTGCCAATGAACTGACCCACTTCATCGACCATGAACACCATGCGCTGGGTAGCTGATTGCGACTCCAAAAACTCTTTTACCCAGTGGCAGAAGTTCTCTACCGAGACGCTGAAGCTGGTTTCAGATTCCTCAAACCATTTATGCGCCGCTTCAGGAGAGAGATCGAGCGCCGACCCAATCGCTTGCTCGATATCGTCCTGGTAGAACTGATAGCCGTCTCGCTCGTCTTCCCACACCACGCCACTGGCCTCGTTAAAGGCCTGCTTAAAGCGCTCATACACACCGCGTTTTTCTAGGTGGCGCTCCATATGAGCAATGTGCGGGTAATCAGAGCTAAAGCCTTGGTACTCGTTAAACACGCGCAGGAAGACGTTCAGGATGGGGTTGCCATCGTCATTGGAGCTGGCCTTGCTATCGATGTTGAACAGCACCACATGGGCCGGTTCACGGACAGCCTTGGCGATGTCAGCCCGGATAGAGCTGTCCACCAGCTTTTGCTCATCAAAAAAATCAGCGGCCTTCTTAGACTGGCCGTTGGCATCAAACGCTTCCGTGTTGGCGAGTAGGTAAGAAAGCGTTTTCAAAAAGTGCGATTTACCCGACCCAAAGAAGCCACTCACCCAAACACCCACGCGATTGGCGATGGAGGGGTCATCTAAAGGGGTGGTGTAAGATTCAAAAAAAGCGCGAAAGTGCTTTTCTAACTCGTTGGTGACGACATACTCATCCAGCTCTTGGTAGATGGTTTCCTGGTCACGCTGGTCGGCTTTGACCACGCCGTTGATTGACCGGCTAAGCGGTTTGAGGAAGAGCTCTCGAATGTGCATATCTGTCCTGTAAATGTTTAAACCCTGATTTTTGAAAGCACTGCTTAACAACAACCGACTTTTGACAGCGGCCCACACTGTCATCCGGCCTCATCTATGGGGCTTCATCACTGTAGAAGGCACTGCGATAACGTTAACAGTCACGGCTCACAACCGGGGCGAACGTAACACACCATAAAGCAATACGCCGCGCTAAGGCACGAGCGCAAACGCACGGTAGTAGTTGTTGCTTTTGATCTGCTTAAACAGCGACATCGTTTGCCCGTCGTAACGGCCTGGGTAGAAGAGTACCAATGGTTTATGGCCAAGCGGCCCGTGTAGGGCATTTAGCAAGCTGTGCGCACGCACCATGGGCCACAGGCTGCCAACACCGGTGAGCAATACGATATCAGGCTCGTGCGACAGTGAGTGTCGGATGAGGTACGGGGCGAACTTGTCCATGTGCAGCGGCCCACGCAGCGCCTTCAGCAGGGCTGCATCGCCTTTGCTTTTTTGCATGGCAATGGCTTTATCAAGGAAGCCGCGCTCAGTCAGGTAATCCTTTAGCACTTCAAGCAGATTGACCTGCGCCATTTTGATGTCAGGGTGCTGGCGTGCCATTAATGAGGGGAGGAAATTCAGGTAGGCACGCACCTGTAGTTCATGTTCAGGAGCGTAATCGAAAATCCAGAAGCCCAGCTCATTACCCAACCCTTGCCCCGCTAGGAAATCAGGCCGAGTGATTTTCTCAGCGACTTGGTTCAAACGCGCCCGAAGCTGGTCATCCTCGTGGTGGCTAAAACCGCTGGGGGGTGGGTACTGATCACTCTGTGACATGCGGATGCGTCCCTGTGTCTAGCATGTTTGATGCAAAGCTTTTTCTAATACAGAAAGCTGATTGGGTAAGACTATGCCGCTAGACACCTGCGTTGCAAGGTCTACTTAGTCGTGTTTTGACGTGAGCACGGTTTTAAAGAAAAGAACGAGGTTAAGAAGGCAACATGAATATTACCGCAGCCGGCGACAACATGTTTGTAGTCGTTCGTGCTGGTAGGTTTCAAGCAAGCTTTTTACTTCTGGCCGCAGCAGCAAGGGCTGTAACTTGCGCGAGCGACTGGACGCCAATATGCTGACTTCCGCCAACATACGATACACCACCTGCCCCATTTTACGCTTCGAGCTATCAGCCCACCCTGCTATTGCTTCATCGCGGTGTGCACGCTCGGCTAAAAACTCATCCCACTGGTAGGCCTGAAGCGACTCTGCGTGGGTTAAGAACGCATCGGCAACGACACTTTCAAGAAACTCCACCAATAGCAGATTACGCGCCATGGCCGCGCAAAAAGACACCTGCGTGGCGAGCTGGTCGTCGCCATCACGCAGCGCTTGCCAAAACGGTGGCTCCAGCTTCTCTAAGCGCTTACGAATAGCTTGCCCAGCACGTTTAGCAGTAGCGGGACGGTTCTTCTGGAGGCGGTTATCAATGATGATTGCCTGGTGCCACTGCCCTTCATCTGCATTAGAGAGCAGCAACTCAGCTACGGCACGGCTCTCGCGCACCATCAGTCCACCGCCGATCAGATCAGAGTTGTAGCTGAAAGAAGTCAAAAGGCGCTCATAAAGATCAATTACGTTGAAGTTGCAGGCGGCTGATCAGTAACGAGATCAGCTTTCGCTAGGCGCACTGCCCTTTTTAAGCTGTTCCAACAAGCGTTGGCGTTCTGCAGGGTCGAGTTTATCTAACTCAAGGATCAATTCTGCCACGGTATCGTCTTCGCAGAAAAAATAGGGAATGGGCACCTCTAGTGCCTCTGAAAGCCTCTTCAGCAACTGGAAATTGGGCGCATGCTGCCCCTTTTCATACTGCGTCATACGCGCACTCGCCAGATTCGGCTCCATGCCGAGGTATTCACCCAACTGCCTTTGTGTCATACCCGCTGCTTGCCTGGCGGCTCTCAAGCGATCTGGAAGCGGACTGTCCATGAAAACACCATCGCTACTTGGAAAGCCGCTAGGCTAGCGCAAGATGACACAAAAATATGCTAAGAGATTCTTAGCAAGAATGCAATAATATTGTTCTAGAAGTGCCCATATTGTTATTTACCGAAATGAGACATCTGAATAATTGCTTAATTTTTTGAAAATAATTCACGCGTTGAAATTTTACGAGTGAACTGTGTCGCAACAAATGTTTCAGATTCCACAGTTGAATAACGGTTATATGAAGAGTATTTCGAAACTTCACTAATCGGAACATCTTCTAACTCAAGCTCAAAAGGGTTATCCGCGCCTAAAAAAAACTTATCGCATGCCTCTAAAAAGTGTTGCCTACGAACAGTGCTATCATTTTTTGACAATGCCACACAAAGCGCGGCCTCTAACACTCTTTTCACTTGCCTTGTTTCGCCTCGTGTAACAGAAAACAAAGGGAACAAAATTTCATCAACATGAATACTAGGGGCTTTTTTAAAACCCATTTTAGACGCTAAGCCTTTAATAAAACGTGTAAACTCAATTCTGTCTTCTAAATTGAAAAACTTAAAATAAGGCAATTCTATTGTGCACATCAAGCGTGAAGCCCACTGAGGCTCATTTAATATTTCAGCAGCCCAAGGCATACCGACAAGGACTATAGGAATACCTGCTTTTTCATTTACCAACTTTAATATATTAGCTATTCTTTGTTTTTCTTCAACGGACTTGAACTCTATTAACTCCTGAAATTCGTTGATTATTATCATCTCAGATTTGCATTTTTTCAACATCTTAACTAACGCTTCAGCAAGACCCGCCTCACGCCTCCTCTCTCGCCTAGTATCAGCCCCGAATTGCCCTAAATCCATCATGAGCTGTATCAACATGCTTTCAACATCTGGTTTACTTGGAATTCTTGAAACAAGCACAGGCTTAATAACGGTGTCATTTTCAACATACTCTGGATATTGAGATTGGAACTCTTGAACCAGCCTACTCTTTCCTGAACCAGGGTCCCCTATTATTAACATACACTGTTGCTCACCCCCTAAAGCATGATTAGCTTTCAGAATTTCTAAAGAACTTATGGCTCTTGCAACAGACGAATGCTTGACATAGCAATTCTTGAAATAAATTTGCTGCTCTAATTTTTCGTTACTCATTAACATATTCATGAGTAGGGCTCCAAATCATCAGAAATTCTTTTCCATTCTTCGTCATTTGGATTTACACCACTGTGTGATTTATTTTCTTTCTCGATATCACTTATTTCCCTACTAGTAAAGCCATCTACGATAGAGCTAGGGTTTTCACTTGATATTCCAAAATAAGCCGCCGCCTTTTTAGTTCCTTTAATTTTTTTCTTTGAAGCGGACACTTCCTCTGCAATTTCACTAACTCTATCGTCAATCAATTTTTCAGCTTCCGCAATACCTACATAATCAGTTTTCGAGTTTATAAAATTACGACGTAATTTACGTCTTACTTTTAGCTGAAAAACACTCAGCCCATCATATAAGCGATCTGGGTCAACAGCAGGAACCCTGATATATTCTTTTCTTTCTACCAAATAAACATATATGTAAGAGACATCCTCTGGATCTCTCTTAACAACAACCTTCACTACTTTGCTACCAGGTGGTGGTGGGGTAATCTTACGATACTCCACCAATTCCTCATTAGTATAATCGATCCTATCAATGCTTATTCCTCCTCTTCGCAGAGTACACAACTCAGTAGGGAAGGCTTCAATTTTAAAAATTTTTTCTTCAAAACCACTATACAAAGGAGGAGGATACTTTTTACAACCAATTTCCCAAGATAATGCAGGTATTCTTGTCATCCTGCTATCTGGCGACTGGTTATAAATATCAATTATCCAAATATGCATTAGCTCAATAAAATAGGAAAAAGGAAGGATTGCATCTTTCTCAGGTTTATAACCAGCTAACTGTTGGGCATTAGAAAAAGTAGTGCCAGGTATTTCTTTCACAAACCTAGAATTATAAATTGAAAACAACCTTTCAACTAAAGGTTTTTTCCAAGGTTTACCCACAGGATTAAACTCAATGTTTATACCGACTGAAGCGCAGAAGAATTCTAAATTTTTTGACCAGAACTCAGCTCCATTATCGACAACTAGCGTTTCAATTTTACCTTGACACGGCCAATTTTTTTTAATCATTGGATATTTTTTAGCAACATCTTCTTTACTTAAACACGCGTTCATTATTGCGCTTCTTACTGAGTTATAACTTGGCTCCTGAAAGCTAAGATAAAAACCAATTATACACCTACTATGGCAATCTATTAAAATTGTTAAATACGGCCTTCCAATAGGAATTAGCAATGTATCGTCTAATAAAATCAAGTCGAGGGGTGTATGATCAATCTCAACGCGCTCCATAACACGTTCTGCCGCAGAAAACTTATTCACAACACGGTAATCTTTATCGGCCTCAGCTTTACCAAAACGTCCCACCTCTACTTCGTAGGGAGAAATTTTCTTTACGCGTTTGTAAAATGCAGATTTTGTTATAGGCTCAATGGCATTATCAGGGTGCGCCCTGTTATATAATAGTATATTGTTAAAATAGTGATAATAAGCGGTAGATACATGCGGCCTCTCTCTTTTGAGAAACTTTTCTTCCACAGCTCTTTTATAAAAATCTGCATCATCTCTTTTGGAATTTCCAGGGTTTTTCACTAACCCTTTCGCAGAAACCAATGATTTTGGCCCAATGACTTGATCGTAGTTTTTATGCCATCTTGCAACACTTCTCCATGATGGCTTTTTTTCAATATGGCCTTGCTCAAATAACGAGTCTAAAATTGGATCAATATTCTTTTTCGTCCATCCACCCTGGAGATGCTCCTTAACTAGAACGATAACTTTATACTTATAATATGCTTCCTCTTGTACGCTTTTGCTTAAGGAATCAAATGAAATATAAGAAAGGCGCTCAGGCACATTTATATATTGCCCATCTACAACTGCGGATGCCTCCCCACTTTGAAAGCCTGGGAATTCATCACTAAAAAATTCGATGCTCATTGCCCACCTCCAACCCAAATTAGAGATTCACATCCAAACGTTTCGTCAATATTTATGAGAACTTTTCCCGAAGCAACTAACCACATAACATCAACTAAGACTTCAGCTGAGTCAGCACCACACAGTTCAGAAATATCAGCAATACTTAAACCATGAGATTTTTTTATCAATTCGTAAATTTTTTTACGAGATACCACCTCAGTATAAAGCCCTGCATATCGGTTAATCAGTTTCAGATTTTTCAGTTTTGGCATTGAACTGATTTGATGATCAGTGACTAGAATTAGCTCTTTGCCAAGCATTTCAACCGCCTTTTTTTTAGCGGTAAAACGCTGGATAAAATCATGTTTCAAAGCTTCTGGAGGTGGCTTTATTTCAACAAACACCTTCTTGCCTGAGTGACAGAAAAGCTCAAAGTCGGGTGTGTAAGAGCAAGTCCTGTCTTCAAATTGATAATAAAAGCCTTCTGGCTGCGCAACGAAGGACCTTACCTCGTTGGCATATTCAAAATGAAAGCAGGCATTAAATTCGAGGGAGGACTCAACAGTCTGGACGTTGCCATTCTTGTGACTGGCAAATTTATAGATGTGCTTGACGGGAGAAGGACGCAAGGTACGGGTATACATGGCAGTACACCTATTTTTGTTTTATTACTACAAAAGTAGGTTATGCCACGAGAAAAGGCAAAAAATGACAGCAGCGGGACAATTTGTGCCACTTTGAAGGAGAAACGACAGAAATGGAGGCGGCCCCAAAAGCCACATCCCGGCACACGCAGCCACCACTACCGTTGCTCCCTTCCGGGCCTGGCGGGGTTCGCAGTTTAGCGTTGCGGGAGGACCTAAGGGACCACCATAACGGCACACTCTGTTATATATTAAGTGTGCTGAGGCTGATGTGGTGGCTACGCCCTGATTTGAACAGGGGACCCCATCATTATGAGTGATGTGCTCTAACCAGCTGAGCTACGTAGCCTTTCCCTCATCAACGGGTGCAGATTATGCCTACCTTAATGACGAAAGGCAAGCCGGATTCCGGCTTGCCCTGCTAGTCAACAAAGCGTATCGAAATTGACTTACTGAATAGCGGCGCGCACGGCCTCTGCACCTGGCTCGCCGTCTCGTGTTGTAACGCCGTCTAACCACTCGTCCAGTAGGCTATCATTAGCCTTCAAATAGTCACGTGCGGCATCACGGGGATCTTCGCCATCATCCATGATCGCGCTCATGAGCTGATTTTCCATTTCCAGCGTGAAGGTCATATTGCGCAGCAAGGTACCCACATTCGGGCACTCATCCACGAATCCCGCTCGGGTATTCGTGTGCACAGTCGCGCCGCCTAAATTTGGGCCAAAATAGTCGTCGGCATCAGCAAGATAAGCCATATCGAAGTTAGAGTTCATGGGGTGCGGCTCCCAGCCCAAAAACACCATCCACTGCTCATTGGGTACCCGGGCGCGCAGTTCCGCCAACATTCCCGCTTCGCTGGAATCGATCACCTGCCAATCGCCTAACCCATAAGCATCATCATCGATCATCTGCTCAATGAGCTCGTTACCGTCGTTACCCGCTTCGATGCCGTGCACGCTACGCTCAAACTGCTCCGCATGCTCGGCCAAATCGTTAACCGACGTTACCCCCGCATCGTAAACGTACTGAGGCACTGCCAGGGTATACTTCGCCCCTTCCAGGTTGGTCGCCAAGCGCTCAACTTCACCGCGCTCGATATAGGGGTCACTAATAGAGGCCATCGAGGGCATCCAGTTACCCAGGAAGACATCGAAATCATTGTTGCGCATACCGGCGTAGGCAATCGGAACGGAAACTGTATCGACGCTTGGCTCATAGCCAAGCCCTTCAAGGACTTCGCTGGCGAGCGCAGTGGTGGCGGTAATATCTGTCCAGCCCACTTCAGCAAAGCGCACGCTGCTGCACTCGTTTGCATAGGCTGCCGTTGGCAGACCCGCTGCCAGCAATAAAGCACCTGCATAGCGTGAAGAAGTTCTGCTCATCATCGTAGTCCCCTTTTATAAGCTTATTGCCAATACATATTGCCAATACGTATTTCCAAAACATAGATACGAACACTCCGTTGCTGCAGTGGTCGCAGTGCGTAGCAATCATCGCTGTCTTTTTATTGATTGAACGTTCAATAAAAAAATGCCATCATTGTTAGGTAATCATGTCTACGCTCGGGTTTCAAGCAACGACCCTGTTAGGCATTCAACGAATTAGGAGAACGTCGTGCCAAAGGTGGGAATGGAACCGATACGCCGCCAGCAGTTAATCAACGCGACTATGGCAGCCATTGATGAAGTCGGCTTAGCCGAAACTACCGTGATGCGAATTGCCCGCCATGCGGGCGTTTCAGCGGGCATTATCAGCCACTACTTTGGCGGTAAAGATGGCTTGCTGGAAGCGACGATGCGGCAAATCTTGACCGACCTGTCCGGAGCTGTTGCGGTGCGTCGCCATGCGTTGGAAGACGACTCTCCCCGCGCCCATATCGGTGCCATTATTGAGGGTAACTTTGACCGCACTCAGGTCACCGGCCCCGCCGCCAAGACATGGTTAGCGTTCTGGGCCAGCAGCATGCATAAGCCTATGCTGCAGCGTCTGCAAAACGTCAATGATCGCCGTCTTTACAGCAATTTATGTCACCAGTTCCGACGTGTTATGCCCCGCGTAGAAGCCCGCAACGCAGCACGCGGCTTAGCCGCCATGATTGATGGGCTATGGCTGCGTGGCGCACTAACGCCAGAAGGCCTTGACGCCGAAGAGGCCCGCTACCTTGCCCACACCTATCTCGACCAGCTTTTTGCTCATCATGGATGCACCAACAAAGCATCCAATATTTACCTTTAATTTTCTGATTCTTGGAGATCGACATGGCCGCTCAAGACGTACAGCCACTTTATATTGATGGTCGCCAGGTAAACGCCACTTCAGGCGATACTTTTACCGTTACCAACCCCTTCGATGGCAGCCTGCTGGCCACTATCGGCCAAGCCAGCCAAGCGGATGTTGACACTGCGGTCGCCGCAGCCCAGCGCGGCCAGCGCGAGTGGGCCGCGATGAGCGGCATGGAGCGCTCACGCATCCTGCTGCGCGCCGTCGCGCTGTTAAGAGAGCGCAATGACGAGCTTGCCGAGCTTGAAACCCGCAATACCGGCAAGCCGATCAGCGAAACGGCCAGTGTCGATATCGTTACCGGCGCAGATGCGCTGGAGTACTACGCGGGCCTGGCGCCGGCTATTGAAGGCAGCCAGATCCCCCTTCGCGACAGCTCTTTTGTGTACACTCGCCGCGAGCCCTTGGGTGTCATTGGTGCCATTGGCGCCTGGAACTACCCGATCCAAATCGCCTGCTGGAAAGCCGCTCCGGCGCTGGCGGCAGGCAACGCAGTGGTATTCAAGCCCAGCGAAGTGACTCCGCTGACCGTGATGAAACTAGCGGAAATCTTTACCGAGGCAGGCCTGCCCAACGGCGTCTTTAACGTGGTTCAGGGCGACGGCCGCGTGGGCGCCATGCTCACCGAACACCCAGGCATCGCCAAAGTCTCGTTCACCGGCGAAGCAGGCACCGGCAAGAAAGTGATGGCCGCCGCTGCTAGCTCAACGCTGAAAGACGTCACCATGGAACTGGGCGGCAAATCGCCGCTGCTGGTGTTTGCAGATGCCGACCTTGATCGCGCTGCAGACGCCGCCATGATGGCCAACTTCTACTCCAGCGGCCAAATCTGTACCAACGGCACGCGGGTATTTGTTGAGCGCAGCGTTAAAGACGCTTTTGAAGCCAAACTGGTGGAGCGCGTTAAGCGCATCAAAGCAGGCGACCCCATGGATCCCAGCGTCAACTTTGGCCCCCTGGTCAGCTTCGAGCATCAGGAGAAAGTGCTCTCCTATATTGCCCTGGGCAAAGAGCAAGGCGCTCGCCTGCTCGTGGGTGGCGACGAATGGAACACCGGTAGCTTTGCCAATGGCGCCTGGGCTGCACCCACCGTGTTTACCGACTGCACTGATGAGATGCGTATCGTGCGCGAAGAGATCTTTGGCCCGGTGATGTCGGTACTCGCCTTTGATGATGAGGCGGAAGTCATTCGCCGCGCCAACGACACCACCTACGGCCTTGCCGCCGGTGTCTTCAGCGAAAGCCTGAACCGCGCCCACCGTGTGATACACCAACTTGAAGCGGGGATTTGCTGGATAAACACCTGGGGCGAGTCCCCCTCCGAGATGCCGGTAGGCGGCTATAAAGAGTCGGGTATTGGTCGCGAAAACGGTGTTGAGACGCTCAATCACTACACCCAGACCAAGTCGGTACAAATCGAAATGGGGCCGTTTGAGTCAGTGTTTTAACTCTAAGCACTAAGCTCCGCCGGTAGGCATAACACGAAGACGCTGTGAACCCATCCATGGGCGCTCGGCTTTTTCATCTGACCGCCAAGGATGGCGGGAATGCTGGAATCGCATGGAGCACTTTCCGGCCCTGAAAAAGACGCTTCGCTTTTATGCCTACCGGCTCACTTCCTCGACTCGCCAGATTTCTTAAGGAGACACTATGTCTCAACCACGCGAATTTGATTACATCATTATCGGCGCAGGCTCGGCGGGCAATGTGCTTGCTACTCGCCTCACCGAAGACAGCAACGTCAGCGTATTGCTGTTAGAAGCGGGCGGGCCCGACTACCGCTTCGATTTCCGCACCCAAATGCCCGCTGCCTTGGCATTCCCACTACAGGGCAAGCGCTACAACTGGGCGTTTGAAACCGACCCCGAGCCACATATGGATGGTCGCCGCATGGAGTGTGGTCGTGGCAAAGGGTTGGGCGGCTCCTCACTGATTAACGGCATGTGCTATATCCGCGGTAATGCACTCGATTACGACAACTGGGCCAAACAGCCCGGCCTCGAAGATTGGGACTACCTAAGCTGCCTGCCCTACTTCAAAAAGTGCGAAGCCCGCGACATTGGACCCAACAGCTACCACGGTGGCGACGGCCCGGTCAGCGTGACCACGCCCAAAGCGGATAACAACCCGCTTTATCGCACCTTTATTGAAGCCGGCAAGCAGGCTGGCTACCCGGAAACCGAAGACGTTAACGGCTACCAGCAAGAAGGCTTCGGCCCTATGGATCGCTTCGTCACGCCCAAAGGCCGCCGCGCATCAACGGCCCGCGGCTACCTGGATACCGCCAAACAGCGCCACAACCTCACCATCGAAACCCATGCCGTTACCGATATTATTGAATTCGAAGGTAAACGTGCGGTGGGGGTACGTTATGAGCAGAAAGGCGAAAAACAGCAGGCCTACGCCCGCCGTGAAGTACTCCTGTGCGGTGGCGCCATCGCTTCCCCGCAGATTCTGCAGCGCTCAGGCATCGGCAACCCTGAACTGCTGAAGGAACTGGGTATCGAGACGGTTCACGCCCTGCCCGGCGTAGGTGAAAACCTCCAGGATCACCTGGAGATGTACATCCAGTACGAGTGCAAAGAACCCATCTCGCTCTACCCCGCGCTAAAGTGGTACAACCAGCCCAAAATTGGTGCTGAATGGCTGTTCAATGGCACCGGCGTGGGCGCCAGCAACCAGTTTGAATCCTGTGGTTTTATCCGCAGCCGCGATGAAGAGGAGTGGCCCAATCTGCAATACCACTTCCTGCCCATTGCCATTAGCTATAACGGCAAGAGCGCGGTGCAGGCCCATGGCTTCCAGGCCCACGTTGGCTCCATGCGTTCAGAAAGCCGTGGTCGTATTCGACTTACCTCGAAAGATCCACACGCCGCGCCCAGCATCCTGTTCAACTACATGGCCAAAGAGAAAGATTGGGAAGAGTTCCGCGATGCTATTCGCCTGACTCGCGATATCATCGCTCAGCCAGCCTTTGATAAATACCGTGGTCGCGAGATAGCACCAGGGCCCGACGTGCAGTCGGATGCCGAGCTCGATGCCTTCGTCAAACAGCACGCCGAAACCGCCTACCACCCCTGCGGTAGCTGCCGTATGGGCGAGGGTGAAATGGCCGTCACCGACGGCCAGGGTCGTGTCCATGGTATTGAAGGCCTTCGCGTCGTAGATGCCTCACTGTTCCCGGTGATTCCCACCGGCAACCTGAATGCGCCCACCATTATGTTGGCCGAGAAAATCGCCGACCGTATCAAAGGCCATGAGCCGCTTCCCCGTGCCAGCGTTGACTATTACGTCGCCAACGGAGCACCGGCCAAACGCGCCTGAACATTTAGTCTGTTTTTTACTCCAAACGCCATGGCTTGTCGCCATGGCGTTTTTTTTGGCTACGTTAAAGGAACAAGCTACGCCAAACGTGCCTAAAAACTTGCGTGTGATAGCCCCCATCTGCCAATATTCAAACAAGTGTTCGACTCAATATCTCAACAACGATGTTACTCGCGTTTTATTAACAACAGTCGGCCTGCAACAGTGGCCAGCAAAAAGAGAGATAACCTATGCTCACCCTACTTCTGATCGTGCTCGCCATTGTCGGCTTGCTCGTGGTCATGCGTCGCGAAGCAGGCGCTCCCGCGGCGCTAGCTGTGTTTGGCGTATTAGGCCTTGTTGGCCTACTGTTTGACGCGGAAATCATTGGTGGTCTGCTGCTTCTTGGCGCTGCGGCAGTAGCCGTGGCAGGCCTGCCTGCACTGCGTCGCAAGTGGCTCACACCGCGCTTATTCGCCACCTTTAAAAAAGTCGCCCCCAAAGTTTCCGCCACCGAGCGCACAGCTCTGGAAGCGGGCAGCGTTTCCTGGGACGGAGAGCTATTTTCAGGCAAACCCCAGTGGGAAAAACTGCTCGCCTTTAAAGACGATGGCCTACGCGACGATGAGAAAGCCTTCCTAGCCAATCAGTGTGCGAAAGCCGCTGGCATGTGCAACGCCTGGGACATCGCCCAGGAGCGCGCCGACCTGCCCCAGCAGCTTTGGGACTACCTGAAAAAAGAGGGTTTCTTCGGCATGATTATTCCGAAGGAGTACGGTGGTCTTGGCTTCTCGGCTAAGGCTCAGTCCATGGTACTGCAGAAGCTCTCCGTCAATGAAACCCTGATGGTGACCGTGGGCGTACCCAACTCCCTCGGCCCTGGCGAGCTGCTGCTTAAATACGGTACCCAAGAGCAGAAAGATCATTACCTGCCGCGCTTATCCGATGGCCGCGAGATCCCCTGTTTTGGCCTCACCGGCCCCCGCGCAGGTTCTGACGCTACCTCGCTGCCAGACACTGGCGTTGTATGTAAGCAAACCATTAACGGCGAAGAAGTGATCGGCCTGCGCCTTAACTTCGAAAAACGCTGGATCACTCTGGCGCCCATCGCCACAGTCGTTGGTCTTGCCTTCCGTCTGTTTGACCCGGAAAAATTGCTGGGTGACGAAGAAGATCGCGGTATTACCCTGGCGTTGATTCCCCGCGATACCGACGGCATGGAAATCGGCCGCCGTCACCACCCTATCGGCAGCCCGTTTATGAACGGCCCGATTATCGGCAAAGATGTCTTTGTTCCGCTGGACACCATCATTGGCGGCCCAGACATGATCGGCCAGGGCTGGCGGATGCTGGTGGAGTGTCTGTCTATCGGCCGCTGCATCACGCTGCCGTCAGGCGCCACCGGCACCGCGCGTTACGCCCTGGGCTGGAGCGGCGGTTTCACCCGTGTTCGTCGTCAGTTCAACGTGCCGGTTGCCGAAATGGAAGGTGTGCAAGAGCCCCTCGCCCGCATGACGGCGCTGGCCTATATCTCCCAGGCCACCGTGTATCAAACCGCCAATATGATCGACCACGGCGAAAAACCCGCCGTGCCCTCAGCCATCCTGAAGAGCCAGTTGACCGAGTTCCAGCGCGTATTGCTTAGCGATGCGATGGACGTTCACGGCGGCAAGGCGGTCACTCTTGGCCCGCGCAACTACCTCGGTATCGGTTACAGCGCCAACCCGGTGGCGATCACCGTGGAAGGCGCCAACATCATGACCCGCAACCTGATGATCTTTGGTCAGGGTGCTATTCGCTGCCACCCCTACGTACTAGAAGAACTGGCCGCCAAAGACGCCAACGATATGCAGGCGTTCGATAAAGCCTTCTTCGGTCACGCGGGCTTGATCTTTGGTAACGCTGCGCGCGCCTTTACCCTCGGCTTTGGCATTGGTAAAGCCAGCGTACCCTTCGACGGCCCCGCCGCCGCCTATGCCCAGGATATTGCCCGCCTCTCCGCTGGCTTTGGCCTGTGTGCCGATGCTGCCATGGCAAGCCTGGGTTCAGCGCTGAAGAAACGTGAAATGATCTCTGCACGGCTGGGGGATGTGCTGTCTAACCTCTATCTCACCTCAATGGTACTCAAGCAGTGGCAGGCAGGCAGTAAAGTAGAAGGCGAAGAGGCGCTGTTGCACTACAGCTGCCGCTTCCTGCTCCAGCGTGCCGAGCAGGCGTTTGTGGAGATTTTCGATAATCTACCCAACCGTGCGCTAGGTAAAACGCTCAACGCCGTAGTAATGCCCACCGGTCGCCGCTGGAATAAACCCCACGATGACCTGGCCCGGGATATCGCTAAGCGTGTGTCTACACACAGTGCCCTGCGCACCAAGCTGCTGGAAAACACCTGGGATGCAGACGACGGTGAACAGCGCAACCCGCTGGCGCGCTACAACGCTTTGCTGGTCGATTATGACCGCGCCGAGGCGATCTACCGCACGGTGAACAAGGCGTATGCTAAAGGCAAACTCCCGCAAACGGCGCTGCATCCTGAGGCACGTGTAGAAGCCGGTCTGGAAAAAGGCCTGATCAATGAAGAGGATGCCGACTTTATGCGTACCTTCGAGGCCGAAGTACTGGAAATGCTCACCGTGGACGATTTTGCCTACGATGCCTTTGCCAAGAATAAGTCCACGCTGATCGAGCACAACGGAAAACCTGTGGTAGCGCCTAAGCAGGAGGAAGAAAACGTTAAGTAATACCTCTTTTTCAAAGCATTACCTGTAAAGATAGCCGACTCCTGTATGCCAGGAGTCGGCTTTTTTGTGTTCACTTTCTACACCTAAATGCGTAGACCAAGGAACCAAAAACGCGTTGCAAGTTCGCAAACGATCAACTAGCCTTTCGTAAACGAAAACGATCTACCTTATCCAACAACAATGACGCTAGCGAGATCGGCATGTCCTTACATTTGCAAAATATCGATCACATCGTTAACGGTGTGCCCCATATCAGTGGGATAGACTTAGCCCTAGAGCCAGGATCCTTTAATGTGCTGCTTGGGCGAACACTTGCTGGCAAAACCACTTTAATGCGCCTAATGGCGGGGCTTGAACCACCCACCCGCGGCAAAATTATTATGGATGGCAAAGACGTCACGAACGTCTCAGTGCGTAAACGCAATGTCTCCATGGTGTACCAGCAGTTTATCAACTACCCCAGCCTCACCGTTTACGACAACATTGCGTCGCCGCTTAAACTGGCCAAACACCCAAAAAGCGAAATTGATAAACGGGTTGGCGAAATTGCTGAAATGCTGCATATCGAGCACCTGCTTAACCGCTACCCGCAGGAACTCTCTGGTGGCCAGCAGCAGCGTACCGCCATGGGGCGGGCCTTGATCAAAGATGCCGATTTAATTCTGTTTGATGAACCGCTGGTCAATCTGGATTATAAGCTCCGCGAAGAGCTACGCGATGAGTTGCGTGACCTGTTTAAAGCGCGTAACTGTATTGCGGTATACGCCACCACCGAGCCCAATGAAGCGTTAGCGCTGGGCGGTAACACGGCGGTACTGCACGAAGGCAGGCTTCTCCAATACGGCCCTACCGAGCAGGTCTATCGCGAGCCCAATGGCCGCTTTAGCGCAGAAATGTTCTCCGAACCCCCAATCAATATCGTTCCCGGTCAGCTGACCGACAGCGAGATCACCTTCGACCAAACGCTTCACTTTCCCTGCGATGACGAGCTAAAGCGTCTTGAACCGGGTGATTACGACTTTGGCGTGCGAGCTTCGCATCTCACTCTACAACCCCAACAGGCCGATGACCTGGCCCTGGATGTCCATGTGGATGTAGCGGAAATTAGCGGCTCTGAAACCTTCCTGCATGTTCGCCACGAACGCTTCCCCTTAGTGCTGCACTTAGCGGGTATTCACCAGTTTAGTGTTAATGAACCTCTGAAAGTTTACTTCCCCACCCATCAACTTTACGCCTTCGACAAGCAGGGTCACACGGTACATATTCCTGCACGTCAGGGAGGAGCTGCCCATGGCTGAGATCACACTAAAAGGCTTGGCGCACTCCTACGAAAAAACGCCCAAAGGTGCGGCGGATTACGCCATCCGGCAGATGGATCACGTATGGCACCAGGGCGGCGCCTATGCCCTATTGGGCCCATCAGGGTGCGGTAAATCGACCCTTCTGAACATTATTTCGGGCCTGCTTGAACCCTCGGAAGGTGACGTACTTTTCGACGGTCAGCGGGTCAATGAGCTGCCCCCAGAAGAGCGCAATATTGCCCAGGTGTTCCAGTTTCCGGTGATCTACGACACCATGACGGTGTTCGATAATCTTGCCTTTCCCCTGCGCAATATGAATACCCCCGAGTACCGGGTGAAACCCAAGGTACTCGAAGTCGCCGATATTCTTGAGCTGACCCCTTTGCTGGATCGTAAGGCCAAAAACCTGACCGCCGACGAGAAGCAGAAGGTCTCCATGGGCCGTGGGCTGGTACGTGACGACGTAACGGCGATTCTGTTTGATGAGCCGCTCACCGTTATCGACCCGCAGCTAAAGTGGAAGCTGCGTCGCAAGCTCAAAGAGATTCACGAGCGCTTCAATATCACCATGATCTACGTGACCCACGATCAGCTCGAGGCCTCTACTTTCGCGGATAAAATTGCCGTGATGTATGAGGGCCAGGTGGTGCAATTCGGCACCCCACGTGAGCTGTTCGAGCGCCCTGCGCATACCTTTGTGGGTTACTTTATTGGCAGCCCGGGCATGAATTTTATGGCCGTGGAATATCGCGACGATCAGGTAATGTTCGGCACACAGCCACTGCCGGTTAGCGAGCAGATGAAACACGCTGTCGCCAGCGCTGCCAATGCCAGCGCTAACGATATTAGCCATAACAATATAAAACTAGGCATCCGCCCCGAGTTTATCGCCATTTCCTCAAGTGAAGTGGCCAATAGCGTGCCGATTCAGGTGACCAGCGTGCAAGACCTGGGCACCTACTCCCTGCTGACCTTCAAACTCAACGAGCAAACGTTTAAGGCACGCCTGCCCGAAGGCCATCCGCCGGTCAGTGAAGCGGCGTTTGCGCACTTCGATGCTGCTCACGTAGCGCTGTATATCGATGAATACCTGGTGGAGGCTGGTCATGAATAACAAGGTACCCAATAACAGAGCCTGGCTACTGGTGCTTCCCATGCTGGTGTTGGTGGCCTTCTCCGCCATCATTCCGCTCATGACCGTGGTCAACTACTCGGTGCAGGACGTGCTCGGGCCGAACGCACGCTTTTTTACCGGCACTGAGTGGTTTCAAAGCATGCTCAACGACGACGCGCTGCAGGCAGCGTTTCTGCGCCAAATTTCGTTCTCGCTGATTATTCTGGCTATTCAGATTCCGCTAGGGATTGGCATCGCGCTCATTATGCCCAAACGCGGTTGGCAAGCCTCGGCGGTGTTGATCCTGATTACCCTGCCGTTGCTGATTCCCTGGAACGTAGTGGGCAGTATCTGGCAAATCTTTACCCGTGGCGATATCGGCTTAATGGGCTGGGGCCTGCGCGAACTGGGCATTGAATACAACATTACCCGTAATGCCGGCGACGCCTGGGTAACCATCATTTTAATGGACGTGTGGCACTGGACGCCGCTGGTGGCCATGCTGTGCTATAGCGGTCTCCGCTCGATTCCCGAAGCCTACTATCAAGCAGCACGTATCGACCGTGCCTCAAAATGGGCGGTGTTCCGCTACATTCAGCTCCCCAAGCTAACCAACGTGCTGGTCATTGCCGTGCTGCTGCGCTTTATGCACTCTTTTATGATCTACGCCGAACCCTTTGTACTGACGGGCGGCGGGCCGGGCAGCGCCACCACTTTCTTAAGTCAATCACTAACCACTATGGCTGTCGGCCAACAGGATTTAGGCCCTTCTGCAGCTTTCTCGCTGATCTACTTCCTGGTCATTCTGCTGGTGAGCTGGGTGTTCTACACCACCATTATGAATATGCAGAAAGACAAACCGCCGCACGGAGGTGCCTAACATGAGCTATCAACTCGAAAACACCCAGCGCGGTGAAAAGTACAACACGATTTTTAGCAAGGTTTCACCGGCCAAGCGGCGTAACCGCACCGCCCGTGCACACTGGCGCTCGCGTCTCTTGCTTGGCCTGTATCTGGCGCTGATGATTCTGCCCATTTACTGGCTGATCAATATGTCGCTACAGACCAATAGCGAAATTCTCGGCTCGATGACGCTGTGGCCCCAGAACCTTACTTTTGATAACTACATCGGCATTTTCACCAACTCAAGCTGGTACATGGGCTACGTCAACTCGATGCTCTACGTAGCGATGAATATGCTCATCACCATCTGCGTCGCGCTACCCGCCGCCTACGCCTTTAGCCGCTACACCTTTATTGGCGACAAGCATCTATTTTTCTGGCTGCTGACCAACCTAATGGCGCCACCTGCGGTATTTCTGCTGCCCTACTTCCAGCTCTACTACTCGGTAGGCCTGTTCGATACCCACATCGCCGTCGCGCTGGCTCACTGCCTGTTCAATATCCCCCTTGCTATCTGGATTTTGGAGGGCTTTATGAGCAGCGTGCCTAAAGAGATCGATGAAACCGCCTATATCGACGGCTATAGCTTTCCGCGCTTTTTCGTCAAGATTTTTATCCCCATGATCCGCTCAGGCATTGGCGTCACGCTGTTCTTCCTGTTCATGTTCTCCTGGGTGGAGCTGTTGCTGGCCCGCACGTTGACAGCCACTGACGCCCAGCCCATTGGCATGATCATGACGCGCACATCGACTGCTTCTGGGATTGACTGGGGCACTTTGGCCGCCGCCGGTGTACTCACCATCATTCCCGGCATTCTGGTGGTCTACTTCGTTCGTAACCATATCGCCAAGGGCTTTGCCCTGGGCCGTACCTGAGGAGATCTCGCTATGTCTTGGATGGTATGGACAGTGCCCACCGCCATATTCTTTTCATCCATTGCGGCCATGCTGGCAGGCATGACGGTATGGGAGATCATGTCGCCCACTGTTGAACGCAAAGGTTTTTTACCCATTGCCACCACTCGCGGGGATCGGCTGTTTATCGGCCTGCTCTCCGCAGCCTTTATCCATTTGGGCGTGATCGGCTTCACGTCACTTTCCATTTGGATAGCACTAGCGGTATCAGCCGTATGGCTGCTGGTTTTAATGCGCTGGGGATAGCCCTTGGGACTAGCCCTTGGGAAATGCCATCAGCGTTTAATCGGTATCAAGGACGGCCAAGCCATCAAGGAAGAACACAACAAAACGAGGTCAACATGCAAAAGCACGACAATAAATCCAAACTGACTAAATTCAAACTGACAACCCTCGCCGCCAGCTTGTTGCTGGCGTCGGGAACGCTGTCAGCGCAAGAGCAGGATACCCGTGCCATCGCTGAACGCTTGGTCGACGAGCACTTCCAGAACTCAACCCTGAGCCGCGAAGAGCAGATCGAAGAGCTGATGTGGTTTGCCAACGCTGCCGAGCCTTTCCGCGGCATGGATATTCAAACCGTGGCTGAAGGCCTCACGACTCACGTTTATGAAAGTGAAGTGCTTGCAGAAGCCTTTAGTGAGCTGACCGGCATTAACCTGACCCACAACATCATCGGTGAAGGTGATGTGGTGGACACCATGCAGAATCAGATGCAGTCGGGTAACAGCATCTACGATGGCTTCGTCAATGACACCGACTCCATCGGCACGCATATTCGTTATGGCACCACCATCAACCTGTCTGAAGCGATGGAGAACGAGTGGGCCGACTATACGTTGCCCACCCTGGATTTAGACGACTTTATTGGACTGCAGTACGGCACCGGGCCAGATGGCAGCCTCTTTCAACTGCCCACCCAACAGTTCGCTAACCTCTACTGGTTCCGCTATGACTGGTTTACCGACCCTGAGCTGATGGCACAGTTCGAAGAGGTCTACGGCTACCCTCTTGGCGTTCCCACTAACTGGACGGCCTATCAAGATATCGCCGAGTTCTTTACCGAGCATGTCGGCGAAATAGATGGCACCAAGGTGTATGGCCATATGGATTACGGCCGCCGCGATCCGTCACTGGGCTGGCGCTTCCACGACTCCTGGCTCTCCATGGCAGGTATGGGCAGCCCCGGCGTCCCTTCCGGCAACCCGGTGGATGACTGGGGTATCCGCGTCAACGAAGATAGCCAGCCAGTAGGCGCAAGCGTAAGCCGCGGCGGTGCTACTAACTCACCGGCCTCGGTATTTGCCATGCAAAAAGCCGTCGATTGGCTGCGTGACTATGCCCCTCCTGAAGCACAGGGCATGACCTTTGGTGAGGCTGGCCCGGTACCTGCGCAGGGACACATTGCCCAGCAGATTTTCTGGTACACCGCCTTTACTGCCGACATGACCGACCCTGCAGTCGCAGTGACCGATGACGAAGGCAACCCGCTATGGCGCATGGCTCCATCCCCCACCGGCCCGTACTGGGAAGAGGGTATGAAGGTCGGCTACCAAGATGTAGGCGCCTGGACGTTCTTCGATTCAACGCCGGAAGATCGTCGCACCGCGGCGTGGCTGTTCGGCCAGTTCACCGTGTCTAAAACGGTGTCTTTGGAAAAACTGATGCACGGTCTAACGCCGATTCGTGAATCTGACATCTTCTCTGAGCAGATGACCGAGATGGCCCCCAAATTAGGCGGCCTGGTGGAGTTCTACCGCAGCCCCAACGAGTCGAACTGGACGCCTACCGGCACCAATGTGCCTGACTACCCACGCATGGCCCCACTGTGGTGGCAAAACCTGGCGCCTGTCATGAGTGGTGAAGTCACGCCTCAGGAAGGCTTGGACAAACTGGCGTCGGATATGGACAGCACCATGCATCGCCTAGCCAGGGCCAACGTCTTCGACAGCTATGCGCCCGTGCTCAATGAAGAGCAGGATCCGCAATACTGGCTGGATCAGGAAGGCGCACCCAAAGCCAAGCTGGACAATGAAATGCCCCAAGGCACCACCGTTCCTTATGACGAAATGATGGAAGCCTGGATGGCAGCCGGTACGCGCCAAGAGTAATCACGCGTAACGCTTGCAGGGTGGGCAACCGCCCTGCAAGGGTTTCATTGGCGGCAGGCCATAGCACAAGAGAAAACACCCAGGGCACCAGGGCTATTTATTTGTTAATTGGATCCGCTATGAAACTGCGAAATCGAAATATAGAAAAATTACCTACCGAGACCTTTGATGCCCTGATTATAGGGGGCGGTATCAATGGCGCGGCCACTGCGGCGGCGCTGGCTGGAAAAGGCGCTAAAGTCGCACTGATTGATCGCGGCGACTTCGCCGGCAGCACCAGCATGCACTCCTCCAACTTAGTTTGGGGAGGCATTAAATACATGGAAAGCAAGGATTTTGCACTGGTTCGAAAATTGTGCAAAAGCCGCAATCACTTGATAAAGAGTTACCCCTCTACCGTGCAGGAGATTCGTTTCCTGACCACTATTTCGAAAGGTTTCCGCCACTCACCACGCTACCTATGGGCGGGCACCTGGCTTTACTGGCTGATGGGCAACGGCTTCACTAAACTGCCCCGCCTGCTTTCGCCTAACAAGATTAAGCAGCAAGAACCCATTATCGATATTGAGGACGCCGTTGGCGGCTTCGAGTACTCCGACGCCTACCTCCACGATAATGACGCACGCTTTGTGTTCAACTTTGTGCGCCACGCGCTTAACTATGGAGCAATTGCCGCCAACTACGTCGAGTCACTCGGCGCCGAACGGGTCGGCGACCTATGGGTGACCAAAGCGCACAACGTGATGGATGGCAGCACCTTCGATATTCATGCCAAGGTATTAATCAACGCTGCTGGCCCCTGGGTAGATCAGCATAACGAGCTGACCGGCCAAAAGACTACCCATCATCACCTCTACTCCAAGGGCATTCACCTCATCGTTCCACAGCTAACCGATTCACAGCGGGTGTTGGCATTTTTTGCCGACGATGGAAGGCTGTTCTTCGTCATTCCCATGGGCAATCGCACCTGTATCGGCACTACCGATACCCATATGGAGCATCCAGAGGTGGACGTTACTGCTGACGATATCGCCTTTGTGCTGGAAAATATCAATAAACGCCTAACGCTAGATCAACCGCTCACACAAGACGACATTATCTCGACACGCTGTGGCGTAAGGCCTTTAGCCATCAAAGATGATCAGGGCAGTGACCGAGACTTTTTACAGCTTTCTCGCAAGCATGTGGTCGATACCAACGTTGAGAGTGCGCATATCAGCATCTTTGGTGGCAAACTTACCGACTGTTTGAACGTGGGGGATGAGATTGCCGAAGAGATCAGCCGCCTGGGCGTTTCACTTTCAGACCCCAACTTTCGGTGGTACGGGGAACCTGCCAAGCCCGTGAAACAGCAGTTTATGGATCAAGCCAAGCGTATGAACCTGGATGCCATGACCGCCTCTACGTCATCGGAGCTGCTCTCCTCTCGGCTGTGGCGGCGCTATGCCGATCAAGCCATACCGATGCTGGAGAAAATTCGTCAGGATCCCGCTCAGGGCGAAATCCTCATTGAAGGCACTGAGTACATCCGTTGTGAAATTGAGCATGCCCGCGACCACGAGATGATCACCCAGCTTGAGGACTTCCTGCGCCGCCGCGCCAAAGTTTCTCTGGTGGTACCTCATGAGCAGTTACGCCATTCCACAGGTTTAAAGGAAGCGTGTCGGGTACTGTTTGGTGACGATGCTGAAAATCGATTTAGCCAGTACTTCGAACAAAATCGCGATACTGCACTTCCGCCGACATCGACAGCGGTTTAGCGTAAAAAAGCCCCCTCACCTAAGTGAGGGGGCTCAAACAATCAATAAGCGATGCCCTACTCTTCGTCTTCAATTCGCATTTGAGAGTCCCCTGAGAGCACTTCATCCCAAGCTTCTTCCAGTGTGCAGCCTGAGCGGCTATCCACTGTGTCGATGACCTCAACGGCATGCTGCAGTGATTCACGGTTGCCCTTCAGTGCCACAACAAGTCTAGCGAGATCTTGTTTGCTGAAAGTGCTGGCGATGCTGTCGGCTTGTTGGCTCAGTTCGATGCAGTTCATTAGTAATACCTCATGGTATGGTCATCCGCTGCTTAACCGACTATCGGTTAAAAAAAGCAGCCATCTTAGTTAACGACGTATGGTGACGTTGCTACTCATGCTGGGCCGGATAAGTGCCCAGTTCGGCAACTGCGAAACGGTCACAAGCTTTGCAAGACCTTCGCCTTTAGCGCTCGGGTAATACTGAAGCGCTATGGTTCTGTAGCAGAGATCAGGGCAGTGACTCGGGATAACGAAGCACCCTCCTGATCCATGGCTTCACTATGGTTCACTGCAACAAAACCCACAATGCATCATTGGCAGCAGGGGTGGTTGTAACTCGACTACATAAACACTCATTAAGTGTTAAGTGTGTTAAAGACTTTCATGAGGGGCGCTAAAAGCGAAGAAAGGCGGCCAATGGTTTAATTGGCCGCCGCATTATAAAGAATCGAAAGAGTTAATAGATAGTGTGCTTAAGTAGTGGGCTAAATCGTTATTACCTAAGGCGTGGAGCGCACGCGCGAAACCGCATCCAACCAGCCTTGATAGAGCTGCTCGCGAGTGGTCTCCTCCATAGCAGGCATAAAGCTCTTCTCACAGCGCCACAGCTGCTCAATCTCTTCGAGGGTTTGATACCAACCTAAACGCAACCCGGCTAAGTAAGCAGCCCCCAGCGCCGTGGTTTCCAAAATCGTAGGGCGATCCACCTGGACACCCAGCATATCGGCAAGAAACTGCATCACCCAGCTGTTCTTCACCATGCCACCGTCGACGCGCAAAGTGCCTGGTGCGGCCTCCATGTCGTCGTTCATACAGTGCTGGAGGTCTCGGGTTTGATAGCACACCGCTTGCAGGCCTGCAGCGACTATTTCAGCGATACCGGTATCGCGAGTTAACCCAAAAATAGCGCCGCGGGCTTTGGGATCCCAGTGTGGAGCGCCCAAGCCGGTAAAGGCGGGCACCAGATAAACGCTGTGGCCACTGCGGGTCTCCTGGGCCAAGGCCTCCGTCTCTGACGCATCGGCAAACAGGTTCAAGCCGTCACGTAACCACTGCACCGTCGCCCCCGCCACGAAAATACTGCCCTCCATGGCATAGGTCGGCTTACCGTGAAGCCGGTAGCCAATGGTGGTCAACAGGCGATTGCGCGACAGCGAGGGCGTTTCACCGGTATTCACAATCATAAAACAGCCTGTGCCATAGGTGCTTTTACCCATCCCCGGTTGAAAGCACGCCTGCCCCACTAAAGCAGCCTGCTGATCCCCCGCTACCCCAGCAATGGGGAGCGCGGCACCCAGCCAGTGCGCTTCGGTGGTGCCAAAATCATCGCTGGAGTCTTTCACTTCGGGCAATAAATTGGCGGGAATATTAAATAGCGCCAGCAGCTCTTCATCCCACTCCTGAGTATGGATATTAAACAACGCTGTACGCGAAGCATTGGTGGCATCGGTCACGTGCTGCTGACCGCCTGTCAGCCGCCAGATTAAAAAGCTATCTACCGTTCCAAATGCCAACTCGCCCTGCTCGGCGCGCTCCCGAGCACCCTCAACGTTGTCCAGTACCCAACCAAGCTTGGTGGCTGAAAAGTAGGGATCAATCAATAGGCCCGTTTTAGCTTGAACGGTATCGGTATAGCCTTGATCGCGCAGTGACTGGCATAAATCTGAGGTGCGGCGATCCTGCCAAACGATGGCGTTATAGAGTGGCTTACCCGTTTTCCGATCCCACAGAATAGTGGTTTCCCGCTGGTTGGTAATGCCGATCCCGGCTATTTGGTCGGCGGAAACTTCAGCGTTACGCATCACATCTCGGCAAGTCGCCACCACGGTTTCCCAAATGTCTTCGGGGTTGTGCTCAATCCATCCGTCGTGGGGGAAGTGCTGAGTGAATTCTTGCTGGGCAACAGCGGCCACCTGGCCTTGGCGGTCAAACAGAATGGCGCGAGAACTGGTGGTACCTTGATCAATGGCGAGTATAAAAGAGGACATATCGAGTTCGCTTTGTTGTATTATCTTTCGATTTTGTATGATTGAAAACCTCTGATTAACGCGATGAGCGCAGGCCAGACAAGGCAAAAATCAACGAAAAAGCGGAGTTTACGGGGTGTAAATGAGCATTTTGAGGCGATTTTTAACGCTGTATGGCCAAGCGCAATAGTTAATCAGAGGTTTCCACGTTTTCGCTTTATTATCATCCAAGGCTACTCTAGCCGCCCAAAATGCTCAAGGCTGAAACTACCTCATTAAGCAATGTAGAGCGCCACATCGTGTTGCGTCAGCAAGCGCTGAATCGCGTCTGGGGGTTTGCGGTCGGTAAATAGCGCATCCAGCTGTTCCAGGTTACCTTGCCGAACAACCGGGTTACGGTGAAATTTAGAGTAGTCCGCCGCCAGATAGATGCGCCTGGAATTGGCGATAATCGCCTGAGCAACGCGCACTTCCTGGTAATCAAACTCCAGCAGTGAGCCATCCTCATCGATACCGCTGATGCCGATAATGCCGTAGTCCACTTTGAACTGATTGATAAAGTCGATCGTTGCTTCACCGATAATGCCGCCGTCCCGGGAGCGCACCTGACCGCCGGCGATAATCACGGTGAAATCCTCTTTATGTTGCAGGATAGCGGCAACATTTAAATTATTGGTAATGATCTCAAGGCCCTGGTGCTCTAACAGCGCTTGAGCAATCACTTCATTGCTGGTGCCGATATTAATAAACAGAGAGGAGTGATTCGGGATGTGCTGTGCTAAACAGCGGGCAATGCGCTCCTTTTCTTCCAGATGCAGTGTCTTGCGCGTGCTGTAGGCGGTATTGACTGTACTCGACTCGATTCCTACTCCGCCATGCACCCGCCTCACCCGGCCCTCATTGGCCAGGGTATTTAAATCGCGACGGATGGTTTGTGGTGTCACGGCAAAATGATCGGTGAGCTGCTCAATACTCATATAGCCGTGCTGACGAACCAGCTCGACAATGGCATCCTGACGAAATTGTTGATTCATAAGCCCGGCCTGTTCGATTTTTATTGATATCTGAACATAATCTAGCAAAATTTTCGAAACCTAATAGCACTATTCATACAATTCCGCAGGTGCCAAACCGACAGACCAAGCGGCGACCTCGCCTATTAAAGCGGCCACACCCATAGGATCATTGGGATAGCAACCACCAGCACCACCAGTGATAGCGGCAAGCCCAGTTTCCAATAATCACCAAAGCGGTAGCCGCCAGGCCCAAGCACCAGCGTATTGGATTGGTGCCCAATAGGGGTTAAAAACGCACAGGAAGCGCTAACAGCTACGACCATCAAAAACGGATCCAGTGAGACGTCAAAGCCATTGGCTAAGCTCACCGCAATCGGTGCCATCAGTAGCGCAGCCGCCGCATTGTTAACCACATTGGAGAGCAGCATAGAGAGTAAAAACAGCCCTATCATGGTCACCACCACCGGCCAATCGCTGCCAAAACTGAGCAGCGCGTTAGCAATCAAATCTGCACCTCCACTGGTTTCTAATGCTTCGCCCACGGGAATCATCGCCGCGAGCAGCACTATGACGGGGCCATCAATGGCCTGATACCCTTCCCGGAGTGGTAACACGCCAATCAGGAGCGAAATCAGTGCCGCACTACTCATGGCCACCGCTGCGGGGAGTAGATCAAACAGCATGGCGACGATTGCCAAGGCAAAAATAGCAATCGACATAGCAAGTTTGCGTGGCTGCCCCAGATGCAGTTCACGGCTAGCCAGGGGTAGACACCCAAGCGAGGCCAGGCTATCTGACATCTCGTTTTCACTGCCCTGGAGGAGCAAAACATCACCGTTTTTAAAACGAATATCCCGCAACCGCTGCTTCAAGCGCCCGCCATCCCGTGCGACAGCCACCAAGTGCAGGCCAAACTGATGGTTTAAGCGTAGCTGGCGTACGCTGCGGTTAATCATCATTGAGTCGTTACGCACCACGGCCTCGATCAGTTGCAGGCCCTCGGTATCCACGGGCTGTCGATCCTGCGCAGAATCTTTCTTATTCACAGGATCCTTATCACTCTCCGTAGGCTCAGCATCCTCCGCCTCAGGGTCTTCCTCCAACTCTGCAATCGCGCTTAGCCCTACTTTGTCTTCCAGCATTTGAAGCTCATCAGGCCCTGCTTCTAATAGCAGAATATCGCCCTCTTCCAGTGCGCCGTGGAAGTTATAGCCTGCACGGCGGTTGTCATCACGCACCACCGCTAACACGGGAATGGTTTCGTCCAGTTCGTCGCGCAACTGTTGTAGCGTTAGCCCCTTGGCCTTCGACTCTTCGCCTACTTTCAATTCGACTAAATAGTTGGCGGTATCGAACATTTCATCCGTAGAGGCCTGGCCGCTACGCTTGGGCGTCAAGCGCCAGCCCACCAGAACAATAAAGGCCAGCCCCGCCAGCGCAACTACGATGCCTACAGGCGAGAAGCTAAACATACTAAATGCTTCATCTGTCACATCACGGCGATAACTGGAAATAATGATATTGGGTGGGGTACCAATCATCGTGGTCAGGCCGCCGAGCAGAGAGCCAAACGCCAGGGGCATAAGCAGTAAGGAAGGCGAGGTGTTGTGTTCGCGGGCAAGCCGCATAGCTACCGGTAGCAGCAGTGCCAGGGCGCCCACATTATTCATAATACCTGACAGCACAACAATGGTACCCACCAGCACCAGGAGTTGGAGCAGCAGGTTTTCCCCCACTTTAAGCACTTGGTTGGCAATAATATCGACCACGCCCGAGCGCTCAAACCCTCGGCTAAGCACCAGTACAGCGGCCACGGTAATCACCGCCGGATGGCCGAAACCGGCGAAAGCGCTTTCGGCCGGCACAAGCCCCAGCATGACCGAACCCAACAACGCTGCCAGCGCCACTAAGTCATAACGAAAGCGTCCCCATATAAACGCGGCGAGCGTTAGCCCAAGTACGATAAACACCAGTGTGCTAGGTGTAAGCGTTAACCCGCCAAGATCCAATGCTTCAATACTTACGTTTTCAATACCGGAGCCCTCAGCGCTTGAGCCCTCAACACTTATGTCCTCAGCCGACATCCTTTTCCCACTCCCTTGCTGGCGTTTGAAAGTTCACCATGCGATTGATGCAAAACACGCTTTAACATGACTATTTCTTCTGCACATTAGACGTTTACTATACAGAGGTATAGACCCTGCATACGCAAAGCCTATAAACACATAGCCAAAAGGGACAAAAGCTCGGCAAAGCCGAGCTTCATATCGGTAGTGTAATGAAGGGTAAAGCGGGCTAATAAAAGCGCTTACTTTTGGCGCTCAACAATAATGTGAGCATCAACAATCTTATAGCGATGCGTGCAGCCTTTGAGATATAGGAAACTTCACGGGGCCCTGGCCAACCGCTTCAGGCTGCCCCTGCTGCTGCTCTCAAAGCTCTATCGTCGGATAAAACGAATTCGCTACGGCAAAAGAATAGTTGAGCCCGTGGTCTTGCGGCTTTGCAGGGCGTCTTGGGCTTTGCCAGCTTCTGCAAGTGGGTAGCGGTTGGCGATATCAATGTTGACCTTACCGCTTTCAATCATGGCGAAAAACTCTTCGCACATCATCTCCAAACGCTCGCGGGTGTCGGCGTAGCCATTCAGGCTGGGGCGGGTCACGTAAAGTGCGCCCTTCTGATTCAGAATGCCGATATTAACGCCCTCCACCGGGCCAGACGCGTTGCCAAAGCTGACCATCAGACCACGGGGCTTCAGGCAGTCCAGTGACATTTCCCAGGTGTCTTTACCCACCGAATCGTACACCACATCGCACATATCGCCGTTGGTAAGCTCGCGTACGCGCTCTACCACGTTCTCTTCGCTGTAATTAATTGTCGCCCAGGCACCGTTGGCCATGGCTAGATCCGCTTTTTCCTGTGAACTGACTGTGCCGATCAGCTTAACGCCTAACGACTTCGCCCACTGGCAGGCAATCGAACCTACCCCGCCCGCTGCGGCGTGAAATAGAATGGTTTCGCCACCTTTTAGTTCATAGGTTTGGCGCAGCAGATACTGCACGGTAAGGCCCTTGAGCATACTCGCCGCTGCGGTGTCGAAATCAACGAAGTCGGGTAGCTTGACCACTTTAGCCGCTGGCAGCGTATGCAGTTCAGCATAGGCGCCCAACGGGCCTTGGGCATAGGCCACGCGATCGCCAACCTGAAGGTGTGTGACTCCTTCGCCAACCGCATCGACCACGCCTGCACCTTCGGTGCCTAGACCAGAAGGCATGGAAGGGGTTGGATAGAGCCCGGTACGAAAATAGATGTCGATAAAATTAAGGCCAACGGCTTTATTAGCAATACGTACTTCACCCTGGCCAGGTTCAGCAGGGGTAACGTCGACCAGTTCAAGTACCTCAGAACCGCCGGTGCGGGCAAATTGAATACGCTGAGACATTAGGACTCCTTATTGTGTAATTCGGCTATTATTCGAGTTGATACGCCATCTCTGAATAATGCTAAGCATGGCAACAGGTGCTGCTATACAAGCGCGTCATGGCATTTAAATCAAGCTAGCACGCTAGCGTATTTTTACCCACTAGAACGCGAGGCAATGCAATCCTGCTGTCATGCGCCCATGCTAGTATTAGCGCTTCTTTATCGTCTAAGGCTTAGAGATTTGTCATGACGCATCCCGCTATTCAACTCCCCGCGCTGATTGCCCACCGCGGCTACTCCGCCGCTGCCCCTGAAAACACCCTCGCCGCGGTGCGCGCCGCCTATGAAGCGGGAGCCACATGGGTAGAGCTGGATGTGCAGCTACTGGGTGATGGCACCCCGGTGATTTGGCACGACGGCGATGTAGCACGCTGCTCAAACGGACGGGGCGGACTCGCCTCCATGAGCTGGGCGCAGGCGCAAACCCTGGATGCCGGGGCTTGGTTTGACGATCGTTTTGCGGGTGAGAAGATGCCTAGCCTCAGCGAGATGTTGGCACTGCTTAACGAGCTGGAAATGGGCGCCAATATGGAAATCAAGGTCAACAAAGGCCGCGACCCCATCGCGCTGGTGGAACGCGCGCTGCCGGAAATGCTCGACACTCTCCCCCCCGAGCGCTTGATTATCTCCTCCTTCAATGCCGCGGCTCTTGGCCACTGCCGTCAATTTGCCAGCAAAGAACGGCTGGCCCTGGGTGTGCTGTTCGGTAGCGTGCCCAAAAGTTGGCGTGAGCAGTGCGAGGCCATTGAGGCTTTTAGCGTGCACCCCCACTGGCCGCGTTTGAAGCGCGCCCAAGCCGAAGCTATGCAGCGCGATGGCTATCAAATATTGTGCTATACCGCCAATGACCCCAGTGCCTTTCATAGCCGCTGGGAGTGGGGCATCGGCAGTGTCATCACCGATGAACCCGCCGCGTTCAAGCGCTTTTTAGACAGCCATTGATAAACTCTAACAACTTATAAGTTCACACACTGACAAGGAGTCCACCGTGAAGTACCTAGGAGCCCATGTGAGCGCCGCTGGCGGCGCAGACCAAGCCGTGCAGCGAGCAGTGGAAATCGGTGCGGATGCGTTTGCGCTATTCACCAAAAATCAGCGTCAATGGAAAGGTAAACCGCTCACCGATGAGGCGATTCAAGCCTTTCGCGATGCCTGTGCCGAGCACAACTTTTCTGCAGAGCAGATTTTGCCCCACGACAGCTATCTGATTAATCTGGGTCACCCCGAGCAGGAAGGGCTGCGCAAATCCCGCGATGCGTTTCTGGATGAGATGCAGCGCTGCGAGCAGTTGGGGCTGACGCTGCTTAATTTTCACCCTGGCAGCCATTTGAACAAAATCAGCGAAAGCGACTGCTTAAAGCGTATTGCAGAATCCGTTAACGAAGCGCTAACGCATACCCAAGGCGTTACCGCAGTCATTGAAAATACCGCTGGCCAAGGCACTAACCTGGGTTGGCGCTTCGAGCATTTGGCCGAGATCATTGCCCACGTGGACGATAAAACTCGCGTGGGGGTGTGTATTGACACCTGCCACGCCTTTGCGGCGGGCTATGATCTACGTACGACAGAGGCCACCCAAGCAACGCTTGATGAGCTAGACAGCGTGGTCGGCTTTGAGTATCTGCGCGGTATGCATTTAAACGATGCCAAAAGCAACCTTGCCAGCCGCGTGGATCGCCACCATAGCCTGGGCAAAGGCAATATTGGCCTACCTGCCTTTACCACCATCATGCAGGAACCACGGATTAACGGCATTCCAATGATACTGGAGACCATCGAACCCGAGATATGGGCCGATGAAATAGCTTGGCTACGCGCTCAAGCCTCCTGAAGTGGATACAAAGAGTCAGCCTACGATTCAGCGGTTTTTGCACGCCCGGTAATGCTTGCCTACGCTTAAACTCCTTTACCCAAGCCCCAGCCTACGTAAGGAGTGTGCAATGAGCGATACCGATCTTGGCAGTTTAGATGCCCAGACCCTAGCTCACTTGTTTGCAAGCCGAGAGGCCTCCCCGCTAGAAGCGACTCGTGTCGCTCTTGATCGAATCGAGCGCTTCAACCCAGACGTTAACGCCTATGTGTATGTAGATGCTGAAGGTGCGGAATCGGCGGCCAAAGCCTCGGCGCGGCGCTGGGGGCAAGGCAAGCCGCTAAGCCCCATCGACGGGGTGCCGGTATCGCTTAAAGACCTGACCCAAGTGGCAGGCATGCCCTGCCGAGAAGGCTCGTTAACCTCTTCTGAAGCGCTATGTGACACCGATGCGCCACCCGCACGCATGCTGCGTGAAGCAGGCGCCGTCATTTTAGGTAAAACCAACACGCCCGAATTTGGCTGGAAAGCCGTGACCGATAACCGTGTCTTCGGTGCCACGGCTAACCCCTGGGATACTCGGTTAACCCCCGGCGGTTCTTCCGGCGGGGCCGCCGCTGCTGCGGCACTCAATATGGGGGTACTGCACCAGGGCGGCGACTCCGGCGGATCCATACGTATCCCCGCGGCGTTCACCGGTGTTTTTGGCTTCAAACCCACATTTGGCTGGACGCCCCAATGGCCTCCAGCTAAAGAACCCAGCCTATCGCACCTGGGGCCGTTAACGCGCACCGTGCGGGATGCGGTTAGCATGCTCAATGTGATGGGCCGTTACGACTACCGTGACCCTTACGCCACCCGCGGGCAGCCCGAGTGCTGGGGGATGGATTTGGATAAAGGTTTAACCGGACTACGGATTGGCTACTCGGCTGATCTTGGCTACGCCAAGGTAGATCCACAGGTTGCCGAACGCGTGCGAGAAGCAGCCGGCAGACTGGAGGCGTTGGGCGCTGAAATCGTCGAAGTGCATCCCGGCTTTTCGTCACCGCTGGATACCTTCCGTAAGCTGTGGTTTACCGCCTCTTTAGAGCAGTGGTCACAAATGGATGATCACCAGCGTACGCTGCTGGATCCCGGCATGGTGGCCAATGCCCGTGAGGCCGAACCCTGGAAAGCCGTTGAACTGTTTCGTGCCTTGGCAGATCGTGCGGAGTTAACCCAGCTCCTGGAGCACTTTAACCAAGAGTATCATCTACTGATGACCCCCTCGGTGGCGATACCGCCGTTTGAAATTAACCAGGAAGTTCCCCTCAGCAGCGATATGCGGGACTGGGAAGAGTGGGCGCCCTTTAGCTATCCTTTTAACCTTAGCCAGCAGCCCGCCGCGTCAGTGCCCTGTGGTTTTACCGATAACGGTTTACCGGTGGGTTTTCAGCTTGCGGGTGGCAAGTATGATGATGTGCGGGTACTGCGTGCCTGCCACGCCTACATGGAAGCGCACCCGCCGCGCTTTCCCAGCGTACCCAATCCTCCCCAGTATGCTTAAACACTTGCACGACATGAAAAAACCCAGCCAAGCGTGACACATGGCTGGGTTTTAGCGATCAATAGCGAACGTTACATCGCTGAGAGTTTCTCTTGGTCTAACACGCCCGACATACGCACCATGGCCAACGCTTCATCCAAGCTGCTCACCTCCTCGATCATGACCAACTCGCTCTCTAAGCTCACCGGCTGACCAGCTGTTTCAGAGAGCAATTTTTCCAGGGAAGCCACATCCATAGCGTCGTCTAAGTGGTGAACATCTACTGAGGCGCTGTTGCGGCCCGGCAGATAGATGGTGCCATTAGAGAAATCCACGGCGTAGGCAATCACTCCGGGTACAATAAAAAACAGCAAACCGACCCCATTGGCGACAGCAATAACCGGATCAATATCACCGCTCAATTGCCCTTTACGCTCAGGGTGAAAAAGCGTACCACAACCACTCAATGACACGATGGAAACGCCAACCACGGCGCCAGTCAACCAGCGACGAACTGCTTGATGCATGAAGGTTCCCTCAAATACAAAAGTAACGATAGTCGATATAGCGTATTGCGCTTGCGTTTTTGCCGACTATCGCGCCACAAAACTCGATCAGTTTAGCACAGCCATCCAAAAGCATAGATCATTTGAACATAAGCACTATTTTGCCGCTTTAACCGCTAGACCGTACAATGTCCCCATTCAACGCTTCCAAGCACTTTTTCAAGAACCCAGCTTTCAAGAACCAGGTTTTCAACAACCCTGTTTTCAAAAACCTAAGGAATGCTCACGCCCATGCGCGCCAGCCAATTACTGATTGCCACTCTCAAAGAAACCCCGGCTGACGCCGAAGTCATTAGCCACCAGCTAATGCTCCGTGCCGGGATGATTCGCCGTTTAACCTCAGGGCTATACACCTGGCTGCCACTTGGCCTGCGCACCCTGCGTAAAGTGGAAGCCATTGTGCGCGAAGAGATGAACCGTGCCGGTGCTCAAGAGGTACTGATGCCCGCCGTGCAGCCCGCTGAGCTTTGGCAGGAGTCTGGCCGTTGGGAGCAGTATGGCCCCGAGCTGTTACGCCTGAAAGATCGCCACGACCGCGACTACTGCGTCGGCCCGACCCACGAAGAAGTGATCACCGACCTGGTGCGCAAAGAGATTGCCAGCTATAAACAGCTGCCGGTCAATTTCTATCAGATTCAGACCAAGTTCCGTGACGAGATTCGCCCACGCTTTGGGGTAATGCGCTCCCGCGAGTTCATCATGAAGGATGCTTACTCCTTCCACCTGGATGAAGCCTCGCTGAAGCAGACCTACCAGGATATGTATGATGCTTACACACGCATTTTCACGCGACTAGGCCTCGACTTTCGCCCGGTAATTGCCGACAACGGCTCTATCGGCGGCACCGGCTCCCATGAATTCCACGTACTGGCCGACTCGGGCGAAGACGATATCGTATTCTCCAACGCCTCCGACTACGCCGCAAACATGGAAAAGGCCGAAGCCCTGCCTGCTCCGGTGGGCAGCGACATACAGCGCGAAGCACCTACCCAAGAGATGCATCTGGTAGATACACCTAATGCCAAGACCATCGCCGCCCTGGTTGAGCAGTTTGATCTGCCGATCGAGAAAACGGTCAAGACCCTCATCGTACGTGCCGCTGAAGGTGGCCTGATTGCCCTATTGGTGCGCGGTGATCATGAGCTGAACGAGGTAAAAGCAGAGAACCTTCCCCAAGTGGCGGCCCCGCTGACCATGGGCAGCGAAGAAGAAATTCGCGCAGCAGTTGGTGCAGGCTTTGGCTCGCTTGGCCCGGTGAACCTTGATATGCCCATTATTGCCGACCGCAGCGTTGCCCTGATGAGCGACTTTGGCGCGGGTGCCAATATTGAAGGCAAACACTATTTCGGCATTAACTGGGAGCGTGATGTTGCCCTTCCCGAGGTGGCCGACCTACGCAATGTGGTGGAAGGCGACCCTTCTCCCGACGGTCAAGGCACGCTCTCTATCAAGCGCGGCATCGAGGTTGGCCACGTCTTCCAGCTTGGCCAAAAGTACTCCCAGGCCATGAACGCCAACGTACTGGGCGACAACGGCAAAACCAGCCATCCTTGGATGGGTTGCTACGGCATCGGCGTGACCCGTGTGGTCGCCGCGGCCATTGAGCAGAACCACGATGAATCCGGCATTATCTGGCCTAACGCTATTGCGCCCTTCCAGGTGGCACTGGTGCCGATGAATGCACACAAATCCCAGCGTGTTCGCGAAGAGTCTGAACGTCTTTACCAAGCACTCACCGCCGCTGGCTTAGACGTCTTGCTGGATGACCGAGACACCCGGCCCGGCGTTAAATTTGCCGACTTGGAGCTGATGGGCGTTCCTCACCGCCTGGTAATCGGCGACCGCGGCCTGGACAACGGCGAACTGGAATATAAAGGACGTCGGGATAGCGAAGCCACCATGGTGCCTGCGGATCAAATCATCGACTTTTTGCGTGAGAAAGCTAGCTAAGGCAGTAACGCTGAGCGGCGCTGGGCTTGTAGAGACAAGCCCAGTGGCGTGAACGTATGGGCACGCCGCTAGCGCGTTTTATTGGTGATGACGTGCAGCGCCAGACGCAGCCTGGGAGAAACCTGGTACCCAGAGCGCGTCATGTATGCCTGGCGGGACACTTGGCGCCAGCCAGCATTGCGTTAAGCACTATCCTGCCCATCTAATCGGTAAAAGCTAACGTGGTCACTGGTGCGAGTGCCACAGCACCTAATAAAACAAAAGCAAAGTTAAGGATAAATCCACAAGTATTGGCTTACCGTTAAGCCAAAGGCATGACTTTCTTGCATAATCCATCCACTATTAGGCTTAACACTTTGCCAGCTTAATGCGGGATGCCAATCTGAATGCCAACACAACAACGTAGCCCTTTTAGTGGCTTTTTCAGCGTATTTACTGCCCCGTTTTTTGTAGTGGCAATCACATCCCTACTTGTCTCCACCGCTAATGCTGCCCAGGTAACGGTGCGTAGTGTTGAAGGTCAACTGCTTGAGGACGCAGTGGTTGAGGTCTATTACGACACCTCAGCAGGAAATCCACCCCAACAAGAGAGTATCTACCAGCGCGATGCCGCCTTTCACCCCAAGGTGCTAACCGTATCGACCGACAGCTATGTGGCATTTCCTAACCAAGATACGACTCGCCATCACGTCTACTCTTTTTCACCGGCCAAAACCTTTGATTTAAATCTCTACCTGCAAGAAACCCCACCACCAGTTCAATTCGACCGAGCGGGCATTGTCGTCTTGGGGTGCAATATTCACGACCATATGCAGGCCTTTATTGTCGTTAGCGACGCTCCCTATATGGCCACAACGGCTGCCGAAGGCACGCTTTTGCTACCTACTCTGCCGCCAGGTGAGCATCGTGTGCGGATTTGGCACCCTCAGCTTGATGACAGCCAACAAGTCTGGTGGGAAGGCGTCATTACCGATACCGACCAATTAAACGTCAGCTTGAAACTCAATGCGCTGCCACCCCCAGCGCCAACACTCTCTCCACTTCAGCAGCGATTTAAAGATGCCACCTAAGCCCCTATCAGTGTTCAGGAGATCGCGATCCGCCACTTAGTGAGGTTGCTATGCGCTTTAGAACGCGCCTGATGCTCGTGCTACTGACAGTGGTGATTGTCTCGCAACTCGCCACCGGGGTGGCGTTTCTTCGTGCGACCCAAAACGACGTCATTGCAAAAGGCTCCCAACGTTTAGAAGTGGGTGCCAATGTATTGGAACAACTGCTGGACGCACGCGGTGAGCAGTTAGCTAATAACGTCGCCATTCTTGCCGATGACTTCGGTTTTAAAAGCGCCGTTTCCACCCAGGACACCGATACGCTCTACTCCGTATTGGCCAACCATGGTGATCGAGCCAAGGCGGATATCGTGTTACTCAGCGGCCTGGATGGGCGTATTTTGGCAAGCAGCCATCACGCGCAAAATAGCCCCATGCCTTTCCCGCAGTTGTTCGATCGAGCCAGCCAAGAAGGCGAAGCTGTTAGCGTCGTCATCGCCGAAGGGCAGCCGTACGAGTTTGCCCTGCTGCCAGTGCGTGCCCCCAACCTGATTGGCTGGGTGGGTATGGGCTTTTTAATCAATGAAGCGGTCACGGAAGAGATTAATGCATTAACCGGGTTGGACATCAGCGTAGTCAACTATCGCGACAACGGCGAGATCAGCTACCTTGCCAGTTCTCATCCCGAGCAACTGGCCCTGGAATTAATGAGCGGGCGTGACGATGAGCTAATCGAAGGTGAATATGCCTTACACAGCCAGATGACGCCGGATGCCGAGTACCTGACCTACGCGTCTCAGCTCTATTCCGATGACGTCAACCAGACCTATGCGTTGTTACAACTCTCACGCAACGAGCTGCTTGGCGCTTACCGCTCGCTGCAGTGGCAACTGCTGGGAATCATTGCTTTGATCCTGCTGTTTACCGTGCTGATTGCTATGTGGAGCGCCCGGAGTATGAGCAAACCGTTAATGGAGTTGGCGAAGGCGGCACAGCGCATTGGTCGCGGCGAACGTTTTACCGAGCTACCCATTGGTAGTGAGCGAAGTGAAACGGGGCTTTTGGCGTCGACACTGATCGCCATGCAGGAAGGCATCGCTCAGCGCGAGGCGACGCTTCATCACCAGTCTCGCCACGACCTCCTTACCGACCTGCCCAACCGCATCAGCACCCAAGAAGATATTAGCCTTTTGATCAAACGCGGTGAGCCTTTTACCTTGCTTCGCCTGGCGATTAACAACTTTCGCGACATCAACGACACCTTCGGCTATGCGCTGGGGGATCACGTGCTAGTCACACTGGCCAAGCGCTTGCAGCACTTTGATGGCTCTGAGAGCACTGCCTACCGACTGGATGGCGATGAATTACTGCTACTCGTCAAGCAGTCGAGAAGCGACTTTGCCTGGCGAACCCGCCTTTTTACAACGCTGCACCACCCTATCGACCTTGATAAATTCCCTATCACGCCGTCACTCTCGGCGGGCGAAACTAATTACCCCGACCATGGCGACAGCCCTCAACTGCTGCTGCGGCGTGCCGACATCGCACTCGATATGGCGCGTCGCCACCGTCACGCCCATCAACGCTATTTGGAAGGACAGGATGAGCATCATTTACGCCAGCTCACCTTGATTCGAGACCTACAGGACGCGGTGGGCAACGGTGAGCTGTGGATGGCCTACCAGCCCAAAGTAAACACACGTAACGGCCGTGTCGATCAGTGCGAAGCGTTGATGCGCTGGCGTCACCCGTCGTTAGGTTTTGTGCCACCCGATGAGTTTATTAGCTTGGCCGAGCGTTCGGGAAGCATCAGCATGCTAAGCCACTGGATGTTAGCCAATGTCTGCGCTCAACTGCATGCTTGGCAGCAGCATGGTTACCACTTATCGGTAGCGGTTAATCTCTCCGCCAGTGATGTGGTGGATCGCCAATTAGCTGCTTATTTGGCTAGCCTGCTTGAGCGCTATCGTCTTGCCCCTGCCCGCCTGAGTATCGAAGTCACTGAAAGTGCCGTTATGCAGGACGTTGATGCCGCCATGGCCACGTTGATGGAGCTCAACCAACTAGGGCTGCGTATCGCGATTGACGATTACGGCACCGGCTACTCTTCCCTAGCGCAAATCAAACGCTTGCCCGTGGATGAACTCAAGATCGATAAATCGTTCGTGTTGGCCATTGATTCCCAAAAAGATGACTTGACGATTGTCAGCTCGACCATCGAAATGGGCCACAGCTTAGGACTGCGCTTAGTGGCCGAAGGCGTCGAGAATCGCGCCAGCGCCGAGCTGTTAAGCAAGCTTGGCTGTGACTTTTTACAGGGCTATTGGATTGCTAAACCAATGCCAGCTGATGAACTCCCCGCATGGTTGGATAATTTTACGCCGCTCTCCTTGCCCCACCCGATGTCTTCCTTACTAAAGGCGTTCCAGAGAAAGCCATGATGTTATTTCAATCTATGTTTTCACCATCCAGTTCACCCTTTCGGCACTTTTTTTTCAGCTGCCTTGCGGTCTGTTTAGCGCTTGCGGCCATGCCCTCCTATGCCGGTAGCCGTATTGTAAGTACGGGCGGAGTGAGTGCTATTGAAGGGGCCGCGGGGGGTGGCTTATCGCCTTGGGCAGTGCTGGCCAGCACCGCCAGCGAACAGGAAATCGGCGTCACTGCCGCCGCTACCCATGCCTGGGTGGACGATTATCGGCTAACAGTGACCGGCGCAAGCCTGAATGTTTATGACCGTATTGAAGTCTCAGTGGCGCGTCAAACGCTTGATCTAGACACCCTGGGTGGCGAGCTAGGCCAGGATATTTACGGTGCTAAGGTGCGCTTGCTCGGTGATGTGCTCTATCACCCTTGGGGCATTTGGAGTGTTGGGATGCAACATAAACGACTGGTTGATGGCACCATTCCCACCGCCCTCGGTGCCGATAAAACAAGCGGTACCGATATGTATCTTAGCGCCAGCAAGTTGCTGTTTAGCGCTGTTGCCGGGCGCAATGTGCTATTCAACGCCACCCTGCGCAATACCAATGCCAACCAGGGCGGTCTGCTTGGCTTTGGCGGCGATCAGAGTAGCCGCTCGTGGATGGCCGAGGGGAGCGTGGGCGTTTTTATTACCCCGCAATGGGTTGTCGGTGCAGAGTATCGTCAGAAACCCGATAACCTAAGCGTAGCTAAAGAGGATGATTGGCAAAGTCTCTACAGTGCCTACTTCTTCAATAAGCACTTATCACTCACGGGCGCGTGGTTGAACTTAGGCGACATTGCCGGCCTACCTTCCCAACGCGGCGGCTATCTTTCACTTCAGGCAGCTTTCTAAGCGGGGCGCTATGAGCTTTCCACACAAATGCAAGCGGACACACCGTGGTTTAATAACGGTTACTTTTGCAACAATCGCAATTACGCTCGCAGGCTGCACTCATCAGTCAGCCACTCAATCAACAACGCTTTACGAACGGCTTGGCGGTCAGGGCACTATCGACACGGTGGTCGAGAATCTCTTATACCGAATTGCGGATGATCCCGAAGTAGTGGTGTTTTTTGCTAACACCAATATCGATTTATTTGCTGAATCCCTGGCCAGCCAGCTATGCGATGTAAGCGATGGCCCCTGCCACTATGAAGGCCCGCCGATGGATCGTGCTCATCAACATATGGGGCTAACAGATGCGCATTTTAATCGCTTGGTGGAACATCTCGATGCGGCTATGCAGGCGGAGGGTATTGCCCTTGGCGCACGTAATGAACTGCTGGGCAGACTCGCCCCTATGTACACAGACGTTATGCGTCTTCAGTAACCTGCCAACCGTCACGGCCCATCGCTTTTACCCGGTAGAGTGCTTTGTCGGCGGCTTCGTAAGCGTAGGGAAACGTTGCTTCATCGGCTACAAAACAGCTCCCGCCAACGCTTAACGTCACGCCTTTTTTATCCGGATGGGCAGAGTGGGCAAAATCAGCTTCCCGCAGCCCTTCAATTAGCTGACGACAGTAACGCTTCAGCGTGTCAGTGTTCGGGCAGTGAAGTAGTGCCGCGAACTCATCGCCTCCCAAGCGGTAGAGCTGCGCTTCATCATTCAGCGTTTCACCAATCAATGTGGCCAATTGGCGCAAAAGAGTATCGCCTTGCGGATGCCCATAGGCATCGTTGTACTGTTTAAAAAAGTCGATATCGACCAGAATCAGCCCTAACGATTGATGCTGCTTCGCCAACACATCCTGGTGTAAAGCGCTGCGATTGCCAATCCCGGTGAGCGGGTCGCGCATGGCACGCTGCATCCACTCGAAAGTCTCTTGGGTGGCGCGATCTGCGCGTCTTAGCTGGCGCTCATGGAGCCACCAAAACGCCAATCCCATCACAAAGATCAATAAACTGGAGTAAGTCAGCACCTGACGATGCTGACGGGTGCTTTCGGAAAAATCGTTAATCGCTGCGCCCCGACGATCAAGCTGATCCATCTCAATATGGGTTAAGCATTGAATCGGTGCGAACAACGCCATCGCCGCAGCGATACGGTCAATGCCCCGCGCCACGAGCAGCGCCACCAGCCGATCCAACTCCTTCAAACTAGGCTCAACGCAGGTATATTCACGCCGATAAATGTGCACATCGGCTAAGCCGTAGGCCAGGTCAATATCCAAGGCTGCGGCATCCAGCGCATCTTGCTCTGCCTGGTCACTCAATAGCTCGGATTGGGCATTTTGTAGGTAGACCCGTGCCCGAGTAGAAAGCTGCTGACCTGTAAGGCTCCCCGTCTGGCTGAAATAAGCCTGTATTTCGGGGTATACCCAGCGCGATTCATAAACAATCAACACCATAAGTGCCAAAAAGCTCATCAAGCTCAATGATAACCACGTAAAATAGCGGTGCTGGCGAGCTAAAGGCCGGGGACGAACTGTGGGCTGCGCGACGGGCCTAGTTTTGGATGTCACCACTTCGCCTCTATGCTACGAATCATCCAGATCCAGTCATTGAACTCACGCAGGTTTTCTACGTCGCGATCACCCTTGCCCTGATTATTGTAGTCACGCTCTACCAGCCGCACAGGGCCTCGCGTACGGATGGTGAGCGGATCGCCATCCTCAGAGCTAATCAGGTACCAGTTAGGGTCGTCCCACCCTTCTAAGGTAACCTCGTAGTCGTCCCAAGCGGTAAAGTGAAGCGCCGGGGGCACTTCGCCAAACTGTTCAATCAGAAAGGTGCGAAACTCGACGCCCTGCATCTCCACATCGCGCCCTTGATAGGGGTCATAGAGTGTAAACGTCGTATCAGACATGTCGTGCAAGTCACTTAAAGCGACCTTTTGAGTGACATCGCCGTTGATCATATTTACTGCCTGGGCAAAGGCAGTCGCGGGAAGTATTATGCCCACGACAATTAACGCGCACGCTAACCGATCACGTACACGACCCCACGGGCTGTGGTGTAAGGCAACTGCGTTCATGACAAAGCATCCTAGTGTAGTCATTGCTTCAATGGACTTTACCAGAGCACGCCTTGCATTGCTCATTAACGCACGCTATGCGATTGCAACTTTTCAGCACATTTCAGGCAAAAAAAAGCCAGCCCATGGTGGGCTGGCAACAGGAGGTTTACTGCGATAGCAAACCCCCTCCCCTGACAAGGTTTACATGAGGTGGGAAAGCTACTTTTTACGCTCATCTTTACGTAGATGATCACGAATCACGAAGCCCACCCACCCCAGCATAAAAACGATTACTAACGCGACGGTCACTAAGCCGAAAATAACTGTGTCATCCCAATACATGGTGAATCCCCCCGCCGTGATGTATGCGTTCATACTAGTCACTCAACGGCAGAAGAATGCTGACCTAGATCAAGTTACGGCAGGCGGGGGAAGGCGGTTAAACAGGAAATTGATACTGATCAATTTTTGGGCGTGATTAGCACTACAGCACCTTGCGGTCTTCGACTTTACTGTGTTCGGTACCTGGTGGTAACGGATGGCCTTTGGCTAATTCTGCACGGGTAGCTTCGCGTACGTCTAAAATGGTGACTTTATAGTTCAGCGTGCGCCCGGCCAGGGGGTGATTGGTATCGACGGTGACGCGGTCGCCATCGACTTTGAGTACCGTAACAATTTGCGGCCCGGCTTCGCCCTCAGTTTGAAAGCGGCTGCCCGGTTCCAACTCAGCGTTACCAAAAGAGCCACGGCTGACTTCCTGAACCAAATCTTCGTTACGCACACCGTAGGCATCTGCGGGCATTAGTTGAACGCTAAGCTCGGCGCCAACGATTTGACCTGCTAGCGCACTCTCCAACCCTGGCACGATATTGTCGTGACCATGCAAATACTCTAGCGGCTTATTGCGCGCTTGGGAGTCATCCAATACCTGCTTGCTGCCATCGTTGAGCACGTCGCTGAGGACATAGTGCAAGGTAACTACCTGATGCGCCGTAATCGACATGGAAAACTCCTCTCCGGTAAGCTGTCGGTTTTGTGATAGCACTTTGTGTTAGAACACTGCCTCAGTTTATCACTTGGCCGTTGCCAGCGTCTTTCCACCAGGAGTAGCGTTTAATGTTAAACCCCACCCCCCAGCGCACTTGGCTTGCTGCGCTGGCTATTTATTGTCGTGCACCCGTTATTACCATGCTGTTTTTGGGGTTTTCTGCAGGCCTACCCTTTTTATTAGTGTTTTCAACACTCTCCGCCTGGCTGCGTAGCGACGGCGTGGAGGTAGCGGCAATTGGCTTTTTTGCCTGGATTGGCATGCTCTACTCGATCAAGTTTTTCTGGGCGCCGGTGGTAGACCGGTTAGCGCTCCCGATTTTGACCCGCGCCTTCGGCCAACGCCGCGGCTGGATGCTGTTAGCCCAGGGGTTGATCGTTGCGGGGTTAGTGGGGCTGGCCGGTTTGAGCCCGGTGGGTAATCTCGGCTGGGTGGCCCTCTTTGCACTGCTGGTGGCGTTTGGCTCAGCGACGCAGGATATCGCTATCGATGCCTATCGCATTGAGTCCGCCGATGACGATGTTCAGGCCGCCATGGCCTCGACCTATATTATTGGCTATCGCGGTGGCTTACTTGCCGCCGGTGCCGGCGCACTGTATATCGCGGCCTCTGCCTCTTGGGATGTGGCCTACATGAGCATGGCGGCGCTAATGGGCATTGGCGTTCTCACCGTGCTGCTGCGCCCTGAACCGAAGCGCGCTTCGCTTTCTATTCAACTTATCCATGAGCCTAAGGTACGGGCGTTTATTCGCGCCAGCCGCGGTAAGCCCAAACTGTTACGCCGCCTGGGTGCCTGGAGCGTTGGTGCGCTGGTCTGTCCGTTTACCGACTTTTTTCGCCGCTATGGAGTGAAAGCGCTGTGGATTTTGGTGTTTATTGCCGTATTTAGAATCAGCGATTTGGCCATGGCCTCCATGGCCAACCCGCTGTATATCGACCTGGGCTTCTCGCTGGCAGAGATTGCTAACGTGACCAATATATTCGGCATTGCGATGAGCATTACCGGTGGAATTCTAGGCGGGCTATGCGTGGCGCGCTACGGCATTGGCCCGCTGCTGATCTTCGGCGCGGGGTTAGTGATGGTGACTAACCTGCTGTTTGCCGTGCTTGCCGTGGTGGGTAATCAGTTGCCCATGCTGGTGGTGACGATTATCGGCGATAACCTTGCCAATGGCTTAGCCAGTGCGGTGTTTATCGCCTTTCTTTCCAGTCTCACATCACGCGCCTATACTGCAACGCAGTACGCGCTGTTCTCATCACTAATGACGCTGCCAGGAAAGTTTTTGAGCGGTTTTGGTGGGCTGGTCGTAACCTCTCAGGGCTACCCAAGCTTCTTTGTCATCGCAACGTTACTGGGCCTTCCCGCCATTATCTTGGCAATTTGGATCAGCCGGGACAAGCAGCTAGTGCCTACCCCCAAGCCTGCTTAAACAGGCTTGAAGGTTTAGGCTAGCGATGTGTTTCGAGCCAGTCCAAGGCCCCTGGCGTAGTCCGCCACTGATCGCGCATCAAGGTGCGGTACTGCCACGCTTCCGCCCGGGAGCCGGGGTCAACCTGACCATCGGGGTGAGGCATGGAAGGCCGCGGGCTCTCTGCACAAATTAGCTCTAACGCGTAGCGGTTATGGCCAAGCACATCGCCTAGCGCCGCTTCTGCCGCCTCACGCTGCTCTAACCGATAGAGTGCCAGGGCTTTACCCATCAAAAGCCCCAATACCAGCGAGCCGTCGTCGTCACTCTCTTCCGCAAGTGCCAACGCTTCCTCGTTGCGATCATCACGTAGCAACTGGTCAAGTACCAGCTCCCGCAGCCCTAAGCTATCTTCCTGGTCGATCAGCAGTAGCTCTTCGGCCAACTCGCGGGAGTGCTGACGCGCCCCGCGCTCCATGCCGACCACCAACGCGAGCCCTGTGCGTAGCAACATGGCGTTGTTGGCATCGTCCCAGCACAGGTTGCCATCGCCTTCGGCGCGGGCTTGTTCCAACCAGCGCGAGAGGCGAAGCGCCAGTGGCTCCAGCAGGCTTGGGGCCATCCACGGCAGGCTGCCAAAGCGGCTGGTGAGCGCCAACGTTAAGTCCTGCACAACCTGTGGGGCGTCCAGCCACTCGGGATGTGCACAGAGTGCCGACATCCACTCAATGGCGTTGCCCCAAGGGTCATCGCGGAAGCCCAACGCTACGTCTTCATCCACCAGCACCTGAAACTGCTCATGCCAGGCGGCAAACAGCGTCTCTTCACGAGCACTGGTGTTGTAAAGCAATCGGCCACTTTCAGGGTCGGCGCTCACATCGATTTTGGGGGCAGTGGGCAGCGCGGCCAACAGCGCCTGAAGCGCCACCAGCGGCGTGGCCAGATCCTCTTCCGCACTCAGCAACTGATCGGCAAGCGTCGCGCCGGGGTTATCCGCCAACGCGGCTAAAAAATCCAACTGATCTTCATCCAGATCACCCTGTCGAACCAAGCGGCGATACCAGAAATTAGCGCGCTCTTTGGCTTCCTGTTCGTGGCCTTCATGCAGTAACAGCATGGCTTCAATGTAGGCCAAGGTAGGCGAATCGGGTAGCGCCTGCTGAGCCTTCACAAAGGCACCGCGGGCACTATCCAGGTCATCGTTATCCAAGTGCATCAGGCATAAACGCTCAAGAGCCACGCCACGCAAAAACAGCGGCCCCCGCTCCATCACATCATCAAGCAGGTCAGCACGTTTACGGCTAAAACCGCGCTCTTGATAAATATCCAGCAGGATTTCAAAGGCAGGCTCGGCCTGCTCAGGCAGCCGTGACCAGTCACTACCATCGAAGAGTGATTCAAGGATTTGCATAGCGCGGCCCGTCTGGCCGCTTTCAGCAGCAATCAACCCGGCTTCCAGTAGCGCTTGAGCCGGAGCCTGTTGGCTATCCAACGCGGCTTTCAGGGTCGCGCCCTTCCATTCGCGCAGCGAGAGCATCCACATCATCTGATCGGGGATCTCAGTGGGAAACTCGATCTGATAGCAACACTGCTTGAATTTGCGCCCTGAGTCACACCAGCACGGTTCATTACGCCCCGGCGTGGCGAGGGGCTCACAGGCAAAGTCGAGCCGCTCTAGCGGTGTTTGCGACCATAGCACCGGCGCCAGCGCCTGGGCCATAGCCACATCACCTTCAAAGGAATCCGCGCCTTTGGCACGCACCCAGGTCATAAAATCCGGATAGTGTTCTTGTTGCCTGATTGCCGAGAGTGCCCCGGAGGCGAATCCCAGCAGCTGATCGACCCATACCGCCAGCATTGCCGTCTCCATGTTGTGACAGGATGGCTTGTTAAACGATGTCGTGTTCAACGATATCGAATTAAACAACGACCTGTTTAAAAGCGGCATAGTTTAGCATGAAGGCCGACATGGTCGCAGTGGCAATCGGTTGATCATTAATAGGCTCGATGTAATAGCGGAAGCGTGCGCTCGTGCATATTCAGTCGCGCGCCCAAACGCACTAAATTCCAATAGTGGCCGTTCAGCGCCCGGGAAAGCAGCAGCGTTTCAGCAGGAGGCTGTAGTCGATCCATCGCCGCCCACACTTTAGGGGTTAGCTCGCGCAGACGACGGTGCACCCGCACATCGCTGAAATCCTGCTCGCCCGGCTCAAACAGCGGCGCGATACATTCAGCAGATTCACGATAGAGCGCCAGCGGCGCGCCCTGCCCCTGGCGGCCACCCATTTGCATCAAGGCTTCGTCCATCCCCATGGGGTCATGCTTCAAGGTGGCATCCAACAGCTGCATCATCGCCTTTATGCGCGCATCGGGGACCGCAATTACCGCGCCCAAATCGTAAATCACCAGCCGCCCTTGGGCATCGGCGGCGAAATTACCCGCATGGGGGTCGGCGTGTAGTTCGCCGTAGGTAAACAGTTCTTGGGTAATCCAGTCCGCTAATGTCTCGGCAATGCCCTGGCGCGTCTCGTCATCTGCCTCGGCTAATTCGCGCAATGGCGCTCCTTCCACGTAGCGCATCGCCAGCACATGGGGGCCGGAGAGCGCTGGCAAAGGCTCGGGAATCACTAGCCGCGGGTCATCCTTATAGCGCTCACGGTAGCGGGCCAGTGCATCGGCTTCGGCGTGGTAGTCCAGTTCCCCACGCAGGCTTTCAGCAAGCTCTTCAAATAGGGCATCCAAACGCGCCTGGGGCACTTTGAACCAGCGGCCTAAACGCATAATGCGCCGCACCTGAACCAAATCGCTCTCCAATACCTCGGCTAGGCCGGGGTACTGCACCTTGAGTACGACCGTTTCTCCCTCATGGGTGGTCGCGCGGTGAACCTGCCCCATGGAGGCGCTGGCAAAGGGGCGCTCCTCGACTTCGCTGAAATAGTGGTCAATGTCGCCGTACTGCTGAACCAGCGCTTCATGAATACGTGGCCAGGGCATCGGTTCGGCTTGGCGCTGCAGGCGGGCAAGCTCCTCGGCGAGATCGGGCGGTAGCAGATCGTCCCACTGGGACATAATTTGGGCAAGCTTCATGGCCGGGCCTTTAAGCTCTGAAAGCCCCTCAAACAGCGCTTCGCCCAGGGCTCGCCAATCCGCTTGGCCACCTAAACGGGTTTTCAGCAGCGCTCCACCGGTGCGTGCACCCAATCCCATTAAACGTCGTGTTCTGCCTCGATCACGCATTGATGATGCCCCTTAAATACCAACCCTGACCATCAAATAGATGGCTATCGAACAGTTTCCTGGCGAACAAAACTATTTGTACATAATTTATACAACTTAACAGTATCAGCAATTTACCGCATCACTATATTGACCTGCCCCTCTGGCGCCAATGCTGGTCAGCGTCTGCTACCATAGGCGCCATCAAAGGATACGATGAAGGCTTCGCTGCTATGCGCCTGATAATTGCCGAAAAACCCAGCCTCGCCCAAGCCATTGTCGAGGCGTTACCGGGCACTAGCAAACGCCAGGAGGGCGCGGTGCTATGTGGCGACACCACGGTCACTTGGTGCTTAGGGCACTTATTAGAGCAAGCGCCACCGGAAGCCTATGACCCCGCTGACAAACAGTGGCGGCTGGATCGGCTCCCTATCGTGCCGCAGCAGTGGAAGTTGATGCCACGCCCCAAGGCACGTGGGCAGCTCGCGGTGATTCGCAAGCTGATCAAACAAGCCACCGATGTGGTTCACGCGGGTGACCCTGACCGCGAAGGTCAGCTGCTGGTGCAGGAAGTGATCGAGTACATGAAGTACCGTGGCCCGGTACAACGGCTGCTGATCAGCGACCTCAATAAACCTGCAGTGAGCCGGGCGCTTGCCAAGCTACGCTCCAACGCCGATTACCAGCCGCTGTTTCAGGCAGCCCAGGCCCGCTCTCGCGCCGACTGGATGTATGGCATTAACCTAACCCGTGCCTGGACACTCACCGGCCGACAAGCGGGGCACGACGGTGTGCTTTCTGTCGGCCGTGTGCAAACCCCGGTACTGGGATTAATCGTGCGCCGCGATAACGCCATCCGTGATTTTGTGCCCCATCCGTTTTATCCACTATGGGTGGATCTCAAGGTTGCCCAGGGTCAACTGCGCGCCTGGTGGGCGCCCAAAGAGCACCAACCCCTCGATGATCAAGGCCGTTTGATTGACCGCAGGCCCGCCGATGAACTGGCGGCTCAGTTACCCGGCGCATCAGGGCAACTCACCAAGCTCGACCAGCAGGAGAAACGCCAGGCACCGCCGCTGCCCTACTCGCTATCAGCCCTTCAGGTAGATGCCGCCCGCCGTCATGGGCTTTCCGCGCAGATGGTGCTGGATATTTGCCAGCGGCTCTACGAGCGCCACAAGTTGATCACCTACCCGCGCTCCGATTGCCGCTACCTACCCGAGGAGCATCTTCAGCTTGCCCAGCGCAGCCTGACCAGTGCTTGCCAAAACGATGATGCGCTTCAGCAGTGGCTGAATGGAGCAGACTTTACCCTGCGCTCCAAGGCATGGAACGATAAGCAGGTCGGTGCCCACCACGCCATTGCCCCCACCGGAAAACCGGCAGATTTCAGCCAACTCTCCGCTACCGAAGGCAATGTGTTTCGGTTGATCGTGCGCAACGTGATGGCGCAGTTCTACCGTCCTCTGCGCACCTTCGAAGTCAAAGCCGAATTTACGCTGCTTAATGAAGCCTTCCGCGCCCGCGGGCAAAGCATTCTCGACCCCGGCTGGAAACCGCTATTCACTACTCGGGATGAAACACCACCGCTGCCACCACTCACTCAAGGTGAGCCCTGCCAGGCGCTGGGCGCAGGCGTAGAGGAGAAGGAAACCCGCCCACCGGAACCATTCACCGATGCCAGCCTGATCAAGGCCATGATGAACATTGGCCGCTACGTGGACGACCCGGAAGTGCGCCGTACGCTTCGCGACACCGATGGCCTGGGCACCGAAGCCACCCGGGCGGGCATTATCGAAACCCTGGTACAGCGCGGCTACCTGGTACGCCAGCAAAAAGCCCTGCGCGCCACCAAGCTTGGCACTGCCCTAATCGCCGCCCTTCCCAGCGCCGTAAGCACGCCTGAACGCACTGCGCTATGGGAACAACGCCTACGGGCGATTTCCGAACAGCAGGACGACCCTGGCGCGTTTCAGCAAGCGCTGCTGGATGATTTACGCGGCCTGCTCACCCACAGTGACGCTGCCAAGCTCAGGCAGAGCCTGCAAACCGCCCAGGGTGAGGCCGGTGGCCCGCCGAAACGCACGGGTAAGCCGAGAAAGAGCTATGCAAGAAGGAAAAGCCCCAGTGGAAGAAAGAAGGCTTCCAACAAATAATAATTATACCGTCTGGATGTAGTTCCCTGATTATAAAAAGGCGAGGCCTTACCAGAGGAGTTAACTCTCTGTTCATTCACGCCCTCTAGTTTTTGCATTCGGCTCCCATCAAATATCGGTATTGTCTTCGTCATCGCCCAAGGACGAAGACTTTTTCTTGCTGATTGAACCGGAAAAGAAAGGCACTACATAGAGGACTACCCAGGCCAGCAGCGTACACAAAACCGCCGTCTGCTCGCGTCCTAGGCCTACGGCTATGCCAATTGCCGCCGTCAACCAAACCCCTGCCGCCGTGGTAAGCCCTGACGTGCCTTTTTCATCTTTTCGGGTGATGATGGTGCCAGCACAAAGAAAACCGATGCCAGCAATAACGCCTTGGATGACCCGGCTCATTTCCGCATCAGAGATACCCGTTTGCTGAGGTATAAATATAAACAAAGCCGCCCCCATACAGACCAGCATATGGGTGCGTATTCCAGCGGCCTTGCCTCTCTGCTCTCGCTCGAGCCCCAATAGACCGCCTAGTACAGCCGCCAACAGCAAGCGAATCACAACAATGATGAATTCACTCAGGTCATTAAAATCCGAAAACTCGGATATTATAGTATTAATAATTACTTCCATCGTTTCGTTCCTTGATTGCCAGAGCGACGGCTCTTAAATACTATGAGTTGAATTCAGGGGAAACAGCATTTCTCACCTGCAGTAGGACGAGCATCAGCTCGGAGATACACTTTAGAAGCTCCTTGAACAACAGCGAAGCTTCGAAGGTCATCCAGCAGCGTGGCCTGTTAACCAAGTCAGTAAGGTGGATGGGTAGCTTGCCTATAAGATAACGGTATAAAAGTCCTCCACTATCAATTCATCAACGTACACAACCCACCCGGCACCGCCAAAACCCAATCACTGATCGCTTGAATGGTTGGGTCATGCCGTCGGCTTTCTGGGTAGACCAGAAAGAACGGCTTACCTTCAAATTCGGGGCCGAAAGGTTGCACCAAACGCCCCTCCTCCAACTCATCCTGAATCAACTGGCGGCTCATCAGCGCTACACCCTGCTCCCCAACGGCAGCCGAGATAGCGTGGGTCTCATCAGAAAAGACCAGCCCGGCACTCACGTCCAGCCCAGGTACCTTTGCTTCTTTCTGCCACGTCGCCCAATCCAGTGGTGATGATATGGCCCCCTGACTGCTGAAGTGAATCAATGGGTGCAAAGGTAGCTGTTCTACCTCGTGTAGACCAAGGCGTGGGCTACAGGTCGGGATAAAGGTGTTATCAAACAGCTTCTCGGCGACCAACCCTGGCCAACGGCCATCGCCATAGCGAATGGCAATGTCTGCCGTTACCCCATCCAGAGGAACCGACTCATGCGAAGCATGAATACGCAGATCAATATCTGGATGGGAGTCGCGCAGCATACACACCCAGGGCAGCAACCAGCGCACCGCAACCGCTGGCGTTGTAGAGAGCGTAACGGTTTGGCGAACAGGTACAGCACTCAACCGCTCGACAACATGACTAATGCTATCAAACGCAGTCTCCAGAACCTGCAGTAGCTCACGGCCCTGAGGTGTCAGCGCCAACTGTCGGGGTTTACGTAAAAATAGGGTAACGCCTAGCGCCTCTTCAAGACCCCGAACCTGATGGCTAATCGCAGCGGCAGTCACCGACAGCTCCTGCGCAGCCTGCTTGGCGCTTTCATGGCGGGCAGCGGCTTCGAAAGCTCGTAGTGCTGAAAGCGAAGGTAATCGGCGATGGTTCATGAATGAGCTTCACTCATCTATAGCTGCAAGAAAAGATCGTTTGTTCAGGCTGAAAGGCACAGCCTAAGCTAAGCCTGTTGTTAATCATAGATGAGTTTAACTCAGATTAGGAGGCCACCATGACACACATCCTGCATATAGACGCTAGCGCCCGCCCCGGCATTGCTGGCACAGATAACCACGGTTCGCATAGCCGCCATTTGACTTATCAGTTTGTCAGCCAGTGGCAATCAGGCCGGCCGCAAGACACGGTTACCTATCGCGATATAGGTCAAAACCCGCCGTCGATTATTAGCCACGACTGGATTGCGTCTGCCTTCGCTCCAGAAGAGCGACGAGAATCCTGGATGAAGAACGCACTAACAGAGAGCGACCAGCTGATTGATGAGTTAATTGCTGCTGATATTGTGGTAATCGGAACGCCGCTTTACAACTTCGGGATGCCTGCCGCCCTCAAGGCGTGGGTCGACCAAGTAGTACGGCCCGGTCGAACGGTAGAGTTCGATGACACCAACCCGATAGACCCTTACATACCCAAGCTCACAGACCGAAAAAGGCATGCCGTTGTGCTCACCGCTAGAGGCGGCGTAAATATGGCGCCAGGTGAAGAAATGGCCCATATGAACCACCTTGAGCCACACTTGGCCACAGCACTGGCATTTATCGGCATCACTCGCGTTCACTACATCGCGATCGAAGGACAGGAAGTGGGCGGCGAGGTATTGGCCAAATCGGTTGCTGCCGCGATACAGAAAGTTGAAACGCTTGTTGAAGAGTTGCAGGTAGCGTTGGAAAGCACGCCATCACCTCAACCGGCCTAAATTATAATTAATGGTCTTTCATCGTAAATACGCTGAAGTATAAGGAGCGGCTATCGCTACCCAAGGATGTCCGCTCCTTTATGCCCTTCTGGTACACCTTGAACTAATAGCACATCGCCCTCTGTATTCCGGGTACGCAATGGGCGGATCGCTTTATAAGCAGCCGAGTCATACCAACCTTGCGCATGCTCCATGGAAGGAAATTCAATCACCACCATATCCCCTGTCCACCCTCCCTCAAGCGGAATGTATGGCCCACCATGCACGAGGTATTTGCCCGAGAACGGCGCGAGGGTTGCATCAATGCCTTCTAAATATTGTTTAATTTCAGGATCGAATCGGGTTTCGCGGATAAGAGCAACGGCGTAAGCAGACATTATCACCATCCTTCATTTAAACGAAAAGAGACCTCCTCCCCAGCACTTCAAAAACAAAAATAGCATTACGTAGCCTACCTTGCACTGGCAGCCAACCGTGCACCCAACGCGACGAAAAGTGCTCCAAGGGATCTATCCATCCATAAACCAACGCGTGGTTTTCTCTTTAAGTAAGCACCCAACTTAGCACCAGCCAGAACCAAAGGGGGCTCTATTACGGCAGCAACTGCAATAATAAGGCTGCCATGCAATAAAAGCTGTGCCTCGGCTGGGCCAGCGCCTTCCACGATAAATTGCGGCAGGAAAGCCAGAAAGAAGATAGCGACTTTGGGGTTTAGCGCTGATACCAGCATGCCCTGCCAATAAACAGCGGAGAGGTTCTTGTTACCCGGCTTTTCTGCAGCGACAAACTGATCCCCTTGAGACAGCAACATTTTAATACCGAGCCATATCAGGTAGGCGGCCCCTACCCATTTAACAATCGAAAACGCCAATGCAGAGGTGGCTAAAATAGCCGAAAGACCAACTGCAGCCATTACTACATGTAGCGCCGCTCCTGTCCAAATCCCAAACATAGCGGCAAACCCTTGCCGTCGCCCGCTACGTAATGTTTGCCCCAGTATGTAGGCAATATCTGGCCCCGGCGATAGGTTCAAAAGCACGGCCGCTGATAAAAAAGTCATCCAGTGCAGCAATGTATACTCAAACATAAGCGCTCTCTTGTATTTTTCCGTTGCCAAGCTAAAAGAATGTTAACGTGCTAGCTGGAAAGGTTCAGCTGCCAGGAAACGCCGTATTTATCATTCAACCATCCGAATTTTTCACTAAAGCCGTAATTATCTAGTGGCATCAAAACCTTACCTCCATCGCTCAATGCTTTAAATACGTCTTCTATTTCTTTCTCTGAGCCGCACTCAACGTGTAACGACATTGATGGCGTAAAACTGAACTGATGGTCGTAATAGCTATCCATTGCCAGGAAGAGAGTGCCGTTTATCGAGAAGCGGGCGAGCTTAATTGCCCCTTCGGGATCATGCCCCCAGCTTCGACACGCTCGATATCGATGATTTTCGAGTTCTCAAATAGCGAAGTGTAAAACTTGATAGCTTCTTCGGCTTTACCGGCCTGATCCCCCACAAACATTAGAGATGTTTTGATAGTCTTCACTTTAACTTCCCATTTCATTTGACGCGCTAAGCGTTACTGTAGAAAGGTCTGCAAAACAGACGCGACATTGACTGCTGTGGTTAAGAAGCATTCTTGAGCGCCTGTTTAATGAAATCCCCTTTCGCCGCCGTATAGGCTTCTCGGTCTGACGTAAATTCCGCCGCCCACAGGCGCTTCTTTTTCTCATACCGTTGCGAAAGCTCAGTATCAGCACGCAGTTTATTGCGAAAATCCAACCGACGATGCCACTCCTCGCTGCCATACACCATCAGATGCAGATGATGCGTCCTACGTCCTTCAGCCCATCGCATTAACCAACGTCGCCTCACCAAAGAAGCGTTGTACTCCATTGATGTAGCATATTTCGCACGGCACAACGGCTCCAATAAGTCATCGGCCCTGGATATTAAGTCAACGCCTGCCAGAATATCGATGATCGGCTTGGCCGAGAGACCAGGAACAGCGGTACTTCCGATGTGCTCAATGGCTAGGAACTCATCTGGAAATAAATCTAGCAGCCTGTCTCGCTCCTGCTTAAATAGAGTTGGCCAAGCCGCATCATATGGAAACAGCGCGACCTCCTCATGGATGGCTCGATTTAAAGATTCCGTTTCATCCATGGTTGAGGCTCCTCCCTTTAGCGCGAATGGCTGCCTATGCCTCATCTGATAACAGTGGCGGCATTGGGCAATCGAGAATATCGGCCATGGCACGGAACAGTTCGGCTTCGGCGGGCAAAATACGTCCGCTATGTTCAATACAGCGCGCCATCGCTTGCAACAGCGCGGGCTTATGCAAAGGCTTTAAACGTCGCAAGCGCTCAACCGCCAGGCTGAGTGCACGCATATCACTTATATCGTCAGTGGCCCTCAATGAGAATGGCAGCTCACGCTCAGCGGCATTAAGCGCAGCGCTTATCTCAACTGGGTCATCTTGACCGGCGGTGGCAAGCACCGTCAGTAGCAGCTGACACTCCCGCTGCAGGTCGTTTATCTTGAGGTTTGAAGGCCCACTGCCTTGCTTGCTGATGTTATTCAACACCAACTGATATAGCGTCCACTCCAACAGGCTGACCTGACCATCTGCCTCGATCAACCGTTCCATACAGAGGCGAAAGTGTTGGGCCTGCTCCATCGAAAGCGAGCGTAACGCTGGCAGCGCCAGTTCTATTAGAGGCAAGCGTAACTGTACATCCAGCCTCAACATTTCCGGGCCATAATCCATCAGCGCTCGGTAAACATCTGGCAGTGCAACTTGATGCAACGCCTTAAGCTGATGCCTACGCATTGTCTTATCCTGGCTAAGCAGCAGTGAATAGATCAGAGCACGAGCGGCATGGGGCTCATGGGCGGCGATTTTAATCCGCTCAGGTAGCGCATCTAGTGTCGCTCTAGCCTGGTTAAGATGGCGCTGGTCAGGCTGGCCCATGGTGTTAATGGCGGTTTGAGCAGAGGCACCGGTTAACACAGCCGCCATTGCCCCCGTTCCCGTTCCCGTTGCCGTTCCCGTTGCTGTTCCCGAGCCAAATCTGGGCTCCGCTTCAGACCGCTCACCGTTGCCTTCTGGTTCTGTTGCGCCATTCTCGGCTTCCTGGATGGGCCAAGTGACTTCGAAGCGGCCATTCCAATCGGGCATGACCCGCTTGATACGATCTTTAATCGGCGGATGGGTGGCCATCATTTGGCTAAAGCCCTGCCGCACGCCTTGACCGAAGAACAGATGGCTGAATTCCGCCGCCTGTGTCGCTTGCAGGTAAGAGCCCTGGGTGTGCGAGCCGATTTTAACCAGCGCGTTGCCAATCCCCTGAGGGTTGCGGGTAAACTGCACCGCAGAGGCATCCGCCAGATATTCACGCTGCCGACTAACCGCCGACTTGATCAAGTTACCAAAGAAGGTACCCGCGTAGCCGATCAGCATTAGCGCCGCCCCCAGCGCTAAAACGACAGCGCCTGAGTTGTCACGTTTTCCACCGCCCACCCGTCGAAAACGCATACTACGCAGCAGTGTACCGCCCAATAAGCCAATGATTAGAATGCCATGGAGGATGCTGATCAGGCGCATATTCAACCGCATATCACCATGCAGAATATGGCTAAACTCATGAGCTACGACGCCCTGCAGCTCATCCCGTGTCAGGTTTTGGATCGTGCCACGGGTAATCCCGATCACTGCATCATTGGTTTGATAACCGGCGGCGAAGGCATTGATACTCTCCTCCTCAAGCACATAAACCGAGGGCACTGGCGTACCAGAGGCAATCGCCATCTCTTCAACCACATTGAGAATACGCCGCTCATCAGCATCACGGGTATTAAGATTGATCTCGCGTCCACCAAGGGCTTCTGCCACTACCCGGCCACCACGCCTTAGCTGACTGCGTTTAAATAGCCCGCCCAGCACCACGACGGCCAACACCGCAATAGCAACGCCAGTGACCAGTTCAATCGAGAGTGCCGACCACATCCCCTGAGCAGAAAGATTGGTTTGTGTAGCGGATTGTTCCCCCATTAGATGCAGCGCGATGGCAATTGCCAGCGTGGTAACAACAATTAGGGCGAGTACTGCCAGTACCATCAAAACAACCAGACGTCCGGTTTTACGACGAGCGTGATCCTGCGCGGTAAAAAAATCCATGTCGCGTTTTCCCTGAGCTTAGAACGACACCGTCGGCGCCACTTGAATCTGGGCACTGTCTTCAAACTCCAACAACGAGGCATCCTGCCCATGGCCGAACATGCCAGCCACTGCTACCGGCGGGAAGCTCTGCCGATAGGTGTTGTAGTGCATCACCGCATCATTAAATGACTGCCGCGCAAAGGCCACCTTGTTTTCAGTGCTGGTTAGCTCTTCTGACAATTGCTGCATATTTTGCGAGGCTTTTAAATCCGGATAGGCTTCCATGACCACATTGAGCCGCCCCATTGCCTGAGTCAGTGCACCTTCTGCGCCGCCCAGGTCTGCCATGGCTTTGGCACTGCCTGGATTTGCCGCGGCCGCTTTTAGCCCAGCGGCGGCTGTATTACGAGCTTCGATGACCGACTGCAGCGTCTCCCGTTCATGGCTGAGATAACCTTTTGCGGTCTCTACCAGATTAGGAATCAGGTCATGCCGACGCTTAAGTTGCACTTCAATTTGCGCAAAGGCGTTCTCAAAGCGATTTTTCAAAGACACAAGTCGGTTGTAGATACCGATGACGTAAAACGCGATAACGGCGATGATCGCCACGGTGATAATGATAGTGAGCACTATGGTTCTTCCTTATAGTAGGCATTCGTCAGTAAAAGCCGGTCTATGAAAAGCTAGACAATGAATGCCTAGCTAGTGAAAAAAGTAGCCACCAAGTTCAATATCCGACGTTCACACATCACTTTGCAAGCTTAGGGAGAAAGGGAATGTCGACATAGCATTGCTCAAGATCACCTTTCTCATAAAACACTGTGATCGTATCAGTACCTGCTCGAAACGATTATCGAGCAGGGTCTGAAGCTCGCCGCCGGTATACTCTGGGACTTAGGTGAACCTAAAGAACAGGCTTGCAAACAAACGACAACAACCACACATTGCACAGCAACCAAGGCAGAATAAAATGACGACTCCTGAAGAAAACAGCGTCGATAATGAAGCCATTCATTGGGATCAGGATATTAGCTACGGCCAGTACCTGGATCTGGAACCTTTGCTTGCTTGCCAAAATCCGGCTTCTGATGAACACGATGAATTACTCTTCATCGTTATCCATCAAGTATCGGAGCTATGGATCAAACTTTGCCTTCACGAAGCTCATGGTGCCGCAGCGCATATTCAAGAAGATAACCTGCGCCCTGCTTTCAAGATGCTATCGCGGGTTTCCAGAATTCAGGAACAGCTTATCAAGGCCTGGGAAGTGTTGGTCACCATGACCCCCGCCGACTATGCCAGCTTCCGAGACAGCCTTGGCCAAAGCTCTGGGTTTCAGTCCTATCAATATCGGGAAATGGAATTCCTGTTGGGTAACAAGAACGCCAAGCTAATCGAAGCCCACAGATCAAAACCCAAACACTACCAAAAACTTCAGGAATCCCTCCACTCGCCCAGTCTTTACGATATCGTGCTGCAGCTGCTTGCCAAACGCGGTTTCAGCATTCCGGAAAGCAAAACCCAACGCGATTGGAGTATCCCCTACACCGCCAGTAGCGAGGTGGAAGCGGTCTGGACGGAAATCTACCGCAACAGCGAACAACACTGGGATCTATACGAGCTTGCTGAAAAACTGGTGGATGTCGAATTCAACTTTCAGCGCTGGCGATTCAGCCACATGAAAACGGTCGAGCGTATCATTGGCTATAGACGCGGCACAGGCGGAACGGCTGGGGTGAACTATCTGGTCAAAGCGCTGGATCTTCAGTTCTTCCCGGAACTGTGGAGTGTTCGGACGACGATATAAGCACTTGGCACGCTGCTGCGCACCCAGTTTAACTACCGTCTTGATATTCAAAACAGCGACATACAATTTTTCGGAGCAGCCATATGCCTGTAAGCCTGGATAGTGTTCGTGAGCGTGACCGCCAAGACCCATTGGCAGACTTTAAAAGCCATTTCGCCCTGCCTGAAGGCGTGCTTTATCTTGATGGGAACTCACTGGGCGCTCAACCGAAGGCCGCCAAACAGGCGGTCGATGAGACTCTGGATCAATGGCGCGACCAACTGATCAAAGGCTGGAACCAGGGCTGGTTCGATGCTCCGGAACGCTTGGGCAATCTGCTAGCCCCGGTGATTGGTGCGCAACGCGGTGAGGTAAGCGTCACTGACAATATCACGCTAAATATCTTCAAGCTGCTGGGGTATATCCTCGGCCAAGGCAAGGAGGGTCGCCAGGCGGTTCTTAGCGAAGGCGGCAACTTCCCGACCGATGGCTACATCGCCCAAGGCTATTGCCAGGTGAGTGGCGCCGAGCACCGCTTCCTGCCCGAAGGAGGCAACTTGGCCGAACACCTCGACGGTGTAGCCGTGGTGGTACTGAGCCAAGTTAATTACCGTACTGGCAAATTACGCGATATAGCCACCACCACGAAACTGGTGCACGACCACGGCGCGGAAGTCATCTGGGATTTGGCCCATTCCGCAGGCGCACTGCCCATTGATCTAAACGGTTGCGGTGCTCGCTACGCCGTAGGCTGTACGTACAAGTACCTTAACGGCGGCCCTGGCGCGCCAGCTTTTTTATACGTGCATAGCGATCACCAAGACAAAGGTTGGCAGCCGCTTTCCGGCTGGCACGGCCATGCATCGCCCTTCGCTTTTGAAGCGGATTACACCCCAGCGGGGGATATTTCCCGCTTTCGCACTGGCACCCATTCGGCACTTGCCTACGCCGCTCTGGAAGCCTCACTCGCCCTATGGAGCGAGGTGGACATGCAGGCGCTGAGAGAAAAAAGTCTGGCAATGAGCGACCTGTTTCGAGAGTGTTTAAGCGATATTTTTACCACTCATAATATTGACGATATAACCCCATCAGCCAGTGAGCGCGGCAGCCAGGTATCACTGGTGGATAGTCAAAACGGCTACGCTATCGTTCAAGCCTTGATTGCCCGCGGTGTGATCGGCGACTACCGGGAACCCGGCCTAATGCGTTTTGGTTTTACCCCGCTGTATCTCAGTTTTGAAGATGTTTGGCAGGCCGCCCAGCACTTCCGCGAGGTAATGGAAAGCGGTGAGTACCAGGATCCGCAGTTTCATGTGCGTGATGCCGTTACCTAATAGAGGTATGTTATGACTGAAATACCCCTGAACCTCGCCTACTCGCCGAGCCATTTCGCTCGGGATTTCGAAGCCACTTTAACGCGCCAGGCAGCTTTAGGTATCGACCTGGTGGCACGCCACCAGCCGATTACCCTGCGCTACGGTGAAGATCCGGCGGCCCGTCTCAACCTGTTCGTCCCGGAAAGTACCGCGGGCCCCTGGCCATTGATGCTATTTATTCACGGCGGCTACTGGCAGGCGCTGGATAACACCGCGACGGACTTTCTGGCTGAACGCTACCTGGCCCGTGGTATGGCCTTCGCCTCCCTGGGTTACGGCTTAGCACCGGAAACCTCCATTAACACCATGGTGAGCCAATGCATTGAGGGGATTGGGGCGGCATGCAACGCCCTCGCGGATAACGGTGGCGTGTGGTCTATTGTATTAGGCGGCCATAGCGCCGGTGCCCAGCTAGCCTACTGGGTAGCCACCAGTGGTGATATACCCATTGATAAGTTGATACTGGTTAGCGGCGTTTATGACCTAACGCCATTGGTGGATACCTACGTTAACGAAGCGCTGGAGCTCACTCCACCCCAAGCGCTTGCGTTAAGTCCTATATTTGCCGATTCCAGCAAACTACCCTCATGCCAAGTGGTGATCGCCGAAAGCGATCCGCCCACTTTTCGCCAACAAACACACGATTTTGTTGCAGCGTTAAAAACTAGCCATATCCAAGTCGAGCTCGTGGATATAGCTTACTGCGATCACTTTGATGTGTTAGATGCGTTATGAGTTTGAAGCAATTCCAGAAAATACCGTGCCCGATCAATCGCCAGCCAGTACCGCACGGTTACGGCCTTCTTGCTTAGCACGGTAAAGCGCCTTGTCGGCGCGGCTGATCACTTCGTCAATGCTCTCGGTCTGGCGATGAAGCGCAACACCCAGGCTCAATGTAACCGCCAAGTTGCCTGCTGAGGTGGCAAAGGGCGGCTCAGCAACTGCTCGACGTACCTTTTCGGCGACGGCCATAGCGCTCTCCTCGGTAGCGTTTGGAATCAGTAGCAAAAATTCCTCTCCTCCCCAGCGGGCAACCCGGTCTCCACCCCGAAGAGTATTAGTGAACCGTGTAGCAAGAATGGTGAGCACCTCATCACCCACTTCATGGCCATGCTGGTCATTAACAGCCTTGAAGCGATCCAAGTCGGCCATCAACACGGCAAAACATTGTTCGTCGCGCTTAGCGCGGCTCCACTCTGCCTGCAAGTCTGTTTGCATCGAGCGCCGGTTGGGCAAGCCGGTCAGCGCGTCGGCCAAAGCGCTATGCTCAAGTTGCTGGCTGGCAATAAAAGTGCGCTGGTGTTCCTGGTAAAGCATAGTGGCAATGACTACACCTATCCCTATCGCAGCGGGAATGAAGGCCAAATGAATAGGGTTATCTGGAAACGGGCTGCCTGAAAAAACAATAAAAGCGATTACTGCTGTAAGCGGCAAGCCGTATATCAAAGCCAGATCTCTAGCACCGTAGACGGTCGCTGTAGCCACAGTAATAATGACCAAGGTTAGCCCCTGGGTGATGTAGAGAAGATGTCCGCCCTGCTCCGAATAGTGCAATACAAACATGGCAGCCATCATGCCCACTATTGAAAGATTCAACGTCAGCAATAGCGGATAAGCCCAAAAGCCCGGGTCTTTCTTATGATGGAGCAGCAAAAAAGTAATCGCCAAAATAACTGCGGGCAGGCGGAAGAGAATATGTTTCCATATCAACTCCCCATCAGCGTAGCTGACCAGTGTCGCGTCCAAAATAGTAAAAATGGGTAAAAACACCAACACCACGCCAGACAACGAGTAGCCAAGTCGGTGCGACAGCGAGAATTGCTTAAGCAGAAAATCGGCCTGCCATTCGGGGGGTATTGGCACATGCTTACTCATCATCATTACCTGCTTCCGGGAACTGGATAGCTTTACTCCACCCGCCACCTACCGGGAAACACCGGTGAGATCAGGATTTTCTGACGTGGCTAATGGTAAGTGACATATTGAGGTTCAATGCTCATAATACCTAATCAAGCCGACTTGCAAAATATTCTTAATTTAAACGAAGAGTCAACCAGTCCTATACTCAACCGTGAAGCGCCGCCTCAATGTCAGCGACGTTGATTTTTCTCATCTGCATCATTGCGTCGAATGCGCGCTTAGCGGCGGCAGGGTCAGGATTGGTAACGGCGTTAATCAGCACGACAGGCGTTATCTGCCACGATATTCCCCATTTATCCTTGCACCAGCCACAGGCGCTTTCCTTGCCACCATTGCTAACAATGGCATTCCAATAGCGATCCGTTTCGGCTTGGTCATTCGTTGAGACCTGAAAAGAGAACGACTCATTGTGCGTCACCCCAGGCCCGCCGTTGAGTCCAAGGCACGGAATGCCCATCACGGTAAACTCTACGGTCAATACATCCCCTTGCTTACCCGATGGAAAGTCTCCCGGTACGTGATGAACCGCCCTGACAAACGAATCAGGAAAGGTATCAGCGTAAAAGCGTGCTGCCTCTTCTGCACCACCATCGTACCAAAGGCAAACAGTGTTCTTTGCGGGGGTTGCCATATCACATCTCCACTAAAACCATAGCGTCATTAAGCCCAGTGAAATATTTACCGAGCTTACCAAGTCTCCTCAGAGCCCGGTGGCCCCATATCGATCTGCATATCAGGCGCTATATCCACTACGCCTTTGATCTTTTTCAGCCGTTCCGCCGTGGCATCGTCAGCCGAGCCGGTAATGCAACCGATCTCCTCCAGCACCTCCTGGATATTTAATCCTTCAGCGCTGAGACGTGTGGCCATTTCATTTATCGGTTGATCGCTGGAAATAGTGATCAACCATAGCGCTACCGCTGGCATCTGGCGTACCTCCCTAGTAAGTGCACTGGGCGGCCTGAAAGGAGCGCCTGCCCAGTGTCGCCCAACATCAAGGCTTGTACCAACCCAGCTCCCACGCGGGATTCAGGCGATGGCAGCTCTTGCACCGAAGCCACTAGCTGTTGCCACAGTTTCCTTCCCCGTAATGAGGCATCAGACTGTGCCCACAGTGCCGCGCAGCCTGCCACGTGTGGTGCCGCCATGCTGGTGCCACTGATCGTCTTATGGCGAGTGGGCCGGGGCCATGAGGAGAAGATATCGCGCCCAGGCGCGGCAATTTCGATCTTGCCATGATTGGAAAAGCTGGAAGGCTTCAGGTTCGGATCGAGAGACGCCACCGACATCACGGTAGGCGAGTTGGCAGGCGCCCCTGTATTGGTTGCAGAATTTCCCGCTGCAGCGATAACGAGGCACCCATTACGCAGCGCCGCTTCACCAGCATGGGTGTAGGCGGCCTGCACCGGGCTCTGGCTGCCAAGCGACATCGAGATCACTTCACAGCGGTTGGCTATGGCCCAGTTTAGGCCAGCGAGAACGCCCGCCCCGGTACTGCTGCCCGAGTTGGTCAGCACCTTGCCGACGAAGACCTGCGCCTCATACGCGATCCCGTAACGCTGAGTGTTTTCACCGGGCGCCTGGGGGCCACAGGCCGTGCCGATACAGTGAGTACCGTGCCCGTTAATATCCTGCACCGGCTCCCCGACGAATGAGCGGGTAACGAACTCCCTACCCTCGAAATCCGGGTGGCCAAGATCCATCCCGGTATCCAGCACGGCGACTTTTATACCCGCGCCACTCCAGCTACTTTGCGGCACCTTACAGCGTTTTAGCCCCCAAGTTGGCCGAAGGGCGTCCTCTTCAAGGTTCTCTTCGCCTTCTTCCAAATCCAGCTCAACGCCAAGATCACGAGCGATGGTGCTGGCTGCCCGCAAAAAACCCCGTAGATATTCAGAATTTTCAGAAAAGGCGAAATACTCTGGCTCAATAATTTCGATGGGACTATCCGCGGCTACTTTACCCAGCGCACTCATGCCATGCTGCTGTAGGGCATCGCCGCCTACCAGCGCTACTCCAATCTCCGGAAATACCATTGCCTCAGCATCTCCGGCATCTTCCAGGCTAACGGCTTGATCGGTGAAATCCCGCGCATCAGCGATGCGAAATTTCTGGGCTTTTAGCGACTTAATGCCCTCTTCTACCCGCCCCTCACGATAGCTAATCAGAAAGCGCCCGGTTTCAAGGCAATTGCCGCCCCGCTCTAAGGCTGCCAATAGCAATTTATCGGTGCCGCATGAAACAGTGGCGAGTGACTCACCCGCTGGCGTATTGCCTTTACCTGTCGGTTTTTTCGCCATCGTAGACATCCTTTTCATTTAGCTGTTAAGCGATATGGAATAGGTGAATCATAGACTCCATGCAAGAGAAAGCATGCCTAGCTATGCCACACCCACCATTTCAGCTTAACGCACCTGATATGCTTCGCCAGATCGATTTCAGGCTACGGCCCTTAAACATACAGGGCGCTTAAACGAAGGAGGATAGATCATGGCCGTTATGGGTTAATCTCAGTAGGGAGGCACTCGTCATCGCGGAGTGTTAGCACTTCGAAACCAGAGGATGTGACCGCTACCGTATGCTCCCACTGAGCAGACAATTTCTTGTCACTGGTCACCACCGTCCAGCCATCCCGCTTGGTTTTTATCTTGGCCCTGCCCTGATTAATCATAGGCTCGATGGTAAACACCATCCCTTCTTTCAACGCCAGGCCTCTGCCTCTCTTCCCGTAATGCAGCACCTGCGGCTCTTCATGCATTTCGCGACCAATGCCATGGCCACAATACTCACGAACGACAGAGTATCCGTGTTTTTCGGCATATTGCTGAATTGCGTAGCCTACATCACCCAACGTGGCACCGGGCTTAACCACTTGTATTCCTTGCCACATGGCCTCGTAGGTTTTATCGACCAGTCGCTTGGCATAGGGAGTCACATCGCCAATCAGATACATCTTGCTGGAGTCAGCAATAAAGCCGTCTTTCTCCAGGGTAATGTCGACATTGACGATATCGCCTGTTTTGAGTATTTGCTTCTCGGATGGAATGCCATGGCACACCACGTGGTTGACTGAAGCATTCAATACGTACTGGTAATCGTATTGCCCCTTACTGGCCGGGCGAGCCTGCAATTGATCGACGATATAGCGCTCAGCCCAATCGTTAATAGCCATGGTGGATACGCCGGGCGCTATCCGTTGGTCGAGATGACTGAACACCAATCCGAGTAGCCGTCCGGCTTCCCGCATCAAACGCAACTCCTCCTCGCTTTTTAGCGTCAGCTCACTCACCGACCACCTTCCTTACTTCAACGTCGGCTTGCTTCATTTGCTCACGCATGATGTCAGAGAAGGTCATTCCCGGATTGGCCTCAGCCAGCATGCCCACCTTTATCCAGTACTCTGCCTGGGCATTGATTGAGCGCACCATGACAGTGCTTGCCTTGCGAATATCCTCATGCAACTGGTCATTGATCTTAACGATACCCATCACACCACCTAATATATGAAACGAATATGAAGCATATACGAATCATATATCGCGTAACGATTGGCGGCAAGGCTACCTGATTACGTTGTTACGGGGACACGTTGGCCATAGGTTCCAACGCCAATACTTCTTTGCGCAGCACAAGCTTCGGCTTCTCTAACGAATCGCGCCACTGAACACACTCCTGCTGTTGCTGCGGGTCGTTATCGGGGCTTGCGCCAAAGGCATCCAGCCAGGCCTGACGAGAACACAGGTCTTGATACTCCCCGAGCAGGCGCTGGCGGTGCTTCAATTGAGATAGAAACGGCTCAGGGGTCTCTGGATTCAGATCAGCCAGGTAACGAATCCGCTTCACGCCCTTCCGCAGTTCATGGAACCCGGTGTCATGGGTATCCAGCGAGAGTGCCGCCAGGTCTTCATCGTGGCGTGCGATACGCTCATTCAGTACCGTACGGATACGCTTTGGCGTAAGTTTCGAAAGTGCCTTGCCAACGTCATCGGAAGCGATAAAGTGCTGCCATGCCTTCATCTCCTCAGCATACGCCGGTGCATTTAACTGCTGACATAGCGCCTGGAGGCGTTCCCGCTGGCAAGCCTGGAGCCACTGCATCAATCCCTGGCGACTACCAGAAGTGAGCGGCGGGGGCGTCTTGGCCATATCCTCCAGAAACACATCAATATCACGCAGGTCACTGGTAGCCTGGGCACGTTGCTTGAGCCGCTTAAGCATCTTTTTTAGGCCAGGCACTCGGGTAATGGCGCGCACGGATTCACCCACTGCCCGGCTACGACGCAGATTGACCCGGTACTGGTGCAGGAACTCAGGATCAACACCTGCGATGACACCAGCTTCCAAGGTACGGATCATCTGATACTGGTGCTCCAGCATGTCACGAATGCGGCTGGTAGTGTCGTTATTGCGTTTGGGTGGTCGGGGGGCAAGGCGCTGAAAAAGAGGATAACTGGCCGCTTCCGGGGTCTGGCACCCTGCCAGCTTGGCTCCGCCCTGCCTCACGCTTTCCCAGGAAGAGCCGGACAGCGTGAAATGCAGCACGCTCCCGGTGGGCAGCGAATGCGGCGCGGTCTTGTCGAGCCAACGAGCCAGATCATGCAGCGCCGGGTTATGCCCAATCACCAGCACCCTTTCGGCTTCATTCGGCAGCGATTCGAGCCATGCCTGCAGCCCGCCACCATCGAACGTGTAAAGGTCTTCATCGAAGTGAACCTGATTGACCAGGGTACGATCAGGCAGTTGCGCTGCGATCTCGTCGAAGGTTTCCCGCGTGCGAGCCGCTGTACTGGCGTAAATCCCGCCTTCTAACGCTTGCCAGTGCTGCAGCACATGCGCCATCGCCGCTGCCTGACGTTTACCACGCTTTCGCAACGGTCGTTGATGGTCGGTCATATCGCCACTGGGCTGCTTAGCCTTGGCGTGCCGCATTAGGTATAGGTGCCGCATGGATTCGCTCCCAAGCACAGTGTGATACGCAAAGTTTAGTACACGCCCATCTTCTAGGAAGAGTGCTGACGAGGCTTCACCACAAACCAACTGGCCAACACCAGGCTACCGAATAGCGTGTACACCACCGCAAACACCCACTCTGGCAAAGTGAAATAGAGCAGGCTGTGCAGCCAGTTCTGAATAAACGAGCCCGAATAGGTGACGGCGCCTGCCTCTGCCCTCAGCGCCATTTCCCAGGTGGTTAACGGGCAAACCACGCCAAGCCAAGCCTGAACCACCACATAACCTATGGCGCATAGATGCATGATACGAAAGGTTCTATTGCGAACCCACCGCCAGCTGAAGAAGTAGCCTGCGTAAATGGCGACCAGGCCTAACACCACGAAGGCCACAAACAGCACGTGGAGAATTAGAAGGGTGTCGGCGAGCATTAGCAGCAGTGATGGGGGCATAGGAAAGCGCTACTTGTTGCCAACGGGTGAATCTGGTGCTTCGACAACATCGCTGCAGACGACGACTTGGTTCCTCCCAGCGCGTTTGCCAACATAAAGCATCTCATCCGCTCGTTTAATTAAAGACTCCAGATCGGCTTCCTCTGAATCGGTAGCCGCCACGCCAACGGTGACGCTTGGGCGCAGTTTGCCCATCTCTTCTGTTAACGAAAGTTCAGCCACCTTCTTTTTCAAACGCTCTGCTACCATTTGCGCATCGCTCGAGCTGGTGTCTGGGAGTGCGACAACAAACTCTTCACCACCAAAACGTCCTATCACATCCGTTGGGCGCAGCGATTCTGCACAGACTTCGGCAATCTTGGTTAGCACCCAATCCCCATGGCTATGCCCCCAGGTGTCGTTAATGTGTTTGAAGTGATCCACATCGATCATAAACAGGCTGAATGGCACCTTGTGGGTTTGCGAGTGCTGCAACAGATCTTTAGCCAGTTTTATAAAATGGCCGCGATTATTCAGGCTGGTCAGCGCGTCCTGCTCAGCGACTACCCTCAGCTGTTCTTCCAGTGATTTTCGGTGCGCGATCTCTTTGTGTAACTGGTGGTTATTCTCTCGCTCTTCTTGAAGCAGTGCATATTGCTTACGCTGCAGGCATTCCAAGCGCAGCAGGGCGAAAAACCCTACAACGCTGCCCATAATCAGCAACAGTGCGACCAGTAGCGTCGCTATCGGGGCAAGACTTGCGAACAGCACCGCAGCCACTAAAAAGCCAATATTTAAATAGAGGCTGGCCGCTGTCACGACTGTTAGCGGATTGGGAATCAGAAGATAAAACGCCATGGTAGCCACCACCACCGCGGTGATTTGAGTGGGGAGGCTTTCGGGTCGTAGGGGGACAATCAATATAATGCCCGTGGCAAATACCCACAGCGGTAAGGCGTGCAACCAAGCACGGTAATCATTGCCACCCCAGCGCCGCACAACGAGTGCCACCAACAGGCAAATGCTCACCACCACTATTCGCATGGTAAGCAGCAGATAGAACTCCCTGGTAAGGCCCAGCAGGTAGTAATCCGCAATCGCGAACATGCCAAAGACACATGCCGCAACGCTCACAGCAAAGCTAAACTCAAGCCGCACGCTTTCCTGGATAGAGCGGCGATACATCAACTCACGGCTGGCATCGCAAAACTGCCCGGTTAACCCATGCACCTGATACTGTTGTTTCTGTAATGGCACAGCCCCACACTCCCGACGTCACGTGGCAATTTTTCTTATTTTATCAATAACGCGATGCCACTCACCTCAACATTCAGCAGGCGTAACCGTACGATAGCTGGCCGTGGCCTTTTCCAGCCCTTGCTGTAATGCCCGAATGCGCGATTCATGGGCAGGATGCGTAGAAAGAAATTCAGGGGGCTGACCACCACCGCTAGCAGCCATGTTGCGCCACAGGGTCACGCTCTGCTGCGGGTCAAACCCCGCACGGGCCATAATTTCCAAGCCCATCAAATCGGCCTCCTCCTCATGGGTGCGGCTGAAAGGCAGGCTAATGCCCAACTGGGCACCGATACCCAAGGCCTGCATCAATTGCTGGTTGCCAAATTCCTCTTCCCCTAATAACCCCACCACCAATAACATGGCTTTAATGCCAAGCTGCTGGGTAAGCCGCTCATTGCCATGATCCGCCAACACATGCCCCACCTCGTGCCCAATCACCGCCGCTAGCTGGGCTGGCGTCTCGGCCACTCGCAGTAGCCCGCTATGCACCCCGATGCGTCCACCCGGCAGAGCAAACGCATTGGGGGAAGCATCCTCAAATACCACCACTTCCCAGCGTTCAGGGAAAGCGAGCCTTGGGTAGCTCGCCTTAGCGCCAGCCACCACTTTTTCAGCCACGCACTGCACCAACTGATTAGCCTGCGTATCGCGATTGATCGGCTGGCTATTGCGCAGCTGATTAAAGGCATCTTCCCCCATGTCAGCCATTAACGCGTTCGGTACTAACGCCAATTGGGAGCGCCCGGTGGGCGTTTCCCCGCAACCAGCCAAAGAGGCCAGCAACATCAAAAGGAAAAGAGGTAACAGAAATCGCCGATGCATCGGATAGTATCGCCTGGATTAAGAAACGTGCAGTAGAGTGTAAGGCGCTTCTCAGGCGTAGCGCTCGTCGCGTTCATCAACGCTACCCAGCCCAAGGTGCCGGTCGTAATCGTAGGCCACAAATAGGCGGACATAATCCAACTCGGTATGAAGCTCTAGCGAACCTACCACTCCTTGGCGGAGCAGTAGATATCGTCTAGAACCTCCCCGTAAAAGTAACGGGGAGACACGTCTAGAGTTCTTCGCTGCGAGGTATTATTCGTTAAGGCTGTAAATCACTCAGGCGTTTGCGCTTCGTCGCGCATCACTTCGAGCGAAGTGATTTCAACGGTGAGCGCATCACGCGTTGTTTCTAACTCACTTACCCGATCACCGACCGCTGAAAGTTGGTTATTGGCCTCTTCTATCTGAGTATTTAGCGCTTCAAGGTCAGCTTCAACCTGACTGCGGGCATCTTCTGCCTCTTGACGAGCCTGTTGCGCGGTATCGCTGGCGGCTTCGGCTTCTTCAATCTCGGCGTTGAGCGCTTCAAGGTCTGCTTCAGCCTCGCTGCGAGCGTCTTCTGCGTCTTGACGAGACTGTTGAGCGGCATCGCGGGCGGCTTCGGCCTCTTCTTTCTCTTTTTCTACCTCGGCGTAGTTCTCATTCAGCTCTTCAAGGCTGCTCTGCCGTTCGTCGACCTGCTCATTGAGGGTCTCCACTTCTTCTTCGCGGGTTTCACGCTCGCCCCGTAAAGCCTTCAAATCTTCTTCAGCGTGGGAAATATCTGCTCGCGTCGAAGCTAGCTCGGCTTCAGCATCAGCTTGCTCAACCTCAAGGGCGCTCATTCTCTGCTGCAGTGTTGCTAAATCAAGCTCCGCGGCTTCAACCTCAGACATCTCCGCCTGAATCTGTTGATGCTCCCGCTCAGTTTCAGCCAGACGCGCTTCGAGCGCATCCATACTGTCTCCCCGCGACCCAGCAATGGTGTGCGCCACCACGGCCCAGACCACCGCAATAATCGCGATGACCAAGAGCACCTTTACCCGGTTATCGCTCAACAATGCTATCGTTGATGGTTTATTTGTCCCTGTCATTGGTGCAATCCTCTCGCTTAAGCGTTATCGCTAATATAGCAGCTAACGTATCTACGTCAGCAGGCCGTCATCTGCCCCGTTGTTAATATGGAGGAAAGTTTTTGATTCGGCTAGAAACGATCATTCAACACATTCATGTACCTGAAGCCATGGCTCCGAGGAAAATTTTTCCAATAGCAACGCCTAGCTTAGATACCCCACCCCTGCCTAGATCCTTTCACCCCAGGGGTTTTAACGCGCTGCGCAACCGCTGAGTCAGGTGTTCAGGTTGGACTGCATTCAAAGAGACGGAGTCAGATTTTTGAAAATGACAAAACTGAACGATGGCTTCCACAAAAGCAGTAACGACTCTATGTTCATCAAAAGTGTGTGGTTCGAAATATAAATTCTTGATCTCTAAGTGGCTGGTTTTTCGATGGACTTTACAATCCATCCGGCCAACAAACTCATCGCGATACAGTAGCGGCAGGCAAAAGTAGCCATACTGACGCTTGGGTTCGGGTACATAACATTCCAACTGATAGTCGTATTGAAATAGCGCTTTGAGCCGCTCCCGCTGAATGACACTGTTGTCGAATGGTGAAAGAATCAACATACGCTCTTTCAAACGAGGCAGGGAGCGTTCGAGTGCCCCCCTTTCCAATATAAATTCATCGCCACTGCTCACTTTTACTTTCTCTAAATCTCCCTGTGCCAACCTTTCATTTACCAGGGCATTCACAGCTTTGCGTAACTCTGCATTTCGGCGCAGATAGGTCAGCCCTTTGAGTGAAGCAAACCCATGACAGCTCAATTGTTGGTCTACAAGGTGCGCCGCATACTCCTCCATGGAGGGCATCTGTAAATTTACGTGAGATGGCAATACCCGCTCGGTTAGATCATATGTCTTTTGAAAACCGTCGCGGTCGCTGACCATCAGATCGCCTTGCATATACAGCTGTTCAAGTGCCTTTTTGGCGGGCTTCCAGTCCCACCAGCCTGCACGTTTGATGCTGCTAGTCCCTACATCTCGAGACCGCAGCGGGCCATCTGAACGTATGCGAGCCAACAACTCTCCCATGAGCTTTTTATCAGGTGATCTAAACCAATGCGTTTGCCCACTTTTGATAGCGTTTTTGTAGGGCAAGGAAAAGCGAAAATCGGTAATGGGTAAAAATGCAGCCGCGTGCGACCAATACTCAAAAATGTCTTTATTGATCAACAGCTGGTTCAGCATGTGTGGCTCAAACCCTGGTACCCGGGAGTGAATAACATGATGATGGGCTCGTTCCACCACAGATATGGTGTCTATCTGAACATAACCCAGGTGGTTAATCGCTTTACGGGCACCAGCTAAGCCACGTCCATAAGGCTTATTCTGCAGCAAACCTTGCGCAGCCAGGGCAAGGCGGCGTAAGCGCGACAGCTCTTGTGGGCTTTTAATTTCAATTACTGTCATTTTTTCCCCAAAGCTCGCCATAAATAGCGCGAGTTGCGCGCGCCTAATAGTTTAATATTGCGCTTTCTCCAATAGCTACACGCCTAGAAGCGGCAAGCGCTTAAGCCTGTGATACTTCAGAGCCAACTCGATGCAATGCCTTAACGGAACCTGTTCGATATTCACACTCAGAGGGAGCACAATAGCTCTCGTACCCTCATACTCAAATTCATTACGATATATTTCTTTGAACGTTTCAATCAAACATGTTTGGCAGTGAAAAAACACCTTAATGACGTCTGGATCTTTAGGTTTCCAATCGATTCGAATGGTAGTGCCCCCTTTGACAAGATAACTAGCTTCTCCCCATTTAAGCACTTCTTCGACATCGCCAAGCTCACCTTCAGCAGCTGTTGAAAGAATGAGTTGTCGCACGCTCTCAAGCTGCAGCCGTGCGCCTTTCGGGTAGCTTTCAAACTTAGCCTGAATATCTGGATTCACAATAAATTTACTCCAGAGTTAGCAGAGGTAGGCATAAAGTTCATCTATCACACCAAACCGAAGGGCCATCGTTCCACGACAATCTCAACATACCGCCTCCAATCATTCTGAGGTACGTCCATAGTATTTAATTAAATCCACCTTGATTTCAGCATGTTGAGTCACAATCAGATAGCCAGATTTAGCTGCCAGTAGCCAACGTCGTGCCACTGATCGAACTTGAACCCGACCTTTTCAAAATGGGCTACTTTTTTCATACCCATTTTTTCATGCAGTGCAACGCTGGCCGGGTTGGGAAGCGTGATACCGCCCATCACCGCATGAATACCGCACTCTGTGAGCGTGGAAAAGAGCGTTTCGTACAGCTTTGCGCCCAAGCCCCTACCGTGCGCCTGATTGGAAAGGTAGACGCTGACTTCAACTGAAAATCGATAGGCGCTTCTCTCTTTCCATTTGGTAGCGTAGGCATAGCCCACCACAGCATCATCTTCCACTGCCACCACCCAAGGCAAACCGGCCCCCTGAACGTTTTCAATCCGGCCTTGAATGTCTGAACCCAATACTGGCTTTTCTTCAAATGAAATAGCGGTATTTTCGATGTAGTGGTTATAAATGTGCGCTATGGCTTCCGAATCACCCTCTACGGCATCTCTGATCATGGTTTATTCCATTTATATTCTGACGGTTTAGGTTCACTGATGAAAAATCGACTTCCGCTTTCTGAATCAGCTAGGGCGCCTTTAACGCTAAGCAGGCGTTACCCGCACCGCGTTGCCAGAAACTCGCCATTGCCAACGGGTACAGTGCAAGTAGTGAACTTGGAGTCTGCCGATACCAGCGCCATAAAATCAGCCATTTCATCTGCATGGGAAGTGGCGTTATCCACCACAAGCAGTCCGCCCTTGCGTAAAACTCGCTGGATATTCGGCCACCAATTCACATAATCAGAGCGCTTTGAGTCTAAAAAGAGCAGATCGAAACAGGCATCGTCCAGGCTTTCAAGAAGCCCACCCGCCTCCCCTCGCTGCTGAGTAATGACCTTAGAGAGACCTGAGCGCTCAAAATTTCTCGCGGCCATCTCCAGCTTGAATTCGGAAAGCTCAACAGTGGTAACGTGCCCACCAATCTTCTGCACTGCCTGGGCCAGCCACAAGGTGGAGTATCCATTCGAGGTGCCAATTTCCAGCACTCGTTGGGCATCAGTTGCTTGAACAAGTACCGATAAAAACTCCCCCGTATCACGAGTGATATTGAGCATTCGTCTTGGGCGTTCAGAAATGGCAGCATCGTTTTGTTGGCCAAATTGCTCAAGTTCCGTTAGCAGTTCTTGAAGGGTTTCACTCATAGTTGTCTCCCGCTAGGCACAGCATTTTCATCATCAAATTTCCTGGCCTTTGCTTACACAGGCCGCTTAGCAAGCAGCGCCCAGATACCCGCTGAAGAGAGTAACGTTCCGCCAACCAAGTTGAAGCGACGCTGGGCGCGACGCGATGCCAGCATCTTGCGCACAGACGTTGCGAATACGGCGTAGAGAGTGGCATTAAGCGTTGCCAACGCCACAAACGTGATCGCAAGTATCCACAGTTGTTGCTCAGCATCGGCGTTCGGGCTGACGAATTGCGGCAAAAAGGCGACGAAGAAGATAATGCCCTTCGGGTTGAGCGCAGTAACGAGATAGGTATTGGTGAAAAGCTTCCAGCGCGAACCTGATACCGCCGGTGTTACTGGCTGCACAGAGGATATACCGGCACGCAATAGTTTGATGCCCATATAGAGCAGGTATAAACCGCCGATCCACTTGATTACAGTGAACCAAAATGCCGAGGTGGCTAACACCGCTCCCAGGCCAAGCAGTGAAAAGAGCAGCGCCGTTGAATCACCCAATGCCACCGCAGCGACAAGCGGAATATTGGCGCGCCTGCCTTGGGCAATAGAGTAGCTGACCACGGTCAAAATCGTTGGCCCGGGAATGGCAAGCAACGCCACAGACGCAAGAGCAAAGGCGAACCAGATTTCAATAGACATGGAAAGCTACCTCACAGGTTGTTAATGCTAAGTTAGCATAAGCTCAACAATGATTGGAGTATCCTGCTAAGGGGTCAGCGGCCCTATCTAACACGCTTGCTTTTAATCATCACCACATTCCCAGCTGAACAGCGATCCAGCGTCCTGGTGCCAGGGAACCGACAAAAGCACCGACCAGCCCCAGATAGGCACCAACCATCCAACCGCGATGCTGCTCTACCCTCCCCTTGAAGATAGCCACCACTGCAACGGCAAGAGCTACTAGCACCCACAACGAAAGCAGATGAATCGGCCCAAAGTGACCTATTAGCGGCAGAACGCCGCCGCCAAACCAGAAGGAGCTCAAGGCAGAAAACGCCATGGCGAGCACCCAGATGCTGCCGATTAGTCGATGGAGCATAGTGCCCTTTGGCGAAAGCAGCAGAATAGCCCCAAGCCCCAGGGCCAGAAGAGACGCGTAGAGATGCAGGGTAAACGCCATGAAACCTCCAAGAGCCAAGTCAATCGCCCGGCAAATGCAACTTGTTGCATAAGGCTAGCCCCTGCCATTTTATTATGCAACTATGTGCATAACGTTCGAAACACACGGTTACTCATGTCCCTACGCGCCGTTTTATTAATCACTCTTCAGCGTGAGCCCGGCACTGGTTACGATATCCTCCAGCGCTTCAAAGCGGGACTCGCCCATGTTTGGCAGGCCAGCCACCAGCAGCTCTACCGCGAACTTGACCGAATGCGCGGCGATGGCCTATTGGCGTGCGAGACTCTGCCGCAAACCGAACGCCCCGACCGCAAGGTTTACCAACTCACCGAAGCGGGGCGTCAGGCGCTAGACATCTGGCTCGCCGAGCCCTTGTCTACCAGCCCTGTGCGCCAGCCATTGTTTGCCAAGTTTTTCGCCTGGGAACGCTGGCCTGAGGAGGCCCGCCGCGAAGAGCTCACCGACTTCCGCAAGCAGCTCAAGGATCGCCTAACGACTTACGCTGCCATCGAACGGGAGTGGTTTAGCGATCCACAATCGTTGACGCCCGCCCAGCGAGCACCCTGGCACACATTGCGACTTGGACAACGCCTTACCGAAACCTGGGTAGAGTGGGTCGAGGAAGTGATAGAGGAAAATTAGCTTTTGGTGAAACCAGCTTCTCGTGGAAGCTGGGGGCTTTGGAGGGGGCTTGATCAGCCAATAGAGGCTACCAGCGCTTTACGGGCTCGCTTTTAAAAGTTCAGAAAACGAGGGAGATAGGAATTCATCGATATAGCTATCATTGAATTCGACTAACCGCGCCAACGCTTCGGGGTCGGGCAGCTTCACGTGCTGGCGGTTTCGGATCACCAAGCCCTCATCACGCAGCATCGAGAAAGTCCGGCTCACGTGTACCGGGCTCATCCCTAGCGCGTCGCTAATCAGCTCCTGCGTGAGCGGCATGAAGAAGCTATTGTCCCTAACGGCCTTGATCCGCTTGAGTCGCAGATAAATTTCGTAGAGAAAGTGCGCCAGTTGCTCGTGGGCTGAATACTTGCCGAGGTATATCAGCCGCTCGGAGAGTTGCGCCTGCTGACGAGTTGCTGTGGCCACGATGCCGGCAGCTAGGCTTGAACGCCCAAAGAGCTCAAAAAGCTGCTGATATGAGAAAGGGCAGATTACACCTTTATTAATCATTGCCGCACTTGCCAGGCGGCGGGTGAAGCCAAAATCACGAATGCCTATGATATCGTCAGGAAGGTAGAACTTGAGGATCTGCTTTGAACCATTTTTCAAGTTACGATAGGAGTATGCCCAGCCCTCCTTGACCACGCAGAACAGATCAGCATCCTCGCTCTCCTGCCAGAGCACCTCACTAGCTGACATGTATCTAGGGCTGAGTTCAAGACCCAGCAATAGCGCTTTGTCTTCCTGAGACAGCGCACCTTGAGTACTAAGGCCCCGCATCACTACTGTATCGATGAGAGACACTCTGTTACCCCTCAGGCAAATGGTTTATTAGCGTCATTCTAAAACATTTGCCGACCTCACTAACCTAACGTAGGTTATGAATTATGCTTGTTATCAAATGGTTGCATGAATCCTATAGGGATGCCCTGGCTCCCGAATGCCACACGGCAACTTCGTTTCGGCAACATTTCAGGCAGCGCCACCAGGTCAGCCCCCGCAACTGGCGCAAGACCTTCGGCGACAATGCCTGACTATCCTGCCAAACGTCTCCTGTCAAAACGTCAACTGGGCTTAGAAGTAAGCGGTTTTCCGCGCTATTGATAACCCTGGCACAATAAAACCGTCAGATTCGACGTTGCGTACCCCTTCTCAAAGCAAAGGAGTTGCAAATGAAGCACCATGAAAAACTTGGACAAGTTGGGCGCAAAAGCTTTTCCCTGCTGGTGGGTATAAGCCGAGTCTACCTTGGGGTTCATTGGCCGACCGATGTGCTTGCCAACTGGACGGCCGAGGTGAGCTGGGCGCTGGATGCAGCGGCGTGGGCAGGTAGAGACGGAAGATAGCAGGTCGGACACCGACGACTGCGGCCTTTGAATCACACCGGTTCGGATGGCGCTCCTGGCGCAACTTGGGCGTCCGTCTATGGGGTCGGAATGATCATGATGGCATCGCGGATAGTAAGCCTGCAGTCTTTGCGGCGCTTGGCGATCGCGCTCTTGGGTATCCCTACGCCGAGAACCGTCTCACAGTTTTAGTCGTCTGGGTATAAGAGCCTGAAGCTATGGCAGGCCACAGCTTCAGGCCCCAGATAGAAGTTCTCCCGGTCACGGATACTGGCCGTCGGCGTCGTTGGTTGGATGCTTAGGTGTTCCAGAAGCTGTCAGCGGTTTGAAACGGTGAAACTGGGCCCAAAGGGTCATTCCGCCGGTTGCCACCAAGATGGCAGCGAGCGGCAGTCCGGCGGGATTCAACACCACATGAAACGCCACAATCACCGCCATCACAGGCGCAAGCAATGCCAACCCTAGTGCAGGCGCTCGATTGCTCAGCAACAACGAAGCGCCGATCAGTTCGATAACTTTCATTAAGGGCCAGAAAAATCCAACCTCTTTGAGAGCGGCTTCAAAAGCCAGACCATCTACTGATGTTGGTGGGTGGATGAGGTGCGATCCAGTGAATATATACCAAAACCCATCAATTGCACCGATTAGGAAGATGCCTCCAAGCACCAGTCTTGGGCCGGTATCAACAAATAGAGTCTTTGCGTTTGGTAACGAGAGCGCCATCGTGAATTCCTTTCAGCTGTATATTGATCTTTGACCGATACGGGGCCATTATGCTGGGAATTCCGTGTTATAAAAGCAAATAGTATTCATTTAGCATGAATGAAATTCAGATTAGAAACCTGGACCTGAACCTGCTTTTGGTCTTCCGTGTGTTGATGGATGAGGGCAGTGTCAATCGGGCCGCAGAACAACTCGGCCGTACGCCTTCAGCAGTCAGCCATGCTTTAGGTCGGTTGCGTGGCCAGCTTGGTGATCCGCTTTTGGTTCGTGTTGGTGGAATTATGCAGCCCAGCCCAAGGGCTCTCGCACTTTACCAAGAGATACAGCCGATCCTCGCCCGGATTGAACGCGCCGTGCAGCCGCCAGCGGAATTTAATCCCTCGAAAAGCACACGTATTTTCAAAATAGCCGGCCCCGGCTTGGACATTGTGGCCACAGAAGTTGTCCGAAGGATGCACAGAGAAGCACCAGAGTCCGGCCTTGCATGGCAACCCCTGTCAAAGGAGACCATGGGTCAGATCGTAAGTGGCGAAATAGACATTGCATTTGGGAACGCAAACTTCCCTCTCCCGGCAGGATTGAAGGCTAAGGCTCTCCCCCCATTAAAACGCTATGTCTTCGCTCGTCATGGACACCCAGCTTCAAATGACTGGACAACGGAAAGTTGGATGAGTTGGCCTCATGTCGTTGTACGCGCTCCAGGTGCAACACATGGAACTGTAGAAGAGCGACTCGACAGCTTAGGTCTGAAACGCCGGATTGGGTTACACGCTGCCAGTTGGTCAGGCATTGGTGCGGTCTTAAACAATACCGACATGCTGGGTAATTTTGTCGCGCTGTGTCTACTAGGAGGCGCGCAGGGTGAAGATATTCAGGTATTTGAGCCTCCCGAACCCTTGCCTGACGTGTCTTTTCGGGTGATGTGGAAATCAGAACTTGATGGTGACCCCGCCACCCGGTGGCTACGCAATATTGTTTTGGCGACGTTCGATGCGCTAATCGATGAGGCTGACCGACGCCTCGCAACATCTGACATCATCAAGCCACGCTAAAGCACCTGTTAGGCTGTCGCAAAATTTACGGGCAACGAGAGCGGGGTTGGTGATGTCAGGTAGATCGGGACGAGCGCTAAGCCTGCAGGCTCGGAGTGATTATGCGGCGATTCTCGTGGCCGGCCTGTCGACCGGTGGTGCGAGTGCTGTGATCGCGGAGGCTATCAATTTCTTGACCGTGTCCGGCAATACCAGTTGTCTCGATCTACTGCCGCAGTAGTGGCCGTCTGGTCTCACTGATATCCGGATTGGGTCGAAATCAGCCCTCCAACCAGGTGCCCCTAGAGCAATAATCTGCGCTTACTTTCACCCACTCTACGCGCAGATTTTCAAAATCTTCTTAGCTTCAACGCTTCCAGATAATGATTGCTGCCATCGCTGGAAATTAACCTTTTATACCACCTTCATTTATAGGCAGTGAACACAATAAGCTTGGCGGCAACGCCACTGCCAAGGATTAAGCCAAAATCGCGAATGCCACACGGCAACTTCGTTTCGGCAACATTTCAGGCAACGCCACCAGGTAAGCCCCCGCGACTGGCGCAAGACCTTCGGCGACAATGCCTGACTATCCTGCCAAACTTCTCGTGTCAAAACGTCAGAATTGGCGCTGCGTACCCCTTCTCAAAGCAAAGGAGTTGCAAATGAAGCACCATGAAAAACTTGGACAAGTTGGGCGCAAAAGCTTTTCCCTACTGGCTCGGCTCGGCCGCTACGAACTAGCGATGCTGCTATGCGTCGCGGTACTTTCCGGTGGGATTTGGGGGTTCGTCGCGCTGGCCGAAGAAGTTATCGAGGGGGACACCCATAGCATCGATGAAAGCCTGCTGCTCGCCCTTCGCAATCCCGCGGATCTAAGCGACCCAATCGGGCCGGGATGGGTTGAGGAAATGGGCCGGGACTTTACCGCACTCGGCGGTGTCGGCGTGCTGGTACTCATCACATTGGGTGCCCTGGGCTACTTGTTACTTGCCAGGCACTATCGCGCGGCTCTCTTTGCCTCAATCGCGGTGCCCGGTGGCATACTTCTCAGCACCGTGATGAAGCTGGGCTTTGACCGCCCTCGCCCCGATCTCGTGCCTCATGAAGCCATGGTCTATACCGCGAGCTTTCCCAGCGGCCACTCAATGATGTCTGCCGTGACCTACCTCACCCTGGCAGCGCTACTCATTCGCGTACAGCCCGCGCTGAGGCTAAAGGCTTACCTTTTGATACTGGCGATATTGTTGACCCTGCTGGTGGGCATAAGCCGCGTTTACCTTGGGGTTCATTGGCCGACCGATGTACTTGCCGGTTGGACGGCCGGGGCTAGCTGGGCAGCACTGTGCTGGATCGTGATGCACTGGCTTCAGCGGCATGGGCAGTTAGAACCGGAAGAGAGCAGTTCCAGCATCGAATAACGTGGCTCAAACAGCGCTGGGTAACACAGAGAGTGTTGCCCAGCCACCTGGAAGAACGAATATTTAGCTTGAAGCCGATTAAAAGGGGCTGATGACATCCAGACCAGCCAGCCACGCCAGTGCACTACTTGCAAAATCAGCGCTTTTTGGGCGTTCTGGGAGGAAAATAGCCGCTTAAAAGCCAGCGTAGAATATTGCTCGGTTCAATTATCGGACAAAAAAATAACTTTAGTCACAGCTAACAAATAAGCTTAACCCTATAGAAACAAAGAATTAGCTTGTAGTGGAGCAAGGTGCAGTCTGTCTACTTCCTGAAGATTTCATATGGCCAGGGTGAGGCCAGCTTTTACGTTTTAGCAGAGTATTAACTATATACAATGCGCGTCGACACTTTATGCGCTAACATCAGCTCACGGAAGCTGGTTTCATACAGCTTAACGGGTCAACTAATGGATTAATAGAGGCAAATAGCATGAGCAAAGGAAAAGACAGTAAAAAAGACACTAAAAAGAAACCCCTTCTAACAGCCAAAGAAAAGAAAGCTGCTAAATCATCAAAGAAAAGCGAAACCAACGTACTAGGTAACTAAGCGAGCCTAACTCAGCACTACCGCTCACTGCTAAGACTAATAGCAAAATGCAGTAGTGTTAGGAGTTACTTTTGATAGAACGAAACTTTGTTACCTTACATAATTTCAAACAGCCCCTTCACGCTCTTGCCTTTCACTTTTAATTGACCACTGCATAAACCACGCCAATAAAAACTGCAAAGGTAAGCGGGCATATAAATACAGCCTAGGTATATAAAAATATTGCTCAGAGTATAATGCCAGATTTATATCGGCAGATATCTGACGGTGCTTTTCAGCTTAGGGAGACCCATGAGCAGTTGCACCGCTACACGCAGCAACACGCCTGCCTAGCGTCCTGTGTAAGCCTTAATCGCCACTCCGGAACTCGCCTATATAGCGAATGGTTTCACAAATAAAGTCTATATTTACCTTAAATAAAAAAACGCTCAGGAAAACGAGGTGGAGAGGAAGGTAAACCGCCCAACCACGCTCTCGTAAATCAAGGGCTCGACCTCAAGCGAACAAGCAGGCATGGTGAGTATTATTATCCACCATCAGCGAACCAACAGGAGGTTATGCCAATGCCGAACTCTCTTACTCAAAACCTATGCAGGATGGGGCTATTATCGCTCTTGGTGCTGTCTCCCAATGCCTTCAGCCAACAACAACCGGGGGCAGCCTCCGGTAATGATGTCACTACCGAGTCGTTCCAGGATTGGGAAGCCCGTTGCCAGCGTAGTGCCGAGGGCCCGAGCCCTTGTGCGATGTCGCAATTGATCACTCAACCTGACAGCGACCAACCCTTGATGCAGGTAATTCTTGACTACCCGCCTCAGATCGATGACCCGGTGATGAGCTTCTTCGTGCCGCTGGGGGTACGTCTGGCCCCGGGCTTGCAATTCAGTGTGGATAACGCTGAGCCAGTCCAATTCCCCTATCAGGTATGCCAAGAGCAAGGGTGCCGTGCTGACGTGCCCATTGAGTCGTCGATGTTGCAGCAACTCCGCAGTGGCAATACAGCAACCCTCAGCATGATTAGTCCACGCGGTGAACGCATGGACATAGATATTTCACTGCTCGGCTTTACTGACGCCAGTAACCGCATCGCTCGTTAACCTTCGGGGCCTTGCCCAGACAAAGCCGACTTAAAAGGGACACGTTTACTCAGCCGTTGCCAGCAGCCGCTCACACAACGTTGGCCAGTGGAGACAGACACCCTTGCCGTCGGCCAGCACTTCCCCTTGCCGGGCGCACAACCAAAACGCCCCCGGAGTTCCGGGGGCGTTGGTGTTGCTAGGTTCTCAATTTACCGAGAGTATCAGTAGCTCTCATTGAGGACCGCTTCCGGGAAGTGGCGACGCAACATCCGGTTCTGGAAGTCGTCCACGAAGCGACTATTGATGATGATGATAAACCGTTCGAAGGGTGACTCGCTGTCGAGCTGTTCGATCCCGTCGACACTGTGGAATAGCCGGTCATCGTTCAGATGAAGGATATCACCCGGATTCAGGGTGATATCGACCAAGGGTTGCGTGCCAGCTTTGTCTGCGTAGAGGTGGTTTTCGGCGCCCGCCACGTTTTCCCGATTGATGACCAGAATGCTTAGGGCCTTGCAGCCATCGGCATGAATTCCCTGTCCCTGAAGGGGGTCGATGCTGCCTTCCCCGCGAACCCCGGTGATCTGCATCAGGATGGGCTCCTGCGCACCGATACTCCACAGCCTTGCCCAGGCGCGAACGAAGGCTTTCACATCGGGGCGTGCCATAAATTCCCAAGTCAGCGGATCATAGTACCGCAGGCGATCCGCCATGCTTTCCGCGTCGTTGAAGGCACCCCCCTGGGCCATGGGGCATTGGCCCATATCCTCGACATCTCCCTGATCATTCAGGGCGAGCCATGACATCCGCTTCCACCGCTGGTTAACGTAGGGATCGCGCGGCAGGTCAGCGGTAAACCCCTGCCAGGCGGTCAGATCGATTCGCTCCCGAATATTGGTTTTCGCCCAATCCTGATGCCTCAGCGCCTCTATCACTCCCGGATTCCAATAATCGGCGAGTGAATCGGCAGGCATGGAGGTGAGGTCGAAACCGTGCTTGAGAGTATCGAGTTTCATGTGGGTATTCTCCTGTTAACTGGACTGAATTGCCCGGTGTTGCCGTTGTAAACACCACGGCCAACAGAAAGAAAATGAAAAGATTTGCAAGGATATGTCAAAGGAATGTACTAAAAAGAGTAATTTTTTTGAAAACAGGATCAGACCGTTGATGACGTTTATGTGTAGGTTATCTCCTACAAGTAGGTGTAGGATAATCACAACAAAGTGCCCCTCTCGTTGCCATTATGATGGCTCTTGACAGTGTTTTTTCTTCAAGTGGATCCCATGACTGCCAGCGATCCCCGACTTCACAGAGATCCGAAACGCCTGAAGGAGAACCGCAGGAAGTTTTCCGGTGCACTCGTGTTGAAGATGTCAAAGACACCTTCAACTGATGGCATCGATTCGCATGATGCCGGTAGGGAAGAAGTCGAGTTAGTACGCCGCCAGTATCTGGAGAGTGAGCAGCAATTCCGCGCCCTGCTGGAGAGTCTGCCGAAAGTGGCAGTTCAGGGTTATGATCGCGATCGGCGGGTGATTTACTGGAATGAGGGTAGCACTCGTCTCTATGGCTATACCGCTGAGGAAGCCCAGGGACAGTTACTGGAAGATCTGATCATACCTGCCTTCATGCGTGACGAGGTGATCCAGGCGCATGATGCCTGGATCAAAGAAGGGGTCGATATACCCGCCGATGAACTCCAGCTCAAACACAAAACCGGTGAACTGGTATCGGTCTTTTCGCAGCATCTGATGCTCAATGAGCATACCGACTCACCCCTAATGTTCTGCGTGGATGTCGATCTTTCCGACCAAAAGCGCGCCCACCGTGACCTGGAATTCGCCACCCGTTTCGACAGGCTCACCCATCTCCCTAATCGCCAGACCTTCGAGGTCGATCTGGACAGTCTGTTGGATTCCTGTCGACGCCAGGGCCATGGCCTGGCCACCATCTACCTGGACATCGATCACTTCGTTGAGATCAATGATGCCCTTGGCTATGATCAGGGCGACCGCCTGCTCATTGAGCTGACTCGGCGACTGAGAGAGTGCCAGCGAGTCACTGACCTTGTCTCCCGTGTCTCTAGCGATGAATTCGTGCTGGCCTTTCCCGGCGTCCACTTGCCCCCCGATGTCAGACGGGTCGTTCGTCATGTCCAGAATGTCTTTCGGGAACCTTTCGTCCTGGATGGTCGGGAGCGTCAGGTCACGGCCTGCCTGGGTGTGGCACTCTTTCCCGAGAATGGTGAATCGTCACGCGAATTGATCCGTAATGCCGATGTTGCCAAGAATCGTGCAAAACTGGAGGGTCGGGGTGCTGTACGTTTCTTCCAACAGAAGCTCCATGATGAGCTGGTTCGCCAACACTATCTCTCGGCGCGACTCGAGGAAGCTCTGGATAACGGTGAATTCTCCCTCCACTACCAACCCCAGGTCTCGGCGGCCAGTGGGAGAATAGAGAATCTCGAGGCCTTGATACGCTGGGAGCCTGCCGAGGGCCCGCCGATCTCGCCTGCCGAGTTTATCCCGCTGGCCGAGCGTTCCGGTGTGATCCATCGTCTGGGCGACTGGGTCATTGAAGAGGCTTGCCGCCAGCAGGTGGAATGGCGTGCCAAGGGATTTCATGAGCACCGCATCGACATCAATGTCTCGGGTCGTCAACTGGTACGACCCGATGCCCTCAAGAGCTTCGAGGATGCGCTGCAGCGTCACGGCTTAGGCCCGCGGGATATCGGCATCGAATTGACTGAGAATGTCCTGATCGAAGCCGACGAGACCGTCCTCGAGGATCTGCGGCGCCTCTATCATCGCGGTATTCACATTGCTATCGACGATTTCGGAACCGGTTATTCCTCCCTGAGCTATCTCAAGCACTTTCCAGTCACCGCCCTGAAGATAGATCGCTCCTTCATCCACGACGCTCCCACACAGCCGAAGGATCGGGCCATCATGGAGGGTGCCATCTTCATCGGTCATCGGTTGGGATTGGAGGTGGTGGCCGAGGGCGTCGAGAACGCCGAACAGTTGTCATTGCTTCGCGAAATGCATTGCGACCTCATCCAGGGGTTCTTCTTCTACCGTCCAATGCCTGCCAAGGAAATCGACCGCTTGCTGGGCGGTTTCGTGCCTGGTCACGAAGGGCTGTCGAGCTGAGCCTCGTCATGATTTGGCGTCCAATGCCCGGGGTTGCCATGACCTGGAGAACTTGTGAACGATCCTGATGCTCATTGATCGCAGGGACTGACACTGCTGGCCCTAGCTGGATTGCCGTTACCGGCCAAGAGTAGACTCTGGCCATGGCAATTGTCCCGGGGCAAGGCTCAGCCTATGCACCTCATCGCGGGTCAGGTGCGGCTGGCCACGTCATTGGTGGCGCATACGGGGTTCCGCTAGAACTAGTTCCTGACCGCTTAGCCGGTGCAAATCTGGTCTCGCCCAGCATGTTTGGCTGCATAAAGCGCTGTATCGGCGCGCTTTAAAACGTCCGAAAAGGGAGCGTCCTCAACATGCTCGCTGACTCCGCCACTCATAGTAATGCTCAGTTCGCTACCGTCCAGTAGAGCAATGGTGCCTATCTTGATGTGATGGCGAATCCGTTCCATGACTTTCTCAGCGACCAGAAGGCTTGTCTGTTGCATCACGATCACAAATTCCTCGCCCCCCACGCGCGCCAACATGTCATTATCGCGCAGACATTCAGAAATACGGTTGCTCACCCACTGGATTGTGGTATCACCGACGTCATGGCCATGAGTATCGTTGACCTGCTTGAAGTGATCAATATCGACCACAGCAACGGAGAAGCACTCCCCGCGTGATATCAATTCCGCCACATGTTGGTGCAGGTAGGAACGGTTGGGCAGTCCCGTCAGATGGTCTTGCGACGCCTTTTGGGCCATCAGGTCCCGCTCCTTACGTACCTGCTCGACTTCGTTCTCATGAGCGATAGAGCGCTCAACGGCATCGGCAACTAGCCTGACCAACTCGATTTCCACCTCGGTAAAATCGCGGCGACGGGGAGTCGGGCTGGAAAAGTTGATAGTTCCCCATACGACTCCGCCCACGTACAGCGGGGTGCCGATATAGGTCTCGAGTCCAAATTGCAGATAACAAGGATGGCCGCTGATGCGCGCATCCTGACCTGCACGGATGGTATGAAAGATATCGTGGGTATCGAGCATTAAACGACAATACGTGTTTCCCAAAGCGAAAGTTTCGCCTGGCGTTATATCGACGTCCGAAGCTGCCCATTTGATGATGTATTTATCATCGATGATGCGACTGACTAGGCCTATGTCCAGAGACAAGGTACTCAATGCATCCTGGAGCAAGCGATCAATGATCTCGCTGGTGCTAATATCGGTACGGTTCACGCCGCTATGGATATTACGGAGCAGATTGATCATGGCGCGATCTTCAGAGACATCCTGGATGATGGCATAGAACCCGACGACTGCCTGCTCCACTAAGTCAGGAACGTACTTTACTTTGAAATAGGAGGTGCGACCATCTTGTAAAGAAATTTGGTCTTCGTAATTAACCTCTTGCCCAGACAGTACTTGTTGAAAACGTGGCAACACCTTTGCATAGGAGTCGGCATCAAGCACAGAAGACACCGGCTGGCCGTAGAGTGTTTCTCGACTGATGCCAACGAAGTCCACATAGGCCTGATTGTTGAGGCGATAACAACCCTCTCGATCAACGTAAGTCACCATGACAGGCAACTTGTCAGCAAGACGCCCGACAATGCCATGATCGGATTGGATAGAGGAGGTAAGTTTGATAACGACGCTGCCATCGGAAAGGCCGTAGTAACCGCAAGTGCCATCCTCGTAGCCCCAGGTCTCGCTGGGTCGTGCTTCACGCCTGGCTAGGTTCTCCGAGACAGCCACTCCCAGTTGAGCGCGAATATCTTTCAACACCCCAGGTGCCAGACCGATCAACTCATCCGGTTCACAGCCGAGCAGTGATTGTGTATCGCCCACGGCATCACAGATATACTGGTCGCGTGAAATACGCAAATATGCAGAGTGAGAGAGTTCCAGGACTTCCTTCCACCAGTCAGGTTGACTCACAGCATCATGCCTCTTTTTGGCCTTGCATGGTACGACGTTACCACCGTCAGTAGCACCGGGGTTAGATTCAGAGGTAACTTTATCGTACTTTACCACCGTATTGGGTACGGCCCCTGTCGGCCAAGAGCGGACTTTTAGGCGATTCTGATATAGCGGTTTAACACTGCGCTCTGCGGAAATTTGGGAGCGTCAGCGAGTAAATTTTCCTAGCAGCGCCTTGTTAGCTTGTGCGCGCCAACGACTTACGTCCCAAATTTGTGGGATACCAGCGCAACCTGCCCTCGCTATTTCTTGTTTGTTCAAGTAACCCCTTAGCGATCAAGTCCGAATATGTGCGGTTTACGGTAGCCTTATTTAGGCCTGTTTCTTTTGAAACACCTGTAATAGAACGCATAGCAAATCGACTGTTAATTATTGCGGATAAGACGTTTTGCTCTGCTTGATTTATCTGAACGGCATCGTTAGTTTGATCGTCTTCCTCATTATCATCACTTTCGTCAAGCTTACTCTCGACTGCTTCGGCCACTTTCTCTAGCCTTTCAATCTCAACACCTCCAGCCTTAATCCGTTTTATATTTCGAAGTATAGCCGGAAGCTCCTTCTTGAAAATTGCAGCCAATACAACAACAGCGACCGGCCAACTCAGTGCCTTAATTATTTCTGACCAAAACGCCAACCAGTCCATATATTCTCCTGCAAGCTAACGCCTTGCTTCAGCCGCGGGCGCCAGCCCGTCGACTGCAAGCGCTTGTTGGGCCACTTGAGTCTTCATACGTTTCAATAACCTCGTGTTACCATGTATCCGTCAAGATCATGTCTCCCAGTTCACGCGCCGGAGCCCAAATTCCCTTTGAGCTTCGAACGTACTCCTGGCATAGCGAGACGATCTTCTGTTGACCAGCAATACGAACTGAGTGCTGCTCGACCTCGGCTCGCCCACGCATCACTTCTTGCGTAAAGCCGGATGAAGACAAGATGAGCCCAGTAGCGTCATCACCAGCTCTTGCAACGACGTCCACAAGTGCGGAAACCACCTTCTCTCCTGGCTTTTGCCCGCTCGGCAACCAGTGTTTTACTTCAACTAGAAAAACCTGACGCCGACTAAATTCTCCGTACTCAAGGCGTAGATCAAACCCTCCGTCTTTACCTGACCTTGTGAGAATAGTATCGAAGCCGAGGCCCTCAAAAACCTCTCTTAGAGCGCGCTCTAAATCTCTCCACTCCACGTGGCGGAGACTTTGCGGATGGCGAGCTATATGTTCAGCGACCGCGCCCATCGTACGGCGAAGGAGTAGCTCGAGGCTGCTACGCGTAACAGCCTCCTCTTCGGCGACCCTTTGCGAACGGACCTCGTCAAGATATCGTTTTAATCGAGGACGGCCATTAGGCCCGATGGAAATCCTGCCCTCTTTCTCTAGTTCTTTTGCTCGGGCAGCGGCAAATCGCCAGCATCTCCCTGGCGGCGGCAGGTGCCCGTGCCATTCGTAGACAAGAGCTGGACGCTCGTAAGGGGCAGTAACATCTGTGGCAAGCCACGGCCCACGAGGATCATTATCTGGGTTCTTATATCTCGACTCGTCGACAACTCGGGCTCGTGTCTCCAACGTCCCTCCGCTAGTCATGGTTTCTGATTCCGCCTCATCAGCGCCCAACAGCGTATTAGACGGCGTGTTCTATGATTGAATGAACGTGCTGGCACTTTTTTCCGGCAAATGCAGCCCGCCACATTCTCCCAAGCCTATGATTTTTTTTGGCTATTAATTTTCAATAGGCAGTATAGCCAAAATTCGCGCGCCTGCGCCATTCCTCGTTACCTCCGCTCAGGGTCGATAGCACCTATGCTCGATCATTCTTATTTCGGCCAAGAGCGGCCACTCAGAAGCAATACTTCACGTTGAAGCCCAGCCGATACAAGTACGCGGGGATCGCCTGTTAAAAATTGTGGCCCAGGCTTCGGTCGTGCCAGCGACACTGACCGAAGGTCTGGCTTCTGTTTAAAACGCAGTGGTGTGTGTGACATAAAATGCCACTCATCTCCACTATTGCGGCGGCTCGATCACCCAGGGATCCAACGCCACTTCATTCTTACAACTGTCGTCGATGGGCTCGTATGGATCATCAAGAAAGGCGCTAATCATGGTCGAACGGCACTCATTGACAGGATTGTGGCCTAGCCCCTGATACTCGACGAACTGCAGGTTGGGCATGGTTTGGCGGACATGCTCACTCCAACGTGTTCCACAGCAGGGATCCATCTGGCCATGAATGGCCAGAGCCGGCGTATCTGATACCGGCGGATCGTTGTGTTCGACGGGCACATTGCCGTCTTCGCCCCACCACCCGCAGACCCACGGGGGCTCGAAGCCCAAGATCGCCGGCTCAGTCTGCACCGCGGCGATCGAGTCTTCGCGTGTGGGCCGGTTCGTGCCCATGTCACTGCAGACATGGGCAAGGAAGTAACCCAGCGCATAGTTAGGGGCTTCCGGTTCTGGGTCGTAAGCGTCGATGAGGAAGAACTCTTTCAAACGCGTGTAGTCGCCCGCCTGGATATCGGCGAGCAGGCTGGGCAGTTCGGCATAGGCCCCTGGCAGCATCAGATAGAGCGTGTCGAGGAAGGCGGCCCCGTCGAAGTAGAGCGTTATGCTATCGCCGGCGTCGCCGCCGACATCGACAATGTAGGGCTGGCTGTCCAGGGTACGACGTGCCCTGTCGACTGCCAGCATCCAGTTGGGCAGCATCTCGCGGCACGCCTCGTCCTCGGCGGCGCATAGCGCCAGCGTATCGGTGAATATCTGCTTGGCAGTGTAGAACTCATCCACGGGCGCCCGGTTGCGCAGATGGTTGAACCATGGCCAACCGAGGATGGCGGCGCGAATGCTGTCCGGATGGTACTGAATGAAAGAGAGCACGGTGCCGCTACCTGTCGAGGAGCCGAAGGCATCGATGTCGTCGTATTCCAGCAGTTGGCGTATCTCGTCGACGTCACGCGCTACGGCATATTGATTGTATTGGGCAACGTCGATGCCCTCGTCGGAAAGCTTCTGGTAGCACGCCTCCACCTCACTGGTGATCGCCTCCAGGCGCTCCATCGGCTTCAGCGACGAGGCTATCGCCGGGGTGTGGATGATGTTGTGGTACGGCGACACGACCGCGTAATCGGAACACTCCAGCGTCGGCTCGCTATGAATGAAACCACGGTGATCCATCGTCACAAGCGTGCGGTTGCCGATATCCTTGCGGAGCTGTTCCATGTAGTCGCGCAGACCCAGCGAGGAGTAGCCCGGCCCACCCGGGAAGAAAAAGACCGGCACCTCGTCGGTATCGCCGTTTTCCGGCTCGATCACCGCCACGGGCACCTGAATCCGGTTGTCGCCGGGGTCATCCCAATTCTCATGACCATGAAAGGTGTAGCAGTCGGCGCCGAGTTCCGTGAGCGCCTCGGTCACGCACTCCGTGGACTCCAGCCGCGGTATCGTATCCGAATCTGTGGATTGCGCGTAAGCGAATGAATGTGCGGTGAGCAAGCCAAGGGAAATGGCACCTGTCAGAAACCGCCCGCGGTACTGGCCATACCGGCACGGAAAAATATTCATTGCATGCCTCCATCGGGGTTGTTCTTGCTGTTATCCGGGGGTACCAACTGTGAAGTTAGTTCCCCGGTCAAAGAGCGTCAAACGGGCTTTGGCGGCCTGTATGGAGACATCTATCGGCCAGAAGCTGCCTTTTAGTCGTTTCTGATATAACGCCTTACTCACCGGAGAATTAGGAGCGTAGCGAGTAATTTTTCCGCGTGCAGCAACTTGTTAAGCCTCATTTTGCCCACGGCGCCATCTTTAACAAAAAAGATGCATTATTGATAGAGTACTTTCTCTCGTACTTACTTGTCACTTTCTCAATTAATCGCAATGCTTTCTTATAATAATCCACCGCCTCACTTACATTTTTTACAAGCTCAGAATACCTCAACTTAATAGCGTCTTTGTCACTTGGAAGCAGCTGAATTACAGAAAAATCTAAACTCGCATCATGATTATTAATCTTGTTGCTCAATTTGTTTAGGTCATGGCCAAATACCCATGAACCATAAATTTGTTTTAAATATACCTTTAAGGTTTTTTCAATTGCCAGATGTAGTTCCCAGCAACCAATTGATGCTTGAGGTTCTTGAAATGACAAGATATCAACAATAGATTTTTCTATATGCCCCCATATACCGTCCGCCATGCTGGCTGCTTCTTTGTCAATACCACCCGCCGAACCTAAATTAAGATTAATTTTCCGAGTCATAGAAACTATTTCGCTAAACTCGGTTGATAACCTATCCATCTCTTCTGGAGGGAGCTTGTCTAAATCAATCTTGGTCTGAGCCATATCTCCTATGGATTCATTCTTGCTCAAGCAGTCAGGAAAAGTAAGCCATGCTGTTTCATTTGGCACTTCTACTCTACTTGTAGTTGCTGGAATCTTGACTAAAACAGGATGCCCATAAGGAGTAATAAGTCCCGAGTAAATTCTATTAGTTGGATTTTTAGCCAACTCTCCATATCTATCCCAATACCAGTCATTGACTAAAGGGATTAGTCCTTCAATAAACGCTGTACTCTTTAAAAGCTCCTCTTTGCTTTCATAACTTGAATCGATTATGGCAACATCCACAAACAAATATGCAGCACGCATAAAGCGATCAAATATCGGTACGTTCAATTTTTGCAGATGCTCGTCAATAAATGGCATATGCTCATCAATTGCTTCTTTCAACCCATACTTGCTCATCTGCGGAACTCCATTGGGCTTAACGTTTGCAGCATGCGGGCCCATGAAATGGAGCCGAAGGCGCAATGTAGTGGGCGTCGCCGTGCCTGCACTGGTTAGGCATGCTTGCTCAGCTCTACATCGATATACTTGATCAAAGCAATGATTTTAGTCTGGTAGTTCTCTAAATCCTCTGAAGTTTTGCTGCCCGTCGCATAGATAGTGAACGGTGCGAACTTCTTCATTTCTTCAAAATGAGACAACACCTTTTCAGCCGAAACCCATTTGGGGAAAAGATAATATTCTGGTGTCATAAACTTATAGAAAAGGTCGAGTGAATTTTCCTGGTAGCGAGTAAACTGCTTCCATTGATCCGGACACTCGCGCCGGAAATCTTCTAATGACCACTTCATCATATCCAGCTGCCCTTTAAACTGAGCGACATAGTAGATATCGAAAAATATTTCGCTCAGTTTCGTCCTTATCGAGCCCATCTCCAAAAACTGACTTTTTGCGAGTTCAGATCGGAAGATATCGGATCTCTTTTTCACAAAAGCTAGAATCGAGAGAGCCACCGCGACCAGACTAAAAATAAACTGGCCTATACCGCCTAGAAGCTCAGAAATCTGCAATGCTAAATCCACGATGGTTCCTTTTGCCTAACGCCGCTAAGCACGCGCGGCTACGGAATGGAGGCGAAGCCGCAATGGAGTAGACGTCGCCGTGGCTTGCATGGTTAGATTTTGAACGTATTGTGCACATGATTCTCAAGAAGAAACTGTTGAAACTCCCATTGATGGCTCAATCTATCCTGTTTTCTTGGGCGCGCTGTTGGGTCGGTGTACATGTACAGGTGAAAACGGCCAGCAGAGTGTTGCTGCGCAATTTTTTCAACCTCAGAATGCGTCATCAACCAGACCTGCTCACTTGAAAGGTCGACGAAAGCAACCAATTCAGCAGGAGAATCCTCGCGCAGCCACCAATCCAAAGCCGCCTTACCTGACCCACCACCTGGTTTTGCCTTATGATTGGTCTTCACCTGGATTGTCCGGGCGTCTCCATCCTTGGGAGAGAAAGCAACGAGATCGACACCAGTGTCAGTGCTCATTGGAGCGGACTCTATTCCGCACAAAAGGAGACGGTACTGAACTAGAAGTTCACCGCATTTGCCTATTTGGGCTTTGGATAACGCCATGACACTCCCAAAAATCTAACATAGATTATCGTGCCGGCTGCATAACACGGCTGAATCAGCATGCCGCTTTCGCTGGAAGGGCCGCTTTGGGTCGAAAGCAGCCATCTAATAATGCCTCATGACAACATCAGGCATAACACGCCGTCACGCATTGGCCACTTCACCCACCAAATTCACTTAGCATCAAACTTATCAGACATTGTTTGCCACCGTCACTAGCCATTAGTCCCCTTTGCTCGTGCTTTTTCACCTTCGCGCCCCTAAACCAAACGCGGTAAGCTTGGCGACAACGCCGCTGTAGAGTACATGCTTGATATGACTACCCACTGGATACTCGGCCCGGGTGCCATTGGCCGCCTGCTGGCCCATTCGCTTTCACCTATAGCGGCCACCACCCTACTCGGTCGCCGTGCGCTGCCTGCTCGGCAGATGCTGACCACGCCGGAAGGCGAACAGCTCGTGCTGCCGTTAAACTCGTTGACGATAGATCAACTGGCATTAAAGACGCCGGTACCGCCCGCCTTTGTGCATATCACTACCAAAGCCATGGTGGCTGAGTCGGCGTTGGCTGGCATTATTGACTGTATTTCCCCTTCTACCCCGCTAGTGCTGTGGCAGAACGGTTTTTTGGCGCAGCCGCGTATTACTCAGGCGTGGCCGGGGCCGGTGTTGTGCGCGACAACAACCGAAGGGGCTTATCTAACCGGTGATGATGGCGTGGTGCATGCGGGGCGCGGGCATACCTTTGTGGGCGATTTGCATAACCAGCACGGTGCGCTGGCGGAAGAACTGGCGCAAACATTAACCCAGGCAGGGCTTGCCGCCACAAAGGTGGATGATATTCGCCAACGCTTGTGGCAGAAGCTGGCGGTGAACGCGGCGATTAACCCACTGGTGGCGTTAAATGGTGTGCGTAACGGTGAATTGCGCGGTGAAACTTATGCGGGCCGTGTGGTGGCGGTGGCAAAGGAAGTCGCGGCGATTATGTTGGCCGAGGGCATTGCGCCGCCCAATGATGGCAACGGTGAAGGTGCGTGGTTGGCGTTGGTGTGGCAGGTAGTGGAGAACACGGCAAACAATAAGGCTTCGATGTTGCAGGATGTGGAGGCCAAACGCCCCACCGAGCGCGGGGCGATATTGGGGCCGTTAATTGAGAGTGCCCAGCGCCATGGGTTGGAGTGTGAGGTATTGCAGGCGCTGGATGATAAGTTGGCGGAGGTTGAGGCGAGCTTTTAGGCATTACCTGGGGCAGCTTCGCTGCCCTCCCGCGGGTGCCTCGTTTCTCGCTACGCTCGCTACTCGTTACCACACGCTACAAGTGCGCTTACCTTATTTAGATTCAAGCATCACGTAACAGGAATCACCACCACTTTTTGGTAGGCGGGACGTTCAGCGATTTGTTGGTACCAGCGTTCTAGATTGGGGCGCGGCTGCCAGGTTAAGCCGATATGCCATAGGTTGTAGATAAAGGGTGCAACGGCAATATCGCCCAGGCCAAACTCATTACCCGAGAAAAACGCTTGCTTGGCCAGCACGTTATCCATCAACTCAAACAGCTCTTCACACGCCTGCATACCCGCTTCAAGGGCAGCATTATCGCGTTTTTCAGGTGGGGTTCTGACATAGCCCATCAGGATCGTGCGGTGCCGTGGTGACAGAGTGCTGTTCGACCAATCCATCCACTTTTCAGCCTGCGCCCGTTCGGCGGGGGCTTCGATCCATAGCTTGCTTTGCCCGTACTGCGCGGCAAGGTAGCGAATAATCGTATTGGATTCCCACAGCACGCTGTTGGTGGCGTCATCTTTGAGTAGCGGCACTAGCCCGGTGGGGTTCATGGCCAGATATTCCGGAGTGTTGTTTACCCCGTGCTCCAAGCCAGCCTGGATCTGTTCGAACGGTAGTTCCAGCTCTTCTAGCACCCAGCTCACTTTCTTGACGTTGGTGGAGTTATTGCGGCCCCAAAGCGTGATCATGGTAGTCCTTGTATATGAGCAGTTTCTTTAAGTTTGCCCGCCCTTGAGGCCGGAGACAAGCTGTGGCTTCGGTGGGATAGCTGGGGCGGCTTCGCCGCCCTCTCGCGGGTGCCTCGTTTCTCGCTGCGCTCGCTACTCGTTACCACGCGCTACAAAACCTATTCACCACTCACCATTTACCATTCACACCTCACACCTCACACCTCACACCTCACACCTCACTCTTTATCCTGATAGAACTGCATCAGGCTTGAGAAGTCCAGTTTACCGTTGCCTTTGGCTTTATGCAGGGTGAACAGTGAGCGGGCGGCGGAGCCCATGGGGACTGCGGAGGCGCTTTGCTGACTGACATCCATGGCGAGGCCTAAGTCTTTGATCATCAGGTCGACCTGGAAGCCACCCTGATAATTTTTAGAAGCCGGTGCGTTTTCCATGACGCCTGGGTAGGGGTTGTAAACATTGAGCGCCCAGTTACCGCCGGAGCTTTGCTTCATGATCTCTGAAAGCACCGCGGGATCCAGGCCGTTTTTGACGCCCATATTGATCGCTTCGCAGGTGCCCGCCATCAGGATAGAGAGCAGCATGTTGTTGCAGGCTTTGGCCACCTGCCCTGCGCCGTGATCTCCGGCGTGGAAGATGTTTTTGCCCATGGCTTCCAGCACCGGCTTGGCCAGCCTGAACTCGACCTCGCTGCCGCCTACAATAAAGGTCAAGGTGCCCGCTTGAGCGCCGCCCACGCCACCGGAAACCGGCGCATCGATAAAGCCGATACCCAGCTTCTCGCCCTCTTCAGCAACGCCTCGGGCAGTGGCACCGTCAATGGTAGAGCAGTCGATGACCAGCGCTCCACGTTTGATCACTTCAAACAGCGGCGCATCGTCTTCAATATATAGCCCGCGTACATGCTTTCCGGCGGGCAGCATTGAAATAATAAAATCGGCGTCGGTGGCAGCTTCCTGGGCCGAGAAAGCCACTTCACAACCATTCGCTTTGGCGGTCTCTTGCGCCTCTTGAGAAAGATCAAAGGCGCGCACGTCAAAGCCAGCTTTTACTAGGTTGGCAGCCATGGGGCCGCCCATATTGCCCAGGCCGATAAATGCGATGGTGTTCATTTTATTATCCTTATTAGCCGGTAATGGGAAGATTATATTAGCGTAGATCCGCCAGCGGATTTTGCGACCATGCGGAAGATAGTAGCTCGTTGATAAAGCTCTCCTCTACCGAGGCCACATCGGGATACGTCCAATTCGGTTGCCCGTCTTTATCGACCAGCAGTGCGCGCACACCCTCAGGGAACTCACGGTGTCGGCAGCACTGTACCGAGAGCGACATTTCGGATTGGAACACCTCTGCCAGCGACATATGTTTAGCCCGCTTTAGCTGCTCATCAATCAATTTCACTGACACCGGGCTACCGTGGGCCAGCGTTTTCTGTGCCTTGCCAAACCACTGATTGTCGCTTTTTACCGCCGCAATAGCGGCGACAATTTGCTCCACGCTGTCGTGATCCATCAACTCGCGAATCAGCGGTGAGTGCTGGTATACGGGCGCTTCCAACTCGGCAAATACGGGCTGGGATGTTTGCTCAAGCTCACGCATGATGCGGTTAACCACCCCGTTGGCATCGGTATTCTCACCGGCTCCCCAATGTGCGTCGGTCAGTTGCTGCAGCATGGCGTCACGGTGGTGGCTGGCGATACAGCGGTCAGCCAAACCCAGATGAACGGCGTCTGGCGCATTGATCTGGCAGCCGGTCATGGCTAGAAAGCGCCCTGCGCCGTTGGGAAGCCGGTTTAAAAACCAGCTGGCGCCTACATCCGGGTAGAGGCCGATAGTGACTTCCGGCATTGCCAAACGCGAGGTCTCGGTCACGACACGGTGGCTACTGGCGCTTAACAGCCCCATGCCGCCGCCCATCACAATACCATTGCCCCAGCAAATCACCGGTTTGGGGTAGGTATGGAGTAGAAAATCGAGCCGATACTCGGTCTCGAAAAAGCGCTCGGGGAAGCTGGGGTCGCCCTCGCCGGTAATCGTTTTATACAAATTCACCACGTCGCCACCGGCGCAAAAGGCTTTTTCGCCTGCGCTATCCAGCAGCACCGCGACCACCCGCTCGTCGGTGGCCCAGTCGCGAAGGCGCGGCAGCATCTCTTCACACATCTCAAGCGTTAATGCGTTCAGCGAGCGTTCGGCATTGAGCTTAACCTCAGCAATTACGTGGCCGTCTTGGGTGGCGTGTTCGGTAAACAGTACGCTGCTCATTGGCATTCCTTATCCGTCGCTATCGTATCCACCATAATCTTATTCATCGTCATTTACAGCTCGGTGGCGCCGTCTGCCAGCACCCGGCGGGCGATGATCATCCGCATGATTTCGTTGGTGCCTTCAAGAATCCGGTGTACCCGGGTATCACGCACGTAGCGCTCCATGGGGTACTCCTTGATATAGCCGTTGCCGCCGTAAAGTTGAAGCGCTTCGTCGCACACCTTGAAGCCCACATCGGTAGCAAAGCGTTTAGCCATGGCACAGTAGGTCGGTGCGTCGGCGTGGCCAGCGTCCAGCTTGGTAGCGGCCATGCGCACCAGCTGCCGTGCAGCGACCAGCTCAGTGACCATATCGGCTAAGCGGAACTGCAGCGCCTGGAACTCGGCTAAGCGCTTACCGAACTGTTTGCGCTCCAGCATATACTCCCGCGCTTTGTTGATCGCCTGCTGGGCGGTGCCGATAGAGCAGGTAGCAATATTGATACGCCCGCCGTCGAGGCCCTTCATGGCGATTTTAAAACCGTCGCCTTCATTGCCGAGCAGATGATTGGCGGGTACCCGCACCTCTTCAAAGGTAATCATGCGGGTGGGCTGGCTGTTCCAGCCCATTTTCTCTTCCTTGCGCCCATAGCTAATGCCGTCACTCTTGGCATCAACCGCAAACGCCGAAACGCCGCTGGCGCCCTCACCGCCGGTGCGCGCCATCACCACGAGAAAATCGGTGCTACCGGCACCGGAAATAAACATCTTGCTGCCGGTCAACACGTAATGGTCGCCATCGCGCTTGGCAGTGGTTTTCAGCGAGGCGGCGTCGGAGCCTGAGTTTGGTTCGGTTAAACAGTAAGAACCCAGCAGCTCACCCGTGGCCAGCCTTGCGCCCCACTGCTCTACCGCTTCCGGCGTACCGAAATCCGCTAGCATCCAGGTGACCATATTGTGAATGGTTAGATAGGCCGTGGTAGAGGTGCATCCCATGGAAAGCTGTTCGAAAATGATGCTGGCATCCAACCGCGAAAGCCCTAACCCACCCACGCTTTCCGGTGCATAAAGAGAGCAGAAGCCCAGCTCGCCCGCTTTACGAATCACATCGACGGGAAAGAAGGAGGTTTGATCCCACTCGGCAGCGTGGGGCTCTAGCTCGTTTTGGGCAAACGCCCGCGCCATATCGGCAAAGGCGACCTGATCTTCATTGAGTTCAAAATTCATGGCGTATCTCCGCAAATGCGCGTGCGCACTGCTGTTGTCGTTATAATTGACGTTAACGTTAACTTATCCATTTACCCGGCTACAAGCAACCTGCCAACGCTTGCGACCTTAGGCGTAGGCCTTATAAAAGAATCAAAAAAAGGGCGCCAAACGGCGCCCAAAATCGGACAGAGAGAGTGCTATTTAATAAAAACGCTTACTTAAAGTTTTTGCGATACATCTTGTCCAGCTCACCGATTATTCCGCTACGGAAACTGAGCACACAGACCACAAAGATGATACCGAGAATAACGCTAACCCAATTCCCCAGCGGCGACTGCGCCAGGATATGCTGAAGGCTGACCACAATACCTGCACCCATTAACGGGCCCAGCAAGGTGCCCACACCGCCCAGCAGGGTCATCAGTATTACCTCACCGGACATATGCCAGTGCGCATCGGTCAACGAAGCCAGCTGGAAGACCACGGTTTTGGTGGAACCCGCCAAGCCCGCTAAACCTGCAGAGATCACGAACGCCACTAGCTTATAGGCATCGGCGTTGTAGCCCAGCGACACCGCGCGGGGCTCGTTTTCACGAATCGCTTTTAGCACCTGGCCAAACGGCGAGTGCACCGTGCGTTGAATCAGCGCGAAGCCGAAGATAAAAATCGCGAACACAAAGTAGTACATCGCCAGGTTACTGCTCAGGCTGATAAACCCAAACAGTTCGCCACGGGGCACGCCATGCAAGCCATCCTCACCGCCGGTAAACGGCGCCTGCACAAACATGAAGTAGACCAGCTGGGCGATCGCTAAAGTCACCATGGCAAAATAGATACCCTGACGCCTGATGGAGAGCACCCCAAACACCACTCCAAGCAGCGTGGCTAGAACAGTCCCGGCGATAATACCCAGCTCAGGCGTCAGCCCTGGGTAGCTTGCCAACAGGTAGCCGGTTACGTAACCACCAGTGGCCAAGAAAGCCGCATGGCCGAAAGACAACAGACCCGCATAGCCAAGCAACAGGTTGAACGCACAGGCAAACAGCGCAAAACAGAGCACTTTCATCAAGAACACGGGGTAGGCCAAAAACGGCGCGACCAGACCCACCACGATTAGCGCCAGATAGAACATATTGCGGCGAAACTTGGCCCGCTTTTGACGTTCCAGTACCGCGGATGGCGCCGCCATTGATTGAGATTCTGCCATGTTCATGCCTCCTTACCGAACAGCCCAACGGGGCGCAACATGAGCACGAGGATCATGACAAGAAAGATCACCGTATTAGAGGCTTCGGGGTAGTACACCTTGGTCAGCCCTTCGATGATGCCCATGGAAAGCCCGGTAATAATGGCACCTAGAATCGAGCCCATCCCGCCGATGACCACCACCGCAAACACCACGATTAACAAACTCGACCCCATGGTCGGCGATACCGGATAGAGCGGCGCTGCCAACACGCCGGCAAACGCAGCAAGACCAACCCCAAATCCATAGGTGAGCGTGATCAGCAGCGGCACATTAACGCCAAATGCCTGCATCAGCTGCGAGTTCTCAGTACCTGCGCGAAGGTAAGCACCCAACCGCGTACGCTCGATCATAAACCAGGTAAACAGGCACATCGCCAGCGCTGCCACCAGTACCCAGGCGCGATATGTCGGTAGGAACATAAAGCCCAGGTTCAAGCCACCCTGGAGGATCTCCGGTGTAGCGTAACGCGCCCCGGAAACACCGAAGAAGTTGACCAGCGTGCCCTCAAAAATCAACGCCAAACCAAAGGTCAGCAGCAGCCCATAGAGGTGATCCAAATGGGCAATACGGCGCAGCAAAAAACGCTCCAGCAGTACCCCAAAACCACCAACCACTAGCGGCACTAACAGCAGCGCCAGCCAGTAATTAATACCCAAATAGCGAAAGCCCAACAGTGCGGCGAAGGCCCCCAGCATGTATTGCGCCCCATGGGCAAAGTTGACGATCTTCAACAGGCCGAAGATGACCGCCAGGCCCAGGCTAAGCAGTGCGTAAAAGGCGCCATTCACAAGACCCAGAGTTAGCTGGCCCATGAAGACGGCCATTGGCACGCCGAATATCATCGTCATAACGCGACTCTCCTCGCCCTCAAACAGTTGGCGGCAACTTGCCGCCAACCGGTTCTACACATCACTTGCGATGGCTATCTGGCTCAAGCTCAGCCGGGAAATTAGTTTTGCACCAATTTGCACTGGCTTTCAGATAGCGGGCGGTAGGCTTCTTCGGCGGGAATGGTGCTGAGGATTTCGTAAAGATCCCACTCACCGGTGGACTCATCCGGCGTTTTAACCTGGGCCAGGTACATGTCGTGGATCATGCGGCCATCTTCACGGATGCTGCCGTTACGGGCAAAGAAGTCCTCAATAGGCATCTCGGCCATTTGCGCACGTACGGTTTCAGGGTCGTCGGTGCCCGCGGCTTCAACGGCTTTCAGGTAGTGCATGGTGCTGGAGTAGATACCCGCTTGTACCATGGTCGGCATGCGGCCTACTTCATCGAAATAGCGCTGTGCCCATTCCCGGGACTGCTCATCCATATCCCAGTACCAGCCGGTAGTTAGCAGCAGGTTCTGAGTGGCTTCCAGGCCAAGGGCGTGAACGTCATTCAAGAAAATCAACAGGCCTGCTAGCTGCTGCCCAGATTGAGTCAAGCCAAACTGGCTGGCCGTCGTGATCGCGTTAACGGTATCGGCACCGGCGTTGGCCAAGCCAATAATTTTCGCGCCGGAGCCCTGAGCCTGAAGAATGTACGAAGAGAAGTCGTTAGTCGGGAAGGGATGACGAACGCCGCCCACAATTTCACCGCCGCTCTCTTCCACTACTTTGGTGACGTCAGCTTCAAGCGCATGACCGAAGGCGTAGTCTGCGGTCAGCATAAACCAGCTGTCGCCGCCCTGCTCTACAACTGCTTTAGCGGTACCGTTAGCCAGCGGATAGGTGTCGTAGACCCAGTGAATATGATTAGGGGTGCAGTGTTCGTTGGTAATGCTAGAAGCCGCCGAGCCGGACACGATACCCAGGCCATTGTTCTCTTCCAACACTTTGGTCACCGCAATGGACACAGAAGACGCTACTAAACCGCCCACCATATCGACGTTATCCTGATCGATCCAACCACGCACGGTATTCGCACCGACGTCAGCGCTGTTGCGATCATCTGCACTGGAAATAACGATGGACGCGCCATTGACGCTGCCGCCAAAATCGGCCACCGCCATCTCCATGGCAGTTAAGCCGCCGGGGCCTGCGAGGTCGCGATAAGTGCCGGACATATCGGCCAGGTAACCAATGCGGACTTCACCATCACTCATATCAGCCTGGGCGGTAGACACGGCGAGGCTTGAAGCGGCCGCAACGGCGATGCTGGCGGCCAGCGTTTTTTTCATAAAGGTCATATTCGTCTCCTGGCCCGGAGGCCTTTGTTGTTGTGTTGTTTTTGAGCTGTTGTGTAGTCTTTGAGCTGTCGTGAAAGTGCGTACTGCAAATTACTGATTAATATTATTGTTTTGTGAGCAGCGAAACTGTTGGCGGAATGAACATTTAAGTGTCTAGCCGTGTGTTATACCCCTAGCATTGAGTTGAGATGTTCCCGACGCGATGGCAGCTGCGCGGCGCTGATTTCTTCGACAATCTGACCGTGATCCATCACGAAGTGGCGATCCGCAAGCGGCGCCGCAAAGCGAAAGTTCTGCTCCACAAGCACAATGGTCATACCGCGCTCTTTCAACTGAACCAGCACTTCGGCAAGTTTCTGCACAATGACGGGGGCAAGCCCTTCGGTAATTTCATCGAGCAGCAGCATGCGCGCACCCGTGCGCAAGATACGCGCCATGGCTAACATCTGCTGCTCACCACCGGAAAGCCGCGTCCCCTGGCTTCTACGCCGTTCATAAAGGTTCGGAAACATGGCGTAGATTTCGTCCAGGCTCATACCGCCGGAACGCACAGTGGGTGGAAGCAATAGGTTCTCGTGCACATCCAAGCTTGCAAAAATACCGCGCTCTTCCGGGCAGTAACCCACCCCGAGACGCGGGATATGGTGCGGCTTCATATGCAGCGTTTCATTACCGTTAATCACAATAGAGCCCGTTCTGCGCCCCACCATGTTCATGATCGATTTCAATGTGGTACTACGCCCGGCGCCGTTGCGGCCCAGCAGCGTCACCAGCTCGCCACGCTTCACATCAAAATTGACGCCATGCAGGATGTGCGACTCGCCATAAAAGGCGTGTAGATCCTGCACCCGCAGCATTTCCAGGCTTTGCGTGTTTTCAACCGGCGCTTCGGCCTCAGCGATATTCATACGGCAGCTCCCTCTTTTTCAGAACCATCCTCTTCCGCGGCATCGCTGCCCATATAGGCTTCGCGTACCAATGGATTCCGAGAGACAGCGTCGTAATCGCCCTCAGCCAAAACAGCGCCTCGCGCCAACACGGTGATGCGATCACATAGGCGGCTAACAACGCTCAGGTTGTGCTCCACCATTAATACGGTGCGCCCCTGGGAGACACGCTTAATCAGCGCCACGATGCGGTCAACGTCTTCTGCGCCCATGCCTTGGGTAGGTTCATCAAGCAGCATCATGGTGGGGTCGAGCGCAAGCGTAGTGGCCAGCTCAAGTGCTCGTTTACGACCGTAGGGCATTTCTACCGTTAGCGTATCGGCATATTCCCGCAGACCCACTTCTTCCAGTAGTTCAAGCGCGCGCTCATTAAGGTGATCCAGGGATTTCTCAGATTTCCAGAAATGAAACGAGGTGCCCAGTTTTCGCTGTAGCGCTACCCGCACATTCTCCAGCGCGGTCATATGGGCGAATACCGCAGAAATCTGAAACGAACGCACCAACCCTAACTGGGCTATTTCGTTGGATTTTTTACTGGTGATTGAGTTGCCGCGATACAAAATATCGCCGCGGGTAGGCGGCAGAAATTTGGTCAATAAGTTAAATACGGTGGTTTTACCCGCACCATTGGGGCCAATCAGTGCGTGAATATGCCCTTCCTGTACCTGGAGATTGACATCGTCCACGGCGGTGAAGCCGCGAAACTCTTTGGTCAGCCCTCGGGTTTCGAGGACAGGTCCCTGAAGGACATCGTTTGCACTCATAGAGTGGCAAGCCTCTTATTGTTGTTGTGCTAATTCTTTACAGGCATGGCAAAAGCGGCTGCTACTGCCTTACCTGAACGTAAGGTGTATGTGCAAACTAGCAACTGTCGCTATAGCAATACAATTACAACTTTGGTCTATCGACGACATTCTCCTGAATTAATAACTGCCTTCAAAACATAAATATCAACAACTTACCTGATTTCAACGCTTTTCAACTGCTAGCAACAATTGCTTTACGTTAACGTAAACTTGTTTTAGCCTCAGTGGCAGTGTTCCATAGGAGTCATATATTGGGAACAACGCCTTATTGAGAGAACGTCACCATGAGCAAAACTTACTCGATCAGTGAACTAGCCAACGAGTTTGATTTAACCACCCGTAGCATTCGCTTCTATGAAGATCAGGAACTGCTCCACCCTACGCGCCGCGGGCAAACCAGGGTTTACAGCAGCAAAGACCGTGTACGGCTGAAGCTCACCATTCGTGGCAAGCGACTGGGTTTTTCATTGGCAGAGATTCGCGAACTGTTCGAGCTTTGGGACGAAACCCGCAGCGGCAGCAAAAAGCAGCTGCACCTAATGCTAAGCAAAATAGGCGAGCGCCGTGCGGCGCTGGATCAACAAATGAAAGACATCACCATGGTTCAGCTAGAGCTTGAAAGCGCTGAAATCCGCTGCCGCCAAGCGCTCGAAGAACTACTCGAGAAAGAGCCGCAAGAAACACAAAACGAAGAAGAGCACGCGAGTTCGGCCGATAAAGCCTCAGCCCCCTCTTCCGCCACTATGCACTGACGCGTCCGCCAACTCGATTAGCCGACACAGCTACGCCAGCCCAGATGGCTAATTACAGATAGCAAACACAAATAATCAGCACAGGTGATTGACCATGTTTTCACACTACTCAGAACTCAATTTTGGCCTCGAAGACGAACTGAACATGTTACGCGAGCAGGTCAACGCCTTTGCTGCCAGCGAGATTGCCCCCCGTGCGGCCGAAATCGACCGCAACAACGAGTTCCCTAACGACCTGTGGAAGAAGTTTGGCGATATGGGGCTATTGGGGATTACCGTCTCTGAAGAGGATGGCGGCAGCGGCATGGGCTATCTGGCCCACTGCATCGCCATGGAAGAGATCTCCCGGGCCAGCGCATCGGTAGCGCTCTCTTACGGCGCCCACTCCAACTTGTGCGTTAACCAGATCAAGATCAACGCCTCCCCCGAACAGAAAGCCAAGTACCTCCCCAAACTGATCAGCGGCGACCACGTGGGCGCTTTGGCCATGTCGGAACCCGGCGCAGGCTCGGATGTTGTGTCGATGCAGCTGCGTGCCAAGCAGAATGGCGATCACTACATCCTTAACGGCAATAAAATGTGGATCACCAACGGCCCCGATGCCGATGTGCTGGTGGTGTACGCCAAAACAGATCCAGACGCCGGTTCCAAAGGCATCACCGCGTTTATTATCGAAAAAGGCATGCCCGGTTTCTCCACCGCCCAAAAGCTCGACAAGCTGGGCATGCGCGGTTCCAACACCTGTGAACTGGTATTCCAGGATTGCGCCGTTCCCGCTGAAAACATTCTCGGTGAAGAAGGCAAAGGCGTACGCGTACTGATGAGCGGGTTGGACTATGAGCGTACCGTACTGGCCGCTGGCCCGATCGGCATTATGCAGGCCGCCATGGATGTGGTGATGCCCTATATCCACGAGCGTAAACAGTTCAACCAGTCGATTGGTGAGTTCCAACTGGTGCAGGGCAAAGTGGCGGATATGTACACCACCCTGAACGCCTGCCGCGCCTATTTATACGCTGTAGCCGGTGCCTGCGACCGTGGCCAAACGTCCCGCAAAGACGCTGCCGGGGTGATTCTCTACTGCGCCGAAAAAGCCACTCAGGTCGCACTGGATTCCATTCAGCTACTCGGCGGCAACGGCTATATCAACGAATACCCCACCGGGCGCCTGCTACGAGACGCCAAGCTGTATGAGATCGGCGCGGGCACCAGCGAGATTCGGCGGATGCTAATTGGTCGCGAACTCTTCACCGAAAGTCTTTAATTAAATTCAGCAGGGTCCTGTCATGAGCTCCATTTCCACTCAGATCAACCCGCGTAGCGATGTATTTCAGGCCAACGAAGCCTCAATGCTCGGTGAAGTGAACAAACTGCGTGAACTGACCGCTGCCGTCGCCCAGGGTGGCGGTGCCAAAGCCCGCGAGCGTCACGAAAGCCGCGGCAAGCTGTTTGTACGCGACCGCATCGATCACTTGATCGATGAAGGTTCGCCATTTCTAGAGTTTTCCGCCCTTGCGGCGCACAACATATACGATAGCGAGATCCCTGCCGCTGGTGTGGTCACCGGTATTGGCCGTGTTTCCGGCGTGGAGTGCGTGATTGTCGCTAACGACGCCACGGTGAAAGGCGGCACCTACTTTCCGCTCACGGTTAAAAAGCACATCCGCGCCCAAGAGATTGCCCGCAAGCATCGCCTGCCGTGCATCTATCTGGTCGATTCCGGCGGTGCCTTCCTGCCCCGCCAGGATGAAGTCTTCCCCGACCGCGATCACTTCGGGCGCATCTTCTATAACCAGGCGACCATGTCGGCTGAAGGCATTCCGCAAATCGCCGTGGTGATGGGCTCCTGCACCGCAGGCGGCGCTTACGTACCCGCCATGGCGGATGAGTCGATTATCGTTAAAGAGCAGGGCACGATTTTCCTGGGTGGCCCGCCCTTGGTAAAAGCCGCTACCGGCGAGAGCATCAGCGCTGAAGATCTGGGCGGGGCAGATGTTCACGCCAAGGTCAGCGGTGTCGCCGATCACTACGCGGAAAACGACGCCCATGCGCTGCAGCTGGCTCGCGCCTGTGTGTCGCGGTTGAATTGGCAAAAGCGCGGCAAGCTCGCCATGCAAGCGCCCAAGCCACCCAAGCTCGACCCTGCTGAACTGTACGGCATTGTCGGCACCGACCTGAAAAAGCCCTACGACGTGCGCGAAGTGATTGGCCGCATCGTCGATGACTCCGACTTTGACGAGTTCAAACGCTACTACGGTGAAACCCTGGTCACCGGCTTTGCCCATATTCACGGCTACCCGGTGGGTATTGTGGCCAATAACGGCGTGCTGTTTTCCGAAAGCGCGGTGAAAGGCGCGCACTTTATCGAGCTCTGCGCTCAGCGCAAGATTCCGCTGATCTTCCTGCAGAACATCACCGGCTTTATGGTCGGCTCCAAGTACGAGCACGAGGGCATTGCCAAGCACGGCGCCAAACTGGTGACTGCCGTAGCCTGCGCCAAGGTACCCAAATACACCGTCCTGATTGGCGGCAGCTTCGGCGCCGGTAACTACGGTATGTGTGGCCGCGCTTATGACCCCAACCTGCTGTTTATGTGGCCCAACGCGCGCATTTCAGTGATGGGCGGCGAGCAGGCGGCAGGCGTGCTGGCCCAGGTTAAGCGCGAGCAGCATGAGCGCGAAGGCCGCGAGTGGAGTAAAGCGGACGAAGAAGCCTTTAAGCAGCCCACCCGCGACCAGTACGAGCATCAGGGCCACCCCTACTACGCCAGCGCCCGCTTATGGGACGACGGCGTGATTGATCCGCTGCAAACCCGCGATGTGTTAGGGCTTTCTTTAGCTGCCGCGATGAACGCAGAAATTGAAGAGACACGCTTCGGCGTGTTCCGGATGTAAGGGGGTCTTACCATGGCTTACTCAACGCTGACTATAGAAGAGGGTGTGGCGCGCCTGACCTTAAACCGCCCCGAGGTGCATAACGCTTTTGACGACAGCCTGATCGCTGAGCTAAACGCGCACCTTGACCAGTTACATACGTTGGCTGAAGCAGGCGATGTGCGCGCGGTAGTGCTGGGTTCAGAAGGCAAAAGCTTCTCGGCGGGTGCTGATCTGAACTGGATGAAGCGCATGGTCGATTACGACCTGGAAGATAACGTCGCCGATTCCCGCAAGCTCGCCGCGCTCATGCACGGCCTGGATACGCTGCCCTGCCCTACCGTCTGCCGTGTGCAAGGCGCCGCCTTTGGCGGCGCGGTGGGTTTGGCCGCTTGCTGCGATGTGGTGATCGCCTCGGGTAAAGCCAAATTCTGCCTTTCGGAAGTCAAAATAGGCCTATCGCCCGCAGTCATCAGCCCTTACGTGCAGCGGGCTCTGGGCGAGCGACAGATGCGCCGCTATGCGTTAACCGCAGAAGTCATGGACGCCGAAATAGCGCTCGCGCTGGGTTTAGTCCATCTGGTGGTGGAGCACGATAAGCTAGACGATGAAGTGGACGCCATGCTGGCCACCCTGTTAGCCGGCTCGCCCCAGGCCCAGCGCGCCACCAAGGCACTGATGGCCTCGGTCGCTCAAGCGCCTGACAGTGACGCCACCCGCGAGCATACCTGCCAGGTGATCGCCAAACTGCGGGTAAGCCACGAGGGCCAAGAGGGCTTATCCAGTTTCTTTGAAAAGCGCCGCCCCGCCTGGGCCGATTCTAATAACACACCCCACGCTTCGGAGCGTCGCTCATGAGTCATTCACCCCCTATTGAAAAAAACGAAAGAGCCGGAAAAGCCGCTCGCACGACGCCTTTTGACACCTTGCTGGTGGCCAACCGCGGCGAAATCGCCTGCCGCGTAATGCGCACTGCCCGCCGTATGGGCCTGAAAACCGTGGCGGTTTACTCTGATGCCGATGCCAGCGCACGCCACGTACGTGAAGCCGATGAGGCTGTGCGTTTAGGCCCCGCCGCTGCCCGGGAGAGCTATCTCAATATCGATGCGGTGATCGAAGCTGCCAAACGCACCGGCACTGGTGCTATTCACCCCGGCTATGGCTTTCTTTCTGAAAACGGCAGCTTCGTCAAAGCCCTTGAAGAAGCAGGCATTACCTTTGTCGGCCCGCCGGCTTCAGCCATTGCCGCCATGGGCGATAAATCCGCTGCTAAAGCGCGCATGGCCAATGCGGGCGTGCCGCTAGTGCCGGGCTATCATGGTGACGATCAGGACGACGCTCTGCTGCGCAGTGAAGCCGACAACATTGGCTATCCGGTGATGCTCAAAGCCAGCGCCGGCGGCGGTGGTAAAGGCATGCGCGTAGTTGAATCTGGCGATAGTTTTCAAGCTGCATTAGATGGCTGCCGCCGTGAATCCAAAGCTGCTTTTGGTGATGACCGGATGCTGATCGAGAAGTATCTGGTGCAGCCCCGCCATGTGGAAGTGCAGGTATTTTGCGACCGCCACGGCAACGGCGTTTACCTGTTCGAGCGGGACTGTAGCGTTCAGCGGCGCCACCAAAAAGTCATTGAAGAGGCCCCCGCCCCCGGCATGACGTCGGAGCTGCGCAGCGCTATGGGCGATGCTGCCGTACGCGCCGCCCAGGAGATCGGCTACGTGGGCGCGGGAACCGTCGAGTTTCTTTTAGACATTGATGGTTCGTTCTACTTTATGGAGATGAACACTCGCCTCCAAGTCGAACACCCCGTCACTGAGATGATCACCGGCCAGGATTTGGTCGAGTGGCAGCTGCGCGTCGCCATGGGCGAGCCGCTGCCTTGCACCCAGAACGAACTAACGATCACCGGCCATAGCTTTGAAGCGCGTATCTACGCCGAAGACCCGGATCAGGATTTCCTGCCCGCTACCGGCCTGCTCAACCGTTTCGCGCTGGATTTAGACGGCGCAGGCCTGAGCGCTGACCAAGTACGCCTGGACAGCGGTGTAGAGAGTGGCGATACGGTGTCGATGCACTACGACCCCATGCTCGCCAAGCTGATTGTTCACGGCCCCGACCGCGATGCGGCGCTGGCCACGCTTAACCGCGCACTAGCAGCGCTGGATGTTCAAGGGGTTGTCACTAATCGCGCCTTCTTAATGCGCCTGGCGACTCATCCCGGTTTTAAGAACGTGGAGCTGGATACCCGCTTTATAGAACGCAATGAAGCGACGCTGTTTGCTCCCCGCACTTATAGCATGAACGCCTACGCCAGCGCGGCGCTGATTGGCCTGAATCAACTGGCTCAGGAGTGCGAAAGCGACTCGCCCTGGGATCGCCACGACGGCTTCCGCCTGAACGCGCCGCACACCATTCGCATTGCGCTGTGCGACCCGGCAAGTGCGCAAGCGCCCGATAGCGATGAAGCGGTAGTGATCGTTGAAGGTAAACGCAGCCCTGGCGAGTCACTGTGGAATCTCACTATTGGTGATGAAACCCTTACCGCGAGTTTGCAGCCGCTCACCGGCGATGCGGTAGCGGTTACCTTGAATGGCCACCGCCGTCGCCTGCAGGCGCGACGCGACGGTCATGTAGTGGTGATGGCCAATCCAAGCGGTGAAACCCGCCTGTTCTGGCGGCGCATCGATGCCATTGATCACGGTCACCACGAGGCAGAATCCACGCTGACCGCACCCATGAACGGCACGGTCGTTGCATTGCTGGTAGAGCCCGGCGTTAATGTTGAAAAAGGCATGCCGCTAATGGTGATGGAAGCCATGAAAATGGAGCACACCATGACCGCCCCCGCCGATGGCAGCGTGGAGACGTTCCACTTCCAGGCCGGCGACACCGTCAGTCAAGGCGCCATACTGCTCGACTTTGCGGCCAACGAATAGGAGTCACTGATGCCATTGCCTACCTCTGTAAAGCTGTTTGAAATGTCACCCCGTGACGGCCTGCAAAATGAGCCGGGGGCCATTGTGCCCACCGGGACTAAGATTGCTCTGATTGAGCGGCTTGCTAAAGCAGGTATCACGCATATCGAAGCCGCCAGCTTTGTATCACCCAAATGGGTGCCACAAATGGGCGATGCCGTTGAGGTCATGGCCGGCATCAAACGCCAGCCAGGCGTGGTGTACTCCGCGCTGACGCCCAACCTAAAAGGGCTCGAAAACGCGCTAACTGTGGGCATTGAGGAAGTCGCGGTATTTGGTGCGGCGTCTGAGGCTTTTTCGCAAAAGAACATTAACTGCTCTATTGCCGAGTCACTGACCCGTTTTGAACCAGTGCTCGATCGTGCTCGGGATGCGGGCGTACGTGTGCGCGGCTACGTCTCCTGCGTATTGGGCTGCCCCTACGAAGGCGAGATTGACCCCGCCAAAGTGGCTGAAGTGGCCAAGGCGCTTTATGAGATGGGCTGCTACGAGGTGTCCCTGGGCGACACCATTGGCGTCGGCACGCCGCTGGCTGCTAAACGCATGATTGAGACGACGCGCCAACAGGTGCCCATTGAGTTTCTGGCCGCTCACTTCCACGACACCTACGGCATGGCGCTGGCCAATCTTTATGCCGTCCTAGAAGAAGGCGTTAGCGTTATTGATGCCGCTACCGCGGGACTTGGCGGTTGCCCCTATGCCAAGGGTGCTTCCGGCAACGTAGCCACTGAAGACGTGCTCTATCTGCTGGAAGGGCTAGGGATTGAAACGGGCATCGACCTACAGGCCGTGATTGAGACCGGCTACTGGATCACCAACGAGTTAGGCCGCAAGCCCAGCTCCAAGGTGGCCCTGGCAAAAGGCTCTAGCAGTTAAATGAGACGTGAATAATAAAAATTAAAAGCAGCGAGTTATCCCCTGCCTTCCCGTTCGGACAAGAAAAATATCGGAGAGATACACCATGGCATCACCTGCTCTTACCCAACCCAGCTACTCCAGCAGCATGGCTGACAAGCCGCTTCTTGGCATGACGATCGGCGATAAATTTGACCAAATCGCGACGCAGTATGCTGAAAATGACGCGCTGATCGTACTGCATCAGAACATTCACTGGAGCTATCGCCAGCTCCAGGAAGAGGTCAACCGCTGTGCCCGTGCGCTGCTCTCCATCGGCGTCAATAAAGGCGACCGTGTGGCCATTTGGGCACCCAACTGCAGCGAATGGACGTTGACTCAGTTCGCTACTGCCAAAATCGGTGCCATTCTGGTCAACATTAACCCCTCTTACCGCACCCATGAATTGGAGTACGCGCTAAACCAATCCGGCGCGCGCTTCTTGGTCACCGCTAACAACTTCAAGAGCTCTGACTACAGCGCCATGCTGTATGAGCTTGCACCCGAATTAAAAGCCAGTAACGATGGCGAGCTGAAGTCGCAAAAGCTGCCCGACCTTGAGTGCATTATTAATTTAAGCAGCGAAAAGCTCAGCGGCATGTGGCGCTGGTCTGACCTGATGAAAGAAGCCAATAAGGTTAGCCAAACTGATGTTGACGACCTCCAGGCGACGCTGCAGTTTGATGATGCGATCAATATCCAGTACACCTCCGGCACCACAGGCTTTCCTAAAGGCGCGACGCTTTCCCACCACAACATTCTCAATAACGGCTTCTTCGTGGCAGAGAGCATGGGCTTTACCAGTGAAGACCGCCTGGTGATTCCGGTGCCGCTTTACCACTGCTTTGGCATGGTGATGGGCAACCTGGGCTGTATGACCCACGGCGCCACCATGATTTACCCGGATGAGGGCTTCGATCCCGGCAAAGTACTTAAAGCGGTTCACGAGCAGAAAGCCACCGCGCTCTACGGCGTGCCCACCATGTTTATCGCCGAGCTTGAACACGAGGGTTTTGCTAGCACTGACTTCTCCACACTGCGCACCGGGATTATGGCGGGCTCGATCTGCCCTGCGGAAATCATGAAGCAGGTGATCAACAAGATGAACATGAAAGGCGTACAGATCGCCTACGGCATGACGGAAACCAGCCCGGTCTCCACTCAAACGGGGGCCAACGACAGCATTGAGAAACGCGTTTCCACCGTGGGCCGTACCCAGCCTCACTCAGAGAACAAAATTGTCGACCCTGGCAACGGAGGCATTCTGCCTCGGGGCGAAATCGGCGAGCTATGTACCCGCGGCTACAGCATAATGCTGAAGTACTGGAACAACGATAAAGCCACCGCCGAGGCCATCGACGAAGCGGGCTGGATGCACACAGGTGATCTGGCCACCATGGATGAAGAGGGTTACATCCAGATCGTCGGCCGCATCAAAGATATGGTCATTCGCGGCGGCGAGAACGTCTATCCCAAAGAGATCGAAGAATTTCTCTACGCCCACCCGGCGATCTCAGAAGTACAGGTCACCGGCGTGCCCGACAAGAAGTATGGTGAAGAGCTGATTGCCTGGGTGAAACTCAACAGCACCGCGGGTGACGTCACCGGTGAAGAGCTACGCGAGTACTGCAAAGGCAAGATCACCCACTTCAAAATTCCGCGCTACTTTAAGTTCGTTGACGAGTTCCCGATGACCGTCACCGGCAAGATTCAGAAATTTAAAATGCGTGAAATTTCCATTCAAGAGTTGGGCTTGGATCAAGAATCGTAAGCGATGACCCCTTCCAACCCTTTAGCCGATCATTATCAGCGCGCCCTGCGCGCTGATGAGGTATTGGCACAGATTGATAGCCACTATCCCGCAGGCCCCACGCTGCATCAACTGGCTCCCTTGGATCAGTTGCATATTGGCGGCGTGGCAGCCTCTACACGGCTGCTGGAACGGCTCAACCCTGACACCCAAAGAAAGGTGCTGGATATTGGCGCTGGGCTGGGCGGGCTAATGCGCCAGGGTGCTTCACTCGGTTTTCAAATGATGGGGCTGGATATCACCCACGGTTTTAGTGCGCTCAATAAATCGCTGAGCTTACGGGTCAGTCAGCCAGACGCCCCACCGCTTGCCTGGGTAACGGGCGATGCTTGCGCTCTGCCCTTTGCGGATAACAGCTTTGATGCCGTGCTGTTTCAGCACAGTCTAATGAATATGCCCGATGTTCCCGTGGTAATCGCTGAAAGCCGTCGTGTTCTGCGCCCAGGCGGGCAGATAGTCATGCACGAAGTCGTCAGTGGCCCCAACGTGGCGCAACTTCGCTACCCAGTGCCTTGGGCAGCCTCCTCCAAGCACTCCCATCTACTTACCTTGGTTGAACTAACTCGACTGCTTGAAGTGGGCGGCTTTCAACTTGAACACGTGGACGACTGGAGCGAAATGGCTTTGGCGTGGCGCCAGCGGCAACGTCAAAAAGAGCAGACACCCCGGCAAGCGGTGCTGTCCCCCCAGTGGGTATTTGGTGAGCGCTTTATCACTATGGGTAAAAATTTAGTCGATAACCTAGCCCAGGGCGCAATTAAAGTGGTGGAAATCCAAGCCAGTTGCTAATCTGAATAGAATTGCTTTTTCCTCTCTACCCATGGCTATACGACAACACTTGGGTATGTACCGATAGGTGTAAGAGAAATGCCAATCAAACGCTTGGCAAGCACCCTGCTCTGCTGCTCCGTTCCCTGGTTTAGCAGCTACGCCGACGACACTCCGCCGGTGATGGCCTATACCGCCCCTAATAGCGAACTCATGCAGCTGGATAACGGCGTTATCTTAGAAGGCAGTGACCTTCAAAGCCTTGATAACTATACCAGCGGTTTTCGGGTCACCGCAGGCTACAGCCCCTGGCGACTCCCCCAACTCGATATTGGCGCTGAAATTGCCTACCGGGAAAGCGACGAAATCTCCACTTCCTCCGGTGTTAACCCGCTCATCATGGATACACTCAGTTTGGGTGGCGCCATTGTTGCCGGAGTTCGCATGGGCGCCTTCAGCGTCTATGCGAAGTCCGGCATCACAGAATGGCGTGGTGAAAGCGACCTGGAAGGCGCCGATGAAAGCGGTACTGCATTGCTACAAGGTTTCGGCGCCACGGTAACGATCAACCGGCTCGTCAGCCGCCTAGAGTACGAACGCATCGACGCCCCAACCCTCAGCCACCTCAATATGCTAAGCGCCTCGTTGCATCTGCCATTTTAAAGTGACACTTCGGCTTAACTTCGAAGCGGCACCCTATCCTCCAGCTCCTTTGATTTCGCTTAACATCCTCACAGTATCTCGTGCAGGGGATAGACCAAATACTTTGGTGTAATCACGGCTGAACTGAGTCGCGCTTTCATAGCCGACTTCGAAAGCTGCATCCGTGACACTTTTGGCACTGGATATCATGAGCGTTCGCGCCTGAAGCAATCGAACACGTTTTTGATACTGCAAGGGGCTCAACGTAGTGACCGCTTTGAAGTGCCGATGGAAGGCAGAGACACTCATTGCGGCTTTCTGAGCAAGCGACTCCACTCTAATGGGTTCGGCAAAATCTTGGCGGATCCGCTGAATAGCTTGGCTGACTCGGGCCATGGCGGTATCAGGGGCTGCTATTTCACGTAGCATCCATCCATGAGGTCCTTGCAGTACCCGATACAGAATCTCCCGTTCGTAAACAGGTGCAAGTGCCGCGATTTCCTCAGGGCTATTCATCAATCTCAACATGCGCACCCAAGCGTCTATTAGCTCGGTCGTTACATCGGCCACTGAAAATCCTGGGTCGTTTTCGTAACGTCTGGTGGTCTTTGGCAGGTCAGCCAGCAACATCGACAGCATTGCCGGTTCAAGTGTCAGACTCAAAGCGAGATAAGGCTCGCCTGAACTGCTAGGGTGCACGGCTCCTACTGCTGGCAACTCGATGGACATAACGAAATACGTTGCCGGGTCGTACCGCAGCGTGCGGTCACCAACCGTCATTGTTTTGCTGCCTTGCAGGATAAGGTTGATCATCGGATCGTAAACGGCGGCCAGCATATGTTCTGGAATCTCACCCTGAATCATGGCGATACGTGGTATCCCGGTTTCAGTACGGCGATTTTCTGCGTTTGAGGCCAATGATCGAAGTTCGTTGAGTTGGTTATTCATGGGCATCATGCTGACCCCGGGCGCACGCTTAGCGCAAGCAAAAAGCAGAAATAGGCAGGTTTGGAAGAGAAATAGCCTCGTTAGCGACAAAACACAGGATTACTCTGGTTGCTATCGACCACCTCTCAACAAGCGAGATACAGCATGCTGGATCATATCTTCATTTCTGTCAGCGACATAGAACGCTCCATCCGTTTCTACGATGCAGCTCTAACACCTCTCGGTATCACAGCGCGGCTCAATTACAACGGTAAGGATGGTCCTGCAGGCCACCCGGATCTCAAGGGGTTTGGTGCCAATGGTCGGGTGTTTTTCTGGTTACGTGAAGGAGTCGTGGAAGGCCGCGCAGCTCATATTGGCTTCGTAGCAAGCAGTAAAGCCGAGGTCGAATCAGCCTACGCCGCAGCCATGGGGGCAGGCGCTACCGACAATGGTACTCCCGGCGCACGTTTGCATTATGACCCCAACTACTACGCGGCTAACGTTCTAGACCCAGACGGTTACAGCCTTGAATTCGTCTACAAGAATTGGCAGCACGCACAATGAATACTCTCCTAATTTATGGTGCGACCGGCTATACCGGCCAAATGGCCGCTGAGCACGCAAAAAGGCTGGGCCTTGATTTCGAGATTGCTGGGCGCAATGCCGAGCGATTACAGACTCTTGCCAACCGGCTAGACGTTCCTTACCGCGAGTTCAACGCGGATGCTCAAGCAGAGCAATCACTAAACGGCGTGAGTGTGCTGCTAAACTTCGCGGGACCCTTTGCACAAACGTCGAACGCGCTGATGCGGGCATGCATTAACGCCGGGGTCGATTACCTGGACATCACCGCTGAGATCAACATCTATAGGCTAGCGGAACAGTTGGGCTCTGAAGCGGCTGAAGCCGGTGTCATGCTCTTGCCGGGCGTCGGCTGGGATGTGGTACCGACAGATTGCCTAGCAGTGCATGTCGCTCGTCGTGTGCGGAAGCCGCAGTCGCTGAGTGTGGCTCTTCAGGTTCCGGGCTCCATGTCGCGGGGTTCGGCAATGAGCGTTAGCGAGATCATTGGCGCAGGCCTGTTGACGAGGGTCGACGGTCAGCTTGTACCGACGCCCGATGCGCAACCACGCTACTTCGATTTTAGTGAAGGATCGGTGCTTTGCGCACCATTGTCTTTTGGTGACCTGGTCACCGGCTGGCACTCTACCGGCATCCCAAATATCGCCATGTTCGTGCATATCAGTGGTGACGCGTTCCCCGAGGGGGATCTATCACAGTTGCCCGATGGCCCAACCGCTCAGCAACGCGATTCCCACCGGGCTCGTGCTGTGGTCGAAGTGACGGCGGCTGACGGAACGGTTGTCCGATCGATGATCGAAACCATCAATGGTTATTCCTACACACCACTGGTGGCCATAGAGGCAGCGCGCCGTGTACTGGGAGGTGATCGGCAGCCAGGCTTCAAAACCCCGGCACAGATATTCGGTAGCGGTTTCGCCGAGACCATTGCGGGTACGACGATTATTGATCTTTAAGGTAGAGGCTAGCCATCCGGGAGTGGGAGTTACAAAATTTGATCCTCACGCCTATCGAATTCGCTTTGCGCCTGGGTGACGGTTTCCAGATAGTTGATCGTCCACCGGTATAGGGCCCCGAACGGTTCCTCCAGCGTTCGTCCCAAAGAGGTGATGCTGTATTCCACCGCGACTTGGGAGGAAGGGATTACCCGACGAGCGAGAATGCCATTTCGCTCAAGACGACGAAGCGCCTGAGTCAACGACTTTTGTGTAATGCCTTCCAGGCGTCGTTTGAGTTCGTTGAACCGGAGCGGCTTCTCGCAAAGTGCCGCCAGGATCAGTATCGACCACTTATCCGCTATCTGATCCAGTAAGAAGCGGCTCGTACAATCGACTGGTTTGTCCTTTCCGGTTGACCCGTTTCGAGCCGATATCCGATCAGTCGTGTCCTGCATCCAGTTACCTCCGATATACCTGATAGCTTTTAAGTGCGTAATTGATATCTGGTATCAGAAGTATACCATTTGAATTCATTCGAAAGGAGTCAACCTAATGTCGTCAATTCATCTCAAAAAAATGGAAGATAAACTCTCGGTCGTTGATGTGCTCTACCGATTCGCCGCAGGCATTGATCTGCGCGACAGAGTACTTCTCGCAGCGACCTTCACAGAAGATGCGATATCTGATTTCCGGCCTGCCGCGGCGAAAGCTGGATTTGAATATCCAATACTGCAAGGCAGAGAAACTATCGTCTCAGTGTTGTCGGACTCGTTGCAGCCCTTCGACACGACCCACACCGTCACCAACCCTCGAGTATGTATAGATGGTGACAAGGCGTATCTGGAAGCGATAGTGGAAGCCCAGCACTTGCCTCGCGACGACCACTCACGGCACTACCTCATGAAAAACCGCTATGACGTCGAATTGGTTCGACACGGGGAAGCTTGGCTGATTCAGCGAGCGACGATCGACAACGTATGGCGCGATGGCGATCCAGCGGTTCTCTCCGGTGTTTAGAAGACGGCCAAGGTTTCCGCTACTACTCAGCTGATGTCGAAAAGGTGTGATGCTGGAGATGCGTACCCATACACTTTCGTAGGCAACCGGCAAGTCTGCTTCTGTGTCTTTGACTATTGTTGATCGGAACCCCGCCGAGTCCCAACGGAAAAGCCATTGGTGCAGCCGTGCGCAGGGTACTGGACAGTGAGCGGCGGCCAGGTTCCCCCCGGTGCGGATATCCGGGGGTTCGCCGCGGTTCAGAAAATTAGCAGCTAGAGTAGCTGGCTCATTCCCACCAATTATCAAGAGATATGCAATGGAATATGACTTTTATTGGATCAGCGGTAGCCCTAACGCTTGGCGTGCCATGTTAACACTGGAGCATAAAGGAATTTACTACCATTCCCATAGACTTGACCCCGGCAAGCAGGAGCAGAAAAGCCCAGCATTCCTGGAACTCAATCCTTTAGGCAAAGTACCTGTTCTAAAGCATGGCGATGTCGTAGTCGCTGAATCGATTGCTATCATGGCTTATCTGGAGCGCGTACACCCGCAGCCGCCACTCTTTGGTGTAACAGCTGCCGAAACGGGGCTGATATGGCAGCGGATTTTTGAATTCGTCAACAGTTTGCGCGATGTCATAGACGATGGTGTGGTTCGTCCACTTAGCCAAGGGATAATGTTACATGACACTGATGCATTGAAAATGGCTGCCAACACCTTGTACGCATCATTGGATAGAATGGAGACCACTTTGGGAACATTCAATTATTTGGCGGGCAATAAGGTGTCTGCGGCAGACTTTACAGTGCTGCCCAATCTTTTGATGCTTATGCGCGTAGGCAGCCGTTCCGACGCATTGGCACTCAAATTGAAGTTTAACGAGATTCGTTCTAACTATTCTGCAATCGACAGCTGGCTTGCTCGTTTAGAGGCATTGCCAGCTTTCGATGCAGCATACCCACCACACTGGCGCTTATCTTGATTGGCTGAGCGATTGTTGGCCTCTGCTCGTTTATATAAATATCGGAACGAATAGTATTACTGGACACCATTGCTAGGCTGTTATTGAGATTTTGGCTCTTGCCCCTGTTCTGGCGGTGTCCAGATAGGAACATCCTGCCGTTGCGGCTCGGGCCAATCCTGCTGCATGGCACTATTGAGCGCTTCTTCTAGTTTCATGAACAGCTCACTATAGCGAGGGCCGAAAGCATTCCCTCCCTCAATATCCTTCCATGTTGCAAACAATTCATCCTCATGGGCATCTTCGTTCTGTACAAAGGCCCAGGTCATCTGCTTAGCTCGCATAGGGTGCACGCCCATGGCAGTCAGTGCGTGCCCGCCCAGTTCCAGCGCTGAATGATAGGTTTCACTGATAACGTCGTCGGCCCCTGCGTCACGTAGCTGGTAGCCGTGTCCCCGGTCGAATGCACGGGCTAGCACCCACACTTGGGGGTAGGCATGCTTCACATGCTTAACCATCTGCACGGCACGCTCACGATCGTCTAACGCGATAACCAGTAATCGGGCGTGCTCAATCCCTGCAGTCTCTAGCAAGTCGGAGCGGCTGGCATCGCCAAAGTAGCTTTTGATGTTAATTTTGCGCAGGTTCTCGATCTGCTCGATCTCGAGATCCAAGGCGACAATGGGAATATTATTGGCGCGCAGCAAGCGGCAGATAATTTGTCCAAACCGGCCTACTCCCGCAACGATAACCGGTGCCTGCTCCTCAATAGCTTCGGCTTCGCGATCATCGTTTTTAGCGATAAGGTACCGCGGTAGCACCAGCCGGTCGTAGGCAATAAATAGCAACGGCGTTAAGAACATTGATAGCGCCACCACCAGTGAGAGAATCTGAGAGATATCAGTAGGAATCACGTTGTTTTGAACGCTGTAGGTTAGCAGCACAAAGCCGAATTCACCGGCTTGGGCAAGGCTTAAAGTAAACAGCCAGCCGTTGCTACCATGCACTCGAAATAGCAGCGCCAAGCCCAGTAGAATCACACCTTTAACAACGATAACCGCCACGCCTAGCGACAGCACCGTGCCCCACTCCGCTGCTAACACCGAGAAGTTGATACCCGCCCCTACGGTAATAAAGAACAGCCCCAGTAGCAGTCCTTTGAAGGGCTCAATATTGGCTTCCAGCTCGTGCTTAAATTCACTGTTGGCGAGCACCACCCCCGCCAGGAAGGCCCCCAGGGCGGGGGATAAATTGACCACACTCATCAGTGCGGCGATGCCAATCACCAGCATCAGCGCAGTAGCGGTAAATACTTCACGCAGGCCAGAGCCAATCACATAGCGAAACAACAGCGGCATCAAATAGTAGCCAGCGGCAATAACGCTTGCGATAGCTGCCACGACCACTAAAGCGTGCGCCCAGCCGGGCAAGTGGGCTACCAGGCTTAAGCTGGCATGGCCGTCATCGCCGCCCGCGCCCATTAATTCCGGCAGCGCCAGCAGCGGAATCAGCGCCAGCATTGGGATCACCGCAATATCCTGGAACAGCAGTACCGAGAAAGCGCTGCGCCCGCCTTCAGTTTTGGCGAGCCCTTTCTCATTGAGTGTTTGCAACACAATGGCCGTGGAGGAGAGCGCAAAAATCAGCCCCACCGCCAGGGCGGTTTGCCACACAAGCCCCAGCCACCAAGCAATGGCAGTGCCAGCAGCGGCCGTTAGCACTACCTGAAGCCCACCCAGACCGATCAGCCTAACGCGCATCGCCCAAAGGCCCTTGGGGTCAAGCTCCATGCCCACCAAAAATAGCATCATCACCACGCCAAACTCGGCAAAGTGCTGAATGGTGGTGGTCTCCTGCCCCACTAGCCCAAAAATGGGGCCAATCACCACCCCAGCAACCAAATAACCCAGCACTGACCCCAGGCCAAAGCGCTTGGCCAGTGGTACCGCAATCACCGCGGCGACAAGGTAAATAAAAGCTTGAATAAAGTATCCGGTCATCGAATTCCCTTAACGTAAATCAACACGCATTGCTTGACTTTTCTGGCCAACAATATACCGTACTAGTACGCTAGTACACGCTTATTAACCGGCCTTGACCATGCCCACAAACGAACACTACCAGGCTGAGCTCATTCGTCACCTGCTCGCCATCGACTCGCCGGACGCAATGGATGAGGCGCTGGCCAGCCTGCTGACTCCTGCAGAGTACCAAGAAATCAGTAAACGCCTACAGATTTTTAAACTGCTGCAGGAAGGCGTGCCTCACCGCAAAATAGCCGAAACCCTGGGCGTGGGCATCGCTACGGTTTCGCGGGGTTCCCGCGCGCTGACCACGTTACCCTCTTCAAGCCCTTCTTCACGGAATGATGCATCATGACCACTGCCAATACACATGCCTCACCAGGCCCGCAGCCTTTTACGCTGCCACGCAAACCTCACTATGTGACCTTGGCGGCGGACTGCGACTTCTTTGCCCTGTTTCAGAAAATCGAGCGCCGGTTTGATACCTGCTACATGCTGGAGTCATTGGGCGAAGATAGCCATATGGCGCGCCACTCGATCATTGGCTTTGATCCCGAGTACACGCTTTACGCCAACGGCAACACACTGACAATCGAAGACCGCAAAGGCAACGCCAAGCACTACCCCAGCGATAACCCCTATGAGCTGCTGCGCAGTCTGATCCCGCAGAATATTATTTCCCGCAAGTATGCCGGAGGACTCAGCGGTTATCTTGGCTATGATGCCATGCAGTACTTCGAACCATCGCTTACGTTAAAAGCCAGCGATGATTTCGATACCTTCCGCTTTGGGCTCTACAAAGATGGTCTGATCCTCGACAAGATGACCGGGGAAGTCACCTACTTCTACTACGATAATAGCCGCTACGACTTTCTGCAGACACTGATCAATGCAAACGATGAGCCAGCAGGCCCGCTGCAAATCACCGCGCTGGGCGACACCATGAGTCAGGCAGAGCACGCCGAGGCGGTGGCCAAGGTGAAGCAGGATATTATCGACGGTAAGGTGTTCCAGTGTGAAGTCGGCTTTAAAAAGCGTTTTAGTATCAAAGGCGATACCTTGGCGCTGTACGACCAGCTACGCACCATTAACCCCTCGCCGCAGATGTACTACGTCAAATTTGGTGAACAGAAGCTGATTGGCGCCAGCCCAGAGCTTTTATTTCGGCTGCGCCAGGGCGAGATGGAGACCTTTCCGCTGGCGGGTACCACCACCCGGGGTCAGACGCCCCAAGAAGATACCCAGCTCGCCCGCGCGCTGCTTAACGATCCCAAAGAGATCGCCGAGCACAATATGATCGTGGATCTACACCGCAACGATATTGGCCGGGTAGCGCAGTTTGGCACGGTGAAAGTGCGCAGTTTGATGGATATCAAACGCTTTAGCCACGTGCAGCATATCTCCAGCGAGATCGTCGGCATCATCGCCGAAGGCGAAGATATGTTTACCGCGCTGGCCAGCAACTTCCCCGCGGGCACCCTCACCGGCGCACCCAAAATCGAGGCGATGAAAATCATCGACGATCTGGAAACCGACGGGCGCGGCCCCTACGGAGGCGCAGTGGGCCAGTTCTCGTTCAACGGGGACTGTACCTTTGCGATTCCGATTCGTACCGTGTTTGTGAATGGTGAGCGTGCCTACGTGCAAACCTGCGGTGGCAATGTGTTCGATAGCAATGCCGCCGATGAGTATGAGGAGATCCGCCGCAAGTTTGCCGGTACTCGCAAAGCCCTTACCCCCTTTATGGAGACGGACATGGAGAGCCCAGCATGAAGGTACTTATCATCGATAATTACGACTCCTTCACCTATAACCTCTACCAGTTTATTGGTGAGATTCTAACCACAGAGAAGAATCGCGGCGGGCTGGCCAATTTTGAGATTATCGTTAAGCGCAACAATCAGATCGATTACGGCGCCATCGAAGCCATGGCCCCGGAGCGTATTATCATCTCCCCCGGCCCCGGCTCGCCGGATGACCCGCGCTACTTTGGTGTATGCGCTGAAGTGATCGAGAAACTGGGTAAGACCACCCCGCTGCTGGGAGTATGCCTGGGTATGCAAGGCATTGTGCACGTATTTGGCGGCAAGGTAGTGAAGGCGCCGCTACCGATGCATGGCAAGATCAGCCCGATCAACCACAATAACGCATCGGTGTTTAACGGCGTGCCCGACCAGCTTGAAGTGATGCGCTACCACTCGCTAATTGCCGATGCGATCACCCTGCCCGAGTGCCTGGAAGTGACCGCCACCGTAGGCGCACTTGCAGCCGATAGCTTTGAGCAGCGCAGCCGTTGGCTGGCACTGGGTGAATTCGAACTGATGGGGGTTAAACATCGGGAGTACCCGATTCACGGCATCCAGTTTCACCCAGAATCGTTTGCCACCGAAGGCGGCAAAGAGCTGATCGCTAATTTTCTTTTCGCGCACGGCAATCACGCCAGAGCGTAGGCACCAAGTATAGGGTGGCTAAACGGGTGGCTAAATGAGACTCAATGAAACCGTTAGCCACCCTAGACAGGCCAGATTTACGACAACCGTCAGCCAGAACGTAACTTGAAAGGCGGTTTTCTGGGTTTTATGCCTCAGCTGCTGTTGGGCCAGTAGCGCACCCGGCCAGCCACCCACTACCCCAAGCAGATGTAGCGACTTTTCACTCACCCGACGGCGGTTTTTAATAGCCGCCTTTTTGTCGATAGCGTAAGTGATATAAGCGATAACGCTCACTACAGCGTAAAAGGCGACGATTGGGATCACAGTGAAGACTCTTGAATGATGGGGAGTTACTTGCGCCGCTGGGAAGGCTTTCCGACCGCCGCTGGCTTACCGCGGCCTTTACCAACGGGCTTACCTTTAGCTCCAGGCTTGCTTTTAGCACCAAGCTTGCCGGGGGCTTTGCTGCCCTTGGAGTGCGGCTTGCCTAACGTACTGCCTTTCGGGCCGGTACCTGTTTTTCCACTGACTTTTCCGCTGGCGGCTTTTTTACCCTTGACGGGTGGTTTAGCCCCGGCGGCTTTGGCACCAGCCGCCTTCGCGCCTGCTTTGGCCGGGCGCCCTTTTGCGGAAGGCGGTTTTGCCTTTCCTGCGCCTGAGCTGTAGTTGGGCCTTTCCGGTTTAGCTTTACTTTTCTTTTCTGGTGCCGCCTCTGAGCGTTCGGTCAGCGCGATAATGGTATCGATCTCTTTGGCAGTGAGATCGCGCCAGTCGCCCAGGGCTAAGCCTTTTAGCGGCACATTCATAATGCGCGTGCGAATAAGCTGGGTAACCTCGTAGCCGAAGTATTCACACATACGACGAATTTGCCGATTGAGCCCCTGCACCAAGGTAATAGTGAACACAAAGGTGGACTCTTTTTGTACCTTGCAGCGCTTGGTCACCTTGCCAAGAATCGGCACGCCGCTCTGCATGCCGTCAATGAACTCGTCGGTGATCGGTTTGTTCACCGTCACCTGGTACTCTTTTTCGTGGTTGTTATTGGCGCGCAGAATCTTATTAACCAGATCGCCGTTATTGGTTAAAAAAATCAGCCCCTGGGAGTCTTTATCGAGCCGCCCAATGGGAAAAATGCGCACGCCATGCTTCACAAACTCAACGATATTGTCCTTTTCGCTGGATTCAGTGGTGCTGACAATGCCCACCGGTTTGTTCAGCGCGATCAGCACCAGATCCTCCTCTTCCTGAGGCTCGATCTCCTGACCGTTTACTTTAACCAAGTCACCCGCCACCACTTGATCACCGGTAGTCGCACGGCGACCGTTTATCCATACGTTGCCCTGCTCCACAAAGCGGTCGGCTTCACGGCGAGAGCACATCCCGCTCTCGCTAATATATTTATTGATACGGGTAGATTTTCGAAACGACATAAAACGCCATGTGGCTATAAGAGGATAAGCAAACAGTTAAAAAGAGGAGCCGGGCTCCTTTAAGAAGGCCAACTCCTCGTCGGTAGAGCCACGCCCCAACAGTGCGTTGCGGTGCGGGTAGCGCCCAAAACGATCAATAATCGCCTTGTGGCGCACTTCAAAATCGTAGTTATTCTCTAACCCCGGCTGGTCAAACAGCTGCATCGCCAGCTCATGAATGGCCGCGGATTCGCTATGCATATAGGGCATATACAAAAACGCACGCTGCTCGCTGGTTAGTTCTGCGTCTGCCCCAGCGGCTACCGCCTCTTGAGCTAGCGCCAGCGCTAAGGGATCAGTGGCAAAGGCGCGAGCGTCATCGCGATAGATATTGCGCGAGAACTGATCCAGCACAATGATCTCCGCAAGCCGCCCTTGCGGCGTTTGACGCCATGCGTAACATTCACACCGCGCGGTTTGGGCATGCAGCGCGCCAAACCGCTGCGAGATTGTACGATCCAACTCAGCGTCTTTTTTAAACCACTGAGCAGGCGTCAACTCCTCAAACCAAAAGTCGAGTACCGCTTGAACATCTGAGGACATTGACGCCTCCCTGTTGTAGTAGAACGTTGTAGTAAAACGTTACGGTTAAAAATCACGGTAAAAAATCGTGTTAAAACAGCCTAGCCGGTGTTGCGCAGACCTGCCGCTATGCCCGCCATAGTGACCATCAACGCCCGGGAAAGATCGGCGCTGATCGCCCCATCGGCGTCGCGATTACGCTGCAGCAACTCCGCCTGCAAACCGTGCAGCGGATCGATGTAGGGGTTGCGAACATCGATCGCCTGGCGAATCAGCGGCGTGTTTTCCAATAGCTTCTCTTGCTGAAGAATATCCAGCACTGCTTCTTCCAACGACGCGAAGCGCTGGCGTAACTTTTTACCCAACGCCTTCAGTGAGGGCTCGTCGACCAAGCGATGCTCGTAGTAAGCGGCAATGGCGACATCGGCTTTGGCCAGCAGCATCTCCAGCATGTCCAGATAGGTGCCAAAGAAAGGCCACTCGTTGCGCATCTCCTGTAGCACATCGCGTCCACCGGGCTGCTCTAAGCGCCGCGCAAAGGCTTCGCCGCTGCCCAGCCACGCGGGTAGCATCAGGCGAATCTGTGTCCAGGCGAAAATCCATGGAATGGCGCGCAGGGTTTCCACCCCGCCATCCTGGCGCCGCTTGGTGGGGCGTGAACCCAACGGCAGCCTACCCAAGGCGCCTTCCGGTGTGACCGCGCGGAAATAGGGCACGAAGTCCGGGTCTTCACGCACCACGCCCACATAGGCGCCATGCGCCACCTTGGCGAGCTGATCCATCTCTTCACGCCAGTGCGGCTCTGGCGCGCGCGGCGGCAGCAGCGTAGCTTCCAACACTGCACAGGCATAGATCTCCATGGAGCGCAGGGCAATATCGGGTTGGCCAAACTTGAAGCGAATCATCTCGCCCTGCTCAGTCACCCGCAGGCTGCCGTTTACCGAGCCTGGAGGCTGAGAGAGTATCGCCGCATGGGCCGGGCCGCCACCACGACCAACGGTACCACCGCGACCGTGGAACAGGGTTAAATCGACGCCGTGCCGGTTACACACATTCACCAGCGACTCTTGAGCACGGTACTGCGCCCAGGCAGCGGCCAGCTGGCCGGCATCTTTTGCCGAGTCGGAGTAGCCGATCATGACCTCCTGACGGTCATCGATCAGCGAACGGTAGCCCGGTATCGCCAGCAGCTGATCCACCACATCGCCTGCGTGATCCAGGTCGTTAAGGGTTTCAAACAGCGGTGCAATAGGTAGCGTTACCTGCCCCCCGACCTCTTTCATCAGCAGTGCTACGGTGAGCACGTCCGAGGGTTCAGCGGCCATGGAAATGATGTAAGTTCCCAGCGCTTCGGAGTGCTCCTGGGCGATAACTTTGAAGGTATCCAGCACTTCGCGGGACTCGGCGGAGCACTCCCAGCGACGCGGAATCAGCGGGCGACGTGAGGCCAGCTCCTCAAGCAGAAATTCCTGACGTTTGGCTTCGTCCCACTCCTGGTAGTGACCCAGGCCAAGGGAGCTTGTTAGCTCTTCAATGACCTGGGCATGGCGACTGGCTTCCTGACGTAGGTCAAGCTTGGTCAGCGTAACGCCAAACACCGCTACTCGGCGCAGCGTATCCAGCAGCGCGCCGTTAGCGATGGTGTCGAGGCCCACATCACACAGCGAGCGGTAACAGGCGAGCAGCGGTGAGTAGAGCTGATCGCGGGTTTCAATAATCGGCCCGCCGTCGTAGTTGCGCCCTTCCAGTTCGGCCTTGGCCCAATCCCGGGTCGACTCCATCTTAGCCAGTAGGCGTTTCAACACTTCGCGATAAGGCTCTGCTACATCGCCTGCCTCGGCTTTGAGGGCGCTATTGGCCTTCCACATGGAGAGCTCGGTTTTAAGCTGTTCAAGATCGCGCAGATAGAGATCAGCGGCCATCCAGCGGCCTAAAAGTAGTACTTCACGGGTCACACGAGCGGTCACATTCGGATTACCGTCCCTGTCGCCCCCCATCCAGGAGGCGTAGCGAATCGGTGCGGCGTCCAACGGCAGTCGCTCACCGGCGGTATCCAGCAGCAGGTTATCCAAATCTCTATGGAAATCTGGCACCGCCTGCCACAGGGAGTTTTCAATCACCGCAAAGCCCCATTTGGCTTCGTCCACCGGGGTGGGTCGCTCGTGACGGATCTCGTCGGTGTGCCACGCCTGGCTAATCAGTTCTTCCAGGCGCCCCTGGGCGCGGGTGCCACGCTCGGGATAATCTTCAGAGCTCTCGATGGCGGTTAAACACTCATCAATGGCGTCATATTTTTGGATCAAGGTGCGGCGAATAACTTCGGTGGGGTGCGCGGTGAGCACCAGCTCTACGCGCATATTGGCGAGGGCCTCGACCAGATTACGCGGTGAGTTGCCCGCCTGCTGGGCGCGCTCAAGCAGCTCCCCCAGCACCGGCTGGGAGCCGGGTTTGTAGTCCTCTACCCGGCGAAAGCGCGCCCGATAGTGCTGTTCGGCAATGTTCGCGAGGTTTAAAAACTGGTTAAAGGCTCGGGTGACCGGCAGCAGGTCGCTCTCCGGGAGCTCACGCAGATACTCGATCAACTCGCGCTGTTGCAGCGAGTCGCCCTGGCGCCCGCGCTTGGCGTGGGCGCGGATGGTTTCAATTTTATCGACAAATGCTTGGCCCAAATCATCGGCAATGGTGCGCCCCAGGCTGTCGCCTAGAATACGCACGTTATCGCGCAGAGATTCGTGTAGGTCGTGACTCATTGGCATGGCCTCCTTGCAGGGGTCGCATCATTATTAAATCAGGGATGGGTAGGTTGTTTTTCTTCTGCTTTCGCCGCCTGCCAGTGGGCTTCCATCTCGTCTAGAGAAGCCTCCGTTAATGGCCGCTGGGCAGCGCTCAGCTCGCGCTCAACAAAACGAAAACGGCGCTCGAACTTGGCATTGGTAGCGCGCAGGCACTGCTCCGGGTCGGCACTCAGCGTGCGGGCAAGGTTGGTGACCGCAAACAGCAAATCGCCGACTTCTTCCTGGGCGTGCTGCTGGTCGCCAGCGGCAAGCGCTTCTTCGACCTCGGCCAACTCTTCACGAATTTTGTCAATGACACCGCGGGCATCGGGCCAGTCAAAGCCTACCCGCGCGGCGCGTTTAGACAGCTTGGCAGCGCGGCTTAGCGCAGGTAGCGTGCGCGGTACATCGTCGAGCACAGAGGGCGCCTCAATGGCCCTTTCAGCACGCTCCTCGGCTTTCAACGACTCCCAGCGGCTGTTGACCTGCTGGGTTTGCACTTCCTCGGCGCTCACTCCCGGCGGGCGGCGTGAGGCCAGGGTGCCCTCCGGAAATACGTGGGGATGGCGACGCAACATCTTGGCGGTCAGGGTATCGACGATATCAGCAAAGTCGAAGCGCTGCTCCTCCGCCCCGAACTGGGCGTAGTAAACCACTTGAAAAAGCAGATCGCCTAGCTCTCCGGGTAGCTCGTCAAAAGCGCGTCGCTCAATGGCGTCGGCGACCTCGTAGGCCTCTTCCAGGGTGTGGGGCACAATGCTGTCCCAATCCTGCTGGAGATCCCAGGGGCAGCCCTGCTGCCGGTCGCGCAGCACCTGCATCAGGGTCAGCAGATCATCGATACCATGGCGCATTATGCCCCTCCCTTGCGAATTTGTTGTTCCGGGTCGGCGTTGCGCAAACGGCGCACTTCGGTAACGTTGGGCAACTGCTGGATACGCGAGAACAACCGTCCCAGGGATTCAAGGCCATCGACTTCCAGGGTAATGCGCAGCCGGGCAATGCCTTCATCGGTGTCCGTTAGCGTGTTCACGGCAAGCACGTTGACTTTTTCATTACCGAGCAGGCCCGTGACATCGCGCAGCAGCCCGGAGCGATCCCAGGCCTGAATCTCGATGGTCACCGGGTAGCGGGTCTGGGCGCGTTCGCCCCACTCCACTTCGATAATGCGCTGGGGTTCGTCCAGCCGCAATTGCAGAATATTACTGCAGTCCTGGCGGTGAACGGTGACGCCGCGCCCCTGGGTAATAAAGCCGATAATCGGTTCGCCAGGCACCGGACGGCAGCAGTTGGCCATACTGGTTTTAAGGTTGCCGACGCCGAGCACCGTGATATCGCTTTTGGTGGCTTTGCTGGATTGGCGCTTAGGTTTGGCGAGCAGGCGATCGAGCTGCTCTTGGTCGTCGGTTTCACCAAACAGTTGCTGAGCCTGGTGCAGCACCTGACCGATACGCAGGTCACCAGCGCCGATGGCCGCGTACATGTCCTCGGCGTTTTGGTAGTTGACCGCCTTGGCCAGCTTGGGCAGATCGAGACCTTCGACATCCAGGCGGCGCATTTCACGGTCAAACAGCACGCGCCCCTCGTCCAGGTTTTGATCCCGTGCCTGATGTTTGAACCACGCCTGGATTTTGGCCCGCGCCCGGGAAGTGCGTACATAGCCCAAACTGGGGTTTAGCCAGTCGCGGCTTGGGCCGCCTTTAGTGGCGGTAAGAATTTCTATCTGCTGGCCGGTTTTTAACTTGTAGGTGAGCGGCACAATGCGCCCATTAATCTTGGCGCCTCGGCAGCGGTGGCCAATCTCGGTATGCACCCGGTAGGCGAAATCGATCGGTGTGGCAATTCGCGGCAGGTCAATCACGTGACCGTCAGGAGTGAAGACGTAAATGCGGTCAGGGGCCACATCACTGGAGAGCCCTTCGCGCAAATCGCCAAAGCCGCCCACTTCGTCCTGCCACTCCAGAACCTGACGCAGCCAGGCAATTTTCTCTTCGTAGCTACGGCTTTTGGCGTTGGTATCGTGGCCTTTGTAACGCCAGTGGGCACAAACGCCCAGCTCCGCTTCGTCGTGCATGGCGAAGGTGCGAATCTGGATTTCGAGCACCTTGTTTTCCGGCCCCATAACAGCGGTATGCAGCGATTGATAGCCGTTCTTTTTGGGGTTGGCGATATAGTCGTCAAACTCGTTGGGCACGTGGTGCCAGCGCGAGTGAATAATCCCCAGCACGGTGTAGCAGTCCGCCACTTCCGGCACCAGAATACGCACTGCGCGCACGTCATGAACTTGTGAAAAATCGATCCGTTTGCGCTTCATTTTGCGCCAGATCGAATAGATATGCTTGGCTCGCCCATCCACGTCGTAGCGGTGGATGTGCTGAGCTTCCATCAAGCCTTTGATGGTTTCGACCACATCGTGAATATAGCGGTCGCGGTCAAGGCGTTTCTCCGCCAACAGCTTGGCAATCGCCTTGTACTCATCTTCGTGCAGGTAGCGAAACGATAGATCTTCCAGTTCCCACTTAAGCTGACCGATGCCCAGGCGGTGGGCCAGCGGCGCATAAATATCGGCGACTTCACGAGCCACCAGTAAACTTTTTTCCCGGGGAGCGTCTTTTACCTGGCGTAGTGCGCAGGTGCGTTCGGCAATCTTAATGAGTGCCACGCGCACATCACCGACCATATTGACCAGCATCTTACGCAGGTTTTCCTGCTGATTGTGTTGGCCCATGCCATGGTCAGGCGCCAACGGGTAGCTAATAGCGGCCATTTGCAGCACGCCATCAATCAGACTGGCCACTTCTTCGCCAAAGCGTTTTGTCACGGACTCAAGGCTCAGCAGCCCTTCCCGCACTGCACGGTAGAGAACGGCGGCCTCAAGCGTGGCTTGGTCTAGCTTTAACTCACCAAGGATATCGGCCATTTCCAGGCCCATGCGAAAACTAGAGCCTGGCGATAGCCATACGCGATGGGTGCGCGGGGCTTCAAGCTCCAGTTGTTCGGCGAGTTCACAGGCGCCGACTAGACGCTCAGGCTCAGGTAGGCGCACATCCTCCTGCAGGCGCGTTAACCACTGCTGTATATCCACCTTTCCGCCCGCGGTTAGCGGCTGGTCTTCACGCACTTTCACCATGACAATTACTCATCCTTTCAGGGAGACGGTCTCTGCACGACCGCCACCGTGGCTTGATGCGATGGGGAAACGTCTAGTCCCCGTATTCGAACAGCATCAGCGTTTCCATATGCGCAGTGTGAAGGAACATATCCGCCACTGCTACTTGCTTGACCCGGTAACCCGCATGCACAAGATGTGCCGCATCCCGAGCAAGCGTCGCCGGATCACAGGAAATATAGACCACCCTGGGCACCGGGTGATGCGCCAGCGCCTGACAAATAACTTCGGCGCCGCTTCGCGGCGGATCGAGCACAAGCGCATCGCTACCGCCATGAACGGTCAACAGCTCCTTAACGCTGGCAGCGCTGTTTAAATCAGCCTGCTGACCGCTGACCATCAGTTGGTTGCGCTTAGCGTTAATCGCAATGCGCGCCACCATGGCAGGGTTACCTTCCACTGCATAAACCTCAGCACCCGCTGCCGCTATGGGTAGGCTGAAATTACCGATACCAGCAAACAAGTCGAGTAATTTTTGCCCCGGCTTAGGCGCTAACCACTGGATGACCTGGGCGACCATTTGCTGGTTAACCGGGGCGTTGACCTGTAAAAAATCTCCCGGTGCAAAACTTAGGCTAAGCGGTGGTTGGCCGGTAACGGTTAGCGACTCTTCAAGCGCCGGCGCTGCGCCATGCCAGTGCAGTGTGGGTGTTTCTCGCCCCAACCAAGTGCCCAGCGCCACTCCCTGCTGCTGCGCAAAGGCTTGCCAGCGTTCGGCGTCCCCGGTGTGCTCTTTTAACTGACGAACCAACACGACCTGCGCGGTCGCCGTTGCCAATAATTCGATGTGCCCTACCTGGCGCGGCGCCTCTAACGTACCCAGCAGCTCACGCAGAGGTGTTAATAGGCGCTGTAAGGGACCGACCAACACCGGGCAGCGTTCAATATCCACCAGGCGATGGCTATGGGCGGCACGAAAGCCCAGGCGCGTAGTGCCTTGGCTGTCGACTTTGACCCCCAGCCGTGCGCGGCGCCGATAGCCCTGATCGCTGCCTTGAATCGAGCCGATCTCGCTTAGCGTTATACCCTGGCGAGAAAACAGATCGCGCACTACTTCTCGTTTATGGTCGCGCTGGGCATCGACACTTAGGTGCTGCAGATCACAACCGCCACAGTGCCCAAAATGCGGACAAGGCGGCTTGACGCGCAGCTCGGAGGTGGTCAGCAGCGATTTGATATGCGCTTCATCAAAGCGTTTGCGAGTGAGATGAATGGCCACTTCGACCTGCTCACCGGGCAACGCCTTATCAACAAAGACCGTTTTACCGTTGGCTGAGTGGGCAACGCCACGGCCATCGTGCGCTAAGCGCTCAATCACCATAGGAGATGTGTCACCCGTAGCCGCATGACGCGTTTTGCCACCAGGCGTGCCCGCTAGCCCAGAGTGGCCTGACGCGGGCCTGGGCGGCCGCCGTTTTCCCAACATGGCCATGGTTATACTCCTGGGGCAAATAGGCCAGTGGAGAGATAACGATCACCACGGTCGCAGACGATAAACACAATCACCGCATTTTCGGTTTGCTCCGCGATACGTAGCGCGCCCGCGAGACTGCCACCCGATGAGACCCCGGCCAGAATGCCCTCTTCACGGGCCAGACGGCGCATATGCTCTTCGGCCTCTTGTTGGCCAATATCGAGGGTGACATCCACTCGCGGCGCTTCAAAAATAGCCGGCAGGTACGCTTGTGGCCAGCGACGAATGCCAGGAATACTGGCGCCATCGGCGGGCTGTAAACCGACAATCTGAATAGCCGGGTTTTGCTCTTTCAAATAGCGCGACACCCCCATAATGGTGCCCGTGGTGCCCATCGAGCTGACGAAATGCGTCACCTCGCCCCCGGTTTGCTCCCATACTTCGGGGCCGGTGGTACGATAGTGGGCCAGCGGGTTATCAGTGTTGGCGAACTGGTTTAGCGGCTTGCCTTCGCCCCTGGCGATCATGCCATCCGCGATATCCCGAGCCTCCTCCATACCGCCCGCTTTGCTGGCGGAAATTAATTTAGCGCCATAGGCCGCCATTGCCTGCTTACGCTCTTCCGAGGCGTTTTCCGGCATAACCAGCACCATCTGGTAGCCCTTAATCGCGGCCGCCATGGCTAGCGCAATACCGGTATTACCTGAGGTCGCCTCAATCAGCGTATCACCGGGGGCTATATCACCTCGGGCTTCTGCTTCATTGATCATCGAGAGCGCGGGGCGGTCTTTAACCGACCCAGCGGGATTATTGCCTTCAAGCTTGGCCAACAGGGTATTGTTACGCCCCGCGCTAATGCGCTTAAGGCGTACCAGGGGCGTGTTGCCAACCACATCTTCTATTGTGGGATAGCCCTTAAGATCGTTCATGAATGTTCCTTATCGTCACCGTTATGCTGCATTATATCGGTGCTGCCTTAGGCTGGACAGGCAACCTCATTGAATCAGCGAGCTTCTTTTCATGTCTTTGAATACCCGACTGCTGTTTGCGTTACTCGGTTTCCCGCTCCTGGTGTACGCCATGATGGCCGTACTGCTGGTCATACAGAGTGATACGCAAGCTCGCGAGGCACACCAAACGCGGTTAGAAAGCGTCGGTGAGCTGCTCGCCCCGAACCTTGCTGCTGCGGTCGCAACGGGTGATGAGCAACGTCTGGAAGCCCTGTCGCGTCAACTCCTTGCTATGAAAGGACTGCGAGCGGTTGCGCTATTTGATGCCCAGGGCGACCGTCTATTATTACTCGGGCAATCCAACCTACCACCGCTAAACGCCCCAGATGATCAGCAATTGATTAAGCAGCAGGATGCATGGCGACTGCGCTTGCCACTGAACCCTCCTCAAACAAGTGTCAGCCAAGCTGGGGACAGCCACGTTGGCTGGCTAGATATCGAGATGGATACCCGTACGCTAACCCTTGGTCGCTATAAGTTGATTGCCAGCCTTAGCTTGGGTGGCATGCTGCTTGGCCTGCTGCTGTTTTTAGTCGCTTTTGCGATCAGTCGCTATACCACCCGCCCGCTGGAAGAAGCCAACCAAGCCCTTTATCGGCTATCCCGCGGCGACTATCGGCTACATCTGGCGCCCTCTAATGCCACAGAACTCCATCACCTGAGTAGCTATATTAACGCCCTGGCCGAGCACTTTCAGCAAGCCCAGCGGGATATGCAAACGCAAATCGAGCAGGCCACCAGCGAGCTGCAAGAGTCCATGGAAACCATTGAAGAGCAGAATATCAAGCTCGATTTGGCCCACCGCAGCGCGCTGCGGGCTAATGCCGTGAAGTCTGAATTTCTGGCCAATATGAGCCATGAGATCCGCACACCACTAAACGGGATTATCGGTTTTTGCCGGTTACTGGGACGCTCATCACTGGATACGCGCCAGCGGGAGTGGCTGCAGCACGTACACCGCGCTTGCGACAACCTGCTTATGCTGGTTAACGACGTGCTCGACTTCTCCAAACTTGAAGCGAATCGCCTCACCCTGGAAGAGACAGATATCGACATTGTCGCACTGGTCGACGAAGTGGTCGGGCTACACGCCCCTGAAGCCCAGCGCAAGCAACTGCACTTGGTAGCCATGGTATATGACGATGTGCCTACCCCGCTAACCGGTGATCCGCTGCGTATTCATCAGGTATTGAATAACTTGATAGGCAATGCGCTTAAATTCACCCAGCACGGCGAGGTGATCGTGCGTGTCATGTTGGATAATTTAGAAGGCCAGCATGTGGTGCTTAATCTGAGCGTCAGTGACACGGGCATTGGCCTCAGCGATGCCCACCAGGAGGCCCTCTTCAGCGCCTTTTCCCAAGCAGAACCAAGCCACTCACGGCAATTTGGTGGCAGCGGCCTTGGGCTTACTATCTGCCGCCAGTTGATTGAACGCATGGGCGGCGAGATTGGCGTGGAAAGCTCGCTGGGCAAAGGAACCACTTTCTTCTTTACGCTGCCCATGCTGGCTCATAAAGCGGCCGAGCGACCTCCAGAAATTAGCTTGGCCAATCCGACCATTCGCTTATATGAAACTCATGCTCCAACCCGCCATGTACTGGAGCACTTGCTAGAGCGCTGGGAAGCACAACCCATCGCCTTTGATGTCTCGGAGCCAGCGAAATTGCTGATATTGGGACTTGAACACAGCGACTTTAGCCCCGAATGGCACGCTCACTGGCAAGCGGTGATTGATCAAACACCCTGCCCCACATTGATTTTAGCCAATGGCAATAGTTTTGACCTGCCGCCACTGCACTTAACCCATGGCGGCGAGACACTCTACAAACCTTTTTCCCGCGCGCAGTTGGTAACGACGCTCAAGCAGCTACTGCTATCTACGCACGTGCCGAATAAGAGCGAACAGGAGCTCCCCGCGTTACCAGCGGCGTCTCAGCCACTCAAACTGCTGATTGTCGATGACAATGCACCCAATCGTGAGCTGCTCAAAAACCTACTTGAAGACCCTACCCTGCATGTCTCTACGGTAGAAAGCGGCCACCAAGCACTAGAATTCGCCCGTGCCAGTAACGTCGACATGGTGTTAATGGATATTCGTATGCCGGGGATGGATGGCGTACAAACCACCCAAGCATTGCGCCGGTTGAGTAGTACCTGGGCCCGCTGCCCCATTATTGCCGTTACCGCCCACGTGCTCAGCAATGAACGCCAGCAGTGGCTCGCGGAAGGTCTGGATGACGTGCTGGTAAAACCCATTGACGAAACACAGCTAGCACAGTTGCTCAACCGCTTTTTGGGGGTGACTCATCGGCTGACCGCCAGCATTGCAGAGCCGCCCTATCCACAGCACGACATTAACGCCACCCAGAGGACACGGGTTAGCCATGCGGCACCGGCCACGCTACCCATCATTGATCTGGAGATTGGCGCACGTTTAGCGGGGGGTAAGGAGCATCTGGCACGAGAGCAGCTAAAACGTCTGATCGACAGCTTGGATGAGAGTGAACAGCATATGCGCGCCGCTTTTGGTCAACAGCATTTGCCCACGCTGCTCGATTGGGTGCATGGTCTCAATGGCGCTAGCCGCTACTGCGGTGCGCCCGAGTTGGCCTTACTGGTAGAGACCCTGGAAACTCGTCTACGCACCAGCGGCTTAGACCATGTTGAGGGGCTATTGGAAGACCTTTACCGGGCAATGGCCCGGCTGCGAGCACTGCGCCCGCAGTTGGTTAGGCATTGATTGAACAGGCTTCAAGGCGTTGCCCATTAGATGCTTGGAATAAATGACATGACCCCAGCATTGGCTGATCTGGCGGCGAGCTGTTAACGCTCTAACACCACAAAAGCTACCGCATACTCGGCTTCATCGCTCAGGGTAACGTGGCTAGCGGTGACACCCGCCGCTTGCAATAGCCGCTCGGCTTCGCCATTAAGCAGGAAATAGGGCTTACCCAAGGCATCGTTCAACACCTGAATGTCCCCCCACTGCAGTCCTTGGCGCAGGCCTACACCCAGCGCTTTTACAAATGCCTCTTTGGCAGCAAAACGCTTAGCCAGAAACGCCGCAGGTTGGGCTTTGTGTAGCCAAAGCGCCTGCTCATCGGGGCCTAAAATCCGCTCAGCAAAGCGTGGCCCGTGCCGTTTCATGGCCCGTGTAAAACGCTCCACACGGGCAATATCCGAGCCAATTCCCACAATCATCGCCTTAAAAACCTCTGAATAGACAACCTCTGATCAGTGCCCGCAGCAGCCATTATGAACATGCTCAGAGTGGTTTTCATGCTCATGATCGTGAGCATCGAGAGCCGCCATTAAGCCCGCCTCTTGGCCAGCGATGATCAAGCGTTTCATCTCCTGAACGGCCTCTTTGAGGCCCACAAACAGCGCACGGGCAATAATGGCATGGCCGATATTGAGCTCGTTAACGCCCGGCAGAGCCGCAATCGCTTCAACGTTATGGTAATGCAAGCCGTGACCGGCATTGACCACTAAACCCAGCGAGATAGCGTGAGTCGCTGCAGTCGTTAAGCGATGATACTCTGCATTCGCTGCATCGCTGCCGGGACGCGCTTCTGCGTAAGCGCCCGTGTGCAGTTCAATCGTCGGTGCACCGGCGCGCTGAGCAGCCTCAATCTGCTCCACGTCAGGGTCGATAAACAGGGATACATCGCAACCCGCCGCACTTAGCCGTTGGCAAGCGCTGGCAATGGCATCAAAGCCGCCGACAACGTCAAGACCGCCTTCGGTGGTCAGCTCTTCGCGCTTCTCAGGCACTAAACAGACATGGGCGGGGCGCACTTCTTCGGCCAGCGCCAGCATCTCTTCAGTAACAGCCATTTCCAGGTTCATGCGCGTATTAAGCATTTCGGCCAGAATGCGTACATCGCGGGGCTGAATATGACGCCGGTCTTCACGCAAATGCACCGTAATGCCATCGGCACCCGCCTCTTCCGCAACTAATGCCGCCTGCACGGGGTCAGGATAGCGAGTACCTCGGGCTTGGCGAAGTGTCGCAATGTGATCGATATTGACGCCTAACAGTATCCGTGGGGGGTGCATAGTGCCTCCAGCGCAACAATAAGGTAAGAGTTTGTGAACAGGGAATTCAAAAAATCAGGGACGATAGCGACGCCGAGCTAAATCGAGCATCAGTTCTCGCGAACGCAAAACGGTGGTGCCAAGATGGGGTGCCAGCGCCGCTCGCATTACCGCCTTTAATGCATTGGCAAGGCCTTCATGTTGCCAATCACCCTGCTCAATGTAACGTAACGTCCTGCCGTCGAGGCCACGCTCAGCAGGTATGAATGCCCGGCTGGCGGTGTCAAAACGGTAGCGGAGCTGAGGATCCAAAACGCTACCTTCTGGTGTCGCAAACTGCGGCGTGGCCTCGAGCGCCTCTAACAGCGCCCACTCATAGCGGCGGAGCGCTAATGCGCGCTCCGCTGGCGCTGGCAGTGCTTCCAGTAGCGCGGTATAAAACGCGAAAACGTCAGGCGCCGGCAGTTCTAACGGCAGCAGCCGGGTGGCGATCTCATTGGCGTAAAGCCCGCACAGCAACCCCTCCCCGGCCAACAGCGCCGTCTGGCCGCGAGACTCCATCAACGTTAGCCGCTTTAAATCGCGGCTGCCCTGCCAGGTCACGAACAGCGGCGTAAACGGCTGCAGGCGTTGGCGCGATTTAGAACCGGGCCTTTGCCCGCCATGGGCCACAGCACGCACTCTGCCGTGATCAAGCGTTAATAGATCCACCAGCGCACTGGTTTCACGATATGGCCGACGGTGGAGTAAAAAAGCCGGCTCTGGCGACATCGCTACCTTCAATCGAGGTCGTAACCCAAGCTTTTCAAGGCGCGCTCGTCATCCGACCAGCCGCGTTTTACTTTCACCCATAAATTGAGCATCACTTTGGTGCCTAGCGCGCGCTCCATATCCAGGCGCGCTTCACGACCAATGCTCTTGAGGCGATCGCCGTTTTCACCAATTAAAATGACTTTTTGGCCTTGGCGCTCAACGAGAATAAGCGCGCTGATATGCGTTACACGCTCGGTTTCGCGGAACTCTTCAATTTCAACGGTCATCTGGTAAGGCAGCTCATCGCCCAGTTGGCGCATCACTTTTTCACGCACCAGTTCAGCGGCCATAAAGCGCAGGCTTTTATCGGTAATTTGGTCTTCAGGGAAGAAGTGGACACTTTCAGGCAGGTGTTTGGCTACTTCCTCTTCCAGAGTATCGACCTGAGTGCCGTGCTTGGCTGAAATCGGCACGATAGCCGCAAAATCGCGGCGAGCACCGACATCCGCCAGCCAAGGCAGCAAATCGCCCTTTTCGCCCAGGCGGTCGACTTTATTGACCGCCAAAATCACCGGCGCTTTTACGTGCTCCAGGCGCTTCAACACCGCCTGGTCTTCTTCCGTCCAGCGGGTGCGGTCGATAATAAATACTACGCAGTCCACATCACGCAGGGCCTGGGTAGCCGCCTGGTTCATAAAGCGGTTGATCGCTTTATTACGATCCTTGGACATGATGTGCATGCCCGGCGTATCCACATAGATAAACTGTGTCTCATCGACTGTTTTAATACCCATGACCTGGTGGCGCGTGGTTTGTGGTCGCCGTGAGGTAATCGATATTTTCTGCCCCAGAATACGGTTCATGAGGGTCGATTTGCCCACGTTGGGTCGGCCGACGATGGCAACGAATCCGCAGGTTTGGCTCATGATTTATCTCCAGGGCTTTTTTCGAGGTACGACAGCGCTTCTTCTGCCGCCTGCTGTTCAGCATGACGGCGGCTTGGGCCTTTACCAGTGGTATGCTCAGCCAACAGGTCAATGTAGCACTCCACGGTAAAGGTCTGGGCATGCGCCTCGCCCTTTACGCAGACAACTTCATAGCGCGGCAACGCGGCTTGACGCGACTGCAAAAACTCCTGCAACCGTGTTTTGGGATCTTTTTGGGTATCTTGCAAAGAGATGTTACCCAGCCTTTCCGCGTACCAATCCAACACCCGGTTGCGCACCACATCCATCCCAGCATCCAGATAGATGGCGCCAATAATGGCTTCGACCGCATCCGCCAAGATCGATTCACGACGATGCCCGCCGCTTTTCATCTCGCCGGAACCTAGCCGCAAACATTCACCGAACTCCATTTCACGGGCCAGTTCCGCCAGGGTTTGTCCTTTCACCAGTCGCGCGCGCAGGCGCGAAAGCTGCCCTTCACGGGCCTGAGGAAAGCGCTGAAACAGCGCCTCGGCGATGACAAAGTTGACGATGGAGTCACCTAGAAACTCCAGGCGCTCATTGTTACGACCACCGAAGCTGCGGTGGGTCAAGGCCAATTCCAGTAGCGTATCGTCGCCAAAGGTATGACCGATTCGTCGGCAAAAAGCGTTCAAGGAATTACTCACAGCTCTCCTACGTCATTGACGTTAACTAAAGTGACATAACTGACTAAATTCAGCACACGCAGCGTCTTCATTCAATGCGCCGCACGCTGGTAAAACTTGGCAACCCGCCATCCCAGTGCATCCACACCGCAAAGGCGCGGCCCACAATGTTCTCTTCCGGCACGAAGCCCCAATAGCGGCTGTCGTTGGAGTGGTCACGGTTGTCCCCCATCATGAAATAGTGCCCTTCAGGAACCTCCACTTCACGCATTTGCGGGCCAGGGTCTCGCGGGTTGTTATAAATAAAGTGCTCGGTGTCGCCAAGGCGCTCTTCTAACAATAGCTGCTGGGGCGAACCATCGGGCCCATCCTCGATCAGCTCTTTGGCCACCGGTTCGCCGTTAACGTAAAGCTGCTTTCCCTCATAGCGGATATGATCCCCTGGCATACCGACCACTCGCTTGATGAAGTTCACCGAAGGCTCGTCGGGGAAACGAAACACCATCACATCGCCACGCTCAGGATCATCGACTTCGAGAAAGCGGGTGTTGACTACCGGTAAGCGTAAGCCGTAGGCAAATTTGTTGACCAGAATAAAGTCGCCCACTTCAAGCGTAGGCCGCATTGAGCCAGAGGGGATCTGAAAAGGCTCAATGATAAAACTACGCACCACCAGCACCACCAGCAACACCGGGAAAAATGAACGGGCGTAGTCAACCGGCCACGGCTCTTTAAGTAGCTTTTCGCTGGTAACTGGATCCAGCCCTTCCTGGGTATTGGCCTCTGCGGCGGCGAAGCGTTGGCGGCGCTTGGGCTTTAATAGCCACACGTCCAACAGGTAAATAACGCCCGAAAGCGCAACGGCAAGTACCAGCAGTAATGAAAAATCCATGAGTGGTGTTCTTTCCTAGTCGTTAACCTTGAGCACAGCAAGGAAGGCATCCTGGGGAATTTCCACACGCCCCACCTGTTTCATGCGTTTCTTACCCGCTTTCTGTTTCTCGAGCAGTTTCTTCTTACGGCTGACATCGCCGCCGTAACACTTGGCCGTCACGTTTTTGCGCAGCGCTTTCACGGTGGAACGTGCCACCACTTGACCACCAATCGCCGCCTGAATCGCCACATCAAACATCTGCCGTGGAATCAGCTCTTTCATTTTTTCCACTAACAAACGACCACGATGGTGGGCGTGATCACGGTGGATAATCACCGCTAGCGCGTCAACTTTGTCGCCGTTAATAAGTACATCAAGACGCACCAACTTGGCCATTTCAAAACGCTCGAAGTTGTACTCTAGCGAAGCGTACCCCTTGGAGATCGATTTCAGGCGGTCAAAGAAGTCCATGACCACCTCAGACATGGGCAATTCATAGGCCAACTGGATTTGGTTACCCAGAAACTGCATATCCAGTTGCGTGCCTCGGCGCTGCTCACACTCGGTGATCACGTTACCCACATACTCCTGGGGAACCAGAATGCTGGCGCGCACCACTGGCTCACGCATTTCATCCACGTCAGCCATATCGGGAAGCTTTGAGGGGTTGGAGACGTAGGTGATGTCGCCATTTTTCATCGCTAGTTCATAGACAACCGTGGGAGCGGTAGTGAGCAGATCGATATTATACTCACGCTCCAGACGCTCCTGGACGATTTCCATGTGCAGCGTGCCCAGAAACCCCACCCGGAAGCCAAAGCCAAGGGCATCAGAATTTTCCGGTTCATAGGCAAGCGAGGCATCGTTAAGCGCCAGCTTCTCTAGCGCATCACGAAAGTCTTCATAATCATCCGCACTGACCGGGAACATACCGGCATACACCTGCGGTTTTACTTTTTGGAAGCCAGGCAGACGCGCGACATCTGGCGTCTTGGTGTGGGTAATGGTATCGCCCACCGGTGCGCCGTGGATTTCTTTGATACCCGCGACAATAAAGCCGACTTCCCCGGCACGCAGAATCCCGGTCTGCTTGCGCTGGGGGGTGAAGATCCCTACTTCCGTGGTACCCCAGTCGCGGCCCGTCGATTTAATACGGATCTTATCGCCTTTGCGCAGCGTGCCATCAAACAGACGAACCAGCGAAACTACCCCAAGGTAGTTATCAAACCAGGAGTCGATAATGAGCGCTTGCAGCGGCGCTTCCGGGTCGCCCTTGGGCGGCGGAATATCGCGCACCAAGCGCTCTAGCAAGGCATCAATGCCCAAGCCACTTTTGGCCGAGACCTGGCAGGCGTCGGTGGCATCCAGGCCGATAATCTCTTCAATCTCCTGGGAAACCTTGTCGCAATCCGCCTGAGGCAAATCGATTTTGTTGAGTACCGGCAGAACTTCTAGTCCCTGTTCGATAGCGGTATAACAGTTGGCCACCGACTGGGCTTCAACACCTTGTGCAGCATCAACAACCAGCAATGCCCCTTCGCAGGCGTAGAGCGAGCGCGACACTTCATAGGAGAAGTCGACATGCCCTGGCGTATCGATAAAGTTCAGTTGGTAAACCTGGCCATCGGCGGCGGTGTAATCCAGCGTGACCGACTGCGCCTTAATCGTGATGCCTCTCTCGCGCTCGATATCCATGGAGTCGAGCACTTGCTCTTTTAGCTCACGCTCGGTTAATCCTTCGCAGGTCTGAATCAAACGATCAGAGAGCGTCGATTTACCGTGGTCGATGTGGGCGATAATAGAGAAATTGCGTATGTGCTTAAGCTTTCCGTTGGGAACGTCTTGGGACATCGAGTCTGTTCTGCCTTAGTGGTACGCAAGCGGCCGCATAAACAGGCCGCTTCGAGAGTTCAAAGCTCGAAAACAGCTGCCGTTTAAAAATAAGGGCCATTTCCGACAAAAAGATATCCGCTATTGTAGCGATATGCGCAGGCTAGGAACAGCGGTCCGGCGAGAACCGCCGGACCAGGAGTGAAAATAGGCGGGTTATTCCAGACGCAGCGCTACAAACAGGGAACGTCCGTCGCGGAACAGACGAACTGGAATAGCGCGATCAGTCGGCAACGCCTCGACAATCTCTACCAGCTCAGCTGAGGAGGAAACGCTGCGGTGATCAATACTCACTAACACATCGCCTGGGCGAATGCCGGCCTCAGCAGCCACGCTGCCAGACTCAACCTGACGAACGATCACACCGCCGGGAACATTCAGTTGCTCGCGCATGGTGTCATCAATTTCAGCGACCATTACGCCAAGACGCGCTTGGTTATTGCTGCCTGCCTGTGCCGACTGCTGCTCAGTGTCTGGCCAACTACCTAACTCGACAGACTCGGTCAGTTCTTCACCGTCACGCATCAAGGTGAGTTCCACCTCGGTGCCTGGTGCGCCTTTACCGATCAGTCGCGGCAGCGAGCTTGAGCGCTCAACCTCTTCACCATTGACCTCAAGAATGACATCGCCCGCCTGGAGTCCACCCTGGGCCGCTGGGCCTTCTGGATCAAGATCGGCAATCAAGGCGCCAATCGCATTCTCCATACCGAACGACTCGGCCAGATCATCAGACACAGGCTGAATCATGACGCCCAACCAACCACGGTCTACCCGACCGCCTTCACGCAGTTGCTCGGCCACATCCATGGCAACGTTAATGGGAATGGCAAACGAGACGCCCATAAAGCCGCCGCTACGGGTAAATATTTGAGAGTTGATTCCCACAACTTCGCCGTCTAAGTTGAACAGCGGGCCACCGGAGTTGCCGGGATTGATTGCCACATCGGTTTGAATAAAGGGCACATATGCATCCCGCGGCAAGGTGCGATTAATCGCACTGACGATACCCGCAGTGACCGAGTGGTCGAAACCGAAAGGAGAGCCAATCGCGGCAACCCACTCACCTACTTTTAGCTCGTCAGAGTCACCTAGATTGAGCGTAGGCAGATCATTGGCATCAATTTTGAGTACTGCCACGTCGGTTTGTGGGTCGCTACCAACCACTTCTGCTCTCAATTCGCGGCGATCATTGAGCCGCACAAGGATCTCATCGGCATCTTGCACCACGTGCGCGTTGGTCATTACATAACCATCTTCACTGATGACGAACCCCGAGCCTAGAGACTGTCGCTCTTCTGTGCGTCCCTGACCATTACTGGGGGGCGCTGGAAAGCTATCCCCAAAGAAATGGCGGAAAATCTCGGGGATTTCCTGACCACCGAACCCGCCAAAACCGGGCGCGCTGCTGCGCTGAACCGTTCGACTGGTTGAGATGTTCACCACCCCAGGGGCAGCGTCTTCAACTAATGCGGTGAAATCAGGCAAATTCTGAGCGCTGGCGGCTTGGCCAAACGTCAGCAATGCCACCACACAAACCCAAAGCGTGGAAGGGAGAATCAAGCGCTTCATGCAAGAGCTCCTACTTAATGTGATAGTAAGCGAAGGTATATCAACAACTCACGGCGAGATACCGGAGAACTCATTAACAAACTAATTGACCAAGCGTGGGCGAAAGCGTTCCCCACGCCCGCGCATTAGACATTTAATACTTAGCGCACCGGCCATCAAAGCAATAAAAAAGCCCAGGGGCGCCAGCCAAATCGTAGTACTAACGAGCGAGACCAGCCCGGATAGCAACAGCGCAAGCAGTAGCGGCAGCCCATAAACACAAAAAGCCAGCAACGTGACAGAGGCACGCGGCAGGCTGATAATGACTTGGCTTCCTAACGGATAGTTGCGCTCGGCGTTATCTGTTTTGGAGGGAACCGCTACGGCAATGCGTTGGCTGCGCTGGCGCGCCAGCAATCCGACCCCGCACCCTCTCCCTTGAGCACACTGCTCGCAGTTCTGCTGGGCGGCAATTTCAACGATTACTCCCTGGGAGGTGTAATCGACAACCGTGCCAGTACGAAGCAGAGAAGTGCCAAGTAAAGAGCCACAGGGCGCGGAGGTCGTCATTTTATCTACTCACCTCATCGACGCTTTCTTGAGATTGGTCTTCTAGCAGGTCGAAAGTGATTGAGCGAACAATACGCTGCAGCGTTGCTACGGGCAGCTCACCAATGGCCACCAACTGCCAGCGCCCTTCAGCGGTGATGGTGTGCTCAATGGCGACGGCCGAGACACCCAACTGCTGCACACCTTCCTGCAAGGCAATGGTTGCTTCAGATGCAAGAGGCTCTACAAAGATACTCACGGTGGCCAAACCATCACTGTAAACACGCTGATGCACATCGTCGCCGGCAAAAGTAACCGGTTGCGCAACAAAGCCGTCGGGTAACCAAGTGGTATGCCAAGGCGTGTTGAGGATAACGGTGGGCGAGCCCACTCGTACGCGGCCGGTATATTTTTGGGGCGATTGGAGCTGGGTAATTTGGAAGGTTTCAATGATCCTACCTTGCTGATCACTGAGTACATGCTTAAGGAGTAGGCCGGTATCTCGATCTAACCACCACTGATGGGAAAAACGCCATTGATCCCGAGGCTCGAAAATAAGTTTAACGGCATCGCGACCGGCTACCCGAGCATCATCCTCAAGCTCAATAGCGTAATATTTCTCAAGATGAGCCGCCCACCCTGCAGGAGTAGGCATCTCCCCATTACTATGCTCTTCAGTCCAAGCCAGTCGACCCACCGGCGAGCGCCGCTCAATACTCACGGAAGGACCGTCTAGGTACTGAACCACCTGCTGCCGAATGCCATTCTGGATGCGATGCGACAGCGCCAGCGTGCGAACATCAATAGCATCAATCGCCACCGCCCTGGCTTGGAAGGCATAACAGTGGCTAGCCCACAAACCACGCTCAAGCCACTGCGTGGCATTACTGGGCTGCTCTTCGGATTCCGCCGCGCACTCGTAGCCAGCATGACGAACCGGTTGGCTAACGTCGGACGAGCTATTGGCGTTTTCTGCATGCACTTGAAAAGAGAGCGTACCAACTACTGCTGCCAGTACCCAGGCACGCTTTAATCGCCAGGGCACGATCATGTTGCGCACTCCCATCCCGCGCACTCCCTACTCACTTAACAGGCTTCGTCAAAAAGAACGTCATTCAGCTTAGCGCTGACCTAATGGTTCAGTCACTGCAGATGAACGCATTAATGGCATCCAACTATCACCACTGCCGTAAGCAGCGCTCTGAGTATGCTGCTCTAAATAAGATTGCAGCAAGCCAATCTGATCTACATCAATATTGGTTCCCTGGGAAGCAGTCACTCCCTGAGGCGTCTGCGCTGAAAACCCAGTTTCACTAATATTCATCAGACCGCCCTGACCCGACTGACCGCTAAGCCGAAACGGCGTAGGCTCAAACATGGGCATATCAGCACGTGAGGCTACTGCCGACTGAGAGGCCAAATTGACGGGCTGTACCTGATTAGCGCCAGGTGCGGTCGTTGCCATGTCACCACTGCCCTGGCCAACGGGTGAGTCGTTGCCAAAGAACTGAACGCCGGTGATCACCATCAGTGACACTGCAGCAGCAACGCCAGCGCCGCGGGCGAACGAAATACCACCCGTACGGTGAGCTACAGGCTCGGCACCTTGTGTCATTGGAGCAGGCTCTTCGCGCAGTCTGGCCATAATGCCAGCGGAGAGATCAACGCTTACATCAACGCCCTGCTCCCGCTGCATCATGCTGCGGGCAAGGTGATATCGGCGCCATGTATCTGCGGCATCGTCATCATTAGGCAGTGCCTTCAACACTCGGCGAAGCTCAAGCTCATCACTCTCGCCATCCATTAACACCGAAAGTGATTCCCGTGTGTTTTGACTCATACTTCACACCCTCACACTGTTTAAAAGAAGTACTGGGGTGATGGCTTGCGTTATACGCACCACCACTCCGACGACTTCCAAGGCCAAGACTCAGTTCAGGCTAATTAAATGAGCAAAACTCATTAGCCTGCGACGCTAAGCTCATGACACTTTGCACATTGATATATCAGCGATTGACACACCAGCGTGCTCATCAAGATAGTCAGGCTTTATGACGCCTTACATGCCAGACAGTTCACAAAAAATAAAACCTTTATTTTTAAGGCTGACATCCTATAACGCTCATATCGCCTCCCCCACTACGACCACTACCCTTCGCGACTGTTCCGCGCGGTCGATACTAATGGGCGGATATGTTCATCAACCGCCTCGCGGGCGCGGAAAATTCGTGAACGCACGGTTCCCACAGGGCACTGCATGACCTGAGCAATATCTTCATAAGCAAGACCATCCAGTTCACGCAGGGTGATCGCCGTGCGCAGATCATCCGGCAAATTTTCGATTGCCTGATAAACCGCGGCTTCGAGCTGATCTCTGGCAATCGCCGCTTCCGGTGACTCGGAATCTGCCAGTCGACCGCTTTGATCAATAATTTCAGCGTCGACAATATCCATATCACTTCCCGGCGGGCGCCTTCCCCGCGAGACGAGATAGTTTTTCGCCGTGTTAATCGCGATGCGATACATCCAGGTGTAAAACGCACTTTCTGAGCGAAATTTACCCAAGGCGCGATACGCCTTAATAAATGCCTCCTGGGCTACATCCTGAACTTCAGAGTGATCATGAACATAACGACCAATCAGGCCGATAATTTTGTGCTGGTACTTCTTCACCAGCAGATCGAAAGCGCGCGTATCACCTTTTTGGGCACGTTCAACAAGCTGTTGGTCTGTTTCCCGAGTGCCCATTCACACGCTCCTCCAGCTCGTACGGCATGCGCCGAGCCCAATTCCTATTAGCCCTGACAAATGGGCGTTCACAGCAAGCAGCATAGCGTCCCTTGGGCATTGATTAATAATAGAGTGAATAAAAGAGCGAATACGTCGCCCGAGTAAATTGCTGCATTATTATAACGGTACTAAATTTTAACGACAGGGCTCCCAGTGTTGCGCGTTCCGCGCAACGCATCAAGCGCTTACCGCCTTTCGCAAAAACCGTGCGGCTGACACTTTTAATGCCGCTATAGTTCCGCAGCAATTGATTTTTACCTGCCCGGCGAGCGATAGTATGTGCCACTTTTATCGCCCCCTTACTTTTTCAGTCATTACGCAAAGCACAGGTAGCAAGATGCCAGAACAGCAGGTTAATAACCTTAACGTCCTCGCTCAAGACGTTCTCACCACGCCAGAAGCGCTCAAGAATGCCGTGCCGTTAACGGAGGCGGCAGAGCGCACCGTGATCGAAGGTCGCCAAACCATTCAGAACATCCTGGATGGCAATGACCCGCGACTGTTGGTAGTGGTCGGTCCATGCTCAATCCACGATGTGGAAGCCGCCCTCGACTATGCCCGCCGCCTTCGTGAGCTGGCTGACCAGGTCAGCGATAGCCTGTATATCGTGATGCGTGTCTATTTTGAAAAACCGCGCACAACGGTCGGCTGGAAAGGCCTGATCAACGACCCGCACCTCAACGACTCCTTTGAGATCGATGAGGGTCTGCATATCGCCCGTAAATTGCTGGTCGATCTGGCCGAAATGGGCTTACCGCTAGCCACAGAAGCACTGGATCCCATTTCTCCCCAATACCTGCAGGACTGCATCAGCTGGTCAGCGATTGGCGCCCGTACCACCGAGTCCCAGACCCACCGGGAAATGGCTTCCGGCCTTTCCTGCCCGGTCGGCTTTAAAAACGGTACCGACGGCAGCCTGGACGTGGCGATTAACGCGCTTCAGTCCGTGGCCAGCCCGCACAATTTCCTGGGCATTAACCAAGCGGGCCAGGTAGCCATTATTCGCACCCGCGGCAACGCCTACGGCCACGTCGTTCTACGCGGTGGCAACGGCAAGCCCAACTACGACAGTGTAAGCGTTGCCCTGGCGGAGAAAGAGCTCGAAAAAGCCAAGCTCTCACCCAACATAATGATCGACTGCTCCCACGCCAACTCCAACAAAGACGCTGCGCTACAGCCATTGGTGCTGGAGAACGTCACCAACCAGATTTTGGAAGGCAACACTTCCATTATCGGCCTGATGGTTGAATCCAACATTGGCTGGGGTAATCAAAAACTTACCCAGGACCTTAGCCAACTGCAGTATGGTGTCTCCATTACCGATGCCTGCATCGACTGGGATACCACGGTGGAGACCTTCAGCCGCATGAACGATAAACTTGCCGCCGCACTGGCCAAGCGCATCGTCAAGTAAGTCAACAACCCCGCTACGGCGGGGTTTTTCATGACGTTCTAGCGACTAATCTCACGCCGAAATGGCGGCAGTGCATCCAGCAGTGCTTGTCCGTAGCGGCGGGTAATCACCCGCTTATCCAGCAAGGTGATCGTCCCACGATCGCTCTCTTTGCGAATCAAGCGCCCACAGGCTTGCACCAGCTTAATAGACGCATCGGGCACGCTAATGCGCATAAACGCATTACCGCCCTGGCTTTCTATCCACTCCGCTAACGTAGCACCCACTGGGTCGTCGGGTACCGCAAAGGGTAACCGCGTAATCACCACGTGCGTCAAATAGTCGCCGGGAAGATCGATACCCTCAGCAAAGCTCGCCAAGCCAAAGATGATACTGCCCTCGCCCCTATCCACCGCTGCCCGATGGCGCTCGATAAGCTCTCGCTTAGGCAGCGCATCCTGAGCGAGCACGCGCTCCTTCACACTCGCGGGCAACGCTTTATCCACCGCACGCAGCTGGGCGCGGGAAGAGAACAGCACCAGCGCCGCCTCTTGGTCGGCCAACTGCGAGACAAACGTCACAATCGCCCGTTCATGGGCCTCCCTATCGCCAGGGTCAGTGGCCTCTTTAGGCACGCGCAGCACGGCATTGGCGTAATCAAAGGGGCTCGGTAGCGCCTGATAGCGGTAGCGATTCGCCAAGCCTGCACGCTCTTGCAGGCGTTCAAAGCGCCCCAGCGCGGTCAACGTTGCCGAGGTGACCACCGCCCCATGGCAACGCCCCCATAAATGCTTGGCCAGGGTATGTGCGGCTGAAACGGGGCTAGCCGAAAACTCAACTTCCGGCTCCCCCGCTACACGGCTTAGGGTAATCCAGCGAGCGCTGGGCGCCTCATTAGCAACATCCTGCTCACTGAATGCCTGCCACAAGGCATGCGCCTCTAACGCCCGCCCATGAAGCAACGCAACGAGCGGCAGCCAGGTTTCTGCCTGCTCACGATCGAGGCCGGTCTGCTTATCGGGATCAAGGCTTTCGCGCAGAATATCGCTGATACTCTCGAGGCAGCGCGACAGTGAAGCAAACATCACCAATAGCTGCTGCGCCTGTTCCCGTAGGGCATCGGGCACTTGGCCCTTCTCAAAACGCGATTGATGGGTGGCCTCTTCGTCAGCCAAACCGTTTGGCCGCTCCGCCAACTGATGCCCCATACTAAACACGTCGCCCAGTGCGGGCTCCAGGTTATGAATCAGCTCTGGCAAGCTCACCAAAAGCCGCGACACCGTTGGCTGAATAGCCAACGCCTGGTGAAGGTCGGTCAAACTGCTTCTCAGCGTTTTTAGCCAACGCAAGCAGCCGTGCACCGCAAAGCGGTGGGCAAAGTGGGAAAGCGCCTTCTCGGGCAGGTGGTGGCCTTCGTCGAAGACAAAGATGCAGTCCGCCGGGTCGGGCAGAATAGCGCCGCCGCCCAAGGCCAAGTCAGCCAGCACGAGGTCGTGGTTGGCGACAATAACGTCAGCGTTCTCAAGCTCTCGACGGGAACGAAAAAACGCGCAGGCACCGAAGTGCCCACAGCGCCTACCCGTGCACTGGCGATGGTCAACCGTCAGCCGCCGCCAGTGGGCATCCTCAATCGCCTCAGGCCAATTATCACGATCCCCTTCCCATTCGCCCTGACCGTAAGCTTGCGCCATATCACTGGCAATCACGGTGAAGTCGCTACTTTGTGTTTGCAGCGACTGCTCAAACAGCGATAGCGTCGGGTTGGGTTCAGTACCTTCGAGCGCCTGATCCAGACGTGCCACGCACACATAGCGGCCACGCCCTTTGGCTAATGCGTAGCGAAACGCAATGCCGCTATGACTGGCCAACGAGGGTAGATCCTGATTCAGCACCTGCTCCTGAAGAGCAACCGTGGCCGTGGAAATAATCAGCCGCTTGCCCCGCGCTTTCGCGATCGGTAAGGCGGCGATCAGATAGGCCAGTGTTTTGCCGGTACCAGTACCCGCTTCAAGCACACAGACATGGGTATCGCTGGTGCGCTTACCCTCGTCGTCGCTCTCTATATTACCCAGCGTCCGGGCGATTTCGGCGATCATCATGCGCTGACCGTAGCGTGGGGTCAGCTCAAGGGTGTCCACCACGCGACGGTAAGCGTCTTGAATCTCGCTTTTGAGGGCTGTATCGAGCATGCGGCTTAGAGCATACCTTCCGGCGGATGCACGCAGGGCAGCTTGTCGTTGATATAGCGTTCGATTTCCGGCAGCGAGAAGGCATCCTCTTCACCGACGAAGCTAATCGACACACCCTTAGCACCAGCGCGACCGGTACGACCGATACGGTGTACGTAGTCTTCCGGATCTTCCGGCAGGGTGTAGTTGATGACGTGACTAACGTCTTCAATATGGATCCCACGGCCTGCAACGTCAGTGGCGACCAATACCTGAATCTCGCCTTCGCGGAAGCTTTCCAGGGTTTTAATACGCTGATTCTGAGGCACATCGCCCGACAGCATCGCCGCACTGACACCGGCTTTTTTGAGCAGATCGTCAAGCTTGCGAACTAAATCGCGACGGTTACCAAAGACCATCACACGCTCAAAGCTCTCTTGCTGAAGCAAATTAACCAGCAAGCGCTGCTTGTCGTCATCAGACACCAAATACACCCGCTGATCGATGTCCGCCTGATTCTCAACGGTGACTTCGATCTCAACGTGGGCAGGATCAAGCGTCCATTGACTGGCGAGATTCAAGATGTCGTCGGTAAAGGTGGCCGAGAAGAGGAAGGTCTGGCGCTCCTCTTTTTTCGGCGTGTAGCGAATAATCCGCTTCACATCGGGGATAAAGCCCATCGACAACATGCGGTCGGCTTCATCTAACACCAAAACTTCGACTTCATTGAGGTCGATATCGCGCTTCTGATGGAAATCCAACAGACGACCAGGTGTTGCCACCAGAATATCGATCTTGCTGCCCAGGCTGTCACGCTGTTTTTGGTAGTCCATACCGCCGACCACACTCGCCACATTGAGCTGCGTGAAACGCGCTAACGCTTTAGCATCCTTTTCAATCTGTAGTGCCAGCTCGCGGGTGGGCGCAATAATCAAGGCTCGCGGAGCCCCCGGCTTTTGACCATTGGGTGTTGGCTCTTCCAGGAAGTAGGCCATCACAGAGATCAAAAAGGCTGCGGTTTTTCCGGTTCCCGTTTGCGCTTTGCCGACAATGTCGCCACCTAATAGCGTCTGGCGCAGGGCCTCCGCTTGAATAGGTGTGCAGTACTCAAACCCCTGGGCATGAATAGCGCGCATTAAGGGCAGCGGCAGATCAAAGTCATGAAAGCGCCACTTACCGGCCACGGCGGGCACCTGAAACTGACGAAGATCCCAGTTCGACTGGCGACGACGCGGTTTACGGCGGCGACGTTTTGGCTTGCGATTCTGGGCCGGGGCTGTGGTCTGTTCCGACTCGCTCATAGGCTGTCTATCTGTCCATTGCTGTGGAAGTTGGCATCACGAAGTGCGCATTGTACCAGGGCTTGGCGATAAGAGCGCGTCCTGCTGTCGAAGGAGTCCCAAGGCCTGTTAGAATAGCCGTCAAATCGACGTAAGGAGCGCGACATGACGCGTAAGAAAAAAACTCGTTCACTGGCCGATAAGGTGACAATTCGTACCGGTCGGCGGAAAGATTATAAAAAATGGCGCCACGACAATCCCGACCAAGTGGCCCCTTCGCGCCGTTTTGTAGCGAAAAAGCAGCAGCAGCGCAAACTGCAGGCGGTGAGAAAACTCGCTCGCCAGCAGAGCGGGCAGGATATTGCTATACACCCTGACAAATCGAGTAGCGACGCTAGCAAACCTAAGGGGGACGACTCGTAATGCGCTTGGTCTCGTTCAACATTAATGGCATTCGAGCACGACTTCACCAGTTACAGGCGTTGATCGACACTCAGCAGCCGGACGTAATTGGGCTGCAGGAAACCAAGGTACAGGACAGCGAGTTCCCGCTTGCCGACGTGGAAGCCATGGGCTACCACGTTTTTTATCACGGCCAAAAAGGCCATTACGGCGTCGCTTTAATGTGCCGTCAGGCGCCCGAAGAGATTTTTTACGGTTTCCCCGATGATGAGGAAGACGCTCAGCGACGCATGATCGGCGTTCGTCTGATCGCCGAGGACGGAGAAGCCGTGACGGTATGGAACGGCTATTTTCCTCAGGGCGAAAACGTTACTCACCCGACCAAGTTCCCCCATAAAGAGCGCTTTTATGGCCAGCTAGCGCGATTGCTCAACGAACAGCACCGTCCCGACGAGCGGCTGGCGATCATGGGCGACTTTAATATCTCGCCGGAAGATCAGGACATTGGCATTGGCGACGCTAACCGCAAGCGCTGGCTGCGCGAAGGCAAAACCAGCTTTCAACCCATTGAGCGCGAATGGCTCGAAGGCATTAAAGCCTGGGGACTTACCGACAGCTATCGCCTCTGCTATCCACAAAGCGATGACCGCTTTAGCTGGTTCGACTACCGCTCAAAAGGGTTTAACCAGGAGCCCAAGCGCGGCCTGCGTATCGACTATATTCTAGTCACCAAGGCGCTAGCCGATCAGGTTACTGCCGCTGGCATCGACTATGACCTGCGCGGCATGGAACGCCCCTCTGATCACGCGCCTACCTGGAGCGACTTCGCTCTCACGCTTAAGGCGTAGTTTTCTACGCAGTCTTTTCTAGCCAAAGCTGGTCAGCCATTGCTCCGCCTCATCGTCACCTAGCGACGAGGCGCGGGCAAAAGCTTGTTTCGCTTGCCCATCCTCACCCCAGGCATAAGCGAGTTGGCCATAAGCCCGCCAGTCGGGGGCAGCTTGCGTATGCAGCGCTAAGGTGTGCCAGGCATTCAGGGCCTTCTCAACGTCTTTAGCCTGCCGCCAAGCGTTGGCAAGCAAACGCAGATGGGACTCATCGCGAACTATATCGCCCTCATTCAGCGCCCGCTCTAGGTGCTCTGCCGCTCTAGCAGGGGTTCCGCCGGCGAGATGAAGTTGAATCAACAGCCAGAAATCTTCCTGCTCGGTCAACTTACCTAATTGCCACGCCGTCTCCCACAGGGCAGCGGCTACCCCTGACTGACCAGCCTGTTGAGCAAGCCCGGCGGCTTGGCGCCAATCGGCGGCGTCGCTTTGCGCATTCAAGCCATCCAGCAGCCAGCCCAATGCCTGATCGCCTTGCCCTGCATTGCGATACACAGCAAGCGCCAGAGTCTGCTGTGCTTCGCTTAACTCTGGCGTCTCATTAAGCGCCTGCTCTAGCCAGTCGGCAGCGTCTTGCCAACGCTCCTGTTGCGCCAGCAGGCGGATTAACTGCCAGGTAGTGTCAATATCCTGTTGATTGGCTAACCACTCACTGAGTAACTCAATGGCTTGATCACGCTGACCGACAGCACGGCGCAGTGAGGCCTCATCACGTAGCCAACGGGCTGCTTGGGCACTATCGACACCGTTTAAGCCACGGGCAATCGCCAGCCGATCCGCTGCCGCAGCGTGCTGATCCTGACGCGCCAAGGCACCTGCCGCCAACTGCTGATAGAGCGCACTGGCCCACTGATCCGATTGGTTGCCGGATGCCAACCGCTCAGCCTGGGCCGTTGCCCGCTCAACGACCTGAGGCAACGCGCCCTCTTTTAACTGGCTTTGCAGCGCATTGAGGTCAGCAATCACATCACCTTGTAGCGCAGGGCTGGCCTGTGATGAGAGAGGCCAAACGCTGAGTAATAGAATGCATAAAAGACGCTTCATACGGCTACCTCAACTCAAACTCGATCCGCTGGGTGGCATTGCGTAACCGATCACTGGGTTCAAATTGCCACTTGGCAATTGCCTCCCGCGCGGCATCATCAAACACCCGACGCGGCTGCGCGCTGGTAACCCGTATAGAAGAGCTGTCGACACTGCCATTACGCCGAATCGTAAAAGCCACCTCTACAAAGCCTTCCATACCTCGGCGCTGGGCACGGGGTGGGTAATTTGGACCAACTTGGTTCGTCGGTGTCACTTGGCCCACATTCACCGGCTCATTAGAGGGCGCTGGTTGAGCTTCCGGGGCAGCTTCGCGCACGGCGGGTGCAGAATCCACTGATGCAGGGGCTGCTCTAGGAGCTGCCTCAACAGGTTGCTGTTGCGGGGTCGGCTCTGGTCTCGGCTCAGAAGTAGGTTCGGGCCGGGGTTCCGGTTTAACTTCCGTTAGCTCCGGGAGTTCGCTGTCCATTTCAACCGGCTCGACGGGCTCATCTGGCAGCTCCACTTCAGGCAGACTAATAGTGCTTTCCGTTACCGGGGGCGGCTCGGGTGCAGGCATGGGCGGCGGCGTTTGCTGGGGTGCCGCTTCAACAGGCTGAGGCGTGGGCGCCTCCTGCTCAGGGGCCACCTCCGGCGCTTCAATCATGGTCATCGCCATGCTCATGGTCAGCTCTTCGGGCTCCCGCTCAGGGGGAGCCACTAGCTGGGCAAGTAGCCAGAACAAGCCCACCGCCAGCACGACGCCTCCCAATAATGACAGCAGGTGGCGCATCATGACCCACTCCGACTCGCCGCCACCGCCACTTGGTCAACGCCCGCCTCACGTAGGCGATCCATCACCTCGATCAGCAAGCCCGTGGTGGATTCGCGATCCGCCTGAATAACCACCGAGCCATCATCACTTAGCATATCGGCTACCTGCTGGCCGACCCGATGGGCATCCACGGGACTGCCATCTACCCACACTGCACCCTCGGGGGAAATCGCCACGAGCACCTGGGCATCCGGGCGCGGGGTGGCGGCGCTGGATTCCGGCCGCTCAATCTCGACACCGCTCTCTTTGACAAAGCTGGTAGTCACAATAAAGAAAATCAGCATGATAAATACCACGTCAAGCATCGGGGTAAGATTCACCTCGTTGCTCTCAGCAGTCGCATCTATGGAACGACGTCTACGCATCACTCTCCTCCAGTGCCCGCGCCAGGCGATCATGCAGCCGCTGGTCTTCGCGACGGATGACGTGCTCTAAACGACTAATAAATAACAGCCCTACTACGGCAATGGCCATGCCGGTCAAGGTCGGCAGTGTCGCCCGGGCAACCCCATCTGCCATAGCGCGGGCTTGATGGGTCTCGCTCAGCGAAAGGCTATCGAACACGCTAATCATGCCCGTCACGGTGCCTAACAAGCCTAGTAACGGACATAGCGCGACTAACAGTTTTAACCATGGCAAGGGTTTGCGCAGCCTGGCGACCAGCGCCTCGGCCCACACCTGACGCAGTGTCCGGGCACTCCAACTGGAGTGGTCACTACGTGCCGCCCAGCGGCGTAACAGTTGACGGCGTGCTATACGCCAAGTAATCCGGTAGTACCACCAGCGCTCCATAGCCATGGCAAACACCAGTATGGCCACGACGGCCAAAACCACCAGTACCGCGCCACCCGCCTCTACTAAGCGCTCAACGGGTTCGAGCCAGAGAGGAAGAGTGGACATGTTAATTCACCACGGGCGTGTGAGATTCCAGATGATCTGCCAGTGTCGCGCTCGCCTGCCCTTCAATCACGTGGGTCAAGTAACGGCTGCGGCCTGCCAAAGCGGTCTGTACAAACAACAGCGGTACGGCGGTAATTAGACCTAGTACGGTGGTCACTAGTGCCTGACTGATGCCGCCCGCCATAAGTTGCGGGTCGCCGGTGCCAAACACGGTAATCGCCTGGAAAGTCACGATCATGCCGGTTACCGTGCCCAGCAGGCCGAGCAACGGTGCTATCGCGGCAAGCAGCTTCACCATCGGCTGGCTGCGTTCCAACCTGGGCAACTCGGCCAACACCGCTTCATCCAACCGCGCTTCCAGCGCCTCCGGAGTTTGATGTTTATCCATGCCTTCAAAGCGCAGTAGCACCCGCCCCAACGGGTTATTGTCCCGCAACTGATCGAGGGATTGCCGCTGACGCTTTACGCGCAGGCTAACCAGCACTAGATAGAGATACTGCCCCAGACCGATGATCATACCCAGAATACCCAGCGCCACGACAACGTAGCCGACATAGCCGCCCTGCTGGAAACGCTCCCATAGACTGGGTTGCTGGGCCAAGGCCTCCAGCACGCTGCCCTGGGTAGGATCAATGGCAAAGACGCTGCTCTCGCCTGGGTAGTAATCCGCCAGTACCCCGCCAATGGCATCGGGGGTACGCGGCAGAACCACTAGGTTGCCGTCATTTTCACCGCGCTCTAAAAGCTCGTTCTCGGTAAAGGCCGCAAAATCGCCCAACCGCACCAACTCGCGGGCGGCCACCTCGCCGTTAGCATCGGCTACTGGCATTGAAAGCCGTTCGGCACGGCCGGTGCGCGCGGTTAGCGTTGCCAAGCGATCCACCACGTTTTCCAACTGATGGCGCTCAAGCACTTCCACTTCATCCAACCGCGGCGGCAGCGAGCCCTCCTCAAGGGTTAGCAGACTCTGTTCGCCAAGCGTGTTGCGAATCTCTGAGCTATGTCGGGCAAGATTGGCCAGCAGACTCGAGAGCGCTTCGCCCTGCTCTGCCTGGCGCTCGCTCAGCTCGCTGGCTTGATCTGTTTGCTCTGCCTGCTGCACCTGTAGTGCTTCATGCTGCTGCTGGACATCTTCGTGCTCTGCGCGCGCCTGCTCCAGCGCGGACTCTAGCGCCTGCTGGTCATCCAGAAAGCTCATTAGCCGCTGCTGGTCTCGCGCTTCAGCAGCCTCACGGGCTTCACGCAGAGAAGTAGCGCTTTCGGTTTGCGCCATTGATATACCACTTACCGCTACCAGTCCCAATACAACACAGACATAGCCAAGTTGACGGAGTGTTAGTCGACTCATGGTTGCTCTCCCTGCAGGTCATTGGCACTGATCGAGAGCGGCAAGGTTAATAGATCAGGGGCGCGCTGATCTTCCGCCATACGCAGCCCACTGCGCACTTCACGCAGGTACTCGTCATCCAGCGGCTGCCATGCGCCGTTCTCAGCACTCCAAACACCCCCCTCACGGCCATCGGGGGTTAGGTAATAAAAGCCGATACGCCCGATGCGCAAGAAATCCACTTCGCGTTCGCGACCATCCTGACTTAAACGCCCCCGCCAGCTGTCCATCTCCTGACCATAATCGAGCTCAACACGCCAGGCCTCTAACAGTCCATTAATACGCTCGATAGTGTTTTGACCTTGCTCGTCTGGCTGACGCTCAACCCGCGCCAACCGCTCTTCACGTAGAAACGGCAGGTCACGCTCAATCCAGCCGCTCAGTTGCTCGGCCATATTCTGTTCGATCACGGGCAGCGCTGCGCGGGTCTCTTCCAGCGTATCCAGCGCCGTCGCCAAACGCTGCTGACGCTCGGCCTCTTCCGCCAAGCGCCCGGACAGAGAGGCGTTATCAGCCTTCAACTGGCGGGTTTCGCGCTCCAAACGGCGCAACTCCTCCAACTGCTCCCGGGTCTGTTCATCGGCAGCATCAATCTGCTCCTGAAGCGCTGCCTGGGTTTGCTGGGCTTCGACACTTTCGGCCGCTTGAGCCACTGCTTGTTCACTTGCCATCAGCGTTCCACTGGCCAGCACTCCCGCTAGCCACCATCCACGCAAGGCAAAGAAAGGCCTGTTCAGCACGTCGACTCTCCGTCACTGAGTAGCGGGCGGCGAGCACCGCCCAACTAGAAACTAATTAGGTATTAGAACGATTTGCGTTTATCTTTTACGGGTCATAGCCTACCACTAATAGAATAAATGACAATATTTATCATTAACAATCAGTCGATTTCGTTGCCGCTGTAAGCACTCTCCTCCATCATGACCGGCGTCCTACTGACCACCTTGCGAGGGTCTCTGAATGGGGATAGCACCATTAGATAGTTACTCGGAAATGCCCTATGACTGCCGAAACACTAGGGTCTGTTGACGTTTCACTCACGGCCGCGCTGGTGCCCGTTTTTATTCACGGCAAGGCAGAACGTTAACAGACCCTAAATCAGCTACGCCCCCAGATTTCGACACTTTCAGGATCGGAGCGAGCAGCGCTGGCTCATGAGCTTATTATGAGCCTGAACGACCCACGCGATAATTCCGTTGAACAAGCCTGGAACGAAGAAATCAGTCAGCGCGCCTTCAAAGCCAGAAGCGGCAATGCCACCTTACTGATCCGTGAGGAGTTCCGAAAGCAGATGCGCGAGAGGCTAGGTTAGTAACAGTGCGGGCAGTGAGAATACTGGAAGAAGCATCACAGGAAGCGATAGAAGCCGCAGCGTGGTCATCACGTTATTACCACCTAGATGAATAGTCGTATCACGACGTCGTACATTAATATCGGCGCGCCCTCGCTCGCAGTAGGTCACTTAGCGGTCGATGATCCGCCTCTGCCGCTCCTCATCCATTACGTTTCGTAAAGTATCCCTGGCCAAATCTTCATTATTCATAATCATTGGATCTCACTAGCCTTTCCTTGGTAACAAACCCACTAAGGAGAGATTCCAATGACATCAAATACAACCACAATCCCTCGTTTTCGCCCAGGCGTGACCGCCCTAGGGCTGCCTTTGCTTTTCATCGTTATGTGGAGCTCTGGCTACGTGGCTGGCAAAGCAGCCCTGCCCTTTGTCGGCCCGTACACCATGATCTTTCTGCGCTTCGCTAGTGCCGCCCTGGTTCTACTTATGGTCGCCGTTGCAACACGCGCACCGTGGCCAAAAACGTGGAAGGAGGTTGGCCACATTGCGGTTGTCGGGCTGCTGATTCAAGCAATGCAATTTTCGGGGCTCTATACCGGCATCAATCTCGGTGTGAGCGCGGGAGTTTCGGCACTCATTGTCGGCACAATGCCCATCTTCGTTGCACTTGGCGCCAGTGTTTTTCTTTCTGAACGCATCAAGCAACATCAATGGGTGGGCCTTCTGATTGGTCTAGCAGGTGTTGTGTTGGTCGTCTCGGAAAAGTTCTCTTTTGGGGAGGCAACGGTCGGGGGCTATATCGCGATTCTCTTCGCCCTACTTGGTATCACGTTGGGCACGCTTTACCAGAAGAAATTTTGTACAAGCATGGATCTACGTACGGGTGGATTCATTCAACTGAGTGTCGCAGCAACCTTTGCGTTTGTTGCAGCTCATACACTTGAAGATATGTACTTCCAAGTCACGCCTACTTTCTTATTCGCGACAAGCTGGATGAGTCTGGTGAACTCAATTGGAGCCATCAGCGTGCTTTACGTCATGATTCGTCGCGGCGAGGCAAGCAAAGTGGCCAGCCTCTTCTACCTAATACCCGGCATGACCGCCCTTATGGCCTTTGTGATTCTTGGCGAAACACTTCACCCGTTAGCCATGATTGGCTTTGCAGTCACCGCTTGCGGGGTTTATCTGAATAACCGCTAGCCGTTTCGCCTTGCCCCAATCACATAGCGCATGGCACTTGGAGAGACGCAACTCCTGCTCTCTGTTGTTCAGAAGAGTCCCAGCAGCGACGAATAAGCTGAATCAGCCACTCTACTTGGTGGGACTCGACGTTGGCAGCGATTTTAATGCTGATTCGAACATCCGGCAGCAAAGGGAGTTGTTGCTCATTTATCGGGGAGGCGAGCCCATACAGTGACGGGATAAAAGGGAGAGCGCTCACACCCAGGCCCGCTTTGACCGCTGCTAGTAAATCGCCTAAATCACGCGCCTCATAAGCTATGCGCCATTGCAGCTGACTGTGCTTGAGCCTGTTGATTTGCAGGTCTCGTAGTATGCACGGGGGAGAAAAAGCAACAAGTGGAATCTCATTACAGGATGCTAATAAAGAGTGTTGGGCTCCTACCCAGGAAAGGCGCCGGTCTGCCACATGTATGCTTTCTAGCACACTCGGACGCGATGTTTCGGGAATGTCGACAGCGATGACCATATCAAGCTGTCCATCATTGAGCTTATGTTGCAGTACCGTTGAGCGCCCTAGCTGAGGAATAATGCGAATTCCCTTTTGCTCAAGAGGCAAGGAGGCCAGCATGATCGGCAGGTAGTCTTGAGCAAAGTATTCCGACACTCCCAAGCGAATCTCTTTTGCAACTCCACGATACTGCCCGAGCTTATCGAAAGCTTCGTCGTTGAGGGCAAGAATTTGCCGCGCGTACCATAGAAAGAGTTCACCTGACTCTGTAAGGCGCCTTCGCCGCCCATGGGTCGCGAACAAAGTATTACCAAGCTGTTCCTCAAGACGACGCACATGGTGAGAAACAGCCGATTGAGTTAGATGCAAGACCTGCGCCGCTTCGGAAAACCCACCGCAATCGCTTATGGATACCAGCGTACGCAATAGTGTTGTATCTAAGTTGGCCTTACGTGCAGTCTTTATTATGTCTGCCATGCCCCCACTCTCCACAAATGCATGTTCTTTTATACGCTTGCGGGAGAATTAAACGCAACCAGACAATTGGTTTTCCAGAAGAGATCGCCAAGCGGTGCTAATGGAATCGAAGCATTACTCAATACGTTTAAAGTTATCGGACATCAATGACGCTTAGCGCATACCTAGCCTGGATTATGGCCAGCCTTAAACGCTGTTGCCTTACTGAGAAATCAACACTAATTTACCACTACGTACTCTTTCGTCAGCGGCGCTAGAGGAAGCAGCCAAGCCTCTTCACGGGTCACCCATCTTGCCTCGGCAATTTCAGCTGCCGCCTCGACAGGCTCATCAATAACAAGGCTAAACAGGTGCGCTTCGAGCATCATGCCCGGCTCATTGGCAGCGGGAGCGGAGTGTATGCCTAACGGCGAAAGCTGATCGCTATTCACGTTCAAGCCTAACTCCTCTTTCAGCTCACGGCACAGTGCCTCTAGCTCGGTTTCACCCGCATCGATCTTGCCGCCGGGCTGCATAAAGAAGGACGTATTGTGCTTACGCACGAGTAGCAAACGACCATCTGGATCGCTCACCATTGCTGCGGCAATTTTCAATACGTTAGCGGGGTTGTCTGGCATACCTCCTCCTTTATGCGCCTTTATCTATACCACCAGCTTATCTACTACCCACTCATACGGCCATTAAAACGCCCAGTCGTCGTCTTCGGTGGCGACGGCTTTGCCGATCACGTAGGAGGAGCCGGAGCCGGAGAAGAAATCGTGGTTCTCGTCGGCGTTGGGTGACAGCGCCGCCATGATGGTTGGATCTACATCGGTGACGCTGCTGGGGAATAGGGGCTCAAAGCCAAGATTCATCAGCGCTTTATTGGCGTTGTAGTGAAGGAATTTTTTCACATCTTCGCTTAGACCTACCTCGTCATACAGTGACTCGGTGTAGCGCACTTCGTTGTCGTAGAGCTCCAGCAGCAGCTCGTAGGCGTAATCTTTGACTTCCTGCTGACGCGCTGGCGTCGCTTCCGCCATTGCCTGCTGGAATTTATAGCCGATGTAGTAGCCGTGTACCGCTTCGTCGCGAATGATTAGACGAATAAGGTCGGCGGTGTTGGTCAACTTGGCATGGCTTGACCAGTACATCGGCAGGTAGAAGCCGGAGTAGAACAGAAATGACTCCAGGAACACGCTGGCGACTTTGCGCATCAGCGGATCATCCGAGCGGTAGCGCTCTAAAATCAGCTCAGATTTCGCCTGCAGCGTGGGATTCTCTTCACTCCAGCGAAAGGCATCGTCCACATCACGAGTGGTGCAGAGCGTCGAGAAAATCGAGCTGTAGGAGCGCGCATGCACTGATTCCATAAAGGCGATGTTGGTGTAAACCGCCTCTTCATGGGGAGTGCGAGCATCTTCCATTAATACCGGCGCACCCACGCTGCCTTGGATGGTGTCCAGCAGTGTCAGGCCCGTGAAAACGCGGATCGTCAGCTGCTTTTCTTTCTCGGTCAGCGTATTCCACGACTGAATATCGTTCGACAGTGGCACCTTCTCGGGCAGCCAAAAATTACTGGTCAAGCGGTTCCACACTTCCAGGTCTTTATCGTCTTGAAGCCGGTTCCAGTTAATCGCATCAACCCGCGATAAACGTTGCATGGTATTCATATCACTCTCTCGAAGCCCGGCTGTGACAGCCGGGCTAGCAAAGCTTATTTATAAAAATTGGTTATAAAAAGCTTGTTTTAAAAACGAATGCTCAATAACAGATACAAGGCGTATCGACAGAAATCAGTACCATTACAGCGTGCAGGAAACGCAGCCTTCTACCTCGGTACCTTCTAACGCACTCTGGCGCAGGCGAATGTAGTAAAGCGTTTTGATGCCTTTGCGCCAGGCGTAAATCTGCGCCTTATTGATATCGCGCGTGCTTGCGGTGTCCGGGAAGAACAGCGTTAGCGATAAGCCCTGATCGACGTGCTGCGAGGCTTCCGCGTAGGTATCGATGATCTTTTCCGGGCCGATTTCGTAGGCGTCCTGGAAGTAGTCAAAATTAGCTTCATCCAGGAAAGGCGCCGGGTAATAAACGCGTCCCAACTTGCCCTCTTTACGAATCTCGATTCTCGCCGCCACCGGGTGAATACTGGAGGTGGAGTTATTGATATAGGAGATCGACCCCGTGGGCGGTACTGCCTGCAGGTTACGGTTATACAAACCGTGGGCCATGACCGAGGCTTTCAGCTCCTGCCAATCGTCCTGGGTCGGCAGCGCGATACCGCTGCGCTCAAATAGCCCACGTACTTTATCGGTGCGCGGCAGCCACGCCTGGTCGGTGTACTTATCGAAGAAAGTACCCGAGGCGTAGGTAGAGTCTGCAAAGCCCGCAAACGACTCTTTGTGCTCAATCGCCAAACGGTTCGACGCACGAATCGCATGGAAGGCAACGCAGTAGAAGTAGAGGTTGGTAAAATCCAAACCTTCGTCAGAGCCGTAGTAAATGTGCTCCCGCGCCAGATAGCCGTGCAGGTTCATCTGGCCCAAGCCAATCGCCCGCGACTTGGCATTACCTTCGGCAATAGAGGGCACGCTGCGCAGGTTACTCATCTCTGATACGGCGGTGAGGCCACGAATGGCGATTTCCACACTGGTACCGATATCGCCTGCGTCCATCACCTTGGCAATGTTCATGGAGCCCAGGTTACAGGAGATGTCCTGACCGATTTGGCGATAACCCAGGTCATCGTCATACTCGGTAGGCGTATTGACCTGAAGAATTTCCGAGCAAAGGTTGCTCATGTTGATACGGCCAGCAATCGGGTTGGCGCGATTAACCGTGTCTTCGAACATGATGTACGGGTAGCCCGACTCGAACTGCAGCTCGGCTAGAGTTTGGAAGAAGGCCCGTGCATTGATCTTATGCTTACGAATGCGCGCATCCGCAACCATCTCTTGGTACTTCTCGGTAACGCTGATGTCGCCAAAGGGCACGCCGTAAACACGCTCTACATCGTAGGGCGAGAACAGGTACATGTCGTCGTTGCGCTTGGCAAGTTCAAAGGTAATATCCGGAATCGTCACGCCCAGGGAGAGCGTTTTGATACGAATTTTCTCGTCGGCATTTTCCCGCTTGGTATCCAAAAAGCGCAGGATATCCGGGTGGTGAGCGTTAAGATACACCGCCCCTGCCCCCTGACGAGCCCCCAGCTGGTTAGCATAGGAGAAGGCGTCTTCCAGCAGTTTCATAATCGGGATGATGCCCGATGACTGGTTTTCAATACGCTTGATGGGCGCACCCGACTCACGAATATTACTGAGCAGAAACGCCACGCCGCCGCCGCGTTTGGAGAGCTGGAGGGCCGAGTTAATCGAACGGCCAATCGACTCCATATTGTCTTCGATACGCAGTAGGAAGCATGACACCAGCTCGCCGCGCTGCTGCTTGCCACAGTTCAAAAAGGTGGGGGTCGCCGGCTGAAAGCGGCCGCTAATGATTTCATCCACCAGCGACTTCGCCAGCGTTTCGTCGCCCCGCGCCAGGGTTAGCGCGACCATGCAGACGCGGTCTTCGTAACGCTCTAGATAGCGCTTGCCGTCGAACGTCTTCAGCGTGTAGCTGGTGTAGTACTTAAAGGCGCCCAAAAAGCTAGGGAAGCGAAACTTATATGCATAGGCCTGCTCGAACAGCGCCTTGATAAAGGCGAAGCTGTACTGGGCCAGCATCTCGGCTTCGTAATACTGCTCTTCGACCAGGTAATCGAGTTTCTCCTCTAACGAGTGGAAAAACACCGTGTTCTGGTTAACGTGCTGCAAAAAGTACTGGCGTGCCGCTTCGCGATCTTTATCCAGCTGCAGCTCGCCATTGGCACCGTACAGGTTGAGCATGGCGTTAAGAGCGTGATAGTCCAGCGTGCGAGCTTCTGTCTTCGCCGCTGGCCGCTTGGCCTCACCGTTTTTAGTGGATACGTCGTTCGAGACTGAGTCTTTCGGCGCTGAGTCTTTCAGGGCTAGGTTTGTCGTTTCCAAAACTCTTCTACTCCTTGACGGACATTGGCCACGTCATCGTCGGTGCCAAATAATTCGAATCGATACAGCAGCGGCACTTGGCATTTTTTCGCAATAATGCGGCCAGCAAGGCCATACGCTTCGCCAAAATTTGTATTTCCCGCTGCAATCACCCCCCGCAGGAGGCTTCGATTATGTGTGTCGTTAAGAAAATGGATCACCTGCTTGGGCACCGCACCCTGCTCGCTTCCCCCACCATAAGTGGGGGTAATTAAAATATACGGCTGGGTGACTCGTGGAACAGGCTCATCTCGATTCAACGGCAGTCGCTTTGCGGCAAAACCAAGTTTTTCTACAAATCGATGGGTATTGCCTGATTTTGTAGAGAAGTAAACCAAACTGCCGGCGATAGGTGAAGGTGAGCAACTTGCCAGCATTGGGATGACTTAAGCCAGCGCTTGAATGCGGTCTGGGCGGAAACCCGACCAGTGATCCTCGCCGACGACTACGACAGGAAGCTGGCGATAGCCGAGAGCTTCGACTTCTTCTTGGGCACCGGATTCGGCGGTAATATCGATAACAGTGTAATCAAGCCCCTGCTTGTCGAGCGCGCGGTAAGTCGCGGTGCATTGAACACAAGCGGGCTTGCTATAAATTTGGATTTCCATGGCTATTTTCCTTTTCATAGCGGCATTTTTCGGGTAGGGCACATCTAGTGCCTGCCCTCTCTAAAAGATACGACGCATACTATATATAGACCAATGAAAAATCAATTCAAGCATATGTGGTATTTTTCATCCACAGGATATTGACAGCTAATGCCCAACCCTGCCCCTAAAACACTGTCCCAGGCAATAAAAAACCGCCCACTAAAAAGTGGACGGTTTTTAACAGCGCCGTGAACCGGCGCAGTTAGCGGCTCATAGCAATATTAGCTAATCGCAGCTTGATAACGACGCTCAACGTCTTCCCAGTTAACTACGTTAAAGAACGCAGCAATGTAGTCAGGACGCTTGTTTTGATACTTCAGGTAGTAGGCATGCTCCCAAACATCCAGACCGAGCAGCGGCGTGTTGCCGTGCATCAACGGGCTGTCTTGGTTCAGAGTATTCTCTACCACCAATTTCTTTTCAGGAGTAATGGAGAGCCAAGCCCAACCACTGCCGAAACGGCCAAGGGCGGCTTTTTTGAATTCTTCTTTAAAGGCTTCCAGGCCACCCAGCTCAGCGTCAATCGCTTTTGCGACATCACCCTGGGGATTACCACCACCGTTAGGCGACATCATTTGCCAAAACATGGAGTGGTTGGCATGACCGCCACCGTTATTGATAACGGCTTGACGCTTGGCTTCTGGAACGCGATCCAGATTAGCGACCAGCTCTTCGACAGGTACATCTTCAAGACCTGTGCCTTCCAGCGTGGCGTTCAGGTTGTTGATGTAGGTTTGATGGTGACGAGAATGGTGAATTTCCATCGTCATCGCATCGATGTTTGGTTCGAGAGCGTCATATGCGTACGGCAATTCGGGTAGTGTATGTGCCATATCATCATCTCCTTGAGTGGCTTTCGTTGCTTTCACTTATCTATGTGCGGTCAGCCCGCAGCTTTTTCAACCACCGGGGTGGTTTTTCTTACCTTTTGCCCCAGTACTTTAGTCAACTATTGCCAGTTTACCTAATACACCCGCCAAAAAAAAAGCCGACTTCTGGCGAAGTCGGCCCACCGCTATTGAATCACGGTATTGCTTACAGCTTGCTCTCAAGCTCGGGCAGGATCTCAAACAGATCCCCCACCAGGCCGTAATCCGCCACCTGGAAAATCGGTGCTTCGTCGTCTTTATTGATCGCGGATATACAGATCTGGGGCAACGATCTTGCCGGTCTGGCCAACCTGCATATCGTTGGGCACAAAGCCTGCGTCTACCGCGGCCCGGGAAGCACCAATGGCAGCCCCCAGCTTGTCGGCAATGCCGTCGAGCAGCTTGAAGTTTTCGCCGTTGCCCATACCGCGGCCACCGGAGATCACCACCTTGGCTCCGCCCAATTCGGGACGATCTGACTGCGCAAGTTCTTCTTTCACAAAGCTGGACTGGTTGTTATCCACCATTACGTCGACGGCTTCCACCGTCGCGCTGCCGCTGGTGCCGACCGCATCAAAGCCGGTGGAACGCACGGTGATGACCTTGAGCACATCGTCGCTTTTCACCGTCGCAATGGCGTTACCGGCGTAGATAGGACGCTTGAAGGTATCGGCACTGTCCACGGCGATAACGTCCGACAGCTGGCTGACGTCTTTTAGCGCGGCTAAACGCGGCAGCACGTTTTTGCCGGTGGTGGAGGCGCTGGCCAGTACG
>NZ_JWHY01000024.1:0-267 GCF_000830495.1 Halomonas sp. KHS3 | reverse complement strand
GTTTCACTTCTGAGTTCGGCAAGGGATCAGGTGGTTCACGCGTGCTATGGTCGTCAGGCGTAACTGTTAATGTACATCATGCTGTTTGTGATCGTCTCATTGTGCCGCCTGCTCGTTTGAGTCAGGCCACACGCTGCGTATCCGGCTTTTTAATGCTTCGTCATCATCACGACCAGACCCCTTGGGTGTTATAGGGTCAAGCCTCACGGGCCATTAGTACACGTTAGCTCAACGCCTTGCAGCGCTTCCACACCGTGCCTATCAACC
>NZ_JWHY01000023.1:0-271 GCF_000830495.1 Halomonas sp. KHS3 | reverse complement strand
CATCGGCGCTAAGCGGTTTCACTTCTGAGTTCGGCAAGGGATCAGGTGGTTCACGCGTGCTATGGTCGTCAGGCGTAACTGTTAATGTACATCATGCTGACGAGCAGGCTTTCTAGCGTTGCTTGCTCAATTGTGTGCGTCTCATCGCCTGTCGCCCTGGCGTTATGTCGCTTGGGCCACACGCTGCGTATCCGGCTTTAATGCTCGTCATCATTACGACCAGACCCCTTGGGTGTTATAGGGTCAAGCCTCACGGGCCATTAGTACACGT
>NZ_JWHY01000003.1:0-450680 GCF_000830495.1 Halomonas sp. KHS3 | reverse complement strand
TAGCGTTGCACTACTAGTAACTTGAACGCTTCATTATGTTTCGTCATGAAAAACACCCCAATCGTTGGATGAGCGTCCAACTTTTGGGGTGCAGTTCATTGGGTTGCCCGTTTACTAGCTAAATTTGAACAGTACCAGCAAGCTTTAAACTTATGATTGGTTTAAAACCATGGTCGGTTCAAAGCATCGCTAGACGGCTTTAGGTTCGCTCATCAACCCCTTGATAATGGCATAGCAGGCCACTAGCAGAATGATGGTGAACGGGAAACCGGTAGAAACAGCCATGGTTTGCAGCGCTGTCAGGCCACCGCCTAGCAGTAGCGCAATGGCAATCGCGCCTTCGATGATCGCCCAGAAAACGCGCTGTGGCGTCGGTGCATCGACCTTACCGCCAGCGGTGATGGAGTCAATCACCAACGAGCCAGAGTCAGACGACGTCACGAAGAACACGATGACTAGCACAATGGCCACGAATGAGGTGATTTGTGATAACGGCAGCTGCTCGAGCATTATGAATAGCTGCAGATCAACGCCTGCATCGCGAACGGCCTCAATGCCTTGGCTGACGTACTGATCAATGGCTGTGCCACCAAACGTGGTCATCCATAGTACTGATACAGTGGACGGCACCAGCATCACCGAGACCAGAAATTCACGCACTGTACGACCGCGGGATACCCGCGCAATAAACATACCGACATACGGAGACCAGGAGATCCACCAGGCCCAGTAGAAGGCTGTCCAGCCCTGGCTGAAGTTGGCATCTTCACGACCAAAAGGATTCGATAACGCAGGTAGATGAACCGCATAGTTCCAAAGGTTTTCAAAGAAGCCCGTGGCAATCATCAGGGTAGGGCCAACAGCAATCACAAAGAAAAGTAGCATTGCCGCAAGAATAATATTGATTTTGGAGAGCAGCTGTACGCCCTTATCAACGCCTGCCACGATTGAGCCGATGGCGATCATCGTAATACCGATGATCAACAGGATCATGGTGATATCACTTTCCGGCGCACCAAACAGGTAAGTGAGTCCTGCTGCTGCTTGGGTTGCCCCTAAACCAAGGGACGTAGCCAAACCAAATAAAGTGGCAAACACTGCCAAAATATCAATCACGTGGCCTGGCCAGCCCCATACGCGCTCACCCAAAATGGGGTAGAACACAGAACGCATGGATAGCGGCAGGCCCTTATTGAACGAAAACAGTGCCAGTGAAAGCGCCACTACAGCGTAAATTGCCCAGGGGTGCAGGCCCCAGTGGAAGATGGTTGCGGCCATAGCTAACGCTTCAGCACCGGCAGCATTGCCTTCCGCACCCGCAAGCGGCGCCCAGCTGCCACCGTCAAATGAAGTGCCAAAGTGCGTCAGCGGTTCGTTAACGCCGAAAAACATCAAGCCAATGCCCATGCCTGCGGCAAATAGCATTGAAAACCAACCCATATAGGTAAAATCAGGCTTGGCATCGGCGCCACCAATGCGGATTTTACCTAAAGGAGAGAAGATCAGACCAATGCACAAAATGACGAATATATTCGCCGCTAGAATAAAGAACCAAGACAGATTTCCGGTCAAGAAATCGAAAATGTTTTGATAAATCGGTGCGACGGTCTCTTGCAGTGCCAGAGTTAACACCACAAATAGCAGCACGATAACGGCCGATATACTGAACACCTTACCGTGCAGGTCAAGATTGAGACCCATAGTATTCGTGGTGATGTTGTCTTGGCCGATAACGTAATCGGTATCGATCAGGTTAGCCGGGCCATCTGGGGCGGGTATACCCTCAGAGACCGGCTCATCAGGCTCATTTTTCGGTGTTTTGTCCATAAGTTTACTCCCTTAATTATTTTAAAAACGAAAGGCGGTTTTATTGAGCCAGACGAATTAAGAAGACAGAGGCGTTTGTGTGGGTTGCTACTTTGCCACCATGCGAAGGCATGACAATATCCAAATGCCGCGGCAGATGAGTTGCCATCATTACTAAGTCAGCCCCTACTTCGTCAATAGCTTTCTCAAGCAGTGTGTCGATATTCGCCATAGGGTCTGTTGAGCTATATACCTTGCTGCTTACCGGTTGGCCATGAACCTTATGTCGCTCTTGCGCAAAAGCCTCGAGCTTTTGCGCATACTCCTGGGGAGTGCGGGCGACGCTTGTGGGTGTATTGGCCGTGACGCTGACATAGGTGATATGGGCGTCATATTGTTTGGCAAGGTCGGCTACAACGCTTAACGCGGGTTCAAGTGCTTCAAGGTGGGCAAGGTCTACCGGCACCATAATGTTATTAAACATGCCAAGCTCCCGAAATGACCTGTCACACTATCAAACTGCTTATAGTAGTGTGCTCATAACAATAGGTTGTACAAACTTAAGCAGTTGGGCTGGGGCTTACGAAAGCCCCAGCCCAACCATTGCTAACAAATACAACTTACCTAATCAAAATGGCATTAGCTATCGAGCCATTCTGCTACTACATCTTGGTTATCTTCAACCCACTGCTTCGCGTTCTCATAGGGGTCACTGCCATCTTCCTGGTTCATCAGCATGACCTCGCCCATCTGCTCAGGCGTCCACTCGAAAGCGTCGAGAATGGCATAGGCTCCTGGCATGTCGTCTTCCAGGCCTTGGCGAACTGCGGTGTGAATCTGCTCTGCACCGCCATAGACGTTTTCAGGGTCTTCTAGATATTTGAGATCAAAGCGGGCAAACATCCAGTGGGGCGTCCAGCCAGTAACAACGACATCTTCCTCGTTATTAATTGCACTCGACAGTGCCGCCGTCATGGTGGCACCGCTGCCACTACGCAGATTCAGCTCAAGGTCATAGGTATCCACAACCTCTTCGGTGAGGCTCATTAAACCTGCACCAGGGTCAATACCGATGATCTCGCCGTTAAAGCTGTCGGCGTTATCGTTAAGGTCTGCAATCGAGTCGACGTCAGTATACTCTGGAACCACAAGGCCCAGCTTGGTGCCGTCCAGGTTGGGGCCAAGGTCTTCAATACTATCGCCCAGGCGTTCCATGTAATCGGCGTGAGTGGTTGGCAACCAAGCAGCGACGATGGCATCCGCATCGCCAGTGGAGAGCGCCTGGAACATAGCCGCCGCTGAGAGTGAGGTTAGCTCGACGTCATAGCCCGCTTGCTCAAGTACTGCAGCGACCACGTTAGTTGAAGCGACTTCGGAAGACCACTCTACGTAGGCCAGGTTAACCATGCCTTTCTCTTCTTCAGCCTGCGCCGCGCTGCTGACGGTCACACCAGCACCTGCTAGCAGTGCCAGCGAAGCAAGACGGATACGGAGGTTCAATGTGCGATGTTTCATTCACTTTCTCCCTTGTGTATTAAAATATAAATGTACTGGTTATTAACGTGCATGATGCTTAACGAGCACGGTTGCTGCAAAACACAGCATGGTAAGCAAAGAGCGACTTAGCAAGCTAATGGCTCAACGCAGCCGCTTCTGCTGTTTTACTCTATCGCGCGTTTTCGCTATTGCCGGGTTTTTCTAAGCGATTGCGTCAGGCGGTCAAGCAGCATGGCCAGGATGACCACCGCGATGCCTGCTTCAAAGCCGTCGCCAGGGCGCAAGCGTTGAATTGCGCGCCATACTTCGCTGCCCAAACCATCTGCACCAATCATGGCTGCGATGACTACCATGGAGAGAGCGAGCATTATCGTTTGGTTGATACCTGCCATTACTGTGGGCAATGACAGCGGTAGCTGTACTTTGAATAACTTCTGGCCACGGGTGGCACCGTAGGCATCGGCGGCCTCAATCAGCTCCACCGGTACTTGACGAATACCCAGAGTGGTAAAACGAATAGCCGGGGGCATCGAGAAGATCACCGTGGCAAAAATCGCCGACACCGAGCCAATACCGAAAAATGGAATGGCTGGGATCAAATAGACGAACGCTGGCATGGTCTGCATAAAGTCGAGAATTGGCATAATGACCCGGTAAAGCCGGTTAGACAGCGCCGCGGCAATACCCACAGGTAACGCGATGACAACTGCCACCATGGTAGCGAACACTACCAGCGTGAGCGTTTCAATCATCGGGTTCCAGAGCCCCAGGTTCCAGATCAGTGCCAAGCCCGCAGCAGCGCCTATGGCTAGGCGAGTGCCCGCCAGCTTCCAGCAGAGCAGGGCGATCAAGCCAAGCAGCGCCCACTCGGGTAACCACATCAAGCCGTCATTTAAAACATCGATACCGGTTTGAGTGAAACGAGAGATGCCGCGGGTAACCAAAGAGTATTCGCTGGTCAACCAAGTCAGGCCGCCTTCAATCCAATCACCTAGCGGGATGCGTGGGATATCCATTATTGCTCTCCTGCTCGTGCCAGTTCGTCGAGTACTGCGCCTTTAACCACCACGCCTAGCAGTTGCTCTTGCTTATCAATAACGGCGATAGGGAAACTCTTTTCACTAAACATGGCAAACAGGTTATGCAGTGGCTCATCCATGGGGACTTTGCGGAAATCCTGGGTTAAGTAGGGAATAATCGAATCAGCACCCTCTTCAATGGCCCGGCTGGCGGCATCGGCCTCGAGTAGCCCGATAAGGCGGCGGTTGCGATCAACCACATAAATAGAGTCGATAGCATGGTCGCGCATGCGGTGTAGCGCCGTGCGTGGGCCATCGCTTTCCCGAGCTGTGGAGCGCAGTGGCCGCATGGCGCTCTCGGCGGTCAAGATACGTGCCCGGTCAACGCCTTCGATAAAGCGACGCACGTAGTCATCCGCAGGCTTGGTCAGAATCTCTTCCGGCGTGCCGATCTGCACCACTTCGCCATCTTTCAGCAACACGATACGGTCGCCAATGTTGAGCGCCTCATCCAGATCGTGGGTGATGAAGACCGTGGTTTTTTGCATTTTGGATTGCAGCTGCAAAAGCTCTTGCTGCATGTCTTTGCGAATTAGCGGGTCAAGTGCTGAGAAAGCTTCATCCATTAACAGTACGGTGGCATCGTTTGCCAGAGCACGGGCGAGGCCAACGCGCTGCTGCATACCGCCGGAAAGTTGATTCGGGTAGGCGTCTTCCCAGCCCTCCAGGCCCACTTGCTTAAGCGCATCATGGGCAATTTTATGGCGCTCTGTTTTCTCTACGCCGCGAATTTCCAAACCGAACTCGGCATTTTGCTGCACAGTGCGGTGGGGAAATAGCGCGAAATTTTGAAATACCATAGAGAAGTGACGGCGGCGGCACTCCAGTAACGCTTTCTCTTTTAGCGTCGGGATGTTTTCGCCGTCGATAATGATCTCACCTTCGGTGGTCTCAATTAGACGGTTAAGACAACGGATCAAGGTCGATTTGCCTGACCCCGAGAGACCCATGATGACCAGCAGTTCGCCTTCATAGACATCAAACGAAATATTGGATAGCCCCAGCGTCTGGCCGGATTTCTCCAGAATTTCGGGGCGCTTCATTCCTTGATCACGTAGCTCAATGGCTTTTTGTGGGTGCTTACCAAAGACTTTGCTTAATCCGCGCACTTTAATTTTGACGGGTCGTGTCTCGTCCATCGGCGATGCCTTTTTGTTGAGCTGAATGGGCGTGTGTCGTTATTGCGCCATTCATAAAGAAATAAGAGCTTGAGTCGGATAATTTATTAAAAATTATTATACATAGGTGGGGCCTGTGTGTCACAACGGCTCGCTCAACGGGGCAATTAACGCTACATGTGTCATTTTTTACCCACTCGCGCGGGCTGCCTATAAGTACATAATGGCATTGCTAATGTTTTATAAGACATTGATTATTAATTGTTTATATTGGTTTTTTATGTTTTTGGCACGTAAAGTGATTGTAGTTTAAGTAGAGTGTTGTGAATAACTTGTATGCGTGTACGGAAAGCTGACTGTCGATTTTTCCAGTGAAATGTTTAGAAACAAGCAGCGTAAGTAATGGAGGTGGGTATTATGGATAAGCAACACGACCACATTGAGAGCAAGCAAATTTCCAATCGCCCACGCTGGTTAACGCTGTGCATGATGGCGACAGCGGCAAGTGTAATTGTGTTAGCTGGTTGCGGTGATAACGAAGAAACAGCGCCACCTGCTGAAGAGCCTTCACCATTAGAGCAGGATGCCACCACTCAGCCGGAACCGGGTATGAGTGAAGAGTCAGCGATGGAGCAGGATCCAGGCTTAAGTGAAGAGCCAGCAGCAGAAAACAGCATGACGCAATCTGAAGAAACGATGTCAGAAGATCCTATGTCAGAAGAGTCCATGCCGGATGACACCATGGACGAGCCCGCAGAGGGCACTATGAACCCTGACGACGAGCCTGGCTTTGGTGAAGGAACCGAACCTATGCCTGGCGCTGAGGAAGAGGATGAAAATTCGACCAGTAACTAGTCTTTAGCAAGTGTACCGCTCCCTACGATGGTAAATCGCCTCAGCTGTTTGTTCCCTGCGGCTGCTCCACACGATTTGCCATCCTTTCCGCCCCCGCGCCCGCGGGGGTTTTTTTGTTTGCTTTCTAGCTAGCGCATCCCGCCTTATCAGTATCCTGGTAGTTACTCTTCACTGTCTTCCAGGCGGCGATAGAGCGTCCGACGAGCAATGCCCAGCACTTCTGCGGTGCGTCGTTTGTTGCCACCCGTTGCTTCTAATACCTTGTTAATATAGCGCTTTTCAACTTCTTCTAGGCTAGGCCAGCGGATTGGCGTTGCCGAGGGCACCTGGCTCCCTGCCAGCACTTCGCCACTGACGGTAGGCACCAGTGGGGTACCGCTTTCCACCGTTGATTGTTCGCGCAGCCGTTCGGGCAGATCTTTATGGCTGAGCGAGCCATCTTCGCTCAGGGTAACTGCCCGCATGATGGCGTTTTCCAGTTCGCGAACGTTACCGGGATAGGCATAGTTGAGCAGGTTGTTGAGCGCTTCTGGCTCGATTTGCTCGATCTGCTTGCCCTGGGCCTCGGAGTGCTTGTCGATAAGGGCAAAAACAAGGTGTTCAATATCGGTACCGCGCTCGCGTAGCGGGGGAATGCGCAGCGAGAACGTTTCCAAACGGTAGAACAAGTCGCTGCGGAAATTCTCCTGCTCGATTTCCTTCTCCAGGTTGCGGTGAGTTGCAGCGATGATGCGGACATCTACTGGCTCTTCGCGCTCGCCGCCCACTGGGCGCACGGTTTTCTCCTGCAAGGCCCGCAGTAGTTTAGCCTGCAGATTGATGGGCATTTCACCAATCTCATCTAAAAACAGGCTGCCGCCCTGAGCGCTTTGAAAGAGCCCTTTGCGCGCCTCATTAGCCCCGGTAAAGGCGCCTTTTACATGACCAAAGAACTCACTCTCCATCAAATCTGCGGGAATGCTCGCACAGTTAACCGGCACAAAGGGTTGGTCATTGCGAGGGCTTTCCTGGTGAATGGCGCGGGCGAGTAACTCTTTGCCGGTACCGCTTTCCCCTAAGATCAAAATGGGGGCATCGCTTTTGGCAAGGCGGGAGGCGTCATGAAACAGTGTCTGCATGACCTGGCTTTTACCCACAATGCCGTGGAAATGGCTGATATCCGTGTCGTGGAAAACCGCCAGGCGTTGGCGTTCCAGCACACGAAATACGGCATCGCGGATGGCATCAAGGTCTAACGGCTTGGTTAAAAAGTCGTCAGCCCCTAGCTTAAGTGCCTCAACCGCCTGATCGATGGTACCGAAAGCGGTAATCACAATAATGCCCAGCTCACTGCCTGCTTGGCGGAGCTGCTGGAGTAGCTGAATGCCGGTCATACCCGGCAGTCGCACGTCGGTAATTACCAGTGAGACGGTGGTGTGGCTTAGTAAGGCGATCGCCTCTTCAGCGCTAGGTACGCCGAGCGTCGTGTAGCCTGCATCCTGCAGTTCTTCTTCTAATAACTCACGTATAGCGGCGTCATCTTCAACCACCAACAAAGGTAAAAGGGGATCCTGTTGGGTCACAAACGTTGTCCTCACGCGGATGCGGTTTCACTAATAGGTAGTGTGATTTCAAATCCAGCGCCGCCAAGGGCGCTGTCAAACACGCCGATCGTACCGCCGTGGTCGTTAATAATGCGATGTACCATAGAGAGTCCCAAACCGCTGCCTTGACCGACCGGTTTGGTGGTGAAAAATGGGTCGAACACTTTGTGATGATGGGCACTGGGTATCCCTGGGCCATCATCTTCCACCCACAGTATTAATTCGTGCTCTTGCTGCTGGGCGCGCACTCGAATTCTGTTCACTTCGGGGGCTTGCGCTGCATTGCGCAGCAAATTGGTCAGCACCTGCACAATTTGTTGGCCGTTGGCGAGTAAGTTGGGTGTCGGCGACGGTAATTCAATGTCTAAACGAATATTGCGTGGCTCCAGCTCGTCTTCAACCAAATCGCTGGCATTCATAATAAGCTGATCAAGCGCCAGTTCGCCTTTCTCTACGTTATGTTGGCGGCCTAATTCCATCAACTGGCGCACAATTTCAACGATGCGCTCGACTTCGCCACGAATACGCCCTAGTCGTGCGCGTTCGTCATCGCCAATCACATCGCGGCGAGCCAAACGCTGGGCCTGGCCATTGATCACCGTTAACGGCGCACCTATCTCATGGGCAACGCCGGCTGCCAATACGCCCAGTTCAGCCAGCTTTTTCGATTTGCGCAGGCGCTTTTCAAGCTCAATTTCGCGCCGTTGGCGATTTTCGATCTCTTGGTCTTTTTCGGCCATCGCATCCAGCATGCCATTCAAACCGGAGGCAAGGTGGCGATATTCGATAGGGCCGTCTTCGGTGGCGCGTTGGCTGCGGTCACCTTTTTCTACCAACTGCATTACGTGCAGCAGCCGGTTAAGCGGGCGCTCGATATGGCGGCGAAACCCCCACCAAATACTAAACACGATTCCGGCGGCGCCAATCACAAACACCAACACGGCCACAATACTGATAAAACCCGTGTAGTTCTCAATACCGGTATTTAGCCGATTAACCTGCAGTACCCCATATACAGTGCCATCTTGTGAGCGCAAGGGTGTCAATGCAGAGTAGTAATTCCATCCATCGTGTTGGCGATAGTTGCTATATAAGTCATCGCGCTCAATGATTTGTTGAATCTCTTCACGGCTGAAAATATCTTTGCCTAGGCCCAGCCCGTAAATATCGCGACCTTGGGTATCGAATACATAGGCCCCGTAAATTCGATGGAAGGAGAACGCCGACTGTAGCGCTTCTTCAAGCGGCGTGTTGCTATCTGGCGTAACCGCGTAGCTGAGCGACGAGCTCAGCGTCCGGGTAATAATCTCAACTTCCGTTTGTAGCTTTGAGCGTACGTTATCTTCGAGCGACTTGATTGCCACTAAGCTAAAAACCACCAGGATGACAAACAGCGGCACAATCACAGTCAAAATAATCAAATTGCGTAGTCGCATGGGGCATCCATGGTGGTTTTAATACGTTTTAATATCAGCCAGTGAAAGCGCTACTGGTTCGTTGGCGCTAGGCGGTACAAGCCGCCCTGGGGGGCGTCAGTGAGTAAGTAAATGGCATCATCAGGGCCTTGGCGAACATCGCGAATGCGACCCACTTCGCCTTGTAAAATCAGCTCTTCCTCGGCGACACGGCCCTCTTCCAAGCGCAGGCGCAACAGCTTCTCGCTACCTAGCCCACCGGCTAATAAGTTGCCTTGCCACTCACCAAAGGCGTCGCTAGTCACTTCGGCAAGCCCGGCGGGGGCGAAGCGGCCTTCAAATACATACACTGGGTCAACCATGCCGGGGAGCGAATCTTCGCCAATCGGCTCGTTGGTTGCATAGTCATTGCCCTGGCTGACCTTTGGCCAGCCATAATTATTGCCCGCTTCGATATGATTCAGCTCGTCGCCGGTGCGGGGGCCATGCTCTGACGCCCAGGCTTCGCCGTTACTGAGCACGGCCATGCCTTGAATATTGCGATTACCCATGGAGTAAATTTCATCCAGGGTGGTGTCATCACCAACGAAAGGGTTGTCATCGGGAACGCCACCAGTAGCGGTAAGGCGCAGGGTAGAGCCCGCGTGGTCATCGCTTGCCTGGGCGCGGGGCGGTTCACTGCCGCGATCCCCAAGACTCATTAGCAGGGTACCGTCGGGCAGCCACGCCAACCGCGAGCCGTAATGGCGGCCCGGCCCAGAGGCGCGATCTTGTTCAAACAAGTGTTCGACCTCTCCTAGCTGGGCATTGTGCCATTTTATTCGCGATAATGCTGAACGGCTGTTATTGCCCTCGGGCTTGCTCCAGGTGAAATAGATCCAGTCGTTATCACCCTCGCCATTTCCGCCTTCAAAATCAGGATGTAACGCTACGTCTAGCAAACCGCCCTGGCCCTGAGTACTCACTTCGGGCATGCCTTCCAACGTACTGGCTTCACCGCTTTCGGGGTCGACAAGTTTCAGTTGCCCGCTGCGTTCGCTCACCAAGTAGCGGCCATCGGGTAAAAACGCCACCGCCCAAGGGTGCTCAAAACCATCGGCGATACGCTCAATGGAAAGGTTTAAATGGTCGGTTTCCAGCGATTCCTGGACGATTTCCGCATTTGCCGTGTTAATAGCGCCCGCCAGCACTAGTCCACTGATCCTTGCCCAAGCCCCAGGGGGCAGTGGGCGTTGGGTATGGTTGTTCATGTGAAGCATAGCGTGCCCTCTGGTGACGTTAATCATTGGCATCCTTGCCAGTAGTCTAGCAGTGACCTTTTAGTCACGTGTGGGTTCCACTATTACATGAGCAGGGCGAGTAGCACGGGTAGGTAAAACAGCGCTAACAACGTTGAGCAGAAGACCAAACTGGCGACATAAACGGGTTCGCGCTGGGCACGCTGAGCAAAGAGATAATTGAATACCGCCACCGGCATACACATTTGCAGCACTAAAATGCTCTGTGCCAGTGGCGGAAGGCCCACCCAGCCAGCGATCAACCAGGCGACCATGGCAGCGAGGGGCACGCGCACCAGGCTAAATCCGAGCCCTGAACGCAGGTTCTTCACCTGAATGCTGGCTAGCGATACGCCCAGAGTAATGAGCATGAGCGGTACCGTGAACCCTGACATTAAGTCCACCGTATTCGCCAACCAGGGCGGCAGGGAAGTGTCCGTCAGCAGCAGCGCCATGGAAATCGCAATAGCGTAAACCGTGGGCGTTTTGGCAAGCGTTTTGAGCGGGTTGCCCTGGCTATTAAGCACCGCGCCTAAGGTGAACTGAAACAGCGAGACAGTCACCATCACCGTGATGCCGTAGGCAAACCCGGCACTGCCAAAGGCGTAAAGCACCACCGGTAAGCCCATATTGCCGGTGTTGGGGTACATCATGGGGGCAAGCAGCACTCGCCAACTGCGGCGCAACAGTTTTGCCACCACAAAAGTAGCGGCCCCCATGGTGATAATCACCAGCGCGGCGGCCAACATCGTCTGGCCAAAGGTGGTGGCATCGATATCGGCACCCGCCAGGGATGCTAATACCAGTGAGGGTGTGCCAATGTTAAACACTAGCCGGGTAATGAAGTCGACCGGGTAGGGATGGCCTAGGCGTACCCACAGGTAGCCGAGCCCTGCACCCGCCAGCACGGGCGCCATGACGGCAAAAAGTTCGGCAAGCATTGGCTGTCCTTGGCAATCGTTAGCCGCCCATTGTCGTTAATAAGCGGGCTAACTGGCAAGGCAAACACTCGAATTAACCTAGACGGCGGCGGCTGACGTGCGCCACGGGGCGGGCACCTGGCTGCGTAAAAACTCTAACAGCGCGTGGGTACGGCGTGATTGATGGCCGTAGGCGTAGAGCAACGTGATGGGGAGAGGCACCGGCTCCCAGCCCGGCAGGCAGTTAACCAGTTCGCCTGGATGATGCTGTTCGCGTTTTGCAGTTAACCAGTGTGAGAGCAACCCGATCCCCTGGCTGCGCGCGATGGCATCAATATGCAGGGCAGTAAGGTCTACTCGCAGCCGGGAACGGGGCGGGTTAAAAGCGTACTGGCCATGCTCTTGATGAGTGAGCAGCAGCCCATCAGAGGCAGAACCCAACAGATCTATCCAGGCGTGCTGGTTCAGTTCGTCGGGGTGTTGAGGCGTGCCAGCCGCCGCTAAATAGTGTGGGCTGGCATAAAGCCCGCGGGTTAAATGCCCCAAGCGCTCCTGGTTTAGCCCGCACTCGTGCGTTGGCCCAAGCCAGACATGAACGCTATTGCTGTGCATTTTAGTGGGTGGTGTTTCCCTGGTGTGTAGCGTTAACTCTACCTTGGGGTGGCGGTTTAAGAAGGCATCAATCGTGCCGGGTAACCAGCTGCGTGCCAGGGCACCGTGTACCTCAAGGGTTATTTCGCCGCTAATCTCCTCACGCAGCTCTGCCAGCGCCTCCTGGCTATGGGCCGCCATTGCCAAAAGCTCGGTGCAGTAGTTGTGAAACAGTAACCCCGCCTCGGTAGGAATCAAGCGGTTGGCCTGACGGCGCAGCAGTGGCTGGTTAAGCCGGGTTTCGAGCTGGCTGATACGGCGGCTAAGGGTCGATTTGGCTAATCCGAGCTTTTGAGCGCTGCGAGTCAAACTGCCCGTGGTCATCACATCGGCAAAGGCGGTAAGTTCGTCAAAGTCATACATGGTCAGGCCCACGGAAAAGGGTGAGCGCTAATTGTGCCATTTTTCGGTGCGAATGAAAATAATAGGCATTTGTGTTCCGGTATGCTGAACGTACCGTCTCACCCCAGTGTGCAAAGAGTGTGTAAAAATATTAATGCTAATAATTCGCATTTAATAGAGCGAATGCTGACCCACATTGCTCACACACATTGAACACACTATGAAGGACGAAGTTATGTCTCCCTGTTTGCGCCGAACGCTGCTGGCCAGCGCCATCTCTTCCCTTGCCAGTAGCGCATTATGGGCACAAGAAGCACCCCGTTTAGACGATATGGTGGTCACTGCGTCGGGGTTTGAACAGCAGATTACCAATGCGCCTGCCTCTATCAGTGTGGTTTCCCGGGAAGAGTTAGAGCGGGGCCACTATCAAAGTGTCACCGATGCGCTGCGTGACGTGCCCGGTGTGATTATTACTGGCGGGGGCGCTGGGGATAACGGTCAAGATATCTCCATTCGTGGTATGCCTTCCCAGTACACGCTTATCTTGGTGGATGGGCGCCCGCAGAATTCCCGCGAGTCCCGTCCCAACGGTAGCGCCGGGTTTGAGCAAGACTGGCTACCGCCACTACAGGCCATTGAGCGTATTGAAGTAGTGCGTGGGCCAATGTCGACGCTCTACGGCTCCGATGCAATCGGCGGGGTCATTAACGTGATTACCCGCAAGGTTGCGCAGGAGTGGCACGGTAATGTGCAACTCGACACCATGCTTCAGGAAGACAGCGACTCCGGCGATAGCCGTCAGGCTAATTTTTACCTCAGTGGCCCGCTGGTAGGGGATCGTTTAGGTCTTCAGCTCTATGGTCGCGCCTCTCAGCGCGATGAAGACAATATCCTCAACGGCTATGAAGATAAAAGCCTACAAAGCCTTACCGCACGATTTAGCCTTGCCGCATCAAAAAACCACGACTTCACGTTTGAGGCCGGTATCACGGAGCAGGAGCGCGAATCGCTGGTGGGCAACTCGGCGCCATCAGAGGGCTGTCGCGGTGGTTGTGAGGATAGCTTCAACGACTATACCCATCAGCACGTTGCGCTAACCCACAGTGGCCGCTTCGATTGGGGTACCAGCGAAACCTACCTGCAGCGTGAGCGCAGCGAAAATAAATCGCGGGATATTGAAATCACCAACACCACCGCCAAAACCAGCACGGTCATTCCGCTAGGCATGCATATGGTGACGGTAGGCGCTAACTACGAGGAAGAGTCGCTTGACGATAGTACGACGAATCAATTGCCTGGTTCTGATCGCAGTGAGATTGAGAATAGCCAATGGGCACTCTTTGTTGAAGATGAGTGGATGCTTACCGATTCCTGGGCATTGACCGGCGGTTTACGTGTTGATGATGACGACAATTACGGTAGTCATTTAAGCCCGCGTCTTTACAGCGTGTGGAATATGACGCCTGATTGGACGTTGAAAGGCGGCGTTTCAACCGGTTATCGAGCGCCTAACCTGCGCGAGATTACTCCCGACTGGGGACAGGTCAGCCGTGGTGGCAATATTTACGGTAATCCTGACCTTGAGCCAGAAACCTCGCTCAATAAAGAGCTGGCGCTGTTATATGCTAATGATACCGGGTTGAGCGGCGGTATCACGCTATTCCATAATGATTTCAAAGATAAAATTACCCGTATTGCTTGCCCTATCGATATCTGTACGGATGGCGCTAACGATTATGGTAGCGACCCGACTTACCGCGTCAACGTGGATGAAGCCGTAACCCAGGGCGCCGAGGTCAGTATCACGGCGCCGCTGAACGATGCGCTAGCGCTAACGGCCAGTTACACCTTTACTGATAGCGAGCAAAAAAGCGGTGAGTATGCCGGCGAGCCGCTAACTCAACTGCCACGCCACCAAGTATCGGCCACGCTGAATTGGCAAGCCTCGGCCAAGCTCAGCCAGTGGACAAAAGTGACCTACCGCGGCGAAGAGAGCCAACCGACTACCGGCCCTTCGCAAAGCTCAATCGTGGCCCCTTCCTACACCTTTGTAGATGCAGGTATTGGCTACCAGCTAAATGAATCGACTCAACTGAACGCGGGTATCTACAACCTGTTCGACGAAGCGATTGACTACGACGAGTACGGCTATGTGGAAGATGGCCGCCGGGTTTGGCTAGGTCTCAACGTCGCCTTCTAAACGCTAGGTTCCCGTTATATACGCAATACAGCAGCGGCTATCCAGCGATAGCCGCTTTTTTGGTCGTCCGCAAAGGAGAGAGTAGTCAACAAAAAAGCCCCAGCGCATGGCCGGGGCAGAAATCAGCATTGAAACAGTAGCGAGCTGAGGTCGATTAGAATTCGTAGCGGGCGGATAGCCACAGACGGCGGCCCTCTTCGCTGTTGGCGTACACATTGCCAAAGCTGGTGCCATCGCCGTAGGCGCGGTAGTCGACAAAATCTTTATCAAACAGGTTATAGATCGTCGCGCTCAGATTAAGCTGATTGGTGACCGCATAGTTACCGCCTAAGTGAAACAGTGAATAGGCTTTAAAGTCGCCCAAATCATCAAACGAGGGGGCACCGCGGACGCTTTCGCGGTTACGGTAGCGTTCGCTGCGGTACTCAGCTGAGAGCCAAGTATCCAGCTTTGCCGTTGCCTGCCAGCGTAGGGTGGCGTTAATGGCGTGTTCCGGGGTATCTGTCAGCGGCTCGCCCTTGTTATCGCCACTCTTCTGTTCGCTATCGGTGTAGGTGTAATTGGCGTTGACGCGCCAATCGGGAGCGAACTGGTAGCCAGTAGAGAGCTCAACCCCTTGGGTGATCGCTTCATCGATATTGATATCCTGGCTATACAGGCCGTCAGGAATCAGCGGGTCGTTTTCCACCAGGATATCGCTGCCACTGGCAATCTTATCGTCAAACTGGTTGTGGAAAAGTGTGGCGCTGGCGGTAAAGCCTTGCTGGTTATCGTAATGGGCGCCGATCTCGCTGCTGGTGCTGGTTTCAGGCTCAAGATCTGGGTTACCAATGGTCAGCACGGTGCCTTGGCCGGTGACGCCGTTGATGCCATCGTGCAAGTCATTAAGCGTGGGCGTTTTATAGCCGCGGCTCACGCCGCCTTTTAATGTCCAGTTGGGCGTCGTGTTCCACACCAAGTAGCCGCGCGGGCTGAACTGGCTGCCAAAGGCGTCGTGGTGATCGTAACGGCCGCCTAGGGTCAGGGCCAAGTCGTCCCGCAGCATCCACTCATCTTCAGCAAACAGCGACCAGGTGGTTTGGGCAAAGGTCTCACCGGCCAAGCCGTCGTCAAGCTCTGCATCCCACCACTGCAGGCCCAGCGTGGTCATGTGGTTGCCCAGCGGCATGATGAATTTGCTGTCGAGCACAGTATTGGTGGTTTCCAGCTCCCGCGGCGCACCGCCGATAATGCTGGGAAAGCCTTCGTAAGCAACGCCCACATCACCAGGAATCGTGCGTCCTTTGGTTTCGGTGGTATTGCGCATCAGGCTGGATTCCAACGTACCCGAGGCAAAACGTCCGGTGTGGCCAATGGCGATTTGCTCGCGCTCAAAACGGAGTTCATTCGAATAGCCGGTGGCGCTGCCAGGGTCAGGCGCGCAGCTGCGGGTGCGGCCATCCAGGGTGCCTAGCTGGCACTCATCGTTGTTGTAGCGCTGACGATTGACTTCACCATCCAGCCACAGGTCATGGCTGTCAGAGGGCGTCCAGGTTAGCTTACCGCCGATGTTGTAGGTATCGCCTTCCACCGGGCTGGGGCCGCGCTGGCTAACCTCGATAGGATTGCCGTCACCGTCGGTGTAGGTGAGTTCAGAAGCATCGCGCTCATAAACCCGGCCACGCAGTTGAAGGCCAAGGGTATCTTCCACCAAAGGGCCGCTGGTATACAGGTTGATCTCGCGACGATCGCCAAAATCGCGATCTTCGTTAACGGTGTTTTCGACCCCGATAGAGCCAGTCCACTCGCGGCCAACCCGGCGGGTAATAATGTTGATTACCCCACCCATGGCATCAGAGCCATACAGTGTCGACATGGGGCCGCGGATAACTTCAATGCGTTCAATGCTGGAAACCGGCGGAAAGAAGCTGGTGGAGGTTTCGCCAAACCCATTGGGGGTCACGCTGCCAGCGGTATTCTGGCGGCGGCCGTCAATCAGGATCAGCGTGTAGTCGCTGGGCATGCCACGGATACTAATATTACTACCACCGGTTTTGCCCACTGAGCCGCCGACATCCACTCCCTCAACGTTGCGCAGGGCATCGGCAATACTGGTAACCCGTTGACGCGAGAGCTCTTCGCGGGAGATCACTGAAATGCTGGCGGGGGCATCGACCATCGCCTGTTCAAACCCGCTGGCCGAGACAACGATATTGTCCAGCTGTTGATCTTCTTGAGCGGTGGCTGTGCCTGAAGTAACAGCAAGCGTGACGGCGCTAGCCAGAACAGAGCGAGTAAAGCGTGGCATGTCATTCCCTCTTGGTTACGATAATTATTAGCTAATGATATTAATTATCAAATAAAGGCGGGAGTCTAAAAAGAAAAGTTCCCAAACGCGAGGGGATGATTGAGGAACATTACGTTGCGTGAACTGAAACAGCGGGGTGGTGGAGAGGTTGCAAGAAATGGAACACGCCATTCGATGGAATAGTAGTGCAAGCGCTTTTGAGAATCGTTATTATCCTTGTCAAAGTACCGTATCGAGAGAAACTTATGCTGGTTCAAACGACACCAAGGGTAGCCACCCTCATTAAACGCGGGCGTTTAGGCATGATGGGCATATTGCTAAGTGCCTTAGTGGTAGGCACTGCACAAGCGCGCACGCTGGAAACCGCCTTTGGCGACGTAGACGTTGAGGGAACCCCAAAGCGGGTTGTAACACTTTACGAAGGCGCTTTGGACGCTGCCGTAGCGGCAGGTGTCAACCCGCTAGGCGCTGTGACGACGCGTGGTGGTGACAATGTGGCAAGCTACATTGAAGCGCATCTTGGTGAAAACCCGCCTGCTATTATGGGCGTGGTGCGCGAGATCAATATCGAGGCCGTGCTGGCGCAGCAGCCGGATCTGATTTTGGCGCCCGCCCAGCTTTCTGATGAGCAGTATCAACTGCTGTCACGTATTGCGCCCACGGTGGTGCCACTGACCCAGCCACTGGCACCGGATAACTGGAAAGACGAAGCCCGCCTTTACGGTGAAGCACTTAATCGCCAAGCTGCCATCGCAGAAGCGATTGAGGCCGTTGAGCAACGCGCCGTCGAGGTCGCCGAGGCAGTGGAAGAGGCCGGTGTGGGGGGAAGTGCCTTCTTGGTACGCTGGATGCCCGGTGGCCCCATGGTGATGTCGGAAAACCTTTTTTCTGCAGGTTTGTTAGCCCAAGCGGGTCTGGATGTTCAGGACGCTGGCCTGGTCGGCGAGCGCGGTGTGCATAGCGATGTACTGAGCCTGGAAAACCTTTCCCAAGTGGACGGCGACTGGCTGTTCCTGGCAACGCTCAACGAAGATGGTCAAGCGGCGGTGGACGCCGCCAAGCAGAGCAGCGCCTTTACGCGCCTAAACGTGGTGCAGCAAGACCACGTAGTGCCGGTGGATGGTCAGCTATGGACAAGCGCCAATGGCCCGCTGGCCGCTCAGGCGATTCTTGATGATATAGAGGCAGCGCTGTTGCCGTGACGGTTCCACGTTTTGCAACGCCTAACGTTAGGCGTGCTACGCCCCGAACGCTAATGCTGCTACTACTCACCGCCCTTGTGGCGGTGAGTCTCGTTAGTCTATTAATCGGTGCGGGTAGCGTTGGCCCGGGTAGGGCCCTGGCGCTACTGAGCGGTGCCCAGGACAGTGAAGCACGCTTCATCGTCTGGGAACTGCGCGCACCGCGCACCTTGATTGGTATTGTGGTGGGCATGGCACTAGGCGTCGCTGGCGCCCTGTTGCAAGCGGTCGCACGCAACCCGCTGGCTGAACCAGGGCTTTTAGGGGTTAGTGCGGGGGCGGCGTTTGCCGTGGCGCTGGCCTTAGTGCTGGGTGCCAGCGCCGCCACGTTACGCATTTCAGTCGCGCAGTTAGGTGCGCTGGTGGGCTGCGCGTGCGTATTGAGCGTGGCGCGCTTTCGCGGTGTGGGTAACGACCCCATCCGGCTCGTGCTTGCCGGGGCTGCGTTCTCTGGTCTGCTCGCTTCATTAACCTCATTGATATTGCTTTACGACCAGCGTGCCGCTGATGAAATTCGCTTCTGGGTGATTGGCAGCTTGGCCGGCCGCCGCTTGGATGACCTACTTGCCGTGCTGCCCAGTATGCTGGTCGCGTCAGTGATGGTTGCGCTGATTGCTCGGCCGTTAGCTGCCCTGGCGCTAGGCGAACGAGTGGCCTCTGGTTTGGGCCACCACCCCAATCTCATTCGTTGGTTGGTCATCGCCTGCGTGGCGCTGTTGGTGGGGGCTGCCACCGCTATCGCCGGGCCCATTGCCTTTGTTGGGTTGGTGGTGCCGTTTGTCGCACGGGCCTTTGCCGGGCCTGATATTCGTCGCACGCTATGGTTTTGTCTGCCCATCGGGCCGCTGATCGTCCTCGCGGCCGATATCATTTCTCGGGTGGTGGTCGCTCCATCGGAACTACCGTTGGGCGTACTCACTGCGCTGTGCGGCGCCCCCGTACTGATAGCGGTTGTTCGTGCGCGCCGCCTACCAATGCTGTGAATTCGCTAATGAAAACCACGCAGATAAAAAGCTCGTCTATGCCTTTCTCCCCGGAACACCAGTTCCGCGCGGACGGCAATAACAACGTACCGCCACCGCAAGGTTATTGGCGATTCGCCTGGCGAAGCGGGCACAGTCAGAACAGCCTTTTGTTTGAGCAGCGAGCGGTGGCCGTTAACCTGGGACTGTTTGGCGCGTTACTGCTTGCCAGCGTTATTTACCTAAGCCTGGGCAGCGTTAAGGTCGCCCCTATGGCGGTGCTGCAGGCGCTGTTTGGCAATGCAGATATGATGGCGAGCTTTGTAGTGCAGGAGCTGCGCTTGCCGCGTTTAGCCGCTGCCGCTAGTACCGGGGCGGCCTTCGCGTTAGCAGGCATACTGATGCAAACCCTGGCCCGCAATCGCTTGGCGACGCCGGGTATTATCGGCATTGATAATGGCGCGACAGCGTTTGCAGTGGCCTCCATCGTAGGCCTTGGCGTTTCCATCGCGCCGCCTGCCATGGCGTTAGCAGGGGCAACCACCGCAGCGGTACTCACCTTCGGGCTCGCCGCGGGCAACGGCACCCAGGGGTATCGCTTTATCGTGGCGGGGATTGGCGTGGGCGCGGTGTTTGGCGCGATAACGCAATTGATGCTGGCGCGAGTCGCCATTGATACCGCCAATGCTGCTTATCCATGGACGGTGGGTTCGCTCAATGCCCGCCCCAGCGGCGCACTGCAATTACTGATGCTCGGGTTGGTGTTAGGGCTGGCCACTGCCATGGCGTTAGCCCGTTCGCTAACGCTACTGCGTTTCAAGGATGCCACCGCCAGCGGGTTAGGAGTGAACGTCAAACGTCGCCGGTTGGAAGTGCTGCTGCTATCTGTCGCCTTGACGGGGTTGGCGGTGGCTGTGGCAGGTCCGGTGGGCATGGTGGGGTTGATTGGCCCGGAGATTGCCCGGTCAATGTCGAGTTCTCGTAGCGTGCCGGTTTTGGCGGCAACGCTGGCGGGGGCGCTGGTCATGGTACTCGCCGACTTGGCCGGGCGTACGCTGCTGGCGCCGATCGAGATTCCGGTGGGTATCGTTACCGCCGTGGTCGGAGGGCCCTGGTTACTTTGGATATTAATGCGTCCCCAACGGAGTTTTACATGAGCCAATTCCCAGCGTCGCCAATTCCTTCTCTGGCTACCCAGGCACTGGGCATGAGCTATGGCACCCGGCAGGTGATTGATGGCTTGGATATCACCCTGCCCAGCGGCAAAGTCACCGCCATTGTGGGCCCCAACGGGTGCGGAAAATCGACGTTGTTGGCCGGGCTTGCTCGTTTACACAAACCCGATAGCGGTGCTGTATTGCTGGATGGCGTAGATATCCAGCGCTTGCCCACCCGTCAACTCGCTACGCAACTGGCGCTACTGCCCCAGGAGGCCGTCGCACCGGAGGGGCTCACTGTGACCGAGCTGATTCGTTTTGGTCGCCAGCCCCACCAAGGCTGGCTGCGTCAGTGGTCAGCAGAAGACCAACGCGTGGTGCAGCACGCGCTAGCGGCGGCAGGGCTTGAACAACTCGCTGACAGGCCAATTGATGCGCTTTCCGGCGGCCAGCGTCAACGCGCCTGGATCGCCATGACCATCGCCCAGCAAACCCCGCTGTTGTTGCTGGATGAACCCACCTCCGCGCTGGATCTGGGCCACCAGATTGAAGTGTTCGAACTGGTGAAACATCTTGCCCACCATGGCCGTACCGTGGTGATGGTGCTCCACGATCTCGCCAGCGCCTGCCGCTACGCTGATCATCTCATCGCCATGCGCGAAGGCAAGATTGTGGCGGAAGGGCCGCCCGCTCAGGTGGTGACGCCCGATCTAGTGCGTACGCTCTATCAAGTAGAGTGCACGCTGCTGCTAGACCCCGATACCGGCAGCCCGCTGTTGGCCAATGTGCGCCGCGCCCCGGCGCCAGCTTAACTCCCCAAGCATTAACGCGTTGAGCCTGAGCATTGAATTCATTACGCTAGCGCCTACCTAGGCTTTGTACGAAAAATCGGCGAGCGAAGGTCAGGCAAGGCAAAAAACGGCGAAAAAGCGGAGTTTACGGGGTGTAAATGAGCATTTTGATCGGACTCGCGCACGAGCCGTTTTTTAACGCAGCATGGCCGAGCGCAGGCAGTTTTCGTACAAAGCCTAATTGGCCTACAACAACCTCAGTAAGGAATGCTCGTGGCTCCTTCTCCACTCCGTTCTAAGAATCAGAGCTTTCAAGCCCTGGTGCGGCTACTCCGCTACGCCAAAGGCTATCGTCGGCGCATCATTGCCGCCACCGCCTGTTCGATTATCAATAAGCTGTTTGATATTGCTCCAGAGATTCTGATTGGTGTCGCCATTGATGTGGTGGTCAACCAAGAGCAGAGTTTTGTGGCCAGCCTCGGGTTTGAAACGCCTCAACAGCAGATCACCATGCTGGCGGTGCTGACGTTTGTTATCTGGGCAGGGGAGTCGCTATTTGAGTACCTGTTTCAAATCCTATGGCGCAACTTAGCCCAACGTTTACAGGCGGATATGCGCCAGGATACCTACGAGCACGCTCAACGGCTGGATATGGCGTTCTTTGAATCAAGAAGCTCCGGCCAGCTAGTGGCCACCATGAACGACGACGTTAATCAGCTTGAGCGCTTTCTGGACGGTGGCGCCAACGCGATGGTTCAGGTAGTGGTGACGGTGGTGGTGATTGGCGCGGTATTCTTTGTGCTTTCGCCGCTGATTGCGCTGCTCGCTTTCACACCTATTCCGCTGATCATTTGGGGTGCGTTCTTCTTCCAGCGCAAAGCCGGGCCGCTCTACAGCGACGTGCGTGAAAAAGTCGGTGATTTAGCCAGCCGTTTATCCAACAATCTAAGCGGCATCGCGACGATTAAAAGCTTTACCAGCGAAGACCGCGAAGCCGAGCGACTGCGCGAGGCCAGCGAAGCCTATGTAGACGCCAACAGAAGGGCGATCAAGGTTAGCTCCGCGTTTATTCCCGTGATCCGTATGGCGATTTTGGCGGGCTTTCTGGCCACCTTTACTGTGGGCGGCATGATGGCGCTCAACGGTTCACTAAATGTGGGTGCATACGGTGTGTTGGTATTCCTGACGCAGCGGCTGCTCTGGCCGCTCACCGGCCTGGCTCAGGTGATCGACCTGTTCGAACGCGCCATGGCCAGCACTCGGCGGATTCTTGATCTACTTGAAGTGCCGATTACCGTTAAGGACGATAGCACCACCCCGCTCGCTCAGCCGGTGCGCGGTGAAGTGACCATCGACAATGTGAGCTTTCACTACGCTACCAGTGGTGTTGGCGTGGAAAACATTCATTTGCACGCACCGGCAGGCAACACTCTGGCATTAGTAGGCGCGACCGGCTCGGGCAAATCGACCCTGATCAAACTGTTACTGCGCTTTTACGACCCGGAAAACGGGCGGGTACTCATCGATGGCCAGCCGATTACCGACGTCAGCATGAACTCACTACGCCAGTCGATTGGCCTGGTCAGCCAGGATGTTTACCTGTTTGAAGGCAGCATTCGCGACAATATCGCCTACGGTAAGCCCGATGCCGACGAAGCCGCGATTATCGATGCGGCAAAAACCGCCGAGGCGTGGAGCTTTATCGAAACGCTGCCCCAAGGATTGGATACGCCGGTAGGGGAGCGGGGCGTGCGGCTTTCCGGCGGCCAACGCCAGCGGCTTTCTTTAGCGCGGGCGCTACTTAAAGACCCGCCTATTTTGGTGCTGGATGAAGCCACCAGCGCAGTGGACAACGAAACCGAAGCGGCCATTCAGCGCTCGCTTAAGCGCATCGCCCATGGCCGCACGGTGATTATGATTGCTCATCGGCTTTCGACCATCGTGCATGCCGATGAGATCGTGGTGATTGAGAAAGGCCAAGTGGCCGAGCGGGGCACCCATTCCAGTCTTTTGGCAGCTAACGGCCACTACGCTGCCCAGTGGCGGGTACAAACCGGCGAAGCCCAGGCGGGGGATGTGGAAGCAGTTAGTAGCCTTTAACGACTACCGATTAACTATTACCTATTAACCAGGAGTGCATTGAGAGTGACGGGCACATGCTCGTCAATCTCCTGGTAGCCCAGTAACGACATCACGGTGCGCACCGTGGTGTTGGCCATCAGCGCTCGGCCGTCCATCGCCATGGGCTCCGCGTGTGTCACGCGTATCTCATCCAGGCCTTCGCGGGTAAACCGCAGCGGCACGGATTCCTGTTGGTTTACCATGTCTGATTGAACGCTAAAGGTCAGCGTCTCCACCAGTGATTCGCCAATATCCAAACCGTCCAACCGCTCTGGCGGCATTTGCGCCTCTAGCGTCACCAAGGTGGTGTTCGCCAGCAAACCTATCCACGGTGGCAGCTCACCAAAGCGTTCCAACACATCCGTTTGGCTAAGTTTTAACGGCAAGCGCAGGGTGCCATCGCTGGAGATATCGCCCTGCAGATCGCGCACTTGGTGGTGATGAGTTTGCGGTGTTTCGCCGTTCAACTGAGTAATCGACGCCTGCACCCGCGACTGGCCAGGATCAAGCTGCCAATCAGCGTGTACGGGCAGCGCCAACAATAAGGGGAATAGAGCAACCAATGCTTTCACAGCGCGTCTCCGCATAAAGAACTACTCACCAGACTGCCCAATCCACATAAAGTGCCGTAATGACATCAAGATAGCGCAAAGGGGCTAGCCTCACCCGGCCACATTCGCTATGATATGCACGCTTTTCGGGCCTATAGCTCAGTTGGTTAGAGCAGGGGACTCATAATCCCTTGGTCGTAGGTTCAAGTCCTACTGGGCCCACCAATTCCCCTCTTTCTGTCAGTAAGTTATTGGCTTTTTGAAGCCTTTTATGTCGCTGCCGCAGTATAACTCCCAGCTTTACCTTCCTCTTTTAATTTTTACTCGCCTCTCTATTAGTGTCGCTATCATCGCGTTATCTTGTTGAAATTCGTGCGCGCTAATGGATTTCACAAAGCTTTCGTGCATGCTTCTGTTGAACACATAAGGAATGTCTGGCCGATGCTGGTCTATAGCTCCACTAAACAGCAATTCATCGATGCCGTACGTGCAAACGCCATTAGCGACATAATAGAGAACGAGGTGTCTCGAAAGCTGAGCCGCAACTCGCCTCGCAGTGAGGTGACATCCTGGGAGAACTCCCTTCGTTTCATGATGAGCGTTCTGCTCGACGAGGGCATTCCTGCTTCAGCTGGAGTGGCCATCGAGTACAACATTCCGCTGACCAATCGCCGCGTGGATTTTATCCTGACCGGCAAGAACCACCAGCGGGACGATGCCGCGGTCATCGTGGAACTTAAACAGTGGCAGTCCGTCGAGGTGACGAAGAAGGACGCTATCGTGCGTACCCAGTTGGGTGGCGGAGTGCGCGAGACCAACCATCCGTCGTACCAGGCGTGGTCCTATGGCGCGCTGATCGAGGACTACAACGAGACGGTTCGCTCCGAGTCGATCCGCCTGGTGCCCTGCGCCTACCTGCACAACATGAAGCAGGGGAACGCCATCAATGATCCTTTTTATGCCCACCATACGAGCCGTGCGCCGGTCTTCATCTCGCAGGACGCCTTGAAGCTCTCGAAGTTTCTGAGCCAGCACATCAAGTACGGCGACAGCAACGACATCATGTATCGCATCGAGCACGGTGTGATCAAGCCAAGCAAGAACCTGGCGGATGCTCTGGCCTCAATGATGCAGGGCACCGCCGAGTTCCTGATGATCGACGAGCAGAAGCTGGTCTATGAAACCGCGCTTGATCTTGCGCATCGGTCGGCCAACGGCAACAAGCAGTGCCTGATCGTCAAGGGAGGGCCCGGCACCGGTAAGTCAGTGGTGGCCATCAACCTGTTGGTGGAGCTGACGAAGCGCGAGATGATGACGCAGTACGTATCGCGTAACTCGGCGCCGCGCGAAGTCTTCAAGAAACGCCTGACCGGCACTCGCAAGAAAACGCATATCGATAACCTGTTCAAGGGTTCCGGAAGCTATGTCGATACGCAGGCAGACACCTTTCACGCCTTGATCGTCGACGAGGCTCACCGCCTTAACGAGAAGTCGGGTATGTACCAGAACCTGGGCGAAAGCCAGATCAAGGAGATCATCAAAGCGTCGCGGCTCTCGGTGTTCTTCATTGACGAAGCACAGCGGGTGACCCTCAAGGATGTAGGCACGGTCGAGGAGATCAAACGTCGAGCTCGCGATGCCGGTGCCGAGATTCAGGAACTGGAGCTGGCTTCACAATTTCGCTGTAACGGATCCGATGGCTATCTTGCATGGCTCGACTATGCGCTTCAGGTTCGCACGACGGCCAATACGGATCTGGAAGGCATCGATTACGACTTTCAGGTATTCGATGACCCGAGCGCGTTGAAAGCGGCCATCCTCGACAAGAATCGCAAGGCCAACAAGGCCCGGATGGTAGCGGGCTACTGCTGGCCCTGGGCGAGCAAGAAAGACAAGCAAGCCATGGATATCGTTTTTCCCGAGCATGGCTTTGCCGCCCAGTGGAACCTTGATGATGACGGCATGCTGTGGGCCATTGCCGATACCTCCGTCGAGCAGGTCGGCTGCATTCACACTTGCCAGGGGCTCGAGTTCGACTATGTGGGCGTCATCATCGGCGATGACTTCGTGATTCGTGACGGGCGCGCGGTGACCGACGCACGCGAGCGCGCAGGGCAGGACCGTTCTGTGCATGGCTACAAGAAGCTGCTCAGGGAAGAGCCCGAGCATGCACGCGCCCTGGCGGATCAGATCATCAAGAATACCTACCGTACACTGATGACGCGGGGGCAGAAGGGCTGCTACGTCTATGCCACGGATCCCGAAACCCGTGAATACTTCGCGGCTTTCGTTCAAGCGCAAGCATTGAGCGAGCAACCAGTTGAGGCAAGTAATTCCAATGGGCTGGAAGGCTTGGACCTTCCCGTCGTCGTGCGCGAAGAGGCCGATCCGTTCGAGCGCCATGTGCCCGTGTACGATTTGAGCATCGCCGCCGGTGAGTTCAGCGAGATGCAAATCGCCGACGCCGAGCACTGGGTCGAGCTGCCGGACTTCATGCGCGCGAGCCCCGACCTGTTCGTCAGCCGGGTGGTTGGGGAGTCGATGAATCGGCGCATCCCCAATGGTGCCTGGTGCCTGTTTCGTGCCAACCCAGGCGGCACGCGGCAGGGCAAAGTCGTTGTGGTGCAGCATCGCGCCATCGAGGACCCGGATCATGGCGGCAGCTTTACGGTAAAGCTGTACCAGAGCGAGAAGATCGAGGAATACGGAGAGTTCGTAAACCATCGCATCGTGCTCAAGCCCCAGACCAACGCCTTCGGCTATAAGGACATCGTGCTCGAGGACGAGCTTGAAGACCTGAAGGTCATCGGCGAATTCCTTTCTGTGCTGTGAGCGAGTGGGCGGCCGGATGGTCGCCTATACCGATGCTGGCTGGATAGCGGGCGACAGAGCAGGCATACTCACCGCTATCCGATACCGCAGAACCAGGTGAGCCCAAGATGTCAGACCCGTTCAAGCAACTCCGTGACGCAATGGATCAGTTCGTCACCGAGCGTGACTGGGATCAGTTCCACTCGCCCAAGAACCTGGCCATGGCGTTGACGGTGGAGGCAGCAGAGCTGCAGGAGTGCTTTCAGTGGCTGACCGAGGCGCAGTCCAGGGAGCTGGATGAGCAGCAACTGGCTGCCGTGCGCGACGAAATTGCCGATGTTCAGCTCTATCTGATTCGGCTGGCGGGCAAGCTGGACTTGGATATTGAAGCGGCATGCCGGGCGAAGATGGAGAAGAATGCGGAGAAATATCCCGCCGACCAAGTGAAGGGAAGTGCGAAAAAGTACACGCACTATCAGGGTTGACGTGATGTGTGGCCGCTTTGTCCCCTGTAGCGGCCTTCTCTGCCTGGCTTCGTCCCTCAAGCTTCCTCCCGCTAAATTTGGGCTTAAGCAGGAGCGGAGACTCAGCCTCCGGTTTAATTTCTGTCATAAAAGCGGCCTTGAATGGCGATTTTGAGCTTGAAGATAAACTAACGTGGTTTATTATTTACTCTAAAGACGGAATTTAAGGCCGCTTTTTCACGTGAAAATAAACCAATTGCTGCACAAAATCCCGTATGGCGCGGTCGTGACGACCGCTTGGCTGGCGTCACACGGCGTCACATCTGATCAGGCGCGTAAGCTGGCCAGCAGTGGCTGGCTGCAACGCGTGGGGCACGGTGCCTACTGCCAAGCGGGGGAGCCTCTTACCTGGGAGAGCGCTGTCTTCGCCCTGCAGGCGAGCGACCACACGGGCTTACCACCGCTTTGGCCGGGTGGTCAGACGGCCCTGGCACTGCATGGTTTTGCCCACTATCTACCCATGGGGGAGAGCACGACGTACCTGTATGGCAAGGAGGCCGCTCGGCTGCCCCGGTGGTTGAATGATGCCGAGTGGGCAGGGCGGATGGTGCTCCACTCTGAAAAGGGCCTGCCAGCGCAGCTTCCCGGCAGCTTTACGGACTACGCGCCGGATGGCAGGGCCTTCAGCTTGCAGGTATCGACCCCAGAGCGAGCCGTCCTGGAGTGGATCGCCGTTACGTCGAATGAGTTGCTGTTCAGTAGTGAGCTGGTCGACACCTTCGTCGGGCTCAATACGCTGCGTCCGCGCCGGCTGCAGGCATTGCTGGAGGGGTGCCGTTCGGTGAGAACCAAGCGGGCCTTCCTGGTGCTGGCTCGACACGCTGGGCATGCCTGGTACGGTCGCCTGGAACCTCGCCGACTAGATCTCGGCAAAGGTAAGCGGCAACTTTGCCAAGGCGGCAAGCTGGACATGGAGTATCAGGTAACGGTGCCGGAGGCGTTCCAGCATGTCGATTGACGCTCGCTACCACGAACAGGTCAGCCTGTTGGTATCACTGCTGCCTTTTCTCAATGACGAGCCGTGCTTTGCCCTGAAGGGCGGTACGGCCATCAACCTCTTCGTACAGCCATTACCCCGTTTATCGGTCGATATCGACTTGGCCTACCTGCCGCTGGAGCCCCGTGACGAGGCATTGCGACGCTGCCGCGAGGCGCTGCAGCGCCTCGCACAGGCCTTCAGCGCTCGGCTGCCAGACGTGCGGGCCGAACTTCAGGATAACCGCCGAGACGAGCTGAGGATCCTGGTGCGCCGAGGGCGTAGCCAGGTGAAGGTGGAAGTATCGCCGGTACTGCGAGGCACCCTGCACCCGCCTCAGGAGCGCGATGTAGTTGAAGCAGTAGAGGACGATTACGGCTTCGCTGCGGTGCGGGTGGTGTCACTGCCGGATCTCTATGGCGGCAAGATCTGCGCCGCGCTGGATCGCCAGCACCCCCGTGACCTTTTCGATGTGAAGCTGCTTCTGAACCAGGGCGGCTTGGATCGCAGCGTGTTTGAAGGCTTCCTGGTCTATCTGCTGGGGCATCCCAGGCCCTTGAACGAAGTGATTAATCCTAGGCTGAAACCACTGGATGACGTTTACCGGCAGGAGTTTGTCGGGATGGCCAGGGGTGACCTGCCATTGCAGGAACTGGAGAGCGCCCGCGATGAGCTACTGTCGCGGCTGGGTCAGCTGATGACGGATGAAGACGTTCGCTTCCTGCTGTCTTTTAAGCAGGGAGCGCCTGATTGGGCGCTGCTCCCGCTGCCGGGCGTCGAACGGCTGCCTGCTGTGCGCTGGAAGCTCGCCAATATCCTGAAGATGGGGGCTGACAAGCACCGTCAGTCACTAGAGCTGTTGGAGCTGGCCTTGGGCAGGCTTCGACAATGATGCGGTGTGCCCTGGCGGATTAACAGCCTAATAGACTTCTCCTTATATCCTTGCAGCGCTAGGCTGTTACGCATAATTACGCTACGCGTAGGGGGCATGGTGGACAGCTGGGAAGCTCAGTTCCAGCGGGACATTATCGAGGCCATGACGGCCTATGGTCGAAGGGCCAGCATGGCCGGCGGCTACGACCTTAAGGTAGGGGCCGTCAGCGAGGTGGGCTCAGGTAAGCCCCATGACCCCGAGAAGCAGCGCTTGGCCGAGATAATCGTTCGGCTCAACGACCTCTGCGGCGCCGAGGCCGGTGACGACGACAAGCTGCAATTCGCCAACGGCATCGCCGATCGCAACGAGCGTGACGAGGCAATGATGGCCCAGGTTGGCAGCCACAGCGAAGACCTGTGACGCACGGCCTATTCCCGAAGAGGGGTACCACGCCGTGCTCGGCGATCTCAGCCACTACGAGAAACTCAGCATACCGTTGCTAGAGGATAAGGAAACGGGTAGGCAGTTTTCGCTGTTGATACTCAAGTTGCTGTTGGAGAGGTCGAATCGAGATGGATTTCCGCAAAATCTATATGTTGGATGAATAAATATCATGGCTGCTTTCTATCTAAACAGATGTGGTTATCCTACTAAGATGTCAATCTGTCGTTATGCTATTCACTATGATTTTAATGTGTGGGGAGACGTTTGATGTCTGGGCATGAATTAGTCCGACCGAGCCGGGATGGCGATCAATTTCATTACCACTGGGCTGCTCGTCAATGTCTTAAACTCCTCCCCGGGCAGACTGATCTCGTTGCTATAACCATTGAGGGTGCTTCGGCGAAAGAGGACGAAAGTGACGAGATTGAAGCTGGTGAACAGCTTATTGATGTTGGTTTGTATTTTGGTGCAGAAAGTCTTCATAAAGCTCGGCTTATCCGTTATATCCAACTCAAACATTCCACGCGAGCTGCTAATGAGCCTTGGACGGCAAGCGGACTGAAAAAAACAATTAAGGGCTTCGCTGAACGTTACGTGCAGCTTGTGGAGCGCTTTAATGATGCAGATGTGATACAGCGGTTTCGGTTTGAGTTCATAACAAATCGCCCGATCGAAACCAAGGTCAGGGAAGCCTTAGCAGACCTCGCGTCAGGGAATGCAGCTCAACATCCGAATCTACATAAAGTGCTTATCGAATACGCTGGGATCGATAAAACTCAGGCAGCGCAATTTTTCAAACTTTTCTTCACGAAGGGTGGCGAGGGAGCTCTCTGGGAACAGCGTCATTTATTAGCCTATGATATCAGCGCTTACCTGCCAGATGCGGACTATGACGCTCCAATCCAGTTGAAAGATCTCATCACTCGCAAGGCAACAACAGAGTTTGAATCAGATCCATCGATCCACCGCCACGATGTCCTGCGCGCGCTAAAGGCATCCGAGGAACAGTTACAACCTGCGCCTTGCCTAATCTCAGACCAGGCGGGTACCTTGCCTCGTGAACAGGAGCAGGAGATTCTTCAGGCTCTTCTTGCTGCCGAGCATCCCATCGTTATCCATGCAGATGGCGGCGTGGGAAAATCTGTGCTTGCCGCTCGATTGGTGGCATCGATGCCGATTGGCTCTGAGGCCGTTCTCTATGATTGCTTCGGCGATGGTCTATATCGCAGCTCAATTAATTTTCGGCATCGACACCGTGATGCTCTAGTACAGATAGCTAATGAACTAGCTGCTCAGGGTCTGTGTCATCCGCTGATACCGACCGCCTATGCCGACACAAAGCAGTATATGCGTGCTTTCTTGCACCGCCTAAAACAAGCAGTTGAGCTGTTGCGGGCGAGCGCTCCCGAAGCACTCCTTTGCTTGATTATTGATGCCGCCGATAATGCAGAAATGGCTGCTGAGGAACAAGGAGAGCCATCAAGCTTTGTTAGAGACCTTATTCGGATTCCGCTGCCAGATGGGATTCGTCTGGCATTTACTTGCCGGACACATCGTCGTTCGCGTCTTGGTGCATCGCCTGAAGCGCATGAGATAGAGCTTCGTCCCTTTAGCGAGAACGAAAGCGCACACCATCTTCGTAGATTCTATCCTGCAGCGACCGGTCATGACGTTGCAGAATTTGCTATTCTCAGCAGTTCGAACCCGCGCGTCCAGGCATTGGTGATTTCTCAAGGCTTACCACTGCAGGAAATGCTTAGGCGGCTTGGGCCTGAACCGACAACGGTAGATCGTACGATCGGCGAATTACTCGAAGTCGAAGTTGCACGACTGCGTGACCTAGAAGGGAGCGTTGAAGCATCACAGATTGACGTAATCTGCCAAGGGCTTGCAATTCTTCGTCCCTTGGTACCAGTCACTGTTCTAGCAAAACTATCCCAGACCTCTGAGAGCGCTGTCCGAAGCTTTGCTCTAGGGCTAAGCCGCCCGTTACTGGTAAAAGGCGATAGTCTCCATTTTCGCGACGAGCCAAGCGAAACTTGGTTTCGTGAGCGGTTTAAGCCCGATGCGACAGCACTTACTCATTTTCTTGAATGTTTGCGGCCGCTCGCTGCACAGAGTTCCTACGCCGCGGCAATGCTACCGCAGCTACTCTTGGAAGCTGGGAGGATGGATGAACTGGTAGAGCTGGCCCTTTCTGGAGAGAGGCTTCCTACTGTAAATCCACTTGAAAAGCGGGATGTCGAGCTACAGCGACTAACTTTCGCTTTGAAAGCCTGCCTTCAACAGAGGCGCTATGTAGCAGCGGCGAAACTTGCCCTAAAGTGTGGCGCGGAGTGTGCTGGGGAACAACGCCAGAATAATCTCATTCAAGAGAACACTGATCTAGTGGCCCAGCTTATGGCTCCAGATCGTATTGAGGAGATTGTTTCACAGAGAGTTTTCAGTTCGGGTTGGATGGGCTCTCGTCATGCCTATGATGCAGGCCTTCTCTCCGGACGCGATGAGTTTTCTGCAGTTGCATTTAGCCGGCTCCGTATGGCCATGGATTGGCTGGAGGCTTGGGCCCGCCTGCCCCAAGAGGAACGTGAACAGGAAAATGTAAGTCATGAGGACAGGGTAGAGCTTACTCTAGCAATACTGCGTCTGCGGGGAGGCGAGGCGGCAGCCCAATTTGTGAGAAGGTGGAGACCTCGACATTTTGCTTTCGATGTGGGACGCCGCTTGGGGCGAAGACTTATCGATTTGGGGCAATATGAGCAACTTAATGTTCTTGCTGAGTCTAGCGGGAATGATGTGTGGCTGCTTTTGGGACTTATCAGCGAATCAAGTGTAGTGGGCCACCGAATCACCACAAAACCTTTGATGCGGCTGCTGCGGCTGCTCGGTGATCGGCGTGTTAAGCTGCATGAATATCAAGAGTGGAACGAAAAATGGACGGTTCTTTACGCCGTCCGATCCGCAGTGGAACTCGCCTTACGTGTGCTACCGCCAGAGCCGAGTGTATGGGTAGCGATTATTCAACGTTACCTTCCTCCTGAACCTCCCGCGGACTTGGCTAGTCGTTTCGGGTTTGATCGTGCACCGATGCTCCGTGCCTACGCTCTTGAAGCCGCTCTACGGGGGGAAAGACTCGCCCTGATCGATGTTGCGCCCTCTGAGGTGCGTGAGCAACTGGACTCGCGGAATCAGTATGGGCGCAGCCGAGATGCCGATATCTTCCAGCAGGAAGTCGGCGGCCTCTTGCCTTGGGTTGTGCTCTCCGCTGAGATCATCTGTGATCGCTTCCCTTCAGATTGGTCTATTGCAATCGCGGAAGCTCTTAATCAGAGTAACGCCTCAGCATCCCGAATGTATCGGCAAGACCAAAGTCTGCGGCAGGCTGTTGCGCTAGAATGGTTAAGACTCTTGCGGGATGCTGGTGTCGCCAAGGCTCCAGAATTAGAATCATTTAAGTCATGGCTATCTCAACAAAAAGATCCGCTTTGGCCAGATACCTTGATAGCTTTGTGCCGCATGGCTGCTCGTGCAGAGGGGTTCGAGTCATTGGCATTGGATTTCGCGGCAGAGGCTTACCAAGCACTGGAGGCTGTACGAGAGGACGCAGAGTCGCGCGCTGAATCGTATCTCAAACTCGCACGCGCAATCTTGGCGGTGAGTCTAGCCGAGGCCGGGGTCTTTTTTGATCGCGCAGTTGATATTGCAAGTCGTATCGGTGATGAGAACCTTCATCGTTGGGCGGCATTCTTACATCTTGCCAAAGCTGCAGGAGAGCATAATAATCCCCGGCCACGGACAGCCTACCGACTATCACGCGTTGCAGAGCTCACATATGAGTATGTAACACGTGACAAGCACTTCGACTGGGACGGCACTGCTGAAGCCTTGACTGACCTCTGTGCATCCTCGGCTTTATCTATCCTCAGTCAGTGGCGCGATCGCAGATTCGGTGATCCAGAGCGCCTGCTGCCACTCGTAATCTACCGCCTCATGGCACAAGGCAGCCTTCCGGTTATAACGCCCATAGCCTTCGGGGGGATTGAGGCCGGTTGGGATCGTTTATCGGACTTGAAGCGTGTTGTTGCGGAGGAAGTCGATTCTGTTCGGCGTTACGTGTCTGCCCATATCTCCTATCGCTACATTCGGGTGCAGCCATTGAGATGCGAGACCTTGCTCGAACTCAGTGAGTTGAGTAAAACATATGATCTCAAATTTCCCGACATCCACCGCCTTCTTGCTGCCACACACAATGGCGACTCAACGAATGAAAAGGATATATCGAAGCCTTGCCATTCCCCCGTGGCGAAGGAGCGACGCTCACCTGACTGGGACACCATCTTCCAAGGAATCGATTTGGCCGATGCTGACTCACTCCAATCGGCCTATGCTGCTATCAGTACCTATGATCCTCCGTACGAATTCAACGCTTTCTTCCAAGAAGCATTCGCACGAGTGAGGATTGGCAGGGAACCTGAACTGGTTCACGCCATCGCCGCCTCGCCAGATTTCGGAATATTTAAATTGCGATATTTGCTGGATACAATACTCTCGCAGCCACTGAAGCAGTTGTCTTTCCAGAAGGCCGTGCGAGATGCGGTGCTATCAGTATGCCGTCGCGAGCCTGAGCGAGTCCAACGGCGCGGATGGGGCGTCCTGATACCGTTTGAGAAGCTCCACAAAGATGGTCTTGTGGCCGATCAGGATGTGGTCCAAGCCACTCTCGAGGGGTTCGCTTTACAGGTGGATGTCCTAAGTGCGGGCGACTTCTTCCAGTTGGTTGATCCTCTCGTATCCTGTCTCTCACCGGAACAGGCTGATGAAGCACTGAACTTTGGAATGGACCTTCTTGAGGATATGCTTCGGTTGGAGGATGGTAACGGGCCCTGGCGTACTGAGCTGCAACCGCCTCAGTCCTTGATTTCCTCCTTAGCTGGCTACATCTGGGTGGGGTTAGGTTCACCGATAGTTTCAGAGCGTTGGCAATGCGCACACGTAGTAAGGTCTATGGTTGAACTGGACTGGGCCGAGTTTCTAAAGGTGCTCATCGACTGGGCGAATACCGATGTACCGCTTCCCTTTATTGATCAAGAATTACCGTTCTATGTTTGGCACGCGCGACAATGGCTTCTAATCGGTCTTGCACGTGGTGGACTTGAAAATGCATCGGCCCTAAGGTCGTCTGTGCCATTTCTACGATTTTGGCTGCGTGAAGAGCATGTCTTGATACGGGAGCTCGCAAGTCAGGCGCTTCGAACCTTGATGGTCGCTGGTGAGTTGGATGCTAACGAGTTCGATGATCTTGATACTGTTAACTGGCCTATTTTGCCAGAGAAGGTTTTTAATGGCTGGCTGGATCCTATTGAGGACAAAGCATTCAAAGTCGATGAAGCACTCAGCGATGACGAGAAGTATTACTTTGGCATGGACATTGGCCCGTACTGGTTTGCCCCCCTTGGGCGAGCATTCGGCCTCAGTCAGGAGGCTATCGAGAGACGTGCACGTCATGCCCTAGGGGAACATATGGGCTGGAATGGTGGGAGTAGATGGCAGGAAGACTCTCGTTTGCTGAGGAGAATTTTCGGTGACAGAGAAACATCTCACGCGCACGGTAGCCTGCCTACAACAGATGACTTATGCGCTTACCATGGGTATCACGCCATGATGCTAGTGGCTGCGGCTCTACTGAAAGAACAGCCTGTGCGACGCCAAGCTGACGAATCTATAGATGAGTTTCGCGATTGGCTGTCGAGTTATCTTCTGACCCGCGCCGATGGAAAATGGCTTGCCGATCAACGAGATCCTCGGCTCGTCAAGGAGCCCCCGTCACCTGAAGGCTACAACGACAAGCTATGGTGCTGGAGCGTAACGGCAGACTATCTTGATCAAATGCTAGTGACTGAAGATAGCATGACTGTTCTCAAGGGGCACTGGAATGGAGGCGAGGATGGTTATTATGAGACGGTTTCCGTCGGCAGTGCGCTGACTTCTCGAGTCGGAGCTGAGGCGCTGGTAGCGGCTCTTCAAACAGCACCTGAGCTAGGTCATTTTACCCTTCCCAACGCTAGATTCAGCGAAGATATGGAAGCTGGAATCCTGAAGCTTAAGGCCTGGGTAACGGACGAGAGTGACCCAGCTAGGCTAGACGAAGGTGATCCATGGGCTAAGAGCTTACACTTTCCTGGACCTAGGCCTTCTGATGATGAGATTAAGAAGATGGGGTTGGTTGCGTCAGAGGATGGCCGTACCTGGCGAAGTGGGATTGAATGTTTGCTTCGCAGTGAGACATGGACCCGCACTCAGGGATATGGGCAAGAGATGGAGACAATCCCAGGTTGGAGGCTCAGCGGCAATAGAGGTTTTCTAAAGCGACTTCTCAATGCACACCCTGATTATTGTCTTATTCTGAGCGTTGAGATTCGACGTCGGCCACCTCGGCACGACAGAGGAAATGATGAGTTTGGTCGATATCCACAGCCGTATGCTCGCTATTATCTGATGGAGGAAGATGGTGTCCCTCACGCGCTCTAAAGCTGTATTAGAACTTGGTAAAAAGTTGGTTGATCAGCTTGATTTTAAAGATGACCTTTTGGCATCTTGGATGGCTCATTATTTAGCACAGCGGATTGATATGGCCGAAAAGGCCCCTGCTGAGGCCAAAGAAAAGGCTCATGTTGACTGTGCGAAGGCAATTCTAGAGCTATGGAAATATCGAGATACCATTCCAAGGCATCTTCGACCATTGGGAGAGCTTGAACCGGTGCTAAGGGTGCTCGCATCTCTGGATGTGGAACAAACCGATTACCGTTACTATCCCCAAGCACTTCGAGAGGCAGCGACTGCGGATGTAGACGAAGAAACCAAGCAGTGGCTCGATCTCGCGATGGGGATAGACTACACAGCTCGCTTACTAATCCAGTTCGCACTGCGCTCTGCGTCACATCAGGCAGCTTCTAAAGCTGAGCCTTGGGTTGAGCTAGCTCGCCAGGCCGGCGCAGAAGAAGGAGCCGAGAGGCCAATCGTGAAGTTGATCTTAGGAAACAACGAAGCGGGAGAAACTGATAAAAACAAGCAAGATGCTGCTCTGATAGACAAGTTGTCCCGGCTAGAGGGATTGGCTGATTTGGCGAGCCATCTGGCAAGTGAACTCCGAGCCGAGTTAGGCTCTGGTGATGAACAAGGACATAATTTGAGTTGACGATAGGCGTGTAATTTCAGTACACCAGCGGTACACACACCAGCTTCGTATGGTACCCTCAAACTTCGCTAAGCTACTGATTCCAAAGAACTGTACCTTTCGCTCGATTACGGTTGCTTTTCCTTGTGTGTCAGTAACTTATTGTTTTAAAAGCGAACTCATAATCCCTTGGTCGTAGGTTCAAGTCCTACTGGGCCCACCATTTCTATATTTACCTATTTCAAAAGCAGGGAGTAATTAGTCCCTGGAGCTGCGGTATATCTGATTCTAGTTACGCCCTGCGCACGTCTAAAACTTTCAAGTCCCCCAATATTACCCAACCCACCACCGCCAACCCGCAGCACAAAGCATGCCCATTGCAATCGATACCAACGGATTCCTCATCACTACCGCCACCGTACCCGCCGCAATGGCCGCGAGCCGAACGCCACCGTCACCATGCACGATAATAGGCGTAATGACGGCAATCAGGACTGAGCTAGACATGGCATCGACGAATCGCCTAACGCGTGGGCCTAGCGGCACACGTGACATGATTAGCAGCCCCAGCACTCTGGAGCCATAAGCAATTACCACCATTAGCGTGATGGCTATCAACGACTGCCATACGGGCGATGGGATCATGAGGCGCTTTCCCTGAACCAGCGTCCAGGCAACAATACGGCCACCACGCCACCGGTAATGGCACCCACCATCACATGTAGGTAAGGCGGCAACCACCAGTACGCCATTAATGCACTAGCCGCTGCTGCCAGCCAGGGTAGGGCCATTGCCGCTCTTGGGTTTCCACCAACAACGATCATCAGCAGAAAGCACAGCATGATCACATCAAGGCCGAAGCGTTCAGGCTCGGTAATGCCTCCGCCAAAGGCTAACCCTACCGCCGTGCCGACGACCCAGGCGCCCCACAACGCGATCCCACCACCTAGAAGAATGCCCAAGTTTCGCTCACCGCGCTGATACTCGCCCAGCGCCATTGCCCAGTTGGAGTCGGTTAGCAGTATCACCATAGCGAATTGCTGGCGTTGAGGTAACGCCTTGAGCCAGGGATAGAGCGCCGCACTCATTAGCATATGCCGGGTATGAATCGCGAGTGTGACCGCTGCCAGAGCAAGCAGTGGCAGAGGCGAATGCCACATCTCTAGGGCAGCAAATTGCGATGGAGCCGCGAAGACAAACAGGCTCATTAGCATCGCTTCCCAGCCGGCCAACCCTTGGTGCACGGCGGCTACGCCAAACGCCAATCCAAACGCGATCGTAAAAACCGCTAAAGGCAGCATCATGCGAATCCCTCGCCAGGTACCCGCAATATCCAGCCGAGTAGGATTTTCTTTTATTTTCATTGCTTAACCTTTCTATGCGAAGCAGGCCGTATCAAAAACAAACAGACCTGCTTGTTTTTTTATTATTTGAAGTCTAGATTGAATTATGTACACGCGCCACAGCTGGTGACGTGTCAACAAGATGAAACAATACAACAGAAAAAAACAGCCGATTAAATCGGCCCAGGAAACTATATGAACTTCACTCGTAATACGCTGACACTCGCCGTTGGAGCGCTGGTCTTGCCTGTTGTTGCTTCTTCGGCCCATGCCGCAACTTCCTTTATTGCCAATTCGTTCTACGACCAACAACATCCCCACTCCCGTTACGGTTACATCGAGTGGGCAGAAATGGTCAAGGAACTCTCGAACGGCGAACTGCAACCCGAGGTTTATACCGGCACCGTACTGCTGGCACCACGGGCTAACCTGCAGGGTATCCAGGATAACGTGGTTCAGGTTGCTCACCATGCGGCTATCTACACGCCTTCTGAAATGCCGGTCGCGAATGCCGTGCAGGAATTGGGGTTTAACTATGATGACCCGCTGATTGGCATACTGGCGGTGACAGACTTCAGCCTTAATAATCCCACTCAGCTAGCCGAGTGGGAGGAGCTGGATATTGTCTACCTGGGCGCCTATAACACGCCTTCCTATGTGCTGTTCTGCCGCGAGCCAGTCCGAAACCTGGAAGAGCTACGCGGTAAACGTATTCGTACGGCTGGCTCGACTGTTTCCGCCTGGGTCGAGCAAGCCGGGGGAACGCCCGTCAATGTGCCTTCCAGTGAGATGTATAGCGGCCTCGATCGTGGCTCGTTGGACTGTGCCTCTAATGCGGCTAACGACTTGATTGACCGGTCATTGTGGGAGGTTGCCGAGCACACCACGCTGCTGCCTACCGGCATGTATTGGTCTGGCCCTCAGTGGGGCTTCAATTCGGGCTTCTGGGCTAGCCTCAACGATGAGGAACGTGATGTCTTCAAAGAAGCGACTGCCAAGGCAATGACCCGCATGATTGTCCAGTATCTGGGCGCTTCTGAAGCCGCACTGGAAGAAGCCGCTTCTCATGGCAACAACATCTACGAGCCCGAAGAGGATCTGATGGCTTCCGTGGAGGCTTTCCGCGATGAGGCCTTGGCCAATGTCTACGATAAGGCCCGCGATGAGTATGGCGTTGAAGACCCCGAGGCGCTGATTGATGATTTTATCGCGACCTACGAAAAGTGGGATGCCTTAATCAGCGAAGTTGATCGCGAAGACGAAGAGGCCCTGGCCGAACTGGCCATGGAAGAGATCTACAATAAGCTTCCTGCTGACTACGGAATTTATTAACGCTGCAACACTGAGGCCGCCGCATTGAGGCGGCCTAGGCCAAATAAGGGTTCGCTATGACGAAGCGACAGAATCAAGAAGAACGCTCACGCCAAACCCAGGCTCGGGTGACGCAAGCGACTATCGAGTGCATTCTCGAGAAGGGCATTCGTGCCACTTCAACCGTGGATGTCGCACGTCTGGCGGGCGTTTCCCGTGGCGCTTTAGTTCACCACTATCCTTCCAAGACATTATTGATGCAGGCGGCGCTTGAGGACTTGCTGAGTCGCGAAGTCGAAAGCGTAAGAGAGATGGCCGTGAAGGTTAAAGCAGGCGAGCTTAACTTTGACAACTTACTGAAAGCACTGCATGAGCACTTCAAGGGTGACCTTTATATGGTGACCCTTGAATACCTCACTAACGCGCGTACCGACCCCGACATAATGAAAGTGTTAGTGCCGCTGGCAGCCAATTTCAATGACTCTTTGGAGCAGATTTGGGAGCAGTTAGTCGCCAGCGCCAAGCACACGTCACATCAGAATCGCGTCGCCCTGAATGCCACCTTGTGCATGATGCGGGGTATGGGGGCGCAAAGCATCTGGCGAGATGACCCCGAACTCTACCGCGATATGCTGCTGTTCTGGAAAGAGACCCTGTTAGAACTGGGCTTTTCTGCCCCGGATGCGCAGAGGAGTGAGCCCGCATGATGGCCAAACACTTCGAATCACTGAGCCAGTGGGTTGCCAAAAGTGCCATGGTGCTGGCGGCCCTCTTTCTGGTGCTTATGGCACTGCATGTCTCACTCGATGTTGGGCTGCGCTACTTATTCGGAAAGTCGTTTACCGGCACCTTGGAGTTTGTCTCTTTTTACTACATGGTCGCCGTCGTCTTTCTGCCGCTCGCCTATGTCGAACTTCAGCGCGAACACATCAGCGTGGATGTGCTTGTGGGAAGGCTCCCGCCGGTAGCCCAACTGACACTCTACCTGTTCGCCAGCACCCTTGGGCTCCTCTATTTCGGCATGCTCTGTTACCAGAGCTATCTAGATGCAGTGCGCGCTACGGTTCGAATGGAAACGGCCATGGCCAATTTCACCTTCTATCTATGGCCCAGTCGCTGGGCGTTACCGGTTGGCTTCGCAGCCATGTGCCTGGCCATCATCGCCAACATGATTAAGGCGCTGCAACAACGCCAAGCCCTGTAGGAGTTTCCTAATGAGTAATATCGAGATAGGTGTGGCAGGCATTGCCATCGCCTTGGCCCTGATCGCCCTGCGCGTACCAATCGGCGTGGCACTGGGTTTGGTGTCGATTATCGGCATTGGCGAAATGACCAGCATGCGTGTGGCCTGGGGGATGATTTCGGCCACTCCGTTCGACTTTGCAGGCACCTGGGAACTGACCGCGGCACCTATGTTCCTGTTTATGGGCTATTTGTGTACCAGCACCAATATGACTCAAGGCCTGTTTCATGCCATGCGCCTTTATCTGGCGCGCTTGCCAGGCGGCCTGGCTGTTTCCAGTGTTATGGCCTCTGCCTTCTTTGCTGCAGCCTCCGGCTCTAGCGTCGCAACATCGGCGGCCATGTCGCGGATTGCCGTGCCCGAAATGCTCAAGCATAACTACGACAAGGGGCTGGCCACCGGTACCGTCGCCGCCTCTGGAACACTCGGCTCGCTGATTCCCCCAAGCGTGTTGCTGGTGCTCTATGGTGTTTATGCCCAGGTGTCGGTGGGTCAACTGTTTATGGCGGGATTCATCCCCGGTGTGCTTTCGGCGCTGCTTTACATCGCCATGATTATGGTGCGAACCAAGCTTAACCCCAGCCTGGCGGGCAACACCGATGTACGCTCTAGCTGGGACGAGAAGTGGGATGCCTTTAAGCATATCTGGCCGTTGCCGTTGCTGATCGGCTCAGTTCTTGGCGGGATTTTTCTGGGTGTTTTCTCACCTACCGAAGCGGGGGCGGTGGGTACCTCCATTGCCGCTCTGATTGCCTTGGCACGTCGCACGCTAACCTTTTCAGCCATTCGGGAAGCACTGATCCGCACGGCGGTGAGCACGGCAAGCATCTTTATTATTCTCATTGGGTCGCTGTTTTTCACCCGCTTTCTAGCCATGAGTGGTGTGCCCGCTGCTTTCTCCGAAATAATCCTCGGCGTCAGTACCGAGACCTGGTGGATCATTCTCGCGGTGGCAGTGATCTATCTTGTGCTGGGTATGTTTATCGACTCCATAGGCTTACTGCTCCTCACTCTGCCGTTAATTCTGCCCTTAGTGGAAGGCGCAGACCTCAACTTGATCTGGTTCGGCATCATCGTCGTAAAGCTGCTTGAAGTGGGGTTGGTCACTCCGCCTATCGGGCTCAATGTGTATGTCATCAAAGGTGCCTTGGGCAATAGCGTCACACTGTCTGAAGTCTTTAAGGGCGTCGCCTGGTTCATCGTTATGGATATTGTTGCCCTATTGCTAATCGTGCTGATTCCAGCGCTTTCGCTTTACCTTCCGCAAAAGATGTTTTAACGCCACCCTCACAAGAACACTCACAAGGAATACTCATGACAACGACACGCTTTATAAATGCCAACGTTATCGACACGCGCAACGGAAAAGTACTCGCCAACCAGCAGGTGCGTATTCAGGATGGCCGTATCGTCGATGTGAGCGATTCGCCGCGAGAGGGCAGTGATGATCACGTCATCGATATTCAAGGCCACTTCCTGATGCCCGGACTGGTTGATTCGCATGTACACGTCACGGCAATTACACCCAATTTTGCTCTGCTTGAGACGCTTTCGCCTTTCTATGTCGGTGCCAAATCAAGCGAGCTGCTGGAAGCTATGTTGATGCGCGGATTCACGACCGTGCGCGATGCTGGCGGTGCAGATTACGGGCTCGCCAAGGCTGTCGATGAAGGCGCTCTGGTCGGCCCGCGCATCATGTACGCAGGGAATGCACTCTCTCAGACAGGTGGCCATGCCGATATGCGTGGCCCAGGCCAACAAACCTTTGAAGGCTGCTTCTGCTGCGCGGGTCTAGGTCGTGTTTGCGATGGTGTAAGCGAAGTACGCCGGGCCGCACGGGACGAGATCAGAAAGGGGGCCACCCAGATCAAGATTATGGCGTCTGGCGGCGTTTCTTCACCTACCGACCGTATCGACAGTACGCAATTTTCGCTTGAGGAAATTGATGCCATTGTGGAAGAAGCCACCGCCGCCAATATTCATACCATGGCACATGCCTATACGGCGCGCGCTATCAACCGGCTTATCCCCAGAGGCGTCAAGACCATTGAGCACGGCAACCTTATGGACGAGGAGAGCTGTCGGCTATTCCTTGAGTACGACGCTTACCTAACGCCGACTCTCTGCACTTACGATGCCTTAGCGAAGGAGGGCGTCGAAGCGGGCATGGCCGAGCACCTACAACGCAAGGTTTATGATGTGCTGGATGCTGGCGGTAAGGCACTGGAAATGGCTCAACAATACGGTGTCAAGATGCTATACGGCTCTGATCTTCTTGGCCGGATGCAACGCCATCAACTCAACGAATTTCATTTACGCAAAGATGTAGTGCCCACCGACGAGCTGATTCGTGCAGCCACTAGCCACGCCGCCGACGCTTATGGTCACACCGGCGATTTTGGCGAGATTATCCCAGGCGCAAGGGGAGACGTAATCGTGCTTAAAGACAATCCTTTGGACGATATTAATGTTCTTACTCAGCCCGATGAGCAGCTCATGCTAATTATGAAAGGGGGAGTAGCTTACAAAAATGTTCTGTAGTCAGGCTTAATGCTGCTTAATAAAACGCTGCGTAATGAAGAGGCCAGCCAATGGCCTCTTTACCTAGCCCGTTGGTGTTACAGAGGAAGGGGGCTTATTAAATGCTTGATCAAGCGTTACGCTTCCTTTCTTTATATCACCGGTAACATTTTGGCGTATAACGCGCAATCATCGCTATAGCAATCGCAGGACGCCTCGATTAGGCCTAGTCGATCAAGCACCGTGATGGTTCCACGCTGGTAACGGATTAGGCCACGCGCCTGCAGGGCTATCGCCGCCAGGGTAATGCCTGCACGTCTAACCCCGAGCATCATGGCCAGAAACTCATGAGTCAGATTCAACTGATCGGTACCCGCGCGATCCTGAGTTATCAGCAGCCAGCGGGCGAGGCGCTCTTCAATCCGGTGGAAGTGATTACACGCCGCGGATGTCGCCAGTTGCTTCATCACGACATAGATATATCGCTTTAGTCGCTGATGTAATACTGGGCTACCGGGTAGTAGCTGCTGAAAGCTTTCAGCAGTCATGCGTAGAGCCGAACCAGCCCCTTGAACCAGCGCGAGTAGCGGCGCCTCATCAATGCCTAGTGCTAATGAGCTACCCAGCATTCCTTCCCGGCCCGCCATCGCGACTTCCAGTCGTTTGTCAGTATCGATGACGACAATCAGTGAGATGAAGCTATCGATGGGAAAATAGACGTGGGTAAATGTCTCTGTGGGCTGTAGCAGTACTTCACCAAAGCTAAGCTCCACGGTGTCGCAGGCAGCCATAAAGGCATTTCGCTCGACTTCCGGCAGCTCAACAAGGAGTTGATTGGCAGCGGGAACGTTCAAAATAGACGTCATGTGCCTCTCCGGTTATAAGAACCTGGCAAACGGCACAATGAAGGTGTAAATCATTTTGATGTCGGCTGCAGATAGGCCATCATCAGCGTTATTGACGGACTATGCGCATATTAACATTGGGTAAATCACTCGTCGGCACGCTAGCGTACATAACGTTGGAATGGTGTTTACGGGTAGATTGATAGTAGGGATTGAATTATTACATTACGTCATGGTGGTTGAGTAGGCGGTCGTACTCGCGCTTAACCACCGCGTAACACTCGCAGACCCGCTTCTCTAGCCCAGGCCTGTCAATGATGGTGATATGCCCGCGGTTGTAGGAAATCAGCCCTGCTCGCTGGAGTTTCCCTGCGGACTCGGTCACGCCTTCGCGCCGCACGCCCAGCATATTGGCAATTAACTCTTGGGTCATAATCAATTTATCGCCCGGTAGCCGGTCGAGGCTGAGTAGCAGCCAGCGGCATAGCTGCTGATCGACGCTGTGATGGCGGTTGCATACCGCTGTCTGTGCCATCTGCGTCAGCAAGGCTTGGGTATAGCGCAGAAGTAGTCGCTGCATAGGGCCCGCGCGATAGAATTCGTTTTTGAGTAATTGCCCCTTAAGGCGGTAAGCCTTCCCTGCACTCTGCACAATCGCTCGGCTGGGGGTGGTCTCTCCGCCCATGAACAACGAAACGCCTACCACTCCTTCATAACCCACTACGGCAATTTCCGTCGAGGCACCATCTTCCATTACGCACAGCAGTGAGACGATAGAATCCAATGGGAAATAGACATGGCTCATTTGCCGGCCGGATTCGCTGAGTGACTGACCCAAGGACAATGTAACCTGCTCAAGATGAGGCAACAGATGCGCAAGGTCTTCTTCGGGTAATAAGCCAAGCAGAGCGTTCTGCTGGAGTTCTAGCATCGCACCTCTCCCCCTGTTGTTGGCTGTTGCGCGGCTTTTGATCAAAATTGTCTGAGTAAGATGTTCTTTTCTAATGCTTTTTACTGTTATCACAAATTTTTATACAGATATCGTTTTTAGTATAGGCTATCGGCAGACCAACTCAGTACGCTAACGTACATAAGCCTCTTGGAACAGGCTTAGAAACGACGTGTTGTATAAGAGAGAATCGTTGGAGAGGGATAGTTATTGCAGGAGTTTTTCACCCCCATGTTCGCCAGCGCACAGCCAACAGATAGCTAACTGTTTAATGTAGGTATAAGTGTGGCAACGGAAATGCCTAAACAGGACGTTGCACTTTGCGCTGCAGGGAACGCAGCGCCTCTCTTCTCAAATCTCAACTGCTAAAGCATCTAAGCAGTTGAGATGCATTGGGTACAGTCTGTTGGTATCGCCTTCAGTCAGCGTGGAAAATCCCCGCATTAGGCCATTGAAAGCAACTATTCAAAAGCGCTATCATGAATGCTAATAACAACGATTATCATGATGCTTATTTCTCTGCTTCCTCTTTGCTCCTAATTCCAACTGAGACTCTATCATGCCTCGTCTGCCGTTTGCCCGTCGTCCTTTGGCGCGCTCAATTTCCGCACTGATCCCCGTCACTGCGGCGCTCTTTTGCGCATCTGCCTATGCTCAGGAAGAAACCACTTCCAACGATACCGTGGTGGTTACGGCCACGGCGCTGAAAGTCGATACCCCGCTAGTAGAGACACCACGCCCGGTATCGACTGTGAGCCGTGAAGAGCTCAATGAACGTAACGTCCAGCAACTCGACGAGACGTTTCGATATCGCTCTGGCGTGCTTTCCGGTCATTATGGTTCGGACAACAACACGGATTGGTTCAAAATCCGGGGGTTTGACCAGGCAACCTATCTGGATGGCCTTCGTCTCTATCGCACCGGTTACTATCAGTGGTTACCTGAAACTTATGGCCTGGATAGAGTCGACGTTTTTAAGGGGCCCGCATCGATCCTATATGGCGAAGCTCCTTCTGGAGGACTGATTAACGCGGTAAGCAAGCGTCCTACCGATGAGCAAAGAGGTGAGGTCGAAATTCAAGCAGGCAACCGTGATCACCGCCAGTTGGGTTTTGATACCTCGGGCCCAGCCACAGAAAGTGGGGATGTACGCTATCGCGTCGTTGGGCTATATAAGGAGCGGGACGGTGATTTAAATGACACCGAAAATGAGCGTTACTACTTTGCGCCGAGCCTTGAGTGGGATTTATCCGACGATACGCAGCTTACGCTACTTGCAAGCTTCCAGAAGGACGACGGCGTCCCGGTCAATCCTTTCAAACTTCCCTATGGTACGGTAGACAATACGCCTTTTGGTAAGGTAAACCCGCAAACTAACTATGGCGCGCCCGACTACGACAAGGACGAACGTACTCAGACGGCCGTCGGCTACGAATTCAAACATCAGCTCGATGATACTTGGAAATTCGAGCAGGATTTCCGGTATAGCCATCTCGATCTGGATCTTCGCAGTACTTATGTCCTAGGACAAACGGGCGATGGGCAGACCGCTTCGCGGGGCCATTTGCAGCGTGATGGTGAGATTGACAGTTTTACGATTGATAATCGTATGGTGGGTCAGTGGTACACAGATCGTACTGAAAATACCTTGCTGTTCGGGATGGACTACCAGGATCTAAGTCTTGATGGTCAGGAATTCGATAGTTTTGGTTACGATGTTGTCGATATTTTCAACCCGCAGGGCGATATTGCTCCAGTCTCCAGCGATCAGTTGACTCAGCGCCAGATCGATAAAGAGCAGCTAGGTGTTTATCTACAGGACCAATTGCGTATCGATGACCGTTGGGTACTGTTGGGAGCAGTTCGCTACGACCAGGCAGAAACTGACAACGCCAATCGAACTACTGGAGCAACTGAGCGGGCCGATGATAATCAGGTCTCTTGGTCCGGTGGTGTGATGTATCTCGGAAACCATGGCATTAACCCCTACCTTAGCTACACGGAATCTTTTGAAACGCAAACCAGCGTTGACGATGGTGGAGATCTTTACGAACCATTGGAAGGCGAGCAGTGGGAGCTTGGGGTTAAGATTGCTCCTCCTGCTTGGGATGGCTATGTAACCGCCGCAATCTTTGACCTAGAGCAACGCAATAGCTTGGTGACTTCAACAACAGGAGGTCGTCAGGAGCAGAGTGGTAAACAGACATCCCAAGGGTTTGAGTTAGAGGGTGTTAGCTATTTGACCGACCAACTGCAACTAACTGCTGCTTATACTTATACTGATGCTGAGGATGAAAACGGTCAGCGTAAGAGCCTAATTCCACGTCATCAAGCATCGGCCTGGATTGACTATGACTTTCAAGGCACCGCCGTGGATGGTTTGAAAGTCGGCGCTGGTATTCGCCATGTCGGCGAAAGCTCAGGTGGGTCTACTATCGATGTAGCCAGTTATACCGTGGGCGATGCCATGGCGAGCTATGACATCAATGAAAGTTGGACGGCTCAGCTCAACGTTAATAACGTCACCGATGAAGAATATGTGGCGAGTTGCGAATCTGATTTCTGGTGTTACTACGGTGAATCCCGCAGTGTGATTGGCAGCGTGAAATATAGCTGGTAAGGCTTTTCGGTCTGACTGTCTCGGTTTCTCAGCCACACGACCTGAGGCTTTAGCAGGTGGTGTGGCTTATGAACGAACAACGATTGTTAGGCATTTATTTTAGCTTGTCGGCCAAGTGTCTGAGAGTCGATATCCTTCCGGCCATGGGTCGCTAGGGTCGAGTAAATGCTGGTGAGTTCCAGTAATCCAGGCGCGTCCGGCTAGGCTAGGAATAATGGCTGGGCGACCCGCTATATCGCATTGGCTTACGATTCGACATTCAAACTCCGAACCGATAATAGATCGGCCGATAAAGGGCTCCCCAACTTTCAATTGACCTTTCGCGTGCAGCACCGCCAAGCGTGCAGAACAGCCTGTGCCGCAAGGGGATCGATCAATCTTACCAGGACGAATCACCACCGCATTCGTGGCGGTTGCTACACCGCTTTCGTGGCTCACCGGTGCCGCTATTTGGCAAAAAGATATATGTGACCATTCTGGATTCAATGGATGCGTAAACCCCAGCTGTTCATTGGCAGCATGGGTGATCTTAAGTCCGGTGGCGACTAGATCGGCTGCTTCATCAGCATGCAGTGAAAACCCCAGCTGTTGGGCGTCGGCAATGACGAAGCTATCGCCCCCGTAGGCGGTATCGACTTGCAGCGATCCTATACCTTCAACCTCGATCCAGCGGTCAGTTTTGTCGGCAAAGGACGGTACGTTATGCACTTCAACTTTCTCGGCCTTGCCGTCTCGGCACTGCGCGGTAATCTCAACCAGACCACCCGGCGCTTCTAGTACCAAATGGGTGACAGGCTCCGTCATAGGCAGAATGCCGCTATCGAGCAGCACAGTCGCGACACAGAGCGAATTAGAACCGGACATCGGTGGTGTATCGGCAGGTTCCATGATGATCCATGCCATCTGGGCGCGAGGGTCTTTTGACGGCACCAGTAGATTGACGTGTCGAAATACGCCCTCGCGTGGCTCATTGAGCATAAAGTTGCGTAGGGTTTCATCGCGTGCAATCCAACGCGATTGCTCCCATAACGTATCGCCAGGTGGTGGTGCGACGCCACCTACGATGACGTCTCCGACTTCTCCCTCGGCATGACAGCTGACAACATGAATGACTTTGCTTGAACGCATGTAAACCTCTAGACCACTGACTTGAGAAAGGCGGCTGTTTCCGGCTTCTGCGGATTATCGATCACTTGATCTGGAGGGCCGATCTCATGAATGAGGCCTTCGCGGAAAAAGGCCACACGGTCGGATACGTCACGGGCGAAAGGGATCTCGTGGGTGACCAGAATCATGGTCATGCCGTCTTCGGCCAGTAGGCGCATAGTATCCAGCACTTCCCCTACCAACTGAGGATCAAGTGCCGAGGTAGCCTCGTCGAAAAGCATATAGTCCGGTGACATGGCCAGCGCACGGGCAATCGCCATACGCTGCTGCTGGCCGCCAGAGAGCTTGCCGGGAAACACCTTAAGCTTATCGGCAAGGCCCACATGGGTGAGTTGCTTTACTGCCAGCTCTTCGGCTTCAGCCCGGCTCTTGCCCAACACTTTACGCGGCGCCAGCATGACGTTCTCCAGCACATTCAGGTGCGGAAAGGCATTCCACTGCTGGAAGACAATGCCAATTTTCTGCCGCAGCTTATTAATGTCGGTGTCCTTGGCATGCACCTCAGTGCCGTCGACCCTAATTGATCCGCCTTGGATATTTTCCAGCCCATTGATACACATCAACAAGGTTGATTTCCCCGAGCCGGAGCCCCCTACAATGGAGACCACTTCGCCCTTTTGAACGGTTAGGTCAACGCCCTTGATCACTTCCAGGTCTTTAAACGACTTATGTACTTTTTCAATCTCAATCATTCTGCTGCCACCTTTTTTCCACTTGGGCACCTAGGCGGGAGACCACCAAGCTGATGAGGTAATAGATGAGCCCTGCAATACATAGCACCAGCAATGGCTCCTGAATGCGTGTGACGATGGCCTGGGAGGCACGGAGCAATTCAATGATGCCGATCCACATGACCAGCGCGGTATCTTTCATGGCCGAGAGGGAAAGGTTGAGCCAGCCGGGAAAGGCTACCCGGGTCGCTAGCGGCATCACCACATAACGCAGGTCTTGCCAGTAGGTCATGCCCAGCGAGCGACTGGCCAAACGCAGGTTCTGGGGCACCGATAGCACGCCGCTGCGAACAATCTCGGTGCAGAAAGCGGCCACATACACGCCAAGTACCACACAGCCCACGGTGAAAGCGCTCCAATCCAGGCCCACAATACTCTTGAGCGAATTGAACAGCACAAACTGGATCAGCAACGGCACGCTGCGAAAGATATCTAGAAACCACCCCAGCGGAATCGTTGCTCTGGGCAGTAGCGCGCGGAGTAGCCCACAGGAGACGCCCAGAAAGGTACCGAGCAGCATCGACCAAAACGTCAGTAACAGAGTGACCCAGGCCCCTTGAAGCAGAAACAGCAGGTCGTTCCAGGTGAAGCTAGTTGAAAACATAGTCAGGCCCTCAATAGCGGAATAGCCGCCAGGCCAGCAGCCGGGCTATCACTACAATTAGTTTGGCGATCAGGTAATAGAGCACCGCTGCCAGCGCAAATAGCTCAAAGGTGCGGAACGTTCTGACGTTGTAATCCTGAGTCACTCCGGTGAGATCGTTATTCAGGCCAACGATAACGCCCAACGAGGTCATTAATACCGCCCACACCATTTGATTGGTGATCGGGTAAAAAACGATGCGCAGTAGTTGCGGTACCACCACCAATCGATACGCCTGGAAGCTGCTCATCCCCAAGGAGCGGGCCGCACGAACCTGGGTATCGGGAATCGCTTTAAGGCCGCCGCGAAAATTTTCAGCTAAGTAACCCGCGTTATTAAAGGTAATACCCGCTAGTAGGGCTGCCCATGAACTAACGTGCATACCGATAGCGCCAAGACCGAAATAGACGATATAGATCTGGAACAGCGCAGGCGTATTGCGGGCGATCGACACCCAGGTACCCGCGACCGCCCGCGTTACCGGGTTAGGCGTTTCTCGCATCGCCAGTAACGCCAGGGCGATTAAGACGCCGAAGATCATCGATAGCGCTGCGGTCTCAAAAGTGACAACCGCACCATCGAGCATATCCGGCAGGGCCCTAAAGGCAGTTCGCCACTGGAAGGTATAATCAAACATGGCTTAGTGTGCTCCTTGACGAGTCGCAACGGCCGTCAGCCAGGAGGGGAGGCGACCACTGGCCTCTCCACTACAGGCGGTCTCGACGCACTCGGCGAGATTGCCGAAGTGCACCTGGCGACCGACTAACCCTGGGGCGTAGTGGGCGTATTTACCCGAATTGGTCATGATTGTGCGCGCCGTTGGCGGTACTACGGGCTCACCTAACATGCACCAGCAGGTATCGTTGATAAGCTGTGCTCCGAAGCGCTCCAGGGTGGTGATGTATCCTGCCGTGCTGGCGTCGTCATACACCGCTCGTCCCAGCGTGACCGCCATGGCGACATCCGGATGTTTGCGACGTCCTGAACAGAGCGCCGCCAGCGCCGCGCACTCGCTCAACGAGAAGTGGGGATTGCCCAAGGAGATGAGGTCTACCTGGGATGCTTCAGCATGATCCAGCTCGTACCAACGGGTGAGTAGATCAGTTGGCTCGATGGTTAGATGACGTGAAGTCGGGAGGTCGCCGAGGGCCTGGGATTCCCGCATCGCTTCTGGAGTAATATGGCTGATATGGAACATCGGCGCGGCTGAGGTGGTGGCGAAGGCTGCACCGAATGCTTTGAGATCATCGCGACTGGGCGCTGTGTCCTCTAGGCCGCAAAGTAAGGGGATCTCGCTGCCGCAAAGCAACCCCACGTGATACCCCAGCAATGGCCAGAAAGCGTCATCCAGGGAATCGAGAGGCTTGATGTCGATACGCAGCGTGGCAAAACGCCCCTGGTCTTGATGTGCCCCTATAAAGGGCGCACGCCCCGTCAACGCGATGCAAATATCCAGATAGTCCGGATATTTCAGCGTTCGGGCCGCCAGCACACTATTGGCGTATACAACGGCGTTAGACTCGGCCCACACGATTTGCTCGCCAGCTTTGGGAGCGCTGTCGAGTAGATAGGGCGCACAGGTGTAACTGAGTTGCGCGCCCATGGCCATGTAGGCGTTGCCTAACGCACTGGCAGGTTCGCCGAAAGCGGGGTCGATGCCCTGCGCCCGCCAGCGGCACTGATCAACAGATATAGAATTGAGTGTGGTCGGTACGCGGACCTGGGCACCCCATTCCACTAACTGTTCAGCGAAACGCAAACTGGCTGGGCCGGTATAAATGCAGCCATCAATATGCGCTTGGCTGATGTCAATCAGTTGGTCAGCGCCTTGAAGCTCGGCCATTCGTAACACAATGCGCATCGCCTCTTGAGCTGCTTTGCCATAGTGACCATCCAGGAGTGCGTGATCATTATCGCTTAGCGCTACGCAGGAGGGTGGTGGAGTGGATGGCTGTGAATCGTTGATGATTGCCTTTACCGTCCAATTCCCTTGGGGAAGAGAGTCGAAAAGGCTTATGTGCTCATTTTCAATGCGCGCGAAGTGCCCTTTGTGCAGTGTGGCAAACGCCTCGGGGCCGACGCACAATACCGGAATAGAGGTTTCAAATAGCGTTTCGGCAATAATCACACCGAGGGTCAAAATCTCTTCTTGATCGGCGAATATCAAGGCAGCGGGCGCGTTTTGACCGGTAAGCAACTCAAGTAGCACGCTGCTGCCGGTGCATGAACCGCGTCCACTAGGCAGGGCGAGTATGCGTCCGGCAAGGCACTGGCCGTTCAACGGATGATGGCGGTCAATAATCTCGCCGCTGAACGGATCGACACCACCCCAAAAGCTCAAACCAACGTCGGTATACAGTAGTTCGCCTTGCGCTGAACCATGCACCAGGCTACGACCGGTGAGCGAAACATCAGACATAGCGTCATCTCGTTCGTTGGGAAGAACGCGCCACCAGAGCAGCGCGCGATACATTGTTATTATTCAACGAATTAGTAATAAACGCCGGGTACGGTCAGATCGACTGGTTCGCCGCCTACCCATTTGTCGTAGAGTTCCGCATAACGTCCGGTGCGCACCTGCTGATTCACGAATAGATTTAGGTAATTCAGTAGGCCATATTCGGTGCGGTTGGCTGCAAGAGACACGTAATCAATGACGTAGGGTGCTTCGCCAGCAATTTTCAGCCCCTCATATTTGCCAGATTCGAGCGTCGAGGACGCCACTGTGTTGGTCACGACGGTAGCATCAATGTGGCCCTGGGCGACGGCCAGAATGGTGTCGTTCTGAGTTTGATAAGCGCGGAAACTACCGTCACCCCACTCATCCACATCTTCTTCCAGCGCCATTGCTTCGTAGGTGCCACTGGTGTTGCCCACCGGGCGACCCTGCAGATCATCGTACTGCTCGATACCAGTGTCTTCCCGGGTCAGGACGACCATCTGGAAGGCAAAGTAAGGAATGGACATGCCAACGGTTTTGGCTCGCCCCAGCGTGTCAGAAGTAGATGCCACGATCACGTCGGCGCGGCCTGAGACCAGTGCGGGAATACGATCGGGGAAGGGGGTTTCAACGATTTCAGCATCGACTTCGAGGACATTGGCCAAGTCGTTACAGTAGTCGACATCGAAACCGGCTGGCTGGTTGTTATCGTCGCGAAACCCCATGGGGGGGAAATCGAGGGTGACGGCACAACGTAGGGTGCCTGAGCTAATTATTTCATCGAGTTTGTCAGCCTGTGCCTGACCGATGACGGATACACTCAAGATAGCGGAAAGCGCTAATGGAGCGGTCTTGTTTATCATTCTTGACCTCCTAGGTGGGCTTTGCTTGGCTGCAAGAGACAGCAAACTTAGTATTTATTATTTCGGATACGATTTGCAAGTTTTGAAGATATTAATTCAAACTTAAAGTTAAGATATTGTTTTAATTGATTTAAATAAAAAAATTGAGTGGCGGTGTGAGCTGGAATGCTAATAAGAGTGTAGGCAGAAGCCGCTATATCACCGCTTTGGAGCCTCAGCGTTGAAACAGATCACGCAAGAATCAAACAAGAAATACTGCGAAGTTGGGTAGCGATTCGAACATCGCTGCCCAACGGATAAAGAGGGCGGGGTTTAGTGATCTAAGCTCTATCTGAAAAGTCAGTGACTACTCGGCAAGCCGGTTAGGCAGATGATCGTAGAGTGTTCGACACACACCAATAATATGGCGTTCAACCAGCGCTGCTGCTTCGTCGGCGTCGCCTTTGCGGCAAGCGGCGATAATAGCGCGGTGCTCTTTGTCGGCGCGTGCCTTGCCTTTGGACAAGCTCAACTGTAATCGGAGGTAGCGCTCCACCTTGTCATGGATAGAGCGTATCAGGCTCATCATGAAGGGGCGTTGCGCAGGCTCGTAGAGACAGGCATGGAGCTCCCAGTTCAGTGTGGCCCAGCGGCCCACATCGTCCTCATTATTGAACTCGTCGCAAATGCGCTCGGCATTGTCGAAGGTGGCTTGGCCCATATTAGGGACGGCGAGACGAATGGCTTCTACCTCTAGCAGGACGCGAACTTCAAACATCTGAGCCAGCTCGGGTTCAGAGATCTTCGTCACAACGGCGCCCTTGTTACGCTGGAAAAGTACCAAACCCTCTGCTTCCAGGCGCTTCAGAGCCTCCCGTACAGGAATTTTGCTAACATTGAATTTATTGGCAATATCATCCTGGCGTATTGGCTCACCCTCTTCGAGTTGGCCGGCAATAATGGCTTCGCGCAGGTGCTTTACGATCACCTCAGATGCCGAGGGAGTAATGCCAAGATTAGGTGCGTTAAACATGGTGAGTGGCAACGATGAGAATCCATAGGTGAGAGAAATATACGAGATACTGTATACCAATCTAGCATTTTGCAATTTATTTTTTACGTCGCAAAGGCGTAGATAAATACTTACGCTTTTAGCAATGCCTGCGATCGTTTTCCAATCAGGTAAATCGGCTTATTCGATAAGGTGACAAGTCGGCCACGGCAGGGTTGGCTGCGCTAGGGTGATGCTCTCCTTTTGTCGCTAGGTCGGCGATGATTTCTGCCGTCAGTGCCGCTTGGGTCAAGCCAAGGTGGTGATGGCCGAAAGCTAGCAAGACTCTACCTTCTTTAACACTGTCGATAATTGGTAGTGAGTCGGGCAGGGAAGGGCGAAAGCCCATCCAGGGTTTAGCGCCTGTTTTATCCAGTTCACTTCTAAATAACCCTTGGCTGAGTTTATGTAGCTGCCAGGCACGCTGCATATTGGCTGGCTGCTGAAGGCCCGCAAATTCAACGGTACCTGCCAAGCGTAACCCCTCTTCCATTGGTGTCATGATAAAGCGGCGCTCCAACGACGTGACTGCCACCGGGAGGCGCTCACCCTCATTCGGTAGCATTAGGTGGTAGCCCCGCTCGGTATCCAGCGGGATACTGGTGCCCGTCAGCGCGGTGGTAAGTTTGGCCGAGTGAGCCCCGCAGGCGATCAGCACTTTGCCAGCCTTGAAGATGCCCGCGATGTCGGTCTGTAGACTTACGCCCTGATTTTTGACATGAGTGCTGCCTTGCTCGCTAACGTTTCCAGATATCACTGAGGCCTGTCTGAATTGAACCCCGTTCGCTTTGGCAGCCTGCACTATAGCGTTAACCACCTGCCAGGGGTCTACCACATGGGCGGTGCCCGGGAAAAATAGACCGCCTTGAATGTTATCTGACAACTGAGGGGCAACATCCCGGATGGCATCACCTGACCAACGTTCCACCGCGACCTGCTGCTCGGCCATCCGAGCTCGTAGCGCCTCTAGCTCGTCGGCATTGTCGGCTTTTTCGTATACCAGGAAGGAGCCCTCTTCTTTGAGTAAGTGCCTACCATCGATGTTGTCGAGTAGTCGTTGCCAAGCAGCCAAACTCTGCTCATTAAGCGCACGAATACCGGCGACGCTGGCTTGATAAGGGGCTTGACGCAGGTTCCAGAGTAGCCGAGTGAACCAGGGTAGTGCCTTCGGCACATAGCGCCAGTCCAGCCGCAGTGGCCCCATCGGATCAAGCAGCATCTTGGGCAGTTGCTTCACAATGGCGGCATCGGCAATGGGGAATACCTGCTCCGTTGCCATATGCCCGGCATTCCCATAGGAGGTTCCCATACCAGGGGGCTGGCTATCCAACACCACGACGCGCAAGCCTTGTTGACTTAACGACAGGGCGCAAGCTGTGCCAATGATGCCGGCACCGATAACGACGATATCAGCCTCCACATTGGGATCGCTGGTTGCCTGTGGGTGTGCGTCCATGGTAATTCCTGGTTTCATAACGAGGCAGACCAGCTCGCATACCAAGTACGGAACAGCGCGTACTGTGACTCCACATAGTGACGCTGTGAATCGCTGAGCGCATCGGTTTCATTAAAGTGCAGCGCGTATTCAGAATCGCCGTTGAGCACCATCAGGTGCTTGTAGTAGAGAACCAAATCGCCGCCTTCGTCGAAAGAGGAGAGCACTCCTAGTGCTTCTTCTAGCTCCATGGCTAAACGCCGTGCTTTGACGTCCCCTTTGGCGGCCTGTTGGCTGAGCGAGACAAGCTGCAATACTTCTCGGGGAAGCGCATTGCCAATACCGGTAATAGCGCCCGTGGCACCACAGTTGACGAAGCCATGGTAGACAGTGGTGTCGACACCGACCATCAGAGTGACATCTTCGTCTTGAGAGGTAATATTTTCCGCCGCATAGCGGAGGTCATCGGCGCCGCCAAACTCTTTGAAGCCAATCAGATTCGGGTATTTTTGGCGTAGTTCAAAGAATAAGTCTGCACGTGTGGCGAAGCCGTAATAGGGGCTGTTATAAATCACCGCAGGTAGCTTGGGCGCCGCATCCAAAATGGCCGAAAAGTGTGACTTCTGTGCAGCCACCGAGGTGCCTCGTGAAAGCACGCGGGGAATCACCATCAGCCCTTGGGCGCCAACTTTAGCTGCGTGAGCCGCATGGGAGACGGCCTCACGAGTGTTGATTGCACCGGTACCCACAATGGTGGGAACGCCTGCCTCAACCAAGCGCGCGACACCCTCCTGGCGCTGCGCTTCGCTCAGTAATGGCCAGTCACCCATGGAGCCGCAATACACCACGCCGCTCATTCCCAGATCCACCAGTTCACGGCCTTTAGCCACCAGGGCATCGAAATCGGGTTGGCGGTCAACGCTGCAAGGGGTCATTAACGCCGGTATGCAGCCAGTAAAAATGTTATCGCTCATCGTTGTTCCTTTTCGTTTGGTGTTATCAGTGATAGGAGTTGGCGCTGGGTTCGAAAGCGGGGCCGCCGGTGGTCAATGATTACGAGGCAGTGATTCCCCAAGCGAACGGGTCTTGCTCATCAATTAAAAGGGTGGTGTCGGCGCAGAGATAGGCGCGACCCTTAATGTAGGGGCGAATGCGATCACCTTCCCATTCGTAGTACCCCTCAAACTGGCTGTCACAGATACTTGCCTGCACCCAGGTTGCGCCGGGCGAAAGCTTGCCATCCGCCGCCAGGCACGCCAGCTTGGCGCTGGTGCCGGTGCCACAGGGGGAGCGGTCATACGCCTTGCCAGGGCAGAGCACGAAATTACGGCTATCAGCCACGGCGTCATCGGCAAACAGCTCGATATGATCGATCAGACCGCCGTCCTCGCCAGTAATGGCCGCAGCCTCCAGCGCCTGGCGAACGGCCCAGGTGAAATTAGTCAGCACTTCAACGTTGTCGAGCGTCAGTGTTTGGCCATGGTCGCTAATCAGGAAAAACCAGTTGCCACCCCAGGCAATATCGCCGTGTATCCGCCCGAAGCCCGGCACTTCAATGGGAACTTGCTGGCGATAGCGATAGGCGAGGACATTGCGCACGGTCACGGCGCCGTCTTCATGCAGGGTTGCACTGATCGGGCCAACCGGCGTGTCGATTTTGTGATCACCGGGGGATATCAGACCCAGGTGATGCAGGGAGGCCACCAAGCCTATGGTGCCGTGGCCGCACATGCCCAGATACCCGGTATTGTTGAAGAAGATGACCCCGCAGGTCGCATCTGGCGATTCAGGTGCACAGTAAAGCGCCCCAACCAGTACGTCATGCCCGCGAGGCTCTAACATGCAGGCGCGCCGCCACTGATCATGGGATGCGCGTAGAGCGTCACGTTTTTCCGCCATAGTGGTACCAGGCAGTAAGGGAAACCCCTCCATGACTAGCCTTGTCGGTTCACCCGCCGTATGGGAATCAATCACACGTATGCGTTTCATGGGGCACCTGTGGTCTTTGGATCACCTGTGGTTTTTTTGAGATAGGTGATTAATGGTGAAGATAGCAGCTTACCTTTCTATACGCTGTTTTTTTATATCTTATACAATATTCAAAATTTGTTGTGAAGCCCAGGCTGGGTGGCAGTGGCATGGCCTCGGCTAGATGGGTAGTCGAGCAAAAATCGGCGATAAACGCCTCTATCATTAATAATTCATTGAATTTAAAGGATGTTAAGAAAAATTTTAGTTTTTATGTCAATAAATTCTTGCAATGAATTTTTGTATATCTTATACCAAAAGAAGAGGCGGAAACTAATCACAGGACTTAGTGAGTTCGTGACTTACCCATTTTGGATGGCGCGATAAGCCTTTTTCAGGGAGATATAACTAAAAACTAATGCTTAGAAAGGTGAGCGATCATGAAAACAGATTTAAATACAAAGCAGTGGCTTTCTTGCGTTATAGCAGCAATAGCGCTTTCTTCTCCCGTTTATGCTGCCGACGTTGAGTGGCGAGTGCCTACTTCAGTGCCGGGAGGCTCACCGTTTTATGAAAACTTTCTTCAACGGTTCGCTGACAATGCAGAGATGCTTACCGCTGGGAGAGTTGATATTAGGCCTTTCGGTGCAGGTGTGATTGTGCCTGCATTGCAGGTCTATGATGCGGTAAAAGAAGGCACCGTAGAGGCTGGCCACTCCACCCCTAGTTACTTAGTTAACCAAAATCCGATTAACGCTATTTTTGCTGGGTTTCCTGGCGGTATGGGATCCCAGTCTTATATCAACTGGATTTACGAAGGGGGCGGCCAAGCAGCGTTGCAAGAAATTCGCGCTAGCGAAGGGCTGCACTCACTGATCGTGGGAATTGGTTCTACAGAAATATTTGCTCACTCCAACGTGCCCATTAACGGGCCTGATGACCTTGACGGCTTAAAGTACCGTACTTCCGGGCCGTGGGCTGAAGTTGTGCGGGAGTACTACAATGCGGTGCCTACCGTTGTGCCGCCCGGAGATATCTATACGTTATTACAACGTAAAGGCGTTGACGCCATTGAATGGGCAACCCCTTCCAGCAATTATCCTGAAGGTTTTCATGAAGCATCCCGTTACATCATCGTGCCCGGCGTGCATCAACCCACATTTCTATGGGAAGTAGTTGTTCGTCAGGATACATGGGATCAAGTGCCTGACGATCTAAAGCAGCTTATTGAGTCAGCTGCCAAATTGACGACCTACGAAGGCCTTAGCAATTTCTACCATAACGACCTAATCGCCATGGAAGATTACCGTGCCGGTAGAAACGAAGTGATCAGCTTGGACGACGCCTTTGTTGAAGAGCTATCGGAGAATGGTCGTGCTTGGATCGCTGCCCGGGCAGCGGCAGAAAGTGAGGCTGGCAACCCGGCCATGGAAGAAATTTTAGAAGATTACCAAGCCTATCAAGCGCGCTGGAATACTCAGAAAGACTATCTCATCACTGATTAATATAAACCTGCCAGGGAAGGCACCTAAGCCTTCCCAGGTAGTTATACATATGATCAATGTACCGATATGAGTGATGTCTATTATGTTTTTTAATTTAGTGGATCAGCTGTCTAAAATATCGGCTTGGCTAAGTAAGTTGGCGCTCATTATCTTAGCGGTGGCGATGTTATATGAAGTAATCGCTCGCTACGTTTTTAATGCATCTACCATCTGGGCTTTCGATATCTCGTATATGGCCACAGGCATTGCGTTTATGCTCGGTGTCGCCTGGACAGCGCAGGTAGATGGCCACGTTAAAGTGGATGTTTTAAGCAGCCTTATGCCCAAACGTATTTCTCGTATTATCACGGGAATCGCTTATACCGTTGTGTTGTTCCCCACCCTTTCGCTTGTCGCCTGGTTTGGCTGGAAAAAATCGCTGTCAGCCTTCACAACCAATGAAGTTGAAATGGTTAGTACATGGGCACCTAAAATGTGGCCGTTTTACACCTGTATTGCCTTCGGATTGACGCTTCTTGCGCTACAAGTTCTGGTGATTGGACTGCGTTCGTTTATTGATAATACCCATCATAATAGGGCCAACTAAATGGATACCATGACGGCTGCCCTGATGTTCCCAGGACTGTTCTTATTGATCTTTATGGGTATTCCTGTTGCTTTCTCACTGATTACTGTCTCATTAGTGGCTGGCTGGTTCGCCTTTGGGCCTATTATCTTTCAGCAACTTTACGGCAGTATTTATAGCGCTTCATCTAATTACGTTCTCTCCTCAATTCCACTCTTTGTACTTATGGGCGCGATACTTGAGAAATCAGGCATAGCCAAAAACCTCTTTGATGCTATTCAGATGTGGATTGGTCGACTACCTGGCGGGTTGGCACTGACCACGATCGCCATGGCGGCAATATTTGCGGCTGCCTCTGGCGTCGTTGGCGCGGTGGAAATAATGATCGGGTTAATGGCTATCCCTGCCATGCGAGCTTACCGCTATAACAATTCGCTGATTGCGGGGACTATTTGTGCGGGAGGATCCTTAGGCACGATCATTCCTCCTACGGTCATAGTGGTCGTCTATGCGGCTCTTGCCCAACTGTCCATCGGTGCACTTTTCGCTGCGATTATTTTTCCCGGCATCTTGATGTTGTCTCTTTTCGCTCTTTATATCATTGGGCGTTGTTGGTTACGGCCTCAAGATGGCCCTGCCGCTACGGCCGTTAATGATGGCAAACCTCTTAGCGTTAAAATCAGTATTACGCTGAAAGCCTTACTGCCGCCTTTGCTATTAATGTTTGCGGTACTTGGGTCGCTATTGGGTGGTATCGCGTCACCCACAGAAGCCGCTGCCGTTGGTGTTGCTGGCGCAGTGATCCTAGCGGTCATCAATGGTGGAATCACCATGCCTTCCTTGGTTGATTCTCTATCACTAACGGTGCGCATTACAGCGATGATTCTGCTTATTGTGGCCGGGGGCACGATGTTTACTGGCATCTTCGCAGTCAATGGTGGTGGCGAGATGGTGTCCGCAATAGCTAGTGGTTTGGGTGGTGGTACAACAGGCGTCATCCTGTTTTTTCTAGCCGTCACTTTCTTGCTGGGGTTTGTACTTGACTGGACATCGATTGTTTTAATCTGCGTACCAATATTCACCCCTATCATCAGACAGCTGGGTATTGATCCTATTTGGTTTGCCACGCTAGTGTTGGTAACTATCCAAACTAGTTACCTGACTCCGCCTATGGCATCGTCAATCTTCTATTTAAAGTCGATTGCACCCAGCGATATTACCTATGGGCAAATGTGTAGAGGTGTCTTGCCATTTATCGCGGTACAATTGCTAACGTTGGCGGTGGTGGCGTTATTCCCTGCAATGGCTACATGGCTGCCTGACAAGATAGTGGGTTTTTAAGGAAACACTATTGGTAATAAATGATGGGTTGCCTATTTCATGGTGTGCTATCAATGTTATTAGCGAAGAGGATAGGTGAATAGCGACTATTACAGTGCGTAATGTAGATGATGAACTCCTGAATTCAAACATTAAGCGCAGCTCCGCATTTAAGCGGCGAGCCATGGTCACTTTATGGAGGAAGAAGTGCGGCTTATTCTTTCTCGATCCGCTGCGTTATTGCACAACAGTCTCCGTTTTCGCAATGGATTGGCTGCGTTTCCGCGGTACGCAAATCGGGCTGCCGCTTTCAGGGTCGTGGATGACATGGGCATCAAGGTCAAATACGCGCTTGAGATTGGTCGAGGTAAAGACCTCGCTAGGTGCGCCGCTGGTGACGATACGGCCATCACACATCATCACTAACTGATCGGCATAGGCGGCGGCCAGGTTTAGATCGTGGAGCACCAGTAGCAGGGTGCGACCTTTCTCATGGGCCAGGCGCGAAAGTAGCTCCAGCAAATCCACCTGTACCTTCAGATCCAGAAAAGTAGTGGGCTCATCAAGCAGAATCAGATCGGTTTGTTGAGCCAGCACCATGGCAATCCAACAGCGCTGGCGCTGGCCGCCGGAGAGCGCATCGACATTGCGCTCGGCAAACTCTGTCACGTGGGTATAAGCCATGGCTTCACGAATAGCAGCGGCGTCTTGCTGAGCATTTTTCTGCCATAAACCCTGATGTGGAAAACGGCCCATCCCCACTAACTGCTTTACGCTCAGCCCCTCGGGGGCTACCGGGCCTTGGGGCAGAATTCCCAGGCGCTTGGCGACCTCCCGCGTTTTGCTGCGATGGATATCCTTGCCGTCCAAATACACATGCCCGCCACTAGGCGTAAGCGTGCGGGCAAGAGTTTTCAGCAGCGTCGACTTGCCACTTCCATTCGGCCCCAAAAGCACCGTGAGCTTGCCTTCCTCAATCGCAATATCGACACCATCCAGTACACGTCGAGTGTCATAGCCCGCGTGCAGGGCTTCGCCCGTCAAGCGAGGTAGCTGATGAGAAGGCTGGGTCATGAATGTGCTCATTAGGGTTGTTTAAGCAGGCAGAACCGTAAGCCAAAATATTCTCATTTTCAATACTTGCCATTGCTCAGCAAGTAATTGCTCACTGTCTCTAAGCGTCAGCCGCAGAAGAAATGTGGGGTAAGAGAGGTGAGGAGTCGTGTCGTTATCCTGAACAGTTCGTTCTGCTTGAGTAGACCTCTGTGATTTATATGCATAAAATAATCATTATTATTTAGATGTAGATTACGTTTTCAGGGTAAGGTTCACTCAAAAGCAGGGGGATAAAAACTAGATGTACACTAAGAAACGCCAGGTATTTTGGCCTACGGTGACGCTTGCCGGTTTGGTAGCTGCCAGCCATGCTTATGGGCAGGAGTCTGCTTCCACAGGATCGCAAAGCGGCGCCAATGATGCCGACTCGACCATGGTGGTGACGGCCACCCGCAGCCATAGCGAAGCGGGCCAAACACCGCAGCGGGTTACGATCATTACCCGTGAACAGATCGAACAGCAGCTAGCGATTACTGATGACCCGGGCCAGGTGCTCAGTAATCTTATTCCCTCTTACTCCCCCAGCCGCCAAAAGCTCTCCAACGCGGGCGAGACATTCCGCGGCCGCGATGCCCTGTTCCTGATTGACGGAGTGCCGCAGTCCAATCCCCTGCGCGACAGCTCGCGGGATAGCTATACCATTGACCTTTCCATGGTAGAGCGTATTGAAGTGATCCACGGCGCCAGCGCCGAGCACGGATTAGGTGCTACGGGTGGCTTGATCAACCTGGTGACACGGCGTGCCGAAGGCGGAGGCATTAGCCAGGACGCAGGGATTAGCCTGACCACGGACGATGATTTTCAATCCGGTGGGCTAGGCCACAAGCTGGACTACCGCATTAGCGGTCAGCAAGGCGACTGGGATTTCGTTGCCGCGGCGACGCGTCAGGAGCGCGGGGTTTTTTACGATGGCAACGATGAGGTGGTCGGTATCGCCTACCCAGGCGAGCTGCAAAACTCGGAAAGCTACGACCTTTTCGGCAAGCTGGGCTACTGGATCGACGACAATCAGAATATTGAGTTCTCGCTGAACCACTTCGATTTGGAAGAGGGCAACGACTACGTACCGGTAACAGGAGACCGCTCTGCAGGTGTTCCCACCACGGCACGCAAAGGCCGTCGTGACGGCGAGCCTGGATTTAATGAAGTGACCTCCGCTCGGCTTTCCTACTCCCACGCGGATTGGTTTGGCAACGAGCTGGATGCTCAGGTCTATCACCAGCGCTTTCGTGCACGCTTTGCCACCACGCCGTTTTTCCCCTATGTGGATAGTGCGGGGGATACCCAATACGACCAAACGCGAAATGAATCTGATAAAACAGGCGCCAAATTCACCTTGAACCGTGACGGCATGCTGGACGACCGTTTGGGTGTGACGGTTGGTTTGGACGTGCTGGAAGACGAAACAAGCCAGATGCTGGTGCATACCGGGCGTACCTACGTGCCGGAAAGCCGTTATCGTAATTTGGCTCCTTTTCTGCAGGGCCAGTTTAAGCTCGCGGATCCGCTCACGCTGCACGCCGGGGTGCGTCACGAGTATGCCGAACTTGATGTGGATACCTTCCAAACAATTGATCGCAGCAATGTCACTCAAGACAACGTTACCGTTGATGGCGGCAATCCCAGCTTCGATGAGACGCTTTACAACGTCGGCGTAACCTATCAAGCCACTGATTGGGCTCAGCTGTATGCCAACTATTCGGAAGGTTTCGGCATGCCCGACGTGGGCCGAGTGCTGCGCGGTATTGGCACGGCGGGCCAGGATGTGGATACCCTGCTGCAACTTCAGCCTATTGTTACCGATAACCGGGAAATCGGCGCGCGTTTTGACTGGGATGGCTACGGGCTAGAGATTAGCTACTATGAGTCCAATTCGGATTACGGCCAGCGGCTTACCGAGCAGAATGGCACCTGGGTGGGCAGCCGTGAGAAGACCGAAATCCAGGGCGTTGAGATTACCGGCGACATGCAGGTGGCGGACAAGCACGATCTATCGCTCTCCTATGCCCACACTGAGGGCAAGTCGGATCAGGATGGCGATGGCAGTGTGGATACCAAACTCACCGGTATCAATATCGCCCCGGATACGCTCAAACTGGGCTGGAGCGCTATCTGGAACGACCGCGTTTCCACGCGCTTGCAGGGTAGTTACTACTTCGATCGAAGCGTCGATAATCCTGAACTTGATTTTGACGGCTACGGCTTAGTGGATGCTTCTCTAGCTTATCGCCTGCCCACCGGCAGGGTGTCAGTAGGTATCGAAAACCTCACCGATGAGGATTACCTCACTTACTACTCTCAAGCCGCACGCATCAGCGATGAGTACTACTTCACTGGGCGGGGCCGCACTTTCACTCTGGGGTACCAGCTGGATTTCTAGTCAGCCGCTTTCTATTTTCTATGTTTTGTGCTCGATACTGTTTGGCGGCGCCTTTGGGGCGCCGCTTTTTTTTCGTCAATTCGCTCTAAAAGCGAGCTCGCGATCTATGCAGTAAATAAACGAAGAAGGGCGCGCCTATCCCGGCAACAAAGATGCCCGCAGGTAAATCTTTGGGCAAAAACGCTACCCGGCCCAGCAGGTCGGCGTAAAGCACTATCAAGGCGCCGACCAACGCTGATGTAGGCACCAGGCGTGCCATGTTCCGCCCCACCAGCCTAGCGGCCAGGTGGGGGGCAATTAATCCCACAAAGCTTAAGCCACCGGCAAAAGCCACAGCGGCACCTGCCAGCGCCACGCTGCAGGCCAGCAATACCAATCTGCTGCGCAGAATCGCCACCCCAAGCCCTTCGGCAACGCTATCACCCAGGGCCATGGCATCCGCATGGCGGGCGAAGAGTAGGCTGATAGGCACCGCGACGACTAACCACGGCAATAGGCTCCACACATCGTCCCATTGCGCCGCGTAAAGGCTGCCGGTTAGCCATACATAGGCGGTCATGGCGGCAGAGTCATCGCTGATCACGATTAACAGGGTGGTGCCAGCGCCCATGGCCGCGGCCAGGCCAATGCCGACCAGTACCATGCGCGATGGGCTAACACCGTTTTTCCAGGCCAAGCTCACCACCAGCAGTGCAGAAACTAGTGCTCCCAGCATGGCGGCAACGGGCAGCCAGTGAATGCTAAGGGTCGAACTCAATAGGGATAAGAACACCACCGCCGCCAGCGCCGCACCGCTGGTAATGCCGATGACATCCGGGGAGGCCAGCGGGTTACGCACAATGCTTTGCAGAATCGCTCCCGCGATTGCCAGGGCGGCGCCGACCAATACCGCTAGAGCGATGCGCGGAAGGCGCAGCTCCCAAATAATAAAGGTAATATCACTACTTAGCGGGGCTGCTAGTGCATTTAGCACCTGCAGCGGTGGTGTGGGAAAACTGCCTAAACAGAGCGACAGCCCGGCGCTTGCTAGCAATAAAAGGCTTAGCATCAGCAGGCGACGTAGTAAGCGATTACTGTCGCTTTTTGCTTCGCTGTTAAGGTTTAACGTGGCGTCTGCTCTCATTGGCCAGCCATCTTGCGTCGTGCCAGATAGATAAAGAAGGGCGTGCCGATCAGCGCGGTCATCACACCGACCGGAACCTCTTGGGGTGGCATTAAAAAGCGCGAGCCAAGATCGGCCAGCAGCAGCAAACAGGCACCCAATAGCGCGCAGGCTGGCAGCAGCCAGCGATGGTCGATGCCAAATAACCCCCGCGCCATATGGGGCACAATCAGGCCCACAAACCCGATCATGCCCGCCAGCGCTACGGCGCTGCCCGCCAGCACAATCACAATCAGCCCGAGCAGCAGCTTGATGGTGGTGGCCTGCATGCCCAGCCCGGTGACCATGTCATCGCCCAGTAACAGTGCATTGGCGTGACGTACCAGCAGTGCGCTGAGCAGCAGTGCTCCGCCGAAGAGCGGCAGTAAGGGCGCTACCAAAGAGAGGTCGCGCCCCGACACTGAGCCCGCCAACCAGTAAAGCACGCTTTCAAAACTTTGCTGATCAATCACCAACAGCCCTTGGCTGAACGACACAAACATTGCCGTCACTGCTACACCTGCCAGCACGACCCGCAGAGGGGAGAGCTCACCGTGGCGGCCGCGGCTAAGCACCACCACCAGTATGGCCGCAACGAGTGCCCCTAATAGCGCGGCCCATACGTAGTGAGCGGGCGTGTGCAGCGGCAATAGCGAAACCGCTACTACTACAAAAAACATCGCGCCGGCGTTAATGCCCAAAATGCCCGGCGACGCCAGCGGGTTGCGCGTCATGGTCTGCATTAGTGCGCCTGCAATCGCTAAGCTGGCGCCCACCAGAGCGGCAATCACCGCACGGGGTAAGCGTTCAGTTAAAAGAATGATGTGGGCGATGTTGGTAGGATCGTAATGGGCGAGCGAGCCATACAGAGAGGAAAGGGAGATCTCCGTTGTGCCTAACATCACGCTGGCGAAAAAGGCGCCTAGTGCCACCAGCACGCCGAGTAGCAGGCCAATACTTTTTGCGGCAGTACTGTTTAGCATGAAGCAGGCTCCCCACGGCCACTGGCGTGAGGCAGGCAAGCCTGATGCGGCGCCGCTTCGGGTTGCAACAGCCCGTAGTGACTATACAGATCATCCAGCATGGCGTTGGCCGCCAGTATGCCGCCACCCATCATCCAACTCACCGGCTCAACTTCAAATACGCGCCCGCTTTGTACCGCTGACAGCTGTTGCCAGAGTGGGTGGGAGGCCCAGTGTTGGTAATTATCTGCAATAGCGGGGTCATCGGGCTCAAGCAGAATAAAGAGGGCATCGGCATCCAGCACCGGAATGTTTTCAGTACTGGAAAGCTTCATTCCCCAACTCTGGCTTTGCAGTGTATCCGGCTGATTAAAGCCCAGCTCATCAAGAATCGAGCCTGCAAAGCCGCTGGTATAGATGCGCACGTGGTCGCTTTTAAACCGCACCACGGCCACTTTTTGCGGCCACTCGCTGCTCAACTTGGCGGCGATCTGCTGGCGAAAGTCGGCGACACGATCATCCCATTGCTCAAGCAGCTCATTTGCCTGCGCTTCGCGGCCAGTAGCATTGGCCACCATGTTCAGCGTGGTCTTGAAGTTAAACACTGTCGGGGCAGATACAGTGGGGGCGATGGCCTCCAATAGCGGCGCTATTCGCGCATGGCGAAAGTCGCTGGCAATGACCAAGTCAGGATTAAGCCAGGCAATCTTTTCCAGGTTCGGTTGGGTTTCCAGCCCCACATGCTCGACGCTATCAAGCGCATCGCGCAGATAGCGGTACATGGGCTTTTCCAGCCAGGAATCGACTACGCCAATAGGCGTCAGTCCAAGGGCTACGGCGCTGTCGGTAGCCCCCTGGTAAAGCGTCACAATGCGTGGCGGTTCCGGGGGGCTGCTCGGCGTGTCAGCGGCTGCCATAAAGGGCATTAGCGCCGCCTGCGTTAACAGCAACACACTCATAAAAACCTTCTTGCCATGGGTGTGTGCTTTTAACATTAATGTCACTTTACGATTGGCTCGGACTTAAGAGCCAGGATGATGGCATGACGTAAAAGCTAATGCAAAGCATTACCAAATGAAGGCCGCGACCTCAACTATCCCAAATACCGCGACGCCGGCCGCGACCGGCCAGCCAAGTGAGCGTACCCGCGACCACACCAGCAGCGTGACAGAAAGCCCGATGGCGGTGGCGATCCAGGAAACAGCGCTTGGGTTAACCGGTACAATGGATACCCCCAGCACGGCGGCAATCATCAGTGGGCCAAGAATACCCAGCCACTGGGGCATGTTATTAAGGCCACTTTCGCTGTTGAGGCGGCGCTGCATCCATAAAAACGGCACAACCCGCATCAGCAACGTGCCAATGGCAGAAACCGCGACCGCTATCCAAAGTGCAGTGCTCATGATTCACGCCTCCTGTTGGTGGCGAATCTTTGCGTATAGAACTGCGTGGAGTAGAAGCACAGCGCGCCGCAGGCGGCGGCTAAGGGAATCGCCACGTTGCCCCAGCCGACCAGGGTCAAACACAGCGCCGCTAAAATGGTGCAGCCCATGGCGACTGCCCAACGCTTGTCGGTAAAGCGCGGCGCCACCATGGTCAAAAACAGCGCGGGCAGCGCGAAGGGCATAATCTCACCCAGCAGCGGCCAGCGGGCGGTAAAGGCCTCACCGGCGGTAGCCCCCACCGCGGTGCCAATTATCCAGGCGCCCCAGGCCAGCAGTGATGCGCCCAAAAACCAACTAAAACGCTTTACCTCAGGCAGTTGGGGCAGTCGGGTTAGGGCCAGTGCAAACACCTGGTCGGTGAGGCCGTGCATTAACCAGGGCCAGTGGCGACTGCGCGGCAGTAGTCCCGCCAGGTTAGGGCCGTACACCACATGGCGCACGTTAATCAGCAGCGTCATCGCTACCACCAGCCACAGCGGGGCGCCTGTAGCGATCATACCGACAAATAGAAATTGCGAAGCACCGGCGTAAATCAGCGCTGAAATAGTCGTGGCCTCCAGCGTGCTAAAGCCGGCCTGGGTGGCGACTAAGCCAAATGACAGCGCCACGGGAATGTAGCCGCCCAATAGTGGGATGGCTTCTCGCACGCCCTGCAGCGCGCTACGAACAGGAGAGTGGCTGGCAGCTTGGCTCATGATGTTTGGCCTTCCAAACCATAGGTGATGGTCATCATCAACGTGGCCTCCGCTTCGTGGGTACGGTAAAGGTGCGGTTGATCGGCGGCGAAGGTGATGGCCTCTCCCGGTGTCAGTACCGTGGTTGCCCCTTCGGGCCCCGCTTCCAGCCAGCCGCTGATCAGTGTGAGTGATTCACGGGTGCCGGGTGTATGGGCTTCAGCATGACGCAATGTATGCGGTGCGCAGCGCATCCAGTAGGCGTCCACCTGAGGGGAATCCTTGCCTTGATCGATTAAACGCACCTGTACGCCATCTTCACCCAGCGGCACGCTGATTGGCGCTACCAGAGTGCCGAAAGGCACATTGAGCTGCACCGCCAGCCGCCAAATGGTATCCAGGGTCGGATTGCCGTTGCCTTGTTCAAGGCGACACAGGTTGGATTTGGCAATCCCCGCCTCATTGGCTAACTGCGACAGTGACCAGCCCCGCTCCAGGCGAAGTGCTTGAAGGTGCTGGCCCAACGTGTTGAGTGAGAGCTTATCCATAAGGCTGTCCGCTGTTCTTTATATAGAACGTTCTATATAAGGAACGTTCGTCTGTCAATGGCCTCGCTCGGCAACAATAGCCTTATTCGGAAGTGGCACCCTCTAGCGGCGGCGCGCTGGGAGTATGCCTAATGGGGCACTATGCCCCGGGCAGTGCTAGTTGTTCGCTTCCTTGGAGCGGCAGGCCGCTGCAGTAAACAGCACATCGGTAGAGGAATTGAGCGCAGTTTCGGTGGAGTCCTGTACCACGCTGATCACAAAGCCAATCGCCACCGCCTGCATGGCCACTTCCGTGGGAATACCGAACAGGTTGGCGGCCATGGGAATCAGCATCAGTGAACCGCCCGCCACGCCTGAAACGCCGCAGGCCGCCAGCGCTGAAACCACGCAAAGTAGCAGCGCCGTGGGAAAGTCGACGCTAATGCCTAGCGTATGAGTGGTCGCCAGAGTGATGACAGTAATGGTGATGGCTGCGCCACACATATTGATCGTTGCACCCAGCGGAATGGAAATGGAGTAGGTGTCAGGGTCGAGCTTTAGGCGGCGGCAAAGCTCCAGGTTCACGGGGATATTCGCGGCCGAACTGCGGGTGAAAAAGGCAGTAATCGCACTACCGCGCAGGCACGTAAACACCAGGGGATAAGGGTTTTGCCGGGTGGTGAAGTAAACCAGCAGCGGGTTGCTAACCAGCGCGACAAACAGCATACAGCCCACGATCACACCCAGCAGTTGGGCGTAGTTGAGCAGCGACTCAACGCCGGATTCTGCCAGCGTGCCTGCCACTAAACCAAAGATACCCAGCGGCGCTAAACGAATCACCAGTGTCACAATGCGGGTGATCGCTGCGGATAAATCGCTCAATGCTTGGCGGGTGGTATCGCTGGCTTGGCGCAGCATTAAACCCAGGCCGATAGCCCAGGCCAAAATAGCGATAAAGTTAGCCTCCATCAGCGCACTAACCGGGTTGGCAACCGCGTTTAGCAGCAGGTCGCGTAGAACGCTAAAAATATCCCCGGGCGGGTTGCCGTCAACTTGCCCCAAATCTAACGTAAGCTCCGTGGGAAACAGGAAGCTGGCTGCCACTGCAATGAGCGCGGCGATCAGCGTGCCCACCACATAGAGCACCAGCACGGGGCGAATATGGGTGGGTTGACCTTTTTGATGAGCAGAGATCGCAGCGGCTACCAGTACAAACACCAAAATGGGCGCCACTGCCTGCAATGCGGCGATAAAGAGCTGGCCAAGTAGGGCCACGTCGCTTGCAATGCCCGGTGAAAACAGGGCGAGCACTACCCCGGCAACGATACCGATTAAAATCTGCGGGATAAGGCCCAGCCGAATAAGTGGCCGGAAAACGGTGCGGGCGGTGGCGATCATTGCGCAACTCTCAGGTAGTAAAAGGTGGGTGGCGTATCGGCGTTTAGCCGCTAACGCGCCTGAAAGGGGCGGTATTCTATCAGCTACGACCTGCCTCCGTTACTTTTCAGCGACTGTGTTTGGCTTGATAAATACCTCTAACTGATGTCGTTTGCCATCCAGCGGAATGCGTACTTCACCTTGTTGACGGGTCAGTATTCGGCCATCGAGCTGCGCGCTGGGTGCCTCATCGGTGGTGGTAACCTTAACCGCGTAGTGGGTGGCGGCAATGGTTAGCGTTGCGCTAAAACCTGGCCAGTCGTGGGGAAGGCAGGGGGCAATCACCAGCCAGCCACCTTCTCGGCGAATGCCCAGAATGCCCTCCACCCCAGCGCGGTACATCCAGCCCGCTGAGCCTGTGTACCATGTCCAGCCGCCGCGTCCGGTATGAGGCGCAACCGAATAGACATCCGCAGCCACCACATAGGGTTCTACGTGATAACGAGTGACCTCTTCGGTGGTGCGGGCATGATTGATCGGGTTGAGTAGCGCAAAAAGCCCATGCGCTTTGCTGCCCTCGCCGAGCTTTGCAAAGGCGAGAATCGCCCACATTGCGGCGTGGCTATATTGCCCACCGTTCTCGCGCATACCGGGCGGATAGCCGCCGATATAGCCTGGGTCGCGCTGGGGCTGATCGAAGGGGGGCCAGAACAGTAGCGCAAGTTGCTCATCGTGCCTGATCAGCTCACGTTCCAGTGACGCCATGGCGAGGGCTGCGCGGTGGGGGTTTGCTGCCCCCGAGAGTACCGCCCAGGTCTGGGCAATCGAATCAATTTGGCAGGCGTCGCTCCCTTTACTGCCCAGCCAGCTGCCGTCATCAAAGGTCGCCCGGCGGTACCACTGGCCGTCCCAGGCGTTGCTTTCCAGCGCAATACGCAACGCAGTGATATGGGCACGCCAACGCTCGGCGCGTGGAGTGTCCATTGTGGCTGAGTCCAGTGTGGTTGAGTCCTTAGCCGCTGAAGGCGCTTGCTTTTCGCGCTGCTGGGCAAAGGGTAGAAACAGCTCCAGGGTATGCACCAGCAGCCAGCCAAGCCACACGCTTTCGCCTTCGCCCGCTTCGCCAACGCGGTTCATGCCATCGTTCCAATCGCCGCCACCGATCAACGGTAAGCCGTGCTCGCCGGTTAGATCAATGCTTTGATCCAAGCCTCGGGCGCAGTGCTCAAACAGCGAGGCGGTTTCCCCTGCGATCATCGGCTGAAAAAAACAGTCGTGCTCTTCAGGCGCTAATTCGGCACCTTCCAGAAAACTCACCGTCTCGTCGAGCACGGCGGCGTCGTGGGAAGTGGCAATATAGCGGGCGCAGGCATAAGCCAGCCAGACCCGGTCATCGGAAATACGCGTACGCACCCCTTGGCCGGAGTGGGGCAGCCACCAGTGCTGGACATCGCCTTCGACAAACTGGCGTGAGGCGGCGCGGAGCAGGTGTTGACGAGTGGTTTCGGGGCTGGTGAAGGTTAACGCCATGCCATCCTGTAACTGGTCACGGAAACCATAGGCGCCGCTGGCTTGGTAAAACCCTGAGCGCGCGGTGATTCGGCAGGCAATGGTTTGGTACATTAGCCAGCCGTTAAGCATGATGTCCATGGCGCGGTCAGGGGTGGCCACTTGTACCGCGTTAAGCTGCGTTTGCCAGTGCGCAGTGACCAGTGCGAGCTCCGCGTCAATGTCCGCCTGGCGATACCGCGCGATCAGCGATTTGGCTTCAGCGGTTGAGCTGCTTTGCCCCATCAGTACAACGATATCGACGCTTTCACCTGCCCCTAGCGTTACGCTGCGGTTAAGCGCGGCACAGGGATCCAACCCCGCACCGTGGGTGCCGGAAAGCGGAGCCTGGCTGCGCAGCCCCGCGGGCGCCCCCAGGCTACCGCCGTGGCCGATAAATTCACAGCGGTCAGCCGTCCAGGAAGTTGGTTGGGTGCCGATATCCAGAAACGCTACCCGGCCAGGGAAATTTATATTCCAGGGATTCTCCACCAGCAGCGCGCCGCTATCGGCGTCTGGGTGCGAGATCAGAAAAGGCGCCGAGCCGCTACGTGAAGTCCCTAGCACCCACTCGGCATAAGCCGTCACCGAGAGCTTGCGTAGTCGCCCGGAGTGATTGCTAAGGCGTAGCCGTGAAATCCTTAGCGGGGTCTCTAGGGGCACGAAGTGCAGAAGCTCCAGAGCGATCCCATCCACTTGGTGCTCGAACTGGCTATAGCCGAAGCCGTGTCGTGCCATGTAGCGGCCATGATCCCGCAAAGGTCGGGCAGTCGCGGTGAAGAGCGCCATCGTCTCTTCATCGCGAACATAGATCACATCGCCACTTGGATCCATCACGGGGTCGTTTGACCAGGCTGTGAGCTGGTTTTCGCGGCTGTTATCCGCCCATACATAGCCTGCGCCTTCTGCTGATACCTGAAAGCCGAAGCCTGCGTTGGCGATCACGTTGATCCACGGCGCGGGCGTGGAGCTCCCTGCCTCAAGTACCGTGACGTACTCACGACCATCCTGAGCAAAGCCGCCCAGGCCATTAAAAAACTCAAGCGTTGGGAGTGGCGTTTCGCTGGCATTGAGCGGGGTGTGCCTGGGTAGGGGACGTTTGACCAACGCTTGGGGCGGTGTTGTGGCAAGGCGTGTGGGCAGCGTCAAGGCTAATTGATTCGCTATGCTGCCGCGATGGGCCATTAATGCAACGCAGGCGATCGACTGAAGCTGCATACGTACTTCCAGACTTATTAGGTCGGCACGCAATGCAATCACGGCGCCCTGAGCGAAATCTTTTTTAAGACGAGGTTGTGTTTGGCTGCTAAGCACCGCTGTTTCAATGGCCTGCTGCAGATCCTGAATATAGGAGGAGGAGCGCTCATTGATAATCACCACATCCACGCCCAGCCGCTTCATGCGCCAATATTCGTGGGCACGGAGCAGTTGGCGTACCTGGCCAATGTCATCAATGCTATCAATGCGCATTAAAATTATCGGCAGGTCACCGGAAATGCTGTGTTGCCAGAGTCGCGACTGCGGCCCGGCACCACGCTCAATGGCTTCGGCAGGCGCTCTAAAGCGGGTATCAGGGTAAAGAATTGGCGCGGCAAGACGCTGAAAGTCGGCGGCTTCTTCAGGCTGAATGCCCAAATGGCGAAGCTGCACCTGTGCCTGAGTCCAGGCGAGGGTTTTGGCGCGCTCAAAGGCGCTGCGGTCGTGGTGTTTATCAATTAGATCCATCAGCGCCTCACGGGAGGAGGCGACCACAGTCCAGTAAGCGATTCGGGCCGCTTTGCCGGGGACCACGCGCAGGCAGTAGCGCAGTGCAAAAATAGGATCCAGTACGCTGCCGACACTGCTTGAAAGGTGCTGGCCCTCTGCCAGCGCTGAGGCATGCAGCGTACTTCGGCCGCGGCCTAAAAACCGGGCCCGGTCAGTCTCGAACTCCAGCTCGCCCACGGTGTCGCCCTCTACCACCGCAAAGTGAGCCGCCCACACCTGCTCTTCATCGGGTGAGCGCCGCCGCCTTGTGGCGATCAAGGCGTTGAAGGCTTCAAGGTACTCGGTCACCACAAACATTTTGGCGAAAGCGGGGTGCGCATTGTCGGTACTGGGAGCGGTCAAGACTAATTCTAGATAGGAGGTGATCGTGATGTCCCGGGCGTGACGACCGCTGTTGGTGAGCGAAAGGTGGCGAACTTCGCTGTCGTCCTCGCCTGAAACCAGCACCTCCATGTGGCTGGTGATGTCGTCATGACGATGGCTGTAGCGAGCATAATCCTCGGCAAATATCGCATGGCTATGTTCATCGTTAGCGCCGGCCGGGTGCGCCGCCGTTTGCCCTGTGGCTGTCCACACGCCGGGGTGCTTGGCATCGCGCAGAAAAATAAAGCTGCCTAAGTGGTCGCGGGTGGCATCCGGCTGCCAGCGGCTAATGGCTACGTTGCGCCATCTGCTGTAACCACCGCCGGTGGCCGTTAGCATCACCGAGTAGCAGCCATTGGAGAGTAAATGGGTAACGGGTGCGCCACTGGCTGTTGTTGAAGCACGGCGAATAGTTTGTGCTTCGTTAATCATTTGACTCGCGTTTGACTTCACCTCTTCAGCGCGGGGGTGGGCAATCGCCACGTTACGCGGAACCCGCTCTTGAAGCAGCAGTTCGCTGGCTTGAATCATCGGTTCGCGGTGAAAGCGAGCGCGCATCTGGCCGTGATGCAGGGTGTTAGCAATAGCCGCGATGGTCATGCCCTGATGGTGGGCCATAAAGCTGCGCACAATCACCACTTTCTCACCTGCGGGTAGCCGCGAGCGAGTGAAATCGAGTGCTTCATAGAAGCCATAGCGGCCTACTGCACCCATCTCCGCCAAGCGTTTGAAATTACGACAGGCGCCGTTGGGGTCAACCATGGCGGCTAATCCGGTGGCGTAGGGTGCGATCACCAGATCAGCAGAGAGCCCTCGCTTGAGCCCCAGCCCCGGCACCCCAAAATTAGAATATTGATAGGTGAACTCCCGATCACGGGCATTATAAGCGGATTCGGAAATACCCCAAGGGGCGGAGAGCTGGGCAGCGTAGGTCTCTTGACGCTTTACCACTAGCCGGTTGGTTTGCTCCAGCAGGCTGCCCCCAGGGGCGCGCATCACCAGCGAGGGCATCAGGTATTCAAACATCGATCCCGACCAGGAGATCAATGCCGAGCCAAAGGTGACCGGGGTGGCAGCACGGCCGAGTTTGAACCAGTGGCGGGTGGGAATATCGCCTTTGGCAATTGCAAACAGGCTAGCCAGGCGCGCCTCAGAGGCCAGCAGGTCGTAGCAGCTGGTATCCAGGCAGTTGTCATCCAGCGAATAACCAATCGACAGCAGTTGACGCTCGCTATCGAGTAGAAAGTCGAAATCCATGCCCAGTGCCAGGCGTCGCGCCGAGTCCGCAAGCTGCTGCAGGCGTAGGGCGAGTGCACCCTCTTCAAGGTTTGGCTGGGATTCCCTGTCATGGCGGTGTTGCGCCACTGAGGCGTGCAGTGCTTGCAACCAAAACAGCAGGTCTTCGCTGTATGGGTCGTTATGCTCGCTGAGAGGAGTGCGCGAAAGCGTTAACGTACTATCCGTCAATGCGGCGATAGTTGCCAAGCATCCCGTCGACATCACTTTGCCTTTCAACTGAGCGTCTATGGCCTCCAACTGCACGCTAAGCTGAGCCGTGAACTCTTTCGACAAAGTGGATGCTTGTTTAAGTGTCTGACGGGCCAGGTTTAGGGTGTCGGCAATGCCTTCGCGTGGGTCAGCTAGATAGCCTGCCGTCTGCCAGGTTTCGCAGGCATTGGCGATAGCGATAAGGTGCCCTGCAAGGTTGCCGCTATCCACCGTTGACACATACCGGGGGTTAAGCGGGCGCAGGTCGTGGGTGGCGTACCAGTTATAGAAGTGCCCCCGGTAGCGGGGTAGTCCCAGCATCACGCCCAGGGTGGCTTCGAGTCGCTCAAGCGTCTCATGGGTACCTGTCCAGCCGAAATCCCGTGCCGCCAGGGTGGAGAGTAGGTAGAGCCCCATATTGGTCGGCGAGGTGCGCTGGGCGAGGGCGGGCTGAGGATCCTCCTGAAAGTTATCCGGCGGTAAGCGGTTATCGGTGGCAGTCACGAAGGTTTCGAAAAAGCGCCAGGTTCGCCGAGCAATAACCCGTAGCTCAAGGGCTTCTTCTTCTGAGATGGTGGGTTGGACAACGGCGCTTGTGCTGCTGCTTAACCAAGAAGCCACTGCTGGTGCCGCCAACCAAAGCAGTGCTATGGGGAGTGTGATTGGCCATGTGTGGCTGGCTGTCCAGAGTGCACTGATAACCACCGCTAGCCCCAGTGCGGTGCCTGGGGCCATGCGCTGATAGAATCCCAGTACCGTCAGCGGCGGGCTTTTCATCGACTGGGCGGCAGATGTCCACTCCAGTAGACGCCGGTGGGTGACCAGTACGCGGGCGAGCGTTCTGGCGATGGCATCCAGCATGCGCCATGCTTGGTCAGGTAAAAACAGGATCAGTAGCAGCATTTGTGCGCTACCCAGCTTTAGCTCGTCAAACCAAAGGTGGTAGTGGTGGCGTAGTCTAGACCACGCCCGGAAGGGAACGAATGAGGCCGTTAGGGAGAGCAACACCGGTGCCCCGACAACGGCCAGTAGTAGCAGTGTACTGGTAATAGCCATGCTCAGCGGCAACTGCCAGCTAACCGCAAGGCTTGCCAACACTAATAGTGGCGTTACCGAGCGTCGCAGGTTGCCGAGCATTTTCATCCGCCCAGTGAGCGGCAGCGCCGGGGCGATTAGCCAAGGGAGCAGTTGCCAATCACCGCGTGTCCAGCGGTGTTGGCGCTTGGCGGCTACATCATAGCGGGCCGGGAAGTCTTCAATCACTTCGATATCGGAGGCGAGTCCCGCACGGGCAAATACACCTTCGAACAAATCGTGGCTGAGCAGGCTATTGTCGGGCACCCGGCCAGCCAGCGAGGCTTCAAAGGCATCGATCGCGTAAATACCTTTACCGGCGAACGAGCCTTCACCGACCAGATCCTGATAGAGATCTGAAATAGCGGCGGCGTAAGGGTCGATGCCCCCAGGCGCGGAGAATAGCCGCTGGTAGATAGAACCTTCGCCCCCTGTGGGCAGCGACGGCGTCACTCGAGGCTGCAATATTGCATACCCCTCCACGACCCGGCGTAGCTGTTGATCCATTCGTGGCTGGTTTAACGGATGCGCCATTTTCCCGATCAACTGGCTGGCTGCGCCCCGGGGCAGGCGGGTGTCGGCATCCAGAGTGATGACGTAGCGCACGTCACTGGGCAGTGGCGGCGGCTCTATAAAGGTGGTGTCCGTGGCGCCACGTAGCAAGCGGTTTAGCTCGTGTAGCTTGCCCCGCTTACGCTCCCACCCCATCCAGGTATTCTCGCTGGCGTTAAATACCCGCCGCCGATGAAGCAGAAAGAAGCGTTTATCGCTATCGAGGGCGAGAGGACAATAACGCTTATTTAACTGCTCCACCGCTGCTTTAGCAGCCAATAACAGCGCGGCCTCATGGGGTAGTTCCGCTTGGGGGGCATCCACGCCGTCAAGCAGCAGCGCATAGCCAAGCGCCCCCTCACCGCTGGACAAGTGGTGCACTTCAAGACGCTCAATCTGTTCGCGCAGATCTTCTTCGCTGGTCAGCAGCGTAGGCACCGCCACCAGGGTTCTTAACTGTGGCGGAATGCCTTTGGCAAGGTCGAGCCCAGGCAGCGGTTGAGCGTCGATAGAGTAGATAATCAGGCGGTTAACGATCAGCGTCGCGACTTCCATAATGGGCAGGAAACCGAACGCCCCTAGCAGCATAAGCCAGGGTAACGGTACATCACCGATCGCCAGCGGTAACGAAAGCAGCAGTCCACCGGCCAGCGTCATCAGGCTCAATGTCACCACGGCCATCAGTACGATATAGCTGCGAATGCCGTGGTGAATGAGTGTCCGGCGCAACCACTGGCGTGAGGAGGGGGTAAATCGTATCTTCTGCTCAAGGGTTATCCGACCTGAGCTTACCAAGAAGTAGCCAGGGTCTCCCCGGCGTGCTGCTTCGGCCGGGTCGCTGGTGGCGTCCCCTGCCTGCTGTGAGAGTGAGAGTGCCGCTTCGACTACCTCAAGCTCGCTGAAGCGAGAGCCACGGGCGAGTTGTTCTATGGCGCTGCGATACTGATTGCGGGTGGGGAAATCGAGCTGGCTGAAGTGGCTTTGCTGGCGTAACCGGCTATCCACTAAACTAACGTTCTCAAACAGCTCCGCCCAGTCGATGCTGGAAACGAAGCGCATGCTGGTGATGATATTGCGCACGGTTACGTTGGCGGCGCCTTGGCGCTGCTGAGCGTGCTGAACCATGTCGTCAATGCTTTCACCCTGCTGGCTAAGTTGCTCGTTTAGCCAACCTACCAGCGGGCTGCAGCGGGGATCTAAGCCGCGTAGCCGCTTAGCGAGCTGAGCGGTGAAGGGCTCTGCTAATGGCCCTTTATGAATATTGAGCGTGCTGGTTTCCAAGTGAAAGGTATGACGTTCCTGGGAGGTTTGCCGATCCGTGGGCGTTAGCCATTTAGCCGCTAATGCATCGGCTTCGTCCCTTGCGGTTTGTTCGCTGATAATTTGGTCGGCAAGGCGTCGCAGGTTCTCGATCAGCACAATGCGTAGCGTGATCGCCACTGCCCAGAGCTCGCCAATGGTCAATGACTGAACGCGCTGATAAGCGGTGATAAAGTTCTGCAAATTATCCAGGTCGACATGGCTGTCGGTATGCGCCACAAAGGCCCAGGCGATACCGAATACCCGCGGGTAGCCCGCAAAAGGCCCGTTGGCTAACTTCGGTAGCTGGCGGTAATACCCAGGGGGGAGGTCGCTGCGTATCTCACGAATTTGCGCTTCAATTAGGTGGTAATTATCGAGCAGCCAAGCGGCGGCAGGCACAATTTCTCGCCCACCTGCCAGCGCTGTGGCACTGGCGCGGTAAACGTCCAGCAAAGCGCGCGCGTTATCGTTGAGCCGTCTTGCTAACGAAACTACCTTGGGTGGCGTGCTGGTCACTGATTGGTTAAGCGCCAAGCTGCCGGCGTGCTGTTCAAGTCGCTCTGCGCTGAAGAGCTCTTCCCTGACGGGGCTAGTCGAGTTCCACGGCGCTGCAAACGTAGGGTGCGGACGCACAAAACGGAGAAGTTGTTTCACAGATTCCATCCTGGTGAGAATGCACCTCGGTGCACCAACGATGCTTCCTTACCAGAACAATGGTCGTGATGTGAGATTTCGTCCGTGCGCTAGCGCACATTGCGCTTATGTCACTGTTAGTATTTGCGCATAGTTAAACTAAAGTTGTTAGACTTTGGTTGTAATTAATGGCAAATCACTGGACTAATTGCCTATTGCAGTTAATAAAGGGCGCCAAAGGAGGTTCCGTGTCGCCCATCGTGCGGCATATATATCGGAATGTTGATCCTCGATTTGTTCTTTTCACTCTGACCGTAAGTGGCGCAAATTGTATGCATAAAACTGCCCTGATGACGGTATGGGATCAGCTATGGCACTCCCACTACCAAGCCAAAAAACTATTGATGTGCGCGCTACCTACGGGCGGGGCCGCCAACGCCGCGGCTTCGAATACCAAGCGTAATCCTTCCCCTCAACCTAAGCCGCCTGCCTACACCACGCCGCAGAAGATTGGCCTGTTGCTTGGTCCGCTGCTGTTCGCTTTTGTGGTGATGTTCTTTCACCCTGAAGACTTAAGCTTTGAAGGGCGTATGGTGCTCGCTACCACTCTGTGGGTGGCCGTATGGTGGATCACCGAAGCTATTCCGATTCCCGCGACCTCGTTGCTACCCATTGTGCTTTTACCGATTACCGGCGCTTTGGATGGCAATACCGTTACGGCCGCCTACGGTAATCCGATCATTTTCCTGTTTCTGGGCGGTTTTATGATCGCGCTGGCAATGGAGCGATGGGATCTTCACAAGCGTATCGCGCTGTCGATTATTGCCGTGTTGGGCACCAGTATTAATAGCATCGTGTTTGGTTTTATGGCCGCGACGGGCTTTTTGTCCATGTGGGTCTCCAACACCGCATCGGTCATGATGATGCTGCCGATCGGTACCGCTATCGTGTATCAGGTGAGTCAAGAGCTGGCGAAAAGTGACGGCGACCACAGTGTCGAAATCGATAAGTTCAGCAAAGCGCTGATTTTTGGTATCGGTTATGGCGGTACCATTGGGGGCCTGGGCACGCTCATTGGAACCCCTCCGAATATCATACTCGCCGCAATTGTAAATCAGCTGTTTGGCATTGAGATCTCCTTTGCCGGTTGGCTCATGTTTGCATTTCCCATTGTGTGTGTACTGCTAGTTATCACCTGGCTGCTACTTACGCGGGTGTTTTTCCGCATTGACTTTAGTCACCTACCAGGTGGCCGAGAGCTGATTAACAAAGAAAAAGCGGCGCTGGGTAACACCAGCTTCGAAGAGAAAGCGGTGCTGGTGGTGTTTTTGTTCGCTGCCTTTATGTGGATCACCCGCTCGTTCTTGTGGCAGGGGCAGATCATCAATATCCCCGGCATCAATGATACCATGATCGCGATTGTCGCTGCGCTGCTGCTGTTTTTGATTCCCTCCAAAAATCAAGGTGGCTGCCTACTGGGCTGGGACGTGGCGAAAGACGTACCCTGGGGCATTCTGCTGTTGTTCGGAGGTGGTTTGGCAATTGCCGCAGGCTTCGGCTCTTCCGGCCTGGCGGAGTGGATCGGTGGGCAAATGAGCGTGCTGGAAGGCGCCAACTTCCTGTTGGTCATCCTGCTGGCGACCGGCATGGTGCTGTTCTTGACCGAAATCACCTCGAATACCGCCACGGCCACCATGATTCTGCCGGTGTTGGCGTCGCTGGCGCTGGCGCTGGATATCCACCCCTTCGTGCTGATGGTGCCCGCCGCCATGGCCGCCAACTGTGCCTTTATGCTACCTGTTGGTACGCCGCCCAACGCCATCATCTTCGCCACTGGCAAACTGAAAATTATCGAGATGGTGCGCACCGGCTTCTGGATCAACATCATCGCCATGCTGCTGATTGTGGCGGCGGTTTACTTCCTACTGCCGGTCATGTGGGGAGTTGATCTCACCAGCTATCCAGACGCCTTCCGTCGCTAGCGCTGGTTGAGCCTAGAGCCTTTAGAGAAACGATTAGCCCTGCCATTGAGCGGGGCTTTTTGTCGGTCGTTTATGTAGGTGAGGAGTTTTGTGGGTAGATTGAGTATCGGGTTGTTATCATGCCGCTACACTATTTTTTGCTGAGCCTGTTATGCGTCTACTTCACACCGCCGATTGGCACCTGGGGCGGCTGTTCCACAACCTGTCGTTACTGGATGATCAGCGCGATGTGCTCGACCAGCTTATCGAGATTGTCGACCGGGAAAACGTCGATGCGGTGCTGATTGCGGGCGATATCTACGACCGTTCGGTGCCGCCTGCGGCGGCGGTAACGCTGCTGGATGAGGTGCTCCACGCGCTCTGCGAGGAGCGCAAGCTGCCGGTGATCATGATTTCAGGTAACCACGATGGTGCTGAGCGGCTTCGTTTCGGCGCGCGCCACCTGCGTCAGGCCGGTCTGCATATTCTTTCCGACTTAGCTGATTTTGACACACCTGTAACGCTGACGATTAAGGGCGCTGAGATGGATGTGTTCGGCATTCCCTACGCCGACCCCGAACATGTTCGCAGCCAGTTTAACGTGGAGGTGCGCGATTTTGACGGCTCCCACCGCTATTTGGTTGAGCGCATCGAAGAGCAGCGTCACCCGACACGCCCGTGCATATTGATGAGCCACTGCTTTGTGGATGGCGGCAGCGCCTCTGATTCTGAACGCCCGCTGACCCTGGGCGGTGCCGAAAGCGTCGCCTGGGAACCTATGCAAGGCTTTGACTATGTGGCGCTTGGCCACCTTCACGGCCCCCAGTACCGCGGCGGCGAGCATATTCGTTACAGCGGCTCGCTGCTCAAATATAGCTTTTCCGAAGCCAGCCAGCGTAAAGGCGTGACGCTGGTGGATTTTGATGCGAGCGGCGTCACCAAGATCGAGCAGATACCCCTCATACCCAGTCGTGAAGTTCGCGTATTAGAGGGCGAGATCGATGCGTTGATTGCCCAGGGGCGAACGGATGCCAATGCCGACGACTATCTGCTGGTGCGGTTAACCGATCGCCACGCCATTCTCGACCCCATGGGCAAGTTGCGTGAGGTGTATCCCAACGTGCTACATCTCGAGAAGCCCGGCATGCTGGATGCCCAGGGTAATCAGCAGCTTGACCGTGAGCGGCTGAAGTTCAACGCACTGGATATGTTCAGTGACTTTTTCGCCCAAACCAGCGGTGAGCCCATGACCGACCAACAAGCCGAGGCGATAAGCGAACTGATAGGCGAGCTTAGTCGTGACGAAGAGGCTCAGGGATGACACCTCTAACCCTTACCATGCAGGCGTTCGGGCCCTTTGCGGGCAGTGAGACCATCGACTTCACCGCGCTGGGAAGAAGCCCACTGTTTTTGATTAATGGCCCTACCGGCGCCGGTAAAAGCTCGATTCTTGATGCCATCTGTTTTGCGCTTTACGGCCAAACCACGGGCAATGAACGCGATCCGGCGCAGATGCGTTGCGACCAGGCTGACGCTTCGCTGCTAACGGAAGTGACGCTGGATTTTCGCCTGCGCGGCGTGGATTACCGGGTTCGCCGGGTGCCCCAGCAGGAGCGCCCCAAGGCTCGCGGCGAAGGGACGACCACCCATAATGCAGAAGCCCAGCTGTGGCGATTAAAGGCAGAGGGTGAAGTGGAATCCTGCCTGGTAGCACGCAAGGTCAATGATGCCACCGCGGAGTTGCAAACCCTGATCGGCCTGGATGCCAACCAGTTTCGTCAGGTGATGGTGCTACCCCAGGGCAAGTTCCGCGAACTGCTGCTGGCAGGCTCCAAAGAGCGCGAAGTGATTTTTTCCCAGCTGTTTCAAACCCAGATTTTTCAGCGCATCGAAGAGCGCCTGCGCACCCAGGCCAATCAAATCGAGCGGGCAGTGAGTGATCATCGCCAGCATATCAGCGGCATCCTCGCCGGGGGGGAGCTTGAGAGCGAAGCCGCGTTAGCGCAAGAGCTTGAAGCGCTGACACCCCAGGTAGACCAAGCGCGGCAACGTTTTGAAACCGCGCAGCAGCAGCGCCGTAGCGCCGAAAAGCAGCGCGATGAGGCGCTGGCGCTGCAGCGTCAATTTGAGGCCCGCGATCGGCTGGCGGCGGTTAAAGCCCGTCATCTTGAGCAGCACACACAGATAGAAAGCACTAAGGAGCGCTTAGCGCAAAGCACCCACGCCCAGGCGCTGCGCCCACAGAGAGCTGCCTTAGACCAAGCGCTGCAGGCGTTGATCACCGCCCAGGCCGATCAGCGACAGGCGCAAGCCGAATTAGCCACTCAACGTACTAACGCCGAACAGGCGCAGCAGGCGTCAGAAGTGGCACGCCAGCGTCAGGCAGAGCTCCCCGCGCTCCGTGAACGGCATCGCCAATTGGGCGAATTTATTCATAAAAGCCAGCAGTTAAGCGAGTTGCAGGCGCGTTTTAAAACGGCGCAGGCCACCTGGCAACAAGCCGATAGTGCGCTCAAGCGTGATGAGGCGCAGCTAGATAACATTCGCCAGCAGGGCGAAGCGATTAGCGTTAACCTGGAACGCTTACAGACAGAGTTTCAGCAACTGGCCAGCGCCCCCGCTGAGCTCAGCCGACATAACGACCTGCTGACCCAGCGCCAAGAGCTGGATGAACTCACCCGGCAAGCGCATGAGTTAACCAGCCAACAGCAGCAGGCGACGGAGGCACTCAACCGCCAGCAAAGCGAAGCAGAACGAGCGCAACGCCACGCCACTGAGCAGGAGATGCGTTGGCACCAGGGGCAGGCCGCGCTGTTAGCGCTCACCCTTGAACAGGATGTCCCTTGCCCGGTGTGCGGCAGCCTGGAGCATCCAGCCCCAGCGGTTAACAGTGCCGACGTGGTCAGCCAAGCGCAGGTTGAAGAAGCCAGGGCGGCGCAAGAGCAGGCTCGTCAAGCACAACAGAGCGCCGAGCGTTACCATCATCAGCTCACTCAGCAGATTAACTACAATACAGAGCAGGCCCAGCGGCTTACCCAACAGCTGGGCGAGTGGGCTAGCCAACCGCTGCTTGAACTGCAAAATGCCTGCGAAGGCTTGCGCCGCCAAGTGCAGCGCCGGGAAAGCGTTGAACGTGAGATTAGCCAGCAAACCGTTGCTCGCGAAGCGCTGCGCCGCGAGTGGGGCGCGCTGGATAAGCAGCTTAAAACCCAACGGCCCGCGGTGGAGAAGGCAAAAGAGGACGCGTTGCGCCTAGAGAGTCAGCGCGATCAACTGAGCCAATCGCTGCCGGAAGATGCCCGCGACCCTGAGGCAATGCGCCGAACCCTCACTGAGCTTGAACACCAGATCGCACAGCTCGAAAAAGCCTGGGAGAGCGCCCAGCAGATGCTCTCGACCAGCCAAACCCAACTGGCGCGGGCGGAAGAGCAGCTACGCGGTGCGAACGAGCGAATCGAACGTAGCGAGCAGACGCTTCAGCAGGTGCAAGCTGAGTGGCAAGCCGCCCTGCAGGCCAGCCCCTTTGAAGATGAAGCAGCGTTTCAGGCTGCGCAGTTGGATGATACCCAGCGACAAGAGTTGACTCGCCAAGTAGAGGCGTACCAACGCCGCCTGGCCGAGCTTGAAGGCGCGCTGGAGAACTACCAAACTCAGCTTGCGGAAAAAACGCCGCCGAATATGGCCGCGTTGACCAGCCTAACCGAGGCGGCCCAGGTCGAAGAGAACACCCAGCTAGAGGCGTGGCGGGGGCTGGATGGGAGGCTGACCACGCTGCGCGGTATTCGTCAAAAGCTTGCGACTGCCCACAGGGCGCAGGCAGAGCTCGAAGCCCAGTATCAGCTGTGGGGCACGCTCAGCGAGGTCGCTAATGGTCGTACGGGGCACCGTATTAGCCTGCAGCGCTTTGTGCTGGGTGTGCTGCTGGATGACGTATTGATTCAAGCTTCGGAGCGTTTGGTGCGCATGAGCCGCGGGCGTTATCAGTTGGTGCGTCGGGAAGATCCCTCCAAAGGTAACAGAGCGTCGGGTCTGGAGCTTGATGTGGCCGACACCTACACCGGCAAGAACCGTTCGGTAGCGACACTCTCCGGCGGGGAGTCTTTTATGGCCGCGCTCTCGCTGGCGCTAGGGCTCTCGGATGTAGTGCAGGCGTACGCTGGCGGCATTCAACTGGATACGCTATTTATCGATGAGGGCTTTGGCAGCCTGGATCAGGATGCGCTGGATCAAGCGATTGCCATGCTCAGCGAACTGCAAATGGGCGGGCGCATGATTGGGGTGATCTCCCATGTCAGCGAACTCAAAGAGCAAATGCCAGTTCGTATAGACGTAAGTGCCAGCCGCCACGGGAGCACGGTGGAAGTAAAGGGCGTACTTCTCTAACGCCGCATGACCGAGTGCAAGCAGTTTTCTTAACAAGGCCTGATTCATGCTGCGTTCATATAGAATGTTTTATAAAGTGAATGAATCGTCAAACGAGCCCTAAAGATACTATCTACTTAGGAGTACAAGGATGAACGCAAGCAAAATTTTACAGCAGCTGATGCAGCAAGCCGGCGGAAGCCAGAAGGGCGGCAGTAGCAGTGGTGTCGATGTTAAAGGCATGCTGAGCGGGCTTTCTAAGCAGCTAGGCGGTGGCAGTAGCAGCGGTCAAGGTGGCGGCTCCTCCAGTAGCTTTGATATGAAAAGCCTGCTTGGTGGCGGTGCCATGGGTTTACTGGTGGGGTCCAAACGTGGCCGTAGCATGGGAGGCAAAGCACTAAAATACGGCGCCATTGCTGGGGTGGGCGTGCTGGCATGGAAAGCGTGGCAGAGTTCTCAGGCGGCGAAAAATGGCAATGCGCAGCAAAATACGACCCAGAATGCGACAGAGGGCGAGCGGGTAGAAGCGCTTAGTGGCGAGTACCAGGAACGCCGCAGCCTTGAGCTACTGCAGGCGATGATTATGGCTGCCCGGGCGGATGGTCATATTGATGAGCAGGAGCAGGCGCTGATTACCGAGCAGATTGACGCCCTAGGCGCCGACCAGGAGATGCATAACTGGGTGGAGCAGCAGCTAAAAGCACCACTGGATGCCCAGGTGCTGGCCCGCGAAGCGGACTCCCCTCAAGCGGCCCGTGAAATGTACCTGATCAGCGTGGCCGTGACCGATGATCAAAATCCCATGGAGCGCGCTTGGCTCGACCAGTTAGCCAGTGCACTTAACTTGCCCAAAGAGATGACCGACGAACTCGAGCGTCAAGCGCAGCAGGCGGGTTAATGCTGGATACGGTTAATTTTTGGCTAGCTACCGGCTTTGGGCTGGGGCTAGCGCCGATGGCGCCGGGTACCTTTGGTTCACTGCTGGGCATCCCCCTGGCGTGGTGGCTGTTGAGCCGCCCGCTAGGTCAACAAGGCGCTATCATGGCAGCTCTGCTGCTACTTGCAGTACCGGTTTGCCACGTCGCTGCCTGGCACTATGCTGGATTGGATCATGGCAGTATCGTCGCCGATGAGTATGTAGCGTTCCCGCTGGCGGTAATCGGGTTGCAGGCAGCACGCCAGCCACTGGTCATGGCACTGGCATTCGTTGTCTACCGTTTTTTCGATGGATTGAAGCCGCCGCCGATTCATCTGGCAGAGTATGTTCATGGCGGTTTTGGCATTGTTTTGGATGATGTTATTGCGGCGTTGGTGACCTGGGTGGTAATAGCGATTGGGCTAAAGCTTTGGCAGCGTCGAACGTTTCAGCGTGTTTGAAAAAAACGCCGCCCATCTGATCATCAGAAGGACAGCGCATTCTTTATCACTCGCTATTTACAACTTACGACTCACCAACCACATCATTACTCTTGAACGACAATCACCGACTTGGCATTGACGAACTCGTGCATGCCGAAGCCGCCGTGCTCGCGACCGTAACCGGAGTTTTTAACACCGCCGAAAGGCATTTCCGGGGTAGCAACACCAAAGCCGTTAATGAATACCATGCCGGTATCAAAGTACTTGCTGGCTAGCTCGGTGGCGCGTTTCACATCTTTAGAGATGATGCCGCCGCCCAGGCCGTAACGGCTGTCGTTAGCAATGCGCATGGCGTCTTCGTCATCTTTGGCACGAATCAGCGCAGCGACGGGGCCAAACAGTTCGTCGTCATAAGCAGGCTGGCCGGGGGTGACGTTGTCCAGCACAGTGACCGGGTAAAACGCGCCCTTACCGGATGGCTTTTCGCCACCGCAGAGAATCTTCGCGCCTTTGCGCACGCTCTCTTCCACTTGATCGTGGAGACCATCGCGTAGATCCATACGAGCCATGGGGCCCAGGTCGCTGCCTTCTTGGGTCGGGTCACCCGCTTTAAGCGACTGCATGCGTTCTACATAGCGCTTTTTAAACGTTTCGTAGTTCTTTTCAGTGACCACAAAACGCTTGGCCGCGACGCAGGTTTGACCGCCGTTGTAGACGCGCCCCTGTACGCAGGTATCTATGGCGACATCCATATCGGCGTCATCGAGCACCAGGTAGGCGTCGTTAGAGCCCAGCTCAAGCACGGTCTTTTTAAGATGCTCAGCCGCTTTACCGGCGACTTTACGGCCTGCGCCATTGCTACCCGTTAGCGTTACGCCACGTACCGCAGAGTGAGCAATCACTTCATCAGAAACATCGTGAGAGATCACCAGCGTACGGAAGACGTTTTCCGGAAGACCCGCTTCGCGGTAGATTTTTTCCAACAGCAAGCCGCTACCGGTCACGTTTTCAGCGTGTTTTAGCAGCACGCCGTTACCCGCCATGATATTGGCGATGGAGTAACGTACAACCTGATACGCGGGGAAGTTCCAGGGCTGAATGCCGTAGATTACACCCATCGGTGAGTAGGTCACGAAACCGCGTTCGCCGTTGCCAGGCTGGCGCTCTTCGTCGGCTAGCTTTTTGGGGCCATGTTCAGCGGTGTAATCACAGATGCCGGTGCAAAGATTGACTTCCTGGCGGGCCTCAGAGGGCAGTTTACCCATCTCTTTGACCATCAGGTCGGCAAGCTCTTCTTTATGCTTTTGCAGCGCTTGGCCAATGGCTTTGACCGTTTTAGCGCGGCTTTCCAGCGATTCTAGGCGCCAATCGAGAAACGCCTCGTAGCAGGCGTCCACTATCTGCTTGGCTTCCGCGCTGCTCATTAGCGTATAGGATTCGAGGGTTTCACCATTGGTGGGATTGATCGTCTTGATACTGTTGCTCATAAGATCTCCTATCTATAGATCAACGTGGGGTCAAAGCGCCTAGCTCCAGGGCGCCTAATCGACCGGTCTATTACTGGTGCACGGTCACTGTAGTACAAAAAGAACGACCATGCATAACATTGGCGTTACCTTTCCGGCAGTGATTAAAGCAAACAGTTCAACCCATCACTTCAGTCAATGGTTGATGGTGTACCGCTTGTTACTCAAACGAAGGTCCACCGGCTTCTTCGCCCCACACTTCTTCCAGGCGCCCGTCGCGACCACAGCTGTAGCGGTAGAACTTATAGCGCACGGGGTTCTTTTGATAATAGTCCTGGTGGTACTCCTCAGCAGGCCAGAACTTGGTGGCTGGTACTATCTGGGTGGCGATCTCCCGGTCGAAGCGCGCTTCCATTTCGGCTTTGGACGCTTCGGCCAGTTCACGCTGGGCTTCGTCATGATAGAAGATCGCCGAGCGGTATTGATCGCCTACATCACAGAACTGACGGTCGACCGCAAAGGGGTCGATGTTGCGCCAGAAGATTTCTAAGAGCTGCTCGTAACTGATCTGCTCGGAGTCGTATTCGATTTGCACGACTTCAGCATGGCCAGTACCGCCCTGGTAGATTTCTTCGTAGGTGGGGTTCTCTAGTTCGCCGCCGATATAGCCGGAAATGGTGGCGCTAACACCGGGCTGGTTGTCGTAAGGGGGTTCCATACACCAGAAGCAGCCGCCTGCAAACGTGGCTTCTGCACTGCTTTGGGCTTGAAGCGAAGGGCTGGCTAGGCCAGCGGCCGCCAATACGCCAAGCGTAAATGGACGAAGAGGGGACAGACGGATCATTGCAAGCACTCCAGTAGCAGGGCGAGTTACTGTTCATTATGAAGTTGATTAGTCGCTTGGTGTTCCCTTTCCTTACAGCCCCTTTGTGACAACCCTTTTTTTATGACTTAGCCTAGACGATGGGGCCATACCTCATCCAGCGTACTTAGCGCAGCGTTAACGGTCGATTCGTTGGTGCTTTCATGACGCCAGATAAAGCTTAACGCGCAGGGCAGGCGAATATTCTCCGCCACCGCCAGGCCGCTCTCCTGGCGTTCGGTCATCGCCAGGGCGTCCCGGGCCAGGCTTAAGCCAACGCCTGCGCGCACCAGGTCAAGCATGCAGGCCTCCTGATCCACCTGGGCTACCCGATTGGGAACTGCGCCGCTCGGTGCCAACGCCTGTTTTAACAGCCGGTGGTGGGCGGAATCCTGTGGCGTAACAATCCAGGGCAGCGTGGCTAAGTGCTCCCAACGAGTATCAATGAGTCGATTTTCCCAGCCTGCTGGGGCAATCACGTGATAATCAAAATGGGTTAGCTCACGCCAAGCAAGCGTCTCATGGCCTTTTCCAGGGCCTTGAGCGGGTGGCGCCAGGTAAAACCCAACGTCTAAGTCGCCTTGTTCAATGCGATTAAGCACGCTGCCGCTCATCCCATGGTGAAGTTCGGTTTCTAACTGCGGTGCACGGGCCATCAAGCGGCTCAAAAAGGCGCCTAGACGGAGAAATTCGGGGTCGACAATGGTGCCAATTGAGAGCTTGCCGCGCAGCGTGCTGTGTAATGTCCCGGCGGTTTGCTCAAACGACAGAGCGCTGGCCAGGGCCTTTTCAGCGGCAGGCAGCAGTGCATGGCCGTCGGGCGTCAGCGCAAGGCCTTGAGGGCGTCGGCTAAACAGCGTGAGGCCTAAATTCGACTGCAGTTGCTTCAACTTTAGGCTAATGGCCGGCTGAGTCAGGTGCAGCTGTTCTGCGGCGCGTGACACGCTGCCTGTTCGTGCAACGGCCACGAAGGCGCGCAGGGTGGCGTACTCTTGCATGATTAGCCTCAAATACTCATCGTGATATTAGAAAATTTTATAACTGGCTTTTAAATAACTCAATTGATCCGTTCGTTAGGCCCAGTAGGCTAGGCTGAAAGTAAGCTTTTTGCACACGCTTTAAACATGCGTTCTTAACTAGGTACTCCCATGACAACAACAGCGATTCAGCACTTTATTAATGGCCAGGTCACCGCGGGTGAGTCTGCTCAATCCCAGGACGTCTTTAACCCCGCCACTGGCCGTGTTACCGGTCGTGTGTCGCTCGCTTCCCCGGCGGACGTCAATACGGCGGTAGAGGCCGCACAAGCCGCTTTCCCTGCCTGGGCCGATACCCCGCCGATCCGCCGCGCCCGGGTAATGTTCAAGTTTTTAGAGCTGTTAAACGCTCATAAAGATGAGCTAGCCGAAGCAATTACCAAAGAGCATGGCAAGGTGTTCACCGACGCCCAGGGTGAAGTGGCCCGTGGTATCGATATTGTTGAATTTGCCTGTGGTATCCCGCAGTTGTTAAAGGGTGACTACACCGAGCAGGTGAGTACCGGGATCGATAACTGGACGATGCGTCAGCCGCTGGGCGTCGTTGCAGGTATAACGCCATTTAATTTCCCTGCCATGGTGCCGATGTGGATGTTCCCGCTGGCAATTGCGGCGGGTAATACATTTATTTTGAAACCAAGCCCGCTCGATCCCAGTGCTTCGCTGCTGATGGCTGACTTGCTTAAGCAAGCTGGCCTGCCCGACGGCGTGTTCAACGTTGTGCAGGGTGATAAAGACTCTGTGGAAGCGCTGATCGACCATCCGCATGTTAAGGCGCTGTCGTTTGTAGGCTCAACGCCAATTGCCAACCTGATCTACGAGCGCGGCGCGCGCAACGGCAAGCGCATTCAAGCCTTGGGCGGGGCCAAAAACCATATGGTAGTGATGCCGGATGCACATTTGGATAAAGCCGTCGACGCACTGATTGGCGCCGCCTATGGCTCCGCCGGCGAGCGCTGCATGGCGATTAGCGTGGCGGTGTTGGTAGGTGATGTGGCGGATAAAGTCGTGCCAGCATTGGCTGAGCGGGCTAAAGCGCTGAAAGTAAAAGATGGTATGCAGCTGGATGCGGAAATGGGCCCCATTGTGACTCGTCAAGCCCACCAGCGGATTACTGGGTATATCGAAAAAGGCGTGGCTGAAGGTGCTGAACTGGTGGTTGATGGACGCAACTTTAATGCTTCATCGGCAGGCGAGGACTGCGCCGACGGGTTCTGGATGGGCGGCACGCTTTTTGACAATGTCACTCCCGAGATGACGATCTATAAAGAAGAAATTTTTGGCCCGGTGCTGGTTTGCGTGCGGGTGCCGGATATCGCCACTGCAATCCAGTTGATTAACGACCATGAGTTTGGCAACGGCGTTAGCTGCTTTACCGAAAGCGGTACGGTGGCGCGGGAGTTTGGCCGCCGTATTCAGGTCGGCATGGTGGGTATCAATGTGCCCATTCCGGTACCTATGGCATGGCACGGCTTTGGTGGCTGGAAGCGCTCGCTGTTTGGTGACACCCACGCCTATGGGGAAGAAGGCGTGCGTTTCTACACCAAGCAGAAATCGATTATGCAGCGTTGGTCGGATTCGATTGATGCCGGGGCTGAATTTGTAATGCCCACGGCGAAGTAGCGACTAAACGTTACCGGAGCCAACCAATGTCAGAATCTACCCATAACAATATCGACCATATCAGTTACTTCGACTATATCGTGATCGGCGCAGGCACCGCGGGGTGCCTGATGGCTAATCGTTTGAGTGCCAATCCCAATAATAAGGTACTGCTGATAGAGGCGGGCGGTCGCGATAACTACCACTGGATTCATATTCCGGTGGGCTACCTCTACTGCATTAATAATCCACGTACCGACTGGCTGTTTCGCACCGAGCCCGATAAAGGCCTCAACGGCCGTTCGCTGATCTACCCGCGGGGGAAAACCCTGGGCGGCTGCTCTAGCATCAACGGCATGATCTATATGCGCGGCCAAGCGCGTGACTACGACCACTGGGCGGAAGTCACCGGCGACGATGCCTGGCGCTGGGAGAACTGCCTACCCGACTTTATCAAACATGAAGACCACTACCGTCTGGACGAGGGCGGAGATGCAGACGCCCAGCACCGGGATTTTCACGGCCACGGTGGGGAGTGGAGGATCGAAAAGCAGCGCCTCAAGTGGCAGGTGCTGGATGATTTCGCCGAAGCTGCCGTGCAGGCGGGCATCCCGCGTACCGACGATTTTAACCGTGGCTCTAACGAAGGCGTGGCCTACTTTGAGGTCAATCAGCGCTCGGGCTGGCGCTGGAATACCGCCAAAGCGTTTTTGCGCCCCGCGCTTAAGCGCAAAAACCTCACACTATGGCACTCCACTCAAGTCAATCGGCTGCTGTTCGAAAAAAGTGCCAACATGCTGCGATGCACAGGGGTGGAGGTGGAGCGTGAGGGCAGCCCGCTTCGCGTCATGGCGAACAGGGAAGTAGTGCTCTGCGCAGGCGCGATTGGTACGCCGCATCTGCTGCAGCTTTCCGGTGTGGGGCCCGCAGAGTCGTTGCGTAAGCATGGCGTTGAGGTAGTGCATGAGCTGCCGGGCGTCGGCGAGAACTTGCAGGATCACCTGCAGATTCGTTCGATATATCGGATTACTAATGGCAAAACCCTCAATGCCATAGCCAGCACGCTGTGGGGTAAAGCGGGAATTGGCCTTGAGTACCTGTTTAAGCGCTCTGGGCCGATGAGCATGGCACCTTCGCAGCTGGGGGCTTTTACCCGCAGCACGAAGGATCAGCCGCACCCCAATATTGAGTACCACGTGCAGCCGCTAAGCCTGGAAGCCTTTGGTCAGCCGCTGCATCCCTACCCAGCGATTACCGCCAGCGTATGCAATTTGAACCCTACCAGCCGGGGCACCGTGCGACTTAAAAGCAGCGACCCGCGCCAGGCACCGGCGATTTCTCCCAATTACTTGAGCACCCCTGAAGATCGCAAAGTGGCGGCGGATTCTCTGCGGGTGACGAGGCGTATCGCCGAGCAGCCTGCGTTTGCCAAATACGCGCCGGAAGAGGTGAAGCCCGGCCTTGAGTACCAAAGCGACGATGAACTAGCCCGGCTGGCTGGTGATATCGGCACGACTATTTTCCACCCGGTGGGCACCGCACGTATGGGCCAGGAAGATGATGCGATGGCAGTGGTCGATGCACGGCTGAGAGTGCGCGGTATTAGCGGGCTAAGAGTGGCTGACGCCAGCGTTATGCCGACCATCACCAGTGGCAACACCAATTCTCCGACGCTGATGATTGCCGAGAAGGCCGCCGGTTGGATACTGGCTGAGAGGCGTGAGGTTTACTAGCGACAAAATCTACTAAGCAGCGTTTTATGGGGGTGTTGACGCAGGAGGGTGGTTGAGCGCAGAATAGTTACAGTTGGTTAGCAAGTCGAACGTTGTCAGCAGTATAGAAGCGCCTCTAGCGTTAAATCTGGTGAAAGTCTCTTGTTATACCCACTGCAATTCGGGTATTTCCCGGTTTAATTAGCAACATTGAGGATTTCGATCATGGCAACTGGTACCGTTAAGTGGTTCAACGACACTAAAGGTTTCGGCTTCATTTCTCCTGACGACAATGGCGACGATCTGTTCGCGCATTTCTCAGAAATTCAGGCAGAAGGCTTCAAATCCCTGCAAGACGGCCAGAAGGTTTCCTTCGACGTCACACAGGGTAAAAAAGGCCTTCAGGCTTCTAACATCAAAGTAGAAGGTTAATTCCTTTACTAAGGTGTTAACAATCACCGCCTAGCGTTGATTGACCAGAAAACCCCGCCGAGCGCGGGGTTTTCGCTTTTTAGGTTTTGTAACCTAAACTTAGCTCACCTCACCTCACCTCACCTCACCTCACCTCACCTCACCTCACCTCACCTCACCTCACCTCACACCTCACACCTCACACCTCACACCTCACACCTCACACCATATTCCATTTAGATCTTTAAATGTTTCTAAAAATAACTTTTTAGAATATGCGATTGGCTTCACAATACCGCCATGCTTATTTGTTAAGGATGTCGTGGTTATGTCGCTGGATGCTTGGATAGCGGTCGGGGTGGTGCTCACCATCTTCCCGTTGATGGCCTTTTCACGCCTGGGGCCGGATATTATTTTGCTGGGCGCGGTGATTTTGCTAATGACGCTGGGGGTGATTGACCCACAGCAGGCGCTGGGGGGCTTCTCCAATAGCGGCCTGTTTACCGTGGCGTTTATGTATGTGCTGGTGGCCAGCATTCGCGAAACCGGCGGCATCGACCTGATCATTCGCTATGTGCTCAAACGGCCAAAAAGCGAGCGAGGCGCGTTGGTTCGCCTGCTACTCCCCGTGGCCACGCTTAGCGGTTTTGTCAATAATACCCCGGTTGTCGCTACCTATATTCCCGCGGTCATGAGCTGGAGCCGTCGGCTGCGCTTGTCTCCCCAGCGGCTGCTGATGCCGCTCAGTTTCGCCTCTATCCTCGGTGGCACCATCACGCTCTTTGGTACCAGCACGAACTTGGTGGTGCACGGGCTATTGCTGGAGCGTTACCCAGAACTCGGTATGGGCCTGTTGGATTTGGCCTGGGTCGGTGTTCCCGTCGCCGTCGTAGGGCTTGGCTATCTTATTTTGCTCGGGCCGCGGTTGTTGCCTGCCAGGGAAGGGCTGGCCAATGCGTTTGCCAACCCACGCGAGTTCACTATCGAAATGGAAGTCGACCCGGCAGGAGTGCTGGTGGATCGCACTGTCGAAGAGGCGGGACTACGCCACCTGCGGGAGTTGTTTCTGGTTGAGATTGAGCGCGCAGGCAACGTGGTTAGCGTTGTTGGGCCTGGCGAGCAGCTAAAAGGTGGCGATCGGCTGGTGTTTGCAGGTACCTCTGATGCGGCGGTGGAGTTGCAGCAAATTCGTGGCTTAATCCCTTCCCGGGATGGTACTTCCAGTTTGGAGAAAGAGTTTAAAGAGCGTCGCTTGGTCGAAGCGGTGGTCTCAAATCAGTGCCAGTTTATTGGCCAGCGTATTCGCGATGGTCACTTTAGAACCCTTTATGGGGCAGCAGTGCTGGCGATCTGCCGTGGCGGTGAACGGGTTAAGGGTAATCTTGGCCAAGTGCGGCTGCAGCCTGCCGATGTGCTGTTGCTGGAGGCGCGTCCTCCTTTTATTGAGCGTCATCGTCAGTCGCGGGACTTTCTGCTGATTAGTGAGTTAAATGGCGCAGCGCGGCCGATCCATGAGAAGGCGCCGCTAGCGTGGGGAGTGCTGTTAGGTGCCGTACTGCTCGCCGCCTTCGGTGTGCTGAGCATGCTCAACGCTGCCATGTTGGGGGCGGCATTGGCGCTACTAACGGGCTGCTGTTCGGTGGGCGCCGCCAAGCGTGGCTTGGATACCCAGGTGTTGCTCACTATTGCCGCGTCGTTTGGGGTGGGGGCCGCGCTGCAAAGCTCTGGTGCTGCCGAGGTAATGGCCGGCGGAGTGCTCACCTTAGTGGCCGGAAACCCTTTGCTACTGTTAGTAGGCACTTACTGTGTGGTGGCGCTGCTCACCGAGCTGGTGACCAACAATGCAGCGGCAGTGATTATTTTTCCGGTGGTGATGAGCGCGGCCGAAAGCTTGGGCGTGAACCCGATGCCCTATGTGGTGGCGGTAATGTTTGCCGCCTCAGCGAGCTTTTTAACCCCCATCGGCTATCAAACCAACCTGATGGTGTATGGCCCAGGTGGTTACCGGGTGAGCGATTTTCTACGTTTGGGCGGTGGATTAAATATACTGACGGGTGCCATAGCGCTCGTTTTGATTCCCCTCGTGTGGCCCTTTTAAACGTGGCGTGGCCTTTTTAAGCATGCCATGGCTCGCTGTTAACGCGGGTTTGCGCTAGGGTGGCCCTTTTTGAATAAGGAATACGATGTCATGACTGCTCCTGGCGAACTGATTATTGAGCCGAAAGATGGTCAACCCGCCGATGCCTGTGTGTTTATTATTCACGGCTTAGGCGCGGATGGGCACGATTTTGAACCCTTGGTGCCCGCATTAGCGCTGCCTAAAGATTCTCACGTGCGCTTTATCATGCCCCATGCGCCACGCCTGCCGGTGACGATTAATGGCGGTATGGTGATGCCCGCTTGGTACGATATTTTGGCCATGGATTTGGGGCGTCGGGTCGATGAGATTCAGCTCAAGAAATCTGCTGAGCGAATCCAAGTGCTGATTCAAGAGCAGATCGACCAGGGCATCGATAGCCAACGCATTATTGTGGCGGGCTTTTCGCAGGGTGGCGCTGTTGCCTACCACGCCGCGCTGACTTTCCCCGCGCCGCTAGGGGGCTTATTAGCCATGTCGACTTACTTCGCGACCGCCGACAATATCGATCTTGCGGAAGCCAATCGTCAAATCCCTATAGAAGTGCAGCACGGTCACTTTGACCCCATTGTGCCTGAAAGCCTGGGTCGTAGCGGTGTCGACCGCTTAAAAGAGATGGGCTACGCGGTCAACTACCGCCAATACCCTATGGCCCACGCGCTCTGCCCCCAGCAGGTGAATGATATCGGCAAATGGCTGAGTTCTCGCCTAAACTAAGCGCCTCGTCCTATTCGTGACCGATGCAAGGATGTAGCGAAAACGAATGATAGCTTTCTTTGATGCAACACACTCTCTTGACGCAATAGAAGTGCTGCTGGCGCTGTTCCTCACGGCATCAGCGCTAGTGAGCCTGTTTGATCGCCACCTGGTGCGCGCCTGCTACTTTTTTGTGGCTTTTACGGCCGCAATGACTGTGGCCTGGTGGCAGCTCGGTGCTCCCTGGCTGGCGGCCGTCGAGCTGGTGCTAGGGGTAGGGCTAACCGGGCCCTGCTTTTTTTATGCCCTGGGCCATGTTGTACCCAGCGCTTCCTCGCCTTTAGAGCGCGATAAATTCAGCGAGCCTTGGTCGCGGGTGGCAATGCGGGTGGTATTGGCGCTGGCTTGGTTTGTCATGGTCGGCGCCGCGATCCGCTATGTAGTCGCCGATATGGCGTATGCACCTTCAGAGCATCCGCTGCTTGTTGCCGGGGTGGTGATTGCCGCTACTGCCTTAGGGGCGTTTGCGCTACACCGTCATCTGCTGCGTCGGCTGCTGGCGTTTAATCTGCTCGGCTCGGCGGTGTTTATGCTACTGGCTGGCGTGGCAGGTACCTCGGCGACTGCTCAGGCGTTAATTAGTGTAGGGCTGCTAGTCGCCTGGCTGGGGTCAATGCTGGGTGCGCTGTTGATTCGGCAGCTTGTACATCTCGAAGGGGTCGAGGCTTTGGGGCGTGACGGTAAACCTGAAGAGGGCGCCACATGATTTGGCGCTTTGGCCTTTTCGATAGCACCTTTGAACCCCTTCTCTCTACTCACTGGGCGCTGTTAGTTGCGCTTGGCTTACCCCTGATGCTGGGCATGCTGGCAGCACTATTCCCCCCTAAGCGGGCATGGCCCGTGGTGCTGGCGAGTGTGCCGGTGTTGGCCTCTGGGCTAATGCTGCTATCTGCTTACGATCAAGCGGGACTACTGCGCTGGCATTGGGACATAGCAGGCGTTCAGCTGTCGCTGCGCTTAAACGGGCTGAGCGTGCTGTTGCTATTAATGACTCAGGTGATTGGTGTTGCGGCAGCGATCTATACGCCAGGGTATCTGCGCTTAAGCGAAACCGGGCCGTTGGCACGCTGGCTGTGGCCGCTGATGGGCGTAGTGCTGAGTGCGCTTTCGTTAATTTGGCTGGCCACTGACCTGTTAACCCTCTATGCCGGGCTGGAGTTGATGGGCCTTGCGGCGGTCGGCATGCTGATGTTATCGGGCAAGGTAGCCGCGCTGGTGGCGGGAATGCGCTATTTGCTCTTGGCCCTGATGGGCTCGTTAACCTATTTACTCGGGGTCGCGCTGATTTTGGGCCATTGGGGGCGGTTGGATTTGCAGGGCTTGGCTGAGGTCGTCGAGCCTGGGCCGGTGGCGTGGTTTGCCGCCGCATTGATAGGCGCGGGGCTGGCCTTGAAAGCCGCGCTGTTTCCACTGCATGCCTGGCTGACTCCTGTCCACGAGAATGCCTGGACACCGGTGAGCGCGCTGCATGCGGCGCTGGTGATCAAGGCGTCGCTGTTTATATTGCTGCAGCTGTGGAGCATTCTGCTCCCCGATACTTTCTACGCCCCGCGTGTTATCGCTTGGTTAGGCATGCTGGCGATTGTATGGGGCGGGTTACTGGCGTGGCGTACCGATTCACTTAAAACCCTGGTCGCTTCTTCTACCGTAGGTCAGCTGGGTTACCTGATGGTGGCTTTTCCGCTACTACTGGGGCCGGATATTGCCCCGCTACCCCGCGCTTTGGCTTGGGAAGGGTTCTGGCTGCAGCTAATGGGCCATGCCTTTGCTAAAGCCGCCATGTTCATGGCTGCAGGTAACCTGATATTGGCCACCGGGAAGAGCACGCTCAAAGGCCTGGCCGGTACCAGCCGCCGCTTGCCGCTTTCGCTATTAGTGTTTGGTATTGCCTCCATTACTTTGATGGGGCTGCCGCCCAGCTCGGGGTTTACCGCCAAGTGGATGCTGCTACAGGCGATGGTGATATCCCAGCAGTGGTGGGCGGTGGCCGCGCTTTTAACCGGTACGCTGCTCACTGCTGCCTATATATTTCGCATGTTTCGCTACTGCTTTGATGAGACGGCCCCACGGCATCGTTATCAACCCTTGGCGCCGGGCATGGATCTGATCGCACTAACGCTTGCTCTGATTGCGTTCGCTCTAGGGTTATTGGCGCATTTCCCGCTGGAATTGATGCATGGAGGTAGCCCATGAACGCCGCCTGGTTACCGCTAACGGCTCTGGCCACTTCGCTATTGGTGGTGGTGATTATCTTTGCGCTGCCGGAAGACGCCCGGCGGCTGCGCACGACGATTAACCTAGCGGCGGCAATGGTTAAGATTATTCTGGTTACTCTTATGGTCAGGCGGGTCGCCGCGGGGCATGAGGATATTTTTAGCTTTCAAGTGATCGGTGGCGTTGATTTCGTACTGCGCAGCGATGCGTTGGGGGTGATGTTCGCCGGACTATCGTCACTGCTTTGGCTATGCACCACAATCTACGCCATTGGCTACTTGGAAGGTTCAGCTAATCGGAAGCGCTTTTTTGGCTTTTTTAGCCTCTGCGTTGCGAGCACGATCGGCATTGCGCTGGCTGATAACCTGTTTACCTTCCTGATTTTCTACGAAATGTTGACGCTCTCCACCTACCCTTTGGTGGTTCATAACGGTACCCAGCAAGCACTCGATGCCGGGCGCGTCTATTTGCGCTACACCTTAAGCGCCGGTGTGGTACTGCTGCTTGGCACCGTGTTGCTATATAGCCTGACTGGGGATCAGTCATTCTCCTCAGAAGAGGGGTTGGGCGACTATTTAAACGATCATCGCGGTCTGCTAACGCTAATATTTGCCCTGCTAGTGGGTGGGTTGGCGGTAAAAACGGCCATGGTACCGCTGCATGGGTGGCTGCCCAGGGCAATGGTTGCCCCCGCGCCGGTGAGTGCGCTGCTACACGCGGTAGCGGTGGTGAAGGCGGGGGCTTTCGGGATTCTGCGGGTAGTTTACGACCTGTTTGGCATTGAGCTGAGCGTGGAGCTCGGCGTTATTACCGCGCTAGCGGTAGCTGCCTCATTTACGATTATTTATGGTTCATTAAGGGCCATTGCCCAAGAGGAGCTCAAGCCCCGCCTAGCGTTCTCCACCGTCAGTCAGGTCTCCTATGTCATTCTCGGTATAGGCCTGTTTGGCCCTTTCGGCACCGTCGGTGCTTTAGCGCACTTGCTGCATCAGGGCTTAATGAAGGTCACGCTATTCTTCTGTGCGGGCAACTATGCCGAAGAGCTGGGGATCCATCGTATTGATGAAATGGACGGTGCTGGTAAGCGTATGCCGTTGACCAGCATCGCGTTTACTATCGGCGCGTTTGGCATGATTGGCCTTCCGCCCGTGGCGGGGTTTATTACCAAGTGGTACCTCGGCGTTGGCGCGATTCAGGCCGAGATGTATTGGGTCGTCGCCGTGCTAGTGGCGAGCAGTACCCTCAATGCTATGTACTTTTTGCCCATTGTGCACCGCTTATGGTTCCGTTCAGGGCCTGCCCATGGCAAAGGCAGTTGGCCCAAAGAGCAGCGTCTAGGCCGTTTTGAAACTCATAGTTGGCTGCTGTTACCGATGGTGTTTACCGCCTTGGTGAGTTTGGGGGCCGGGCTGTTTGCCGGGCTCCCCTTTAGCCCCTTGGATTGGGCGGCTCGGGTAGCCAACGGGGAGTATCTGCCATGATGACCATGCTGCTTGCCCTGGCGCTACTTTGGCCGCTGGTCGTCATCGGCTGGACGCTATGGAGCGCCTACCGCGCTCCGGCTGCTTATCAGAGCTATTTTTCAGCACTATGGCTAAGCGCCGCTTGGCCAGCGCTGCTGCTAGCCTATGGCGGTGAAGCGCAGTGGACGATGGATGCCTGGATGCTAGGCGGCGAATGGGCGCTTAACTCGCTAAGCCGCCCCTGGCTTGCGTTTACCGCGCTGCTCTGGGGGTTGGCAGCCATCCACGCGAGGGGCTATTTTGCGACGGAACAGGCGAAGGCCCAGGAGGGGGATCAGGATACTCAGCGACGCCTGTTGCGCTTAGCGCTGCTTTGGCCGCTGACACTGCTGGGCAACGTACTACTGATTATTGCCCAGGATATCGCCAGTTTTTATCTAGGCTTTGCGCTGATGACCTTCGCCGCCTACGCACTGGTAATGCATAGCGGTACCGCAGAGGCGCGGCTGGGGGCCAAGGCCTATTTGATGTTAGCCGTGGTGGGTGAAGGGCTTATTATAGGCGGCTTTCTATGGGCAGCCGGTGAAGCTGACACATTAACGTTGCAAGGCCTGCGTGAAGGCATTTTAGTCGCAGAGCAAGGCGCATGGATGGCCGCCTTGTTGTGCTTGGGCTTTGGCGTGAAAGCAGGGGCTATTGGCTTACACGTATGGCTACCGTTAGCTCACCCGGTGGCACCGGCCCCTGCCAGCGCGGTGCTTAGCGGAGCGATGATTAAAGCAGGGCTGCTGGGCTGGATTAGTGTGCTGCCGTTAGGTGATGAGCAGATTTCAGCTTCCTTAGCCCAGTTTGGCAACATCATGTTAATGGCAGGGCTGGCGGCAGCGTTTGGCGCCGCGCTGTATGGCGTTTTTCAGCGTCATCCTAAAGCTGTTTTAGCCTACTCCAGTATCAGCCAGATGGGCATGATGACTGCTTTGGTGGCCATGGGATTAGTCGCGCCAGAGGTGTGGCCGTTGCTGTGGCCAGGCTTGGTGCTGTTTGCTGCCCACCACGCGCTGGCCAAAGGCTCACTGTTTATGGGCACCAGTATCAGTGAGCATCTACCCCGGTGGCCGCTGCCGTTGGTCTGGGGTTTGCTGGCATTGCCGGGTATCTCGCTTGCGGGTGCCATTGGGGCGGGCATGATCAGCAAGTGGGGTGTGAAGGGACCACTCTACGAAATGCATCATGAATCGTTAATCAAACTGCTCAGCTGGGCGGCTGTTGGCACCGCGGCTCTGGTAAGCGTTGCCCTATGGCGTCAGTGGCAGCAGCGCCATAAAGGAGGCAGTAACCGAGAGCAGTGGGGCGCCTGGTTAGTTGCCATAGCGGCAGCGCTGTTCACGCCACTTTGGCTTCCCCTCCCTGCGGGCAGTATTGAGATGCCGCCGCTTAAAGAGTGGTTGGGGATTATGTGGCCATTCCCGGTGGGGGTACTTTTCGCCGGGGTGGGCTGGCTATTAACGCGCCCGCTTAAGGGTAAATCCCTCCCCGCGGGAGATCTATGGTGGCTCTATGCGGGGATGGTCGGCGCTGCATTGGTGCCAATACGACGGCTTGGGCACTACTGCGCCAAGCTTAAAGCGGCGAGCGTGGCAAGCGCACAAAAAACTGAAGAGATATTAATGGGCCATTTAACTCACCTGTTGTCGACGGAGTCCTGGTTGCGTCACCATGTCAGTGGGCTGATGATGTTGCTTGCCGTGCTGCTTGCGGCGCTAATGATGTGGGAAGGTCAGCGATGAGACGACTGTGTGGACTGTACTTGTCAGGAGCCTGCTATGGGTAAGCTCCCGCGCGGTCGCCGGGCGCAGGTACCTGGTGATATTCCCCAGCGGGGTTGGCACGATATTACTTGGCGGGTAGTGCGCGCCGCTCGTCGTAACCGCCTGACCATGCTGGCCGCCGGTGTGGCTTTTTACGCCTTGCTGGCGCTGTTTCCCACTATCGCCGCGGTCATTTCCCTCTGGGGGTTACTGTTTGACCCTTATGAAGCCGGTCAGCAGTTGTATGAAATCAGCCGGTTCATGCCGCCGGATGCTGCCAAACTGATTGATCAGCAGGCTCAAAAGGTCGTGGAGAGTGCGGAATCGGGTAATTTTCTGGGCGCATTAGCCGGGCTGCTGATTGCGATGTTTATCGCTTCCAAAGGGGTGGCGGTGCTGGTTATTGGCCTTAACGTGGTGTACGGCGAAACTGAAAAACGCAGCCTGTTACACCGTAGTACGGTATTGGTCGCGCTGACTTTTGGTTTGATTTTTATGACGCTGATCTCGCTAGCGTTTATTGCCATCGTACCGGTGCTGGTCAACTCCTTGGCGATTAATCCTCCGTTGGATCAAATCCTGCAATGGCTACGCTGGCCTGCACTGTTAGTGGTGATGAGCATGCTGATTGCGCTGCTCTACCGCTACGCCCCTTATCGGCGCTCGGCCCAGTGGAGTTGGTTAAGTTATGGGACGCTGCTGGCAACGGGGATGTGGCTGTTAGGTTCCGGTGGGCTTTCGCTCTACGTGCGCTATTTCTCTACCTTTAGCGAGCTTTATGGCTCACTGGGGGCAGTGGTGGCGCTAATGCTATGGTTTTGGCTCTCTGCCTTTGTGGTGCTGTTTGGTGCGGAAGTCAACTGTGAGATGGAGCGGCAAACCTTCACTGACACCACCATTGGCGAGGCGCGTCCGTTAGGTGAACGCGAGGCGTTTGCCGCGGATACCATTGGTGCCCCCCGGCCGTGGAAGGACATTGAGGAGAGTAACGATACCTGAGGGTGTGGAGAAGCACCTCCCACCAGCGGTGGGAGGCAGTTGGTTTTAAAAAAAGCAGGTTTAAAGAAGAAAGCTTAAAGCAGTTCTTCCGCCGCCAGGGCCAGGCGCGAGCGTTCAACACTTTTCAGCGTAATATGCCCGGCATGGGGCCAATCACGGAAGCGCTCCACCACTGCGGCCATGCCGCAGGTGTTGGCGGTAAGGTAGGGGGTGTCAATCTGCCCGACATTGCCCAGGCAGACGATTTTGGTATTGCGCCCCGCCCGTGTTACTAGCGATTTAAGCTGTTTGGGGGTGAAGTTTTGCGCCTCATCAATGATTAAAAAGGTGTCGTTTAGGGTACGACCGCGCATAAAGCTCGGCGAGCGGATTTGTACCCGTGAACCAATCAACTGCCGCGTGGCGCCGTTATCCCAACTGGTTTCTCCCTCCTCGTTGCGCAGCAGGTTATCCATATTGTCGTGGAAGGCACCCATCCACGGTGACATCTTCTCCTCCTCGGTGCCGGGTAGAAAACCAATGTCTTCGCCCATGGGGATTGGCGCGCGGGTAAACACAATACGCTCAAACAGCTTGGCATCCAGGGTTTGCTGAAAGGCGGCGGCCAGGGTCATAAAAGTTTTACCCGTACCGGCATTACCCGCAATGGTAACCAGATCAATATCGGGATCCATGAGTAGATTTAATGTGAAGTTTTGCCGACTGTCGTGGGCGTGAACGCCCCAAACGCCCGCGTGGTGGCGATAGTTCGTCAGCAATTGCAGGCGCGCCGAAGAGGGCCCCAGTTCACGAACGATTGCTTCGAACTCCGCCCCGTTTTCGCTATCCGAGACCAGCATGCCCACGTGCCAGTGGCGGGGCATAGTGCCGGTGAGTTGGTAGAAAGTGTGGTGATCGAGTCGTTCCACTGTGACATCAACATTCAACGCTTCCCACAGTGAAGCGCCATGCTGGCCGGCAGAGGCGTAGACCTGGGCGCCCTCAATCATGGCGTCGCTGTCGGAGAAGGCGCGGTCGTTGAGATAATCTTCCACCGGTACTTTCAGCGCAGCGGCTTTAACGCGCAGGTTAATGTCTTTGGTGATCAGAATGACCGAGGCGTCGGGACGTTCTTCGCGTAGGCGACAGGTTTCCGCCAATATGCGGTTGTCGGGGCTATCGTCGAGGGAATCAAACAGCTTTAAATCGTTGTAGCATAAAAAGTGCAGGCGTCCTGTGTCGCCACTGAGTCGGGGAATCGGAATGCCGCGTTGGATCTCATCAAAGGTGACTTGGCTGGTAAGGTCGGAGAGCGTACGGCTGATTTGGCGAGCCGTGCGGGCAATTTCACGTACACCATTTTTGTGCTTATCAAGTTCCTCCAGGACGGTCATGGGGATAACGACATCGTGCTCATCGAAGTGGTAGAGCGCGGTGGGGTCATGAATCAGGACATTGGTGTCCAACACATACAGCCGAGTGGCTTTCTTATCGATTCGTACCATCGTTGGAATCACTCCTTGGTTGACGGCAACTTCGACACTGGCAGGTGCGTATTACGTCTGGATGACACTTACCAGTGTTCCTCACGTGGCGTGTCCTGGCGTCTCCTTATTTAGCTCTTTTTAATAGCGTGGAAGGCTTTGGTGTTTTTTTCCATAAAAAAGATTTCAACGATATGTCAGTTAGCACTGGGTATCAGTTCTGGGAGGCCAAGAAGTGCGCCACCTTGTTTAACAAGGCGGTGGCCACCACGCCGCGGTTATCGCTCTCCACATAGCGGTAATAGTGGCTGTCTAGCACTAGATCGTGATTTAGCGTGCAGAGCGTGCCAGCCTCTAGGGCGCCTTTAACCAGCGGGTAAGGCAGCAGGGCCCAGCCGGTTGCATTGATGACGGCGTCGCGGATTACCTCAAACATGGTTAAACCCAGATAATTACCTGAAAACAGCGCCTCGCTGATCAGCTTGTCATCCTGTACGTAGGTCAAACACACTTGGGTGTACTGGGCCAAGTCGTCGCGGTTAACGCTAGGGAGGCGACTTAAAGGATGATGGGGCGCTGCCACTAAACGCATGCTGACGGGAGCAAGGTTGGCCGCGTTGGTATCAATGCCTTCAGCGGTATACAGACCGAAGGCAATATCCACCGTTTGGCGCTGCACAAAATGGGTGTGTTCCTGGGGTGGCACCAGGTACACCGAAATCGCGGTTAGCGGAAACTGCTGTTTTAAATCATGCATTACCTGACGCCAAAACACCTCGGGCAGGGCGTCATCACGGGCGATGCCGAGTTGGCTTTCAACGCCCTGCAAATGCTGGTGGCAGTGTTTTTTGATTCGGCTTGCGCTGGTCAGCAGGCGGTAGCAGTCAGGAAGCACGCTATCGCCCACGGCGGTGAGCGTTAGGCTATTGCCCGAACGCTCAAATAACGCCACGCCCAGGCTATCCTCAAGCGCATTGACGGCGGCACTCAGTGTGCTCCGTTTAAGGCCGGTATGTCTTGCTGCTGCGGCAAAGGAGCCATGCTCGGTGACATCAATAAAGGCCTGTACCTGTTCTGCACGCATAGTCGCCTCGTTTAACGCCTTGAGCGCCAGTTAATTTGGCGCTGAGCGATTCGTGATTGTCATAACTCTTCACTATTATGGCGCACAATCCGACTAATGTGATGGAGTTATCCGCGTGACCCCCTTTGTTGCCGAGCGCCGTGCGCTAAGATTTTCAGCCATTTCAGCCAGCCTATTTGCGTTTACCGGGCTTACGCTAGGGCTAACCAGCGGTTCTATAACGATTCTTTTTGACAGCGGCTACTCGCTGCTGAGCCTTGTGCTGGCATCGTTGTCTCTGTTTGCACTTCAGCAGGCGCGTAAACCTGCGGATGAACACTACCCCTTTGGGCGGCTGACGGTAGAGCCGCTTGCAGTGCTGCTCAAAGGCGTAGTGATCGCGATGGTGTGTATCGTGTCATTGGTCTCCGCGCTATGGAGCCTGCTCGCTGGTGGGCGGTTGGTCACGCTGGATTTGGCGCTGATGTTTGGCGTGGTCAACGTCACGGGTTGTTTATTAACTTGGTGGTGGCTGGCGCGCTACGCCGGTGTAGCGCGCTCTTCGCTGTTGACCGCCGAGCTACGTCAGTGGCAGATGGATACCTGGCTAAGTGCCGCTGTCATGTTGGGGTTTGGGCTTACCTGGCTGTTAACCCAGTCGCCATGGGCCAGCTACGCGCGCTTTGCCGACCCGGTGATGGTGCTGATCATTGCAGGCTACTTCTTGCCCATGCCGGTTCGCATGGTGAAGGGAGCACTGCGTGAGCTGATGTTTGGCGGTTCATGCAGCAGCGTGCGACGTGATGTGGTGGAGGATATAGCTGACTTTGATGTCTCTGCCGACGATGTGCGCCTGGCCCAGGTGGGCAGCTTTTTAATGGTCGATATCCAGCTCGACAAGCAGCAGTTCGACGACGCTCAAGAGATAGTGGAGAGTGTAGAGAAGCGCTGTAAACGGCTAAACCTGCGCCCTATTACCAGTCTTACCTTAGTCGCTGGCTGAGAAGGGTGAAAAAAGATTGACGTTCTGTTACAGGCAGTGCTATTTAGCGCTACCGACAATAGGTGTCGGCTTAATAGTGCTACGTTGAGGGTTGTAAAAACATGCCACTGCGCCGCTGTTTACCCGTACTGCTACTGACCGCACTGGTCGCTGGCTGTGCAAGCTCTACCATTGCGCCAAGTTATACTACCGACAATCCTGATGTTATGCGGATTGGCGGTGAGCGCCCGGCTAACCGCGATGCGAGCGTTGAAAGCGCCGGATCGTTCTGCCTGGAAACCGCCGAACGTTGGAATGAGCATGGCCGTACGCCGGATGGCCAAACGTTATGGGCAAAAGACACCCTGCGTAAAGTGGTGCCTTGCAAGCAGTAGTCGTTAGTAAAACCAAAACCGCCAGCTTCGCTAAGCTGGCGGTTTTATACGCAAAGAGGATAGTTAATCCTGTTTCTTTTCCGGTTTGCCTTTGCGCTGTGTACTCGCGAAATCTTCTAGCTCCTCCTCGCTCATGGAGTCATACATCTCTTTAGACGAACCATAAAGTTCACTGGGCTTGGTTTCTCCGCGCTTAGCGGATAGTGCCGCGCCCGCCGCTTTCTGTTGCGCCTTGGAGGTTGCTGGCATTGTTGAACTCCTTTCATTTAGCTTCCGTTTACCTACTGCACTATTGAGCATTGCATCTTTAAGCATAGTCACTGGTGCTCAGCTTTCCATTCATAGCGTACTAGGCTTTGTACGAAAACTGACTGCGCTCGACAATACTGCGTTAAAAATCGCCTCGTGCGCGAGTCCGATCGAAATGCTCATTTACACTCCGTAAACTCCGCTTTCTCGTTGATTTTTGCCTTGTCTAGTCTTCGCTCGCCGACTTTTCGTACAAACCCTAACATTCATGCCCAGCCACCGGTTGACTTCCATTTGCCTGTCGCGCTATTAACCTATCGGGCGAAGTGTGCCATTCAGTAAAGTCATCGTATCAACGCTATTAATGAAGAGAACGCCATGACACCGGCTATCAATAGTGCAAAACACGCAGGCATTGCCTTTCAAATCCATGAGTACGATCACGACGCCACCGCGCACTCCTATGGATTGGAGGCGGCAGAAAAACTGGGCGTCGCGGTGGAGCAGGTTTTTAAAACCTTAGTGGTAAAGCTGGATGGCAAACAGCTGGCGGTAGGCATTGTGCCGGTGAATGGCCAACTAGGGTTAAAGCAGATCGCTAAAGCCGCCGGCGCAAAGAAAGCGACCATGGCGGAACCGTCGGAAGTCGAGCGCACAACCGGCTATGTGCTGGGAGGTGTTAGCCCGCTGGGTCAGAAAAAGCGCTTGGCCACCTTTATTGATCACTCTGCCGAAAGCTTTGCCAGTATCTATGTAAGCGCCGGGCGTCGTGGACTTGAAATCGAGCTGGCCCCGGGGGATTTAGCCACGCTGAGTCAGGCTACCTTTGTGCCCCTGGCAACCTGATGTCACTGTGATGGCGGCGCAGCCCCGGGCACTTTCTGGTATGGTGCGGTAATATTTGCGTGTGTCGTTTGTCTTTTAGGCTGCGTGCGCTGTTTTCCGATGGCCATCTACCTGTGGCCCAAGCAAGGTAATATCGTGTCTGACTCCTCTTTCTCCTCGTTAGCGTTGCCAAAAGCTCTGCTGAGCAACCTTGCGTCCCTTGGCTACCACGAAATGTCGCCGGTGCAGGCAGAGAGCCTGCCGCCGATGCTGGCCGGGCGCGATGTGCTGGCGCAGGCGAAAACCGGTTCAGGCAAAACGGCGGCGTTTGGTTTGGCACTGCTGGCTAAATTGAGAGTCGAGAGCTTTGCGGTGCAAGGCCTAGTGCTGTGTCCTACCCGGGAGCTCGCTGACCAGGTGGCTGAAGAGCTGCGCCGTTTAGCCCGCGGCATGGCCAATGTAAAAATACTGACCCTCTGCGGCGGTGCGCCCTTTGGCCCGCAGCTCGGCTCTTTGGAGCACGGGGCACACATTGTCGTAGGCACACCAGGGCGTATTGACGAGCACTTGCGCAAAGGCTCGCTCACTCTGGAATCCCTCGCCATGCTGGTGTTAGATGAAGCGGATCGCATGCTGGATATGGGCTTCCAGGCAACCATTGATGACATCATTGCCGAGACCCCAACTGACCGTCAAACGCTGCTGTTCAGCGCGACCTTCCCAGACGAGCAGACATCGGGCGGTCTAACCGAGATGACCCGTGGCGTCATGCGTGAACCGGTGATGGTGAAAATCGCCGAGGTGCACGATGCCACGACGATTCAACAACACTTCTACAGTGTCGCCAATGAAGAGGCGCGATTTGACGCCCTGCGCCAACTGCTGCTGGTCTATCGGCCCGCGACCAGCGTGGTATTCTGCAACACTAAGCGCGAAACCCAGGCAGTGGCTGAGCAACTGACCGATGCTGGTTTTAGCGCCGTGGCGCTCAATGGCGATTTAGAGCAGAAGGATCGTGATCGCATTCTGATTCTGTTCTCTAACCAGAGTGCGTCTATTCTGGTGGCCACGGACGTTGCCGCCCGCGGCCTTGATATTGCCCAGCTGGACGCCGTGTTTAACTACCAAATTGCCCGCGAGCTTGATGTTCACGTGCACCGGGTAGGTCGCACCGGGCGTGCCGGGGCCAGTGGCATTGCCTGTACGCTGGTAACCCCTAAAGAGAGTTACCGGCTGGAGCGACTGGAAGGGTTGCTGGAGCAGGCGATTAAAACTGAGCCCTTGCCTAAACCGCAGCACTCGGTGCCGTTCGAGCCGCTAATGGCGACATTGCAGTTAGCCGGTGGCAAAAAAGACAAGCTGCGCCCCGGCGATATTCTTGGCGCACTGACCAGTGAAGGCGGCTTGCGCGGCGATCAAGTGGGTAAAATTAAAGTGCTCGCCCGCAGTGCCTATGTGGCCGTTGACCGCGATGTGATTCAACAAGCTCAGGCCAAACTCGAGCGTGATAAATTAAAAGGGCGGGCTTTCCGTGTTCGCCGTATCCGTTATTGAACGCGTACCAAAGAGGAGCCGACGCAGCTAACCATGAAAATCCCTAAGCGATTACAACCCCTGGTCGATGATGGAATGATCGACGAGGTGTTGGTGCAGTTAATGAGTGGCAAGGAAGCGCAGGTCTACGTGGTGCGCTGCGGTGAAGAAGTGCGCTGTGCCAAGGTATTTAAGGAGGCCAAACAGCGTAGCTTTAAACAGGCCGTTCAATATCAAGAGGGGCGTAAAGAGCGCAATAGCCGCCGTTCACGGGCGATGGCCAAAAAAACCCGTTACGGCCAGAAAGAGCAGGAGCAGGCTTGGCTGAATGCCGAAGTCGACGCGCTCTACCGTCTTGCCTCGGCGGGTGTTCGGGTGCCCGAGCCTCATGGTTTTGTAGACGGCGTACTGTTGATGGAGATGATCAGCGACGCCGAAGGCAACGTCGCGCCGCGCTTGGACGAAGTCACGCTAACGCCAGAGCAGGCCGAGACCTACTACGCCAAGGTCATTCAAGACGTGGTTAAAATGCTGTGCGCGGGCCTGATTCATGGCGATTTGTCGGAATTTAACGTGCTGGTTGATGCCTCCGGTCCGGTGATTATCGATCTTCCCCAGGCCGTTGACGCCGCTGGTAATAACAGCGCGGCAGCAATGCTGTATCGCGATGTGGATAACATGCGCAATTACTTTGGCCAGTTCGCTCCTGAACTTCTGAATACCGAATATGGCAGAGAGATGTGGGCGCTGTACGAAACCGGTGAACTACACCCAGATAGCAAGCTCACCGGCCACTTCGATGCCGACACCCATATCGCTAACGTCGATGAGTTGATGGAAGTCATCGACGATGCTAAAGAGGAAGAGGCGGAACGCCAGGCGCGTATGCGCGACGATGATGACGACGGCGAGATTCCGCAGCCTTACTAAACAGCCTCAATAAAGCTGGCTCCTCTCGTTTGATAGCAAAGTGAGGAGCCAGATTTGAGCTTGTGCCTGCTTTTTAAGATTTAACCCAGTAGTTCATTCGCTTGCTTGACCACATTCTCGACGGTAAAGCCGAAGTGCTTGAACAGGTCCCCCGCCGGGGCGGATTCGCCGTAGGTGGTCATGCCGATCACGCGGCCGTCAAGACCCACATACTTGTACCAGTAGTCGGCATGGGCGGCTTCGATGGCGATACGCTTGGTCACCGCCTTGGGCAACACGCTCTCACGGTACTCGGCGTCCTGGCCGTTAAAGCGATAAGCCGAGGGCATGGAGACCACGCGTACCGCTTTGCCCTGCTGCTCGAGCTCGGCGGCGGCGTCCATCGCCAGGCCGACTTCAGAACCGGTGGCAATCAGAATCAACTCCGGCTTTTTGGGCGTGCCTTCGCTATCTTTCAGAACCGGGTCTTTAAGAACATAAGCCCCGTTTTGAATGGCTGCCAACTGCGCTTTAGTGCGCTGCTGGTGAGGCAGGTTCTGGCGTGACAGTACGAGCGCCGTGGGGCCGGAGTGACGCTTAATCGCCGCATCCCAGGCGGCGGCGGTTTCGACCGCATCACAGGGGCGCCAGGTATTGAGGTTCGGCGTGGTACGCAGGCTGGTGAGCTGCTCAATGGGTTGGTGGGTCGGGCCATCTTCACCCAGGCCGATGGAGTCATGGGTAAACACGTAAATCACCTGCTGGCCCATCAGCGACGCCATGCGGATCGAGTTACGCATGTACTCCATAAAGATCAGGAAGGTCGCACCGTAAGGTACCAGGCCGCCGTGCAGGGCGATGCCGTTCATGACCGCCCCCATGCCAAACTCACGGACACCGTAGTGCAGGTAGTTGCCGCTGGCGTCTTCCGGGGTGATCGCTNCGCCGTGCAGGGCGATGCCGTTCATGACCGCCCCCATGCCAAACTCACGGACACCGTAGTGCAGGTAGTTGCCGCTGGCGTCTTCCGGGGTGATCGCTTGGGCGCCTTTCCAGAAGGTCAGGTTAGAAGGTGCCAGGTCGGCACTGCCACCCAGCAGTTCCGGCATTTGCGGGCCAATCACATTGAGTGCTTCGAAGGAGGCCTTGCGTGACGCAATGGTCTCGCCGCGCTCTTGGGCCTGCTCGATCAAGGCTTCGGTGGGCAGTTCCGCGGGTAACTGGCGCTTCATCCGGCGGGTGAACTCCCGCGCTTCCGTGGGGAAGGCTTCCGCGTAGCGGGCAAACCGCGCGTCCCACGCCTGCTGAGCCGCTTTGCCCGCTTCACGGGCATCCCAGGCGGAGTAGATCGGCTCGNGTGGGGAAGGCTTCCGCGTAGCGGGCAAACCGCGCGTCCCACGCCTGCTGAGCCGCTTTGCCCGCTTCACGGGCATCCCAGGCGGAGTAGATCGGCTCGGGAATATGGAAGGGCGCATGGGGCCAGTCGAGCTGAGTGCGTGCCAGGGCCACTTCGTCGTCGCCTAAGGGGGCGCCGTGGGCGTCTTCCTTGCCCTGCTTGTTAATGGAAGGGCGCATGGGGCCAGTCGAGCTGAGTGCGTGCCAGGGCCACTTCGTCGTCGCCTAAGGGGGCGCCGTGGGCGTCTTCCTTGCCCTGCTTGTTAGGGGCACCAAAGCCAATGATGGTCTTGCAGATAATCAGGCTCGGCTTATCGTCGTGGCTCTTGGCCAGCTCAATAGCGGCTTTCACCTCTTCAGGTTTATGACCATCCACATTGGGCACCACGTGCCAGCCGTAAGCTTCAAAACGCTTGGCGGTATCGTCGGTGAACCAGCCTTCCACTTCGCCATCGATAGAGATGCCGTTGTCGTCGTAAAGGGCGATCAATTTACCCAACTGCTGGGTACCGGCTAGCGAGGCCGCTTCGTGGGAGATGCCTTCCATCAAGCAGCCGTCACCCAGGAAACACCAGGTGTGGTGATCGACGATGGTGTGACCGGGACGGTTAAACTGCGCCGCCAGGGTTTTTTCCGCGATAGCAAACCCCACGGCGTTGGCAAAGCCCTGGCCCAGCGGGCCAGTAGTGGTCTCAATGCCTGGCGCGTAGCCGAATTCCGGGTGGCCCGCGGTGGGGGAGTGCAACTGGCGGAAATTCTGCAGCTGTTCCAGGCTTAGCTCGTAGCCGCTGAGGTGGAGCAGCGAGTAAAGTAGCATGGAGCCGTGGCCATTGGAGAGCACAAAGCGGTCGCGATCGGCCCACTTGGGGTCTTCGGGGTTGTGCTTGAGGTAGTCATTCCATAGCACCTCGGCGATATCAGCCATACCCATGGGGGCGCCCGGGTGGCCGGCGATCGGCCCACTTGGGGTCTTCGGGGTTGTGCTTGAGGTAGTCATTCCATAGCACCTCGGCGATATCAGCCATACCCATGGGGGCGCCCGGGTGGCCGGACTTGGCCTTCTGAACGGCATCCATGGACAGGGCGCGAATGGCATTGGCCAGCTCAAAACGGTTATTCATAGCAGTGATACCTTAGTTGTTATATTGAGTAGCGTGTCGTTAGGCGCGAGCAGCCAAGCGTTGAGCAATCAGCGACTCTAATGTTTGTTGGTCGCTGGCGAAGCGTCGGATCCCGTCAGCCAGCATCTCGTTGGCCATTGCATCTTGGTTATGCTGCCAACGAAAGCCAGCTTCTGATAGCGGTGTGAATGCTTTACGAGTGACAGTTTTCTGCTGGATTTTTGAGGCCACCTCTCCTTCCATGCTATCAAGCTGTTCTAGCAGTGCGGGAGAGATGGTCAGGCGATGGCAGCCCGCCAACGCTAATACTTGATCGGTGGTACGAAAACTTGCCCCCATGACGACAGTGTCATAATGACCAGTGGCAGCCCTCTCGCAAATCCCCTTTACAAATAGCACGCCAGGGTCTTCTTCTGGTGTGAACTGTTCACCTGTTGTCTTTTGGTACCAATCGCTAACGCGGCCAACGAAGGGCGATATCAGGTACACCCCTGCATCAAAGCAGACCTGGGCCTGAGCATCGCTGAACAGGAGCGTTAAGTTGCAATTGATGCCTTCACGCTCTAATTGCTGAGCCGCACGGATCCCTTCCCAGGTAGACGCGAGCTTGATCAGCACACGGCTGCGATTAATACCCATTTTTTCATAGCGCTCAATCAGTTCGTAGGCCTTGTGAATACTGGCTTGGGTATTAAAAGAGAGATGTGCGGACACTTCTGTCGATATTCGTCCAGGTACCACATTGGCAATTTGTCCGCCAATCGCAACCGAAAGTTGGTCAACTATCCGGCTTAGGTCGCTCTCATCACGACATGATTCAGCAAGCACCTTGTCGATCAGCTCTTGATAGCGAGGCAGTTCGAAGGCTTTGAGAATCAAAGAGGGGTTAGTGGTAGCGTCCTGCGGTTGATAGCGTTTTATGGCATCCAAGTCGCCCGTGTCGGCCACGACCAATGAGTGTTCGCGTAATCCATCCAGAAGCGACATTGCCTACTCTCCTTGAAAATGAACATGCTGTGTTCAAATGATTGTCCATTTAGACCGATTTAGTCAAATCAGCGTGTCGCTTAAATCGATTTTAAGGTCATTGAACAAAAGTATAATGCTTGGTAGATAATGCTTTATATCCAAGTAATTCTTTTATTATCAATATATTATTGATTGTTTCTTGATTTTTATCCTGAATCCTCCAAAAAAATATAACTAGATCTTATGATCGGTGTGTTTACAAATGATCGGTTAGTGATAGATTGAATAGCGTCAGTAGACGGCTGGCAACTGCGTGGTGGTATTCATCGTTGTTAGTCGTCCGCGTTTCTATTTCCTAGAAAGGGAGAGCATGAATGTCTAGTGCGACGTCTTCTCTCAGAGTCGCCATTGGCGGTGATGAGGCCGCTTACGACTTGAAAGAGATTCTTATTGGTTATATCCGAGAGTTAGGCTACGAGGTTGAAGATTTTGGCACTTTTAATGCCCAGCCGGTGCTGTACCCCGATGTTGCCTTTGAGGTGGCTACGGCGATTAAGGAGGGGCGCTTCGATCGTGCAGTACTGGTATGTGGCACGGGAATCGGAGTGGCTATTTCTGCCAATAAGGTGCCCGGTATCCGCGCTGCGCAGGCACACGATACTTACTCAGCAGCAAAGGCGCGCACCAGTAATAATGCACAGATTGTCACGCTGGGATCCAGAGTGATTGGGCCAGAGTTGGCTAAATCAATAGTGGCAACCTTTTTGGGCAGCCACTTTTCGGGTGGAAATTCCGAATTAAAAATAGCAAAGATTGACGAATATGAGTCTCGATTGAATACTCCGTAACCGTGGTATCGCTCATATTCGTCGACGCTGATTAATAACAACAGCATGCAAGCTGTGATCACGCAGTTTGGCCTCACTCCAGAGGATATAATAATGACACGCCTATTTAATGATCCAAATGATTTCCCTGAAGAAGCTCGTTTAGGTTTAGTAGCTGCTCATCGCGATAAGCTGATGGCTGTGCCGGGAGGTGTCGTACGCAGTACGCGCAGCCAGCCAGATAGTGTTGCGGTCGTGGTTGGCGGTGGTAGTGGCCATTACCCCACCTTTGCGGGGTTGGTCGGGCAAGGGTTGGCCCATGGGGCGGTCATGGGAAATCTGTTTTGCTCGCCTTCTGCACAGCAAGTTTATTCCGTCGCCAAAGCCGCCAACAACGGCGGTGGTGTGCTGCTCTCTTTTGGGAATTATGCGGGGGACGTGCTGCATTTTGGTGAAGCGCGCGAGCGTTTGATTGCGGACGGTATTCCCTGTGAAATCGTGCTGGTCACTGATGATGTCGCCAGTGCACCCTTGGCGGAGCTTGATAAGCGCCGGGGCATCGCAGGTGATCTAACCGTTTTCAAGGCCGCCGCCGCTGCAGCAGAAAAGGGATTGTCACTGGAAGAAGTAGTTCAAGTGGCGAAAGAGGCTAATCGCTGCACACGCTCTTTTGGGGTGGCGTTTGAGGGGTGCACGTTACCAGGGGCAGCCGATTCGCTCTTTCATGTGCCCGAAGGCCGAATGGCTATTGGGCTGGGCATTCATGGTGAGCCGGGGATTAGTGAGACGGATATCCCTTCCGCAGATGGCTTGGCAGACATCCTCGTTACCCGATTATTGGAAGAGGTGCCAGAAGGAATCAATATTAAGGGGGCCCGGGTGGCGCCGATACTCAATGGCTTGGGTACCGTTAAGTATGAAGAACTGTTCGTTATTTATCGTAAGGTTGACGAGCTGCTGCAGAAAGCTGGGGTCATCATCGTCGAGCCGGATGTGGGCGAGCTGGTAACCAGTCTTGATATGGCCGGGGTTTCGCTGACGCTGTTCTGGATTGATAAAGACATGGAGCCGCTGTGGACTGCCGCTGCGGATGCGCCGGGCTATCGAAAAGGCAGCGTGACACCAGCGCAGGCGCTGGATCCGGCCGAAGTCGAGGTGGTTGTCGAAGATGAGATTCCCAAGGCGAGCGATGCCTCGCGGGCATTAGCCAGGGGCGTTGTTGAGGCGCTCGAAGTGCTCGCAAATACGGTCAATGAAAACTGCGAGATGCTAGGCCAAATTGATGCTGTGGCGGGCGATGGTGATCACGGCATTGGTATGCAGCGGGGTAGCAAGGCTGCGCTTGAAGCGGCCAAAGAGGCGCTCAATGGTGGGGCGGGCGCCGAGACAGTGCTGCAGTGGGCTGGTCAGCGCTGGTCTGATAAGGCGGGCGGTACCTCTGGTGCTATCTGGCGGGTGATCTTAAAAGCGATAGGTGAGTCGCTTGGCAATGAGCAGCCGCTCTCAGAGCAGCGTCTTGCTGCTGGTGTGGTCAATGCCCGCCAGCAAGTCATGGCATTCGGTAAGGCAGAGTTGGGCGATAAAACGCTTGTTGATGTGTTGGTGCCTTTTGCCGATGCCTTGTCTTGGGAAGCTGAGAAAGGCCAGGCAGCTTTGGCTTGCTGGGAGTCTGCTGCACGCATAGCGAGTGAGGCGGCTGAGGCTACCAAGCAATTAATTCCCCGTGTTGGCCGCGCACGCCCATTGGCTGAAAAAAGTGTGGGTACGCCTGATGCCGGTTCTGTTTCATTGGCGCTGATTATTCAGGCGCTGATTCCTGTGTTGAAAAAGTGTCAAGCAAGCTGACATGATACATGCCCTTCAACAACCCCTGGATGCCGAGGATGAATGGTCAAGACGCTGCAGATATAGACTTAATGACAGAGATTTCAACTCTCTACTATGTGCAGGGGGAAACGCAGGAAGCGATCGCAAATAGGCTCGGGCATTCGCGTGTGCGAATAGGGCGGCTGCTCAAGCGTGCCCAGGCAGAAGGAATTGTCGATGTTCGCGTGCGCCTGCATCCCGCCGTTAGTGTTGAGATTGAGCAGGAGCTCAAACGGCGCTTTGGCCTGAAGCGAGCGTTGATTGCTCTGGATAATGCCGACCCAGATGTGCAGCGCTCGTCAGTCGCTAGTCTAGTGGCAGACCATCTGTCGCGTAGTTTGACCGATGGCCAGATCGTAGCCGTTGGCATGGGGCGTAACGTCGCCGCGGTGGCGGATAATGTTTTCCTGGCGGAGTCGTTAAAAGTTTCATTTGTGTGTGCAATTGGCGGCTCGCTGCGTGCAGGCGAGCATATGAATCCTGACCATATTTGTCGACGTTTGGCGAGCAGGTTTGGCGGTGACAGTGAGACGCTTTATGCCCCTGCGCTGGTGCAGAACGGTGAGCTTAGGGATGCATTGTATGAAAACTCTACAGTGCGCCAGACACTAGACCGGGCTCGCCGTGCGGATACCGCTTTGATTGGTGTAGGCGATGTCAGTGAAGACAGTAATATGGTGCGTATGGGGTGGTTTTCCGCCCAGGAGATTGCTGAAGCACGGCTCTCTGGGACAGTGGGCGATATGATGGGCTATGACTTTATCGATATCCATGGGAAGCCTTCCGCAACGCAGATGCAGGGGCGTGTGGTGGGGCTTAATATACAGGATCTCACGCGTATTCCAGACGTTATTGCCATCGCCAGTGAAAATACTAAAGCGGTTGGGATACTGGGGGCGCTGCGTACCGGGGTTATCGATACCTTGGCGACTAGTGTCACTAACGCGCACACCATTCTGCGTCTCGATGAAGCGACTACCGGGTAAGTGCGCGCTTGATTTGTATTCAAAACCTAAGGTTTCTCGGCATCTTACGCTTAGGTCGGCCCAACTTTCTCTGTTGCATTTATTGGCTTTTCTTGGGCATGTGGGCACTCTTTGGCATGCTTGGTTTCCCCCTTGTCCCTCGCTCCGATGTCAGTGATATTTGGCGGGTGTTTGTACATTTGTACGATGCTGGAACATATAGCATGGCTTTAAGTGATGCTTTCGCATGGCCGTAATAATAAATAGTTTCCATTTTTAAAATTTAAGTATAAAAAACAATCAATTATGATATTGGTCTAAAGTATAAGATTAGAAAGCTCCATTATGGATTGACTCAGCTATGCTTAAAGCAGTTAATTCATATGTACACAACAAGATCTTTTGTAAAGCGTGCGTCGCTAGCCAAGCAATACAAGATATATTAGGAGTGAGTAATGCATAACGCCGATAACAACAATCACACCGAACTGCCTCTGACCATGCAAGCCGTCGTAGCCTACGCGCCTGGTGATTATCGTCTTGAAGAGGTGGGCGTGCCGAAGGTAGGAGAGGGTGAAGTCCTGATAAAGGTTGAAGCGTGCGGAATCTGCGCAGGCGATCTCAAAGCCTATGAAGGCGCCCCCAGCTTTTGGGGAGACGAAACCCAGCCCGCTTATATCAAAGCACCGATGATTCCAGGCCATGAGTTTATTGGTCATGTGATGGCTTTAGGAGAGGGCGTTAAAAACCTTGAGGTCGGTGATCGCGTTATTTCCGAGCAAATCGTGCCTTGCTGGGAGTGCCGTTTCTGTAACCGTGGGCAGTACTGGATGTGCGAAAAGCACGATGTGTATGGATTTCAACACAACGTAAATGGCGGTATGGCTGAATATATGGTCTTTCCTAAAGAAGCCATTAATCACAAGTTGCCAGATGAGATTCCGATGGAGAAAGCGATTCTTATTGAACCCTATGCTTGTTCGTTACATGCCGTTAAGCGTGCGCAGATTGAACTGGGAGATGTGGTTGTCCTCTCCGGGGCAGGCACCTTAGGGCTAGGAATGATCGGTGCGATCAAAAAGTCCGGGCCTTCCAAGCTGGTCGTACTGGATCTCAATAACAAGCGCTTAGAACTTGCTAAACAGTTTGGTGCTGACATTGTCCTGAATCCCGCTGAAGTTGATGTTATTGACTACGTTAAAGGCATAACGGAAGGCTATGGTTGCGATATCTATATTGAGGCGAGCGGTGCGGTACAGTCGGTAGAGCAAGGTCTTTATATGATCCGTAAATTGGGTCGCTTTGTCGAATTTAGTGTATTCAAAGAGCCAGTGACTGTTGATTGGAGCATTATTAGCGATCGTAAAGAGCTGGATGTGCTGGGTGCGCATCTAGGCCCTTATTGTTACCCACCTGTCATTGAAGGCATTGGTAATGGTGATTTCCCAACGGATCATGTGGTGACCCATAAGCTGCCGTTAGCCGAATTCCATCAAGGGCTAGATCTAATGCGCAATGACCCTAACGCATTAAAGGTTGTGCTTATACCTGACGGGAAGTAGGTAGTGGAAGTTTCTTATTTATAACTTTTTTATAACTACAATGATAACCGGAGTGATTATGTCGGCGACATTAAATTCGGTGCCCGGTGATAAGCGTATAAAGGTCTATGTGGCAGCTGCTTTTGCGTTAGTGCTGTTTGCACTCATGGCGCTCGATACTAAAGTCATTAGTCTTACTGAACTTGAGAGCGCGGTGGGGTTTTCACCACAGCAATTTGCTCAGGAAACATTTCCAGAGATCCAAGCGTATGTCGAGAATAACGCTGTAAATGCATCGGTATTGGCGCCAGAGGTTCTCCAGGATGCCGGAGCGGCAGGTGAGAAATACGGCGTCGCTGCCGGCATTGGCCATATTGTGCCGGTCTCTTTATCCGGAGTTGCTGTAGAAAGCCGGGGGGGCGTTTACACCCTAGAGGTTGCCGATGTGCCTTCAGATATCGTCATTCGTGTGCAAACAGGCCCAGCCATTAATGGCACTACGCTGAGAGATACAACCGGCAATATTCAATTTGGCGACTTTACCAATCAGATTGAGTACCAAGATGTCGGCGCAGCGCTCAATGATGAAATGAAGCGTCAAGTGCTTGCGGATATTTCCGGACAAGAGTTAACCGGAAAAACGTTAGAGGTAGTTGGCTCTTTTACCATGATAAATCCCAAAAACTGGCTAATTACGCCGGTGAGTATAGCGATCATTGAGTGAGGGGCGGCTATGAGTATCGATACATCAACAGTGGAAGTGGCTCCGGTGATTCTTTCTGCACGCAATATCGAAAAGCGTTTCGGTGCCGTGCAAGCCCTCAAAGAAGTGAACTTCGATATATATCGAGGACAGGTGACAACGCTCTTTGGCGAAAATGGAGCGGGTAAATCTACGCTGATGAAAATTTTGTCTGGTGTCATTGCTCAGACGGCTGGGGAGATTGTATTGGAAGGAGAGAGCGTCAGCTTTTCTTCACCGTCGGATGCTGAAGCGCTGGGGATTACCATTATTCATCAGGAGTTGAGCTTGGCCCCTAACCTGAATGTGCGTGACAACATTTTTATGGGGCGTGAGCTGACTAAAGGAAGAGGCAGCGTCGACTATAAAGAAGAGGCACGTCAGGCTGAATTGTTAATGGAGGAGCTGGATGAACCGATCCACCCTCTTACCCTGGTCGAAGATCTACGGGTGGGGCAGCAACAAATCGTTGAAATCGCGAGAGCGCTGTCCAAGAACTCTCGCATTTTGATTATGGATGAACCGACTTCCGCATTGAGTGCCACGGAAGTCGAGACGTTATTCAAAGTCGTCCAGGATCTCAAAAACAAGGGTGTGTCGATTGTTTATATTTCTCACCATTTGGAGGAGGCGCTGCAGATTACCGATCATGCCGTTGTTCTCCGCGATGGGGTCATGACTGCTTACGCTCCACGTAGTGATATCGACCTGCAGTGGATCGTCAGGCATATGGTAGGAGAGAGTTTCGATCTTGGCTCACCGCCCACAGGGTATGAGCAGGGCTCCACCGCGCTCTCTATCCAGAACCTTTACATAAGCGACGATAAAGTGGCAGGTCGCTATGTTGTTGAGGATCTTTCTCTTGATGTGCGCGCAGGCGAGATTGTCTGCATTTATGGGCTAATGGGCGCTGGCAGAACTGAGTTATTGGAGTGTGTGGCAGGGCGAACCCGGCAGTCCAAGGGAGATATCTTGCTCAACTCAACTGACGTATCCCATTACAACATTGCACAGCGAATCGAGAGAGGGTTGGTGTTAGTGCCTGAGGATCGCCAGCGTGATGGGTTAGTACCCACCCTGTCAGTCGGTAGAAATCTGTCGTTAGCCAGTATCCATGCGTTTACTCGCAAGGGGCTTACTTCTTCCAGCTTGGAGGCAGAAATGATTAATTCAGCTATCGATAAGGTGCACATTAAAACAGACGGCGGGGAGGCTTCCATTGGTTCATTGTCTGGCGGTAACCAGCAAAAAGTGGTGATCGGTAAGATGTTGGCTACCCATCCAGACGTCATCATACTTGATGAGCCAAGCCGTGGTATCGACGTGGGCGCCAAGGCCGAAGTGTTCAAGTTATTGAGCCAAGGGGCTCGGCGGGGGTTGGCGGTTGTCTTTACAACATCTGAAGTAAGCGAGTGCTTGAGTATTCCACACAGAGTGCTGGTGATGAGCAAAGGACGGATCTCCGCTGAATTCAAACCGGGTGTAACGAAAGATGAAATTATGGCTGCTTCGGGCGAATCAGTTGCTGCATGATTATTCAATCGGATAGGTAATGACTATGTCTCATCACAACAATAACGCGTTACAAGATGAAAAAGGCAGTATCGATATCGTCAAGATTTTGCTGGAAGGTAGGGCTTTTTTTGCATTAATCGTGATCATTATTGTCTTTTCCATGCTCTCGCCTGTTTATTTTTCAACGGGTAATTTTTTAACCATGTCTTCGCATGTGGCTGTTTTTGGCTTGCTAGGCATCGGCATGCTGTTTGTCATTCTGACTGGCGGTATCGATTTATCGGTTGGCTCTACGTTGGCACTTTGCGGAGTGTTCGCGGGTATGTTGTTAGAAGGGGTGGAGATTGAAGCGTTTAATTTGGCTTTCTATCCTTCAGTGTGGGTCGTCGTGGTACTTACTTGCTTACTGGGCGGCCTCGTGGGGGCTATAAATGGCGTATTAGTTGCCTACTTCAAAGTGCCTGCTTTCGTGGCCACACTGGGCATGTTGTATGTCGCGCGCGGAGCCGCACTGCTGCTAACCGATGGATTAACGTTCAATAGTTTAAGTGGTGACCCTACATTAGGTAATACTGGGTTTGAATGGCTTGGGTTTAATAAACTATTCGGTATTCCTGTAGGTGTTTTGATTCTCTTTTGTGCTGCGGTTATTTGCATGTTGGCGCTCAGTCGTACGCCGTTTGGCCGGTGGATTTACTCTACCGGTGGCAATGCGCGTGCTGCAGAGCTATCTGGGGTGCCCGTCAATCGCGTTAAGCTCTCCGTCTACATTATTTCCGGCGTGTGCGCAGCCCTGGCTGGGATTGTACTTGCCTCACAGTTGACCTCTGCTGGGCCAACGGCAGGTACTACCTATGAGCTGACAGCGATTGCTGCTGTTGTTATCGGTGGCGCCTCACTGATGGGGGGACGTGGCACGGTTCGAAATACTTTATTGGGCGCATTTGTAATTGGCTTTCTCGCCGACGGTCTGGTCATCATCGGTGTGTCTGCTTATTGGCAAATGGTCTTCACGGGTAGCGTGATTGTCTTTGCTGTCATGTTAAATAATGTCCAATACAGTGCTAAACACAAGTCCTCTCAACAAGCCGAGAAAACGACAGAAAGTAAGCGTGAAGGTTCTAGAGCAAGTGCTACTTAACGTAGCATTGCTTAGAAGTGTGGCCTGCTCAGGTCTACCGATTCAAAGACCAACAATCATAACTATGAGGTAATAATCATGCTTCCAAAAAGTAAAAAAGTGCTTTTTACAGCTCTCGCCAGTGTCTCGATGCTCTTTAGTAGCTCTATAGTTGCTCAGGACAAGGGACTGATCTCAATTATTGTCAATGATATGTCAAACCCCTATTGGCAAACGGAAGGAACAATTGCTGAGCGTACAGCAGAAGAATTGGGCTATGATGCAAATGTAAGTTCCCATGTGGGTGACACCAACACTGAAAGCAATCAGGTCGATACGGCAATTACCAATGGGGCTAAAGCAATCATTCTCGACCCTGCTAATGCGGACGGTTCCATTGGCGCTGTGCGAAGAGCAATCGAGGCGGGAATTCCGGTATTTATTATTAACGCTGAGATTAACCAGCAGGGATTGGCCAAAGCGCAACTGGTTTCCAATAATGCGCAAGGAGCCGCGTTAGGAGCGCAACAGTGGGCAATGCAACTAGATGGCGAGGGATCCTATATAGAGTTAAAGGGACCCCCTTCTGATAATAATGCTGCGACAAGATCCAATGGCTATGAGACGGTGCTTAGCCAATACCCCGATCTTAGCCTTGCTGCGTCTGACATCGCTAACTGGGATCGGACGGAAGGGCGCAATAAAATGCAGAGTATGCTCCGTTCTCATCCTGATATTCGAGGCGTCATTAGTGGTAACGACGAAATGGCTTTAGGCGCCATTGTGGCTCTAAAGCAGGAGGGGCGGCTAGACGATGTAATAGTAGGTGGTTTTGACGGTTCACCAGATGCTGTTGATGCGGTTCGCTCGGGTGAACTGGCCTATACCGTTCTACAGCCGGTGGCCGTATTTGCAGAACATGCAGTAAAAATTGCTGATCATTACATTAATACCGGAGAAACAGGGTTGGATAGTGAAAAACAGCTTTATGACTGTTTCCTTATTACTCAAGATAATGTAGATAGCTATACCTCCCCCTTTGTGTTGGAATAATAGGTTTTAGAAGAGTAAGCGTTAGAAGAGTAGGTGTTAGAGGAACTTGCCTAGAGGCCAGTCAGCTTTAAAGCTGGCTGGCTTTTTGAATAAGAGGGGGTGTCAATGATCTTTAATTTTGGTTCCATCAATATCGATTATACTTACCGTGTACCCTATTTTGTCCGCCCTGGCGAAACCTTGGAAAGCGGTGATTATAATATTGGGTTAGGTGGAAAAGGCGTCAATCAGTCACTGGCAATAGCGCGCGCCAAAGGAAGGGTGAGTCACTGGGGGCGAGTTTCATCGCTAGATGCCTGGGTGACCAGTGAGCTTGAGTCTGCGGGTGTTGGTGTGAAAGATGTCGAATTGACCCCAGAGCCAAGTGGGCATGCCATTATTCAAATTGACGCACTGGGTGAAAACGCTATTCTTTTGTTCTCTGGCGCCAATCATGGTTTTACGCAGGAGAAAATGACGGCTCTTATTGCGCAAACCGCTCCTGGCGACACAATACTTATTCAGAACGAATGTAACGGGCTTGATCAGCTTATTCCATTAGCAGTGAGCCACGGCTGCAAGGTGATATTTAACCCAGCACCAATGACCTCGAAGGTATCATCACTCCCTCTAGACCAATGTGAACTGCTTTTTTTTAACCGTACAGAGGCCGCCGCTTTATTAGAGATGCCGGTAGAGTCGAGCGCCGCAGATTTGCTAAGGCGTTGTAAAGAATCGCTTGGCGATGTCGAGGTGGTTCTTACCCTAGGTAGCGAGGGGGCTTGGTATCAGCGCAGCAGTGAGACTCTTTTTCAATCGGCTTTAAAGGTAAAGGCCATCGATACAACGGCCGCAGGCGATACCTTTGTGGGTTACTTCCTTGCCGCTAGGCAAGCTGGCCTAAAGCCTTCACAGTGTTTGCAAAGGGCAACAGCGGCGGCTGCCCTGGCGGTTCAAAAACGCGGCGCTGCCAGTAGTATTCCAATGGCGGAAGAGGTTGATAGATTGATGTGTCAACAAGAAGCGCTATAGAGTGCGGCAGCGATTTGTTTTCAGCATTATCTTGGTCACTTTATCTTAGCGTCTTCAGAAGGCCGGTGGCAGTGACGCCCCGGCCACTAAGAACCATATCCGAATCAGGATCCTCCGAAATCAGCGGATTGCTCACGCCATAGTGCCGCCTCGTGGCGTAGGGTGCTGGCGAGCAGTGCGATGTCGTTGGGGCCGGCCACGAAGCGGTAGCCACTATTGGTCAGAGTGGTGACATCGCGACCGGGCCCGGTGATGGTGCCCATCCAGCGCCCGCTATTGGCGATGCGGCGCTCAAGATCCTCAATCAGACTGCGTACCTCGGGTGCCTCGAGACGTTCGAGCAAACCCATTGAGCCCGCCAGGTCGTTGGGGCCGATGAACAGCATGTCTATGCCATCAACCTCGGCGATCGCCTCGACGTTATCTGCCCCTTCAGTATGCTCGATTTGGGTGATCAACAGCAGGTCATCGTTGGCTTGACTAGCGTAATCACTGAAAGCGCCGTAGCCTGAGGCGCGTACGATAGGAGCCGCATAGCCACGCTGTCCATGAGGAGGGTAGCGGCAGGCATCGACGATAGCTTGAGCCTGTGCAGCGCTATTGACCATCGGCACCATGATCGAGCGTACCCCCATATCCAGGATCTTCTTCAGGTAGGTGGGGTCGTTGGCGGGAATGCGTAAAACCGCTTCACCACCTGCTGCTTCGATGGCGCGAACTAGATGCGCGGTATGCTCGAGGCTGGAGACACCGTGCTCGTTGTCGATCAGAATGGTTTTCCAACCGGCCCAAACGGCAATTTCGGCTAGTTCGGGGCTGGCGCTTTCCAACCACAGGGCGCTAATGGCTCGACCCTGCTTAAGGGCAAGTTTGGTACGGTTGCGATGGCTCATGGATAGGTTTCCGTTTCCGCAGAGGGGCTAGGATGGCGACGACGCTGAACACTCTCATAGATACCGCGAGTCAGCAGCAACGCCCAGAGCAGCAGGGTGAGTGTGCCTAGCGCCGCCGCCCAGGGGCGATCGAAGAAGGCCAGCAAGTCGCCTTGGGCCTTCATCATCGATGTCATGAAGTTTTCCTCGACGATCGTGCCGAGAACGATACCCAGTATGGCGGGTGCCAGTGGAAAGCCATTGGCCTCCATGGCGTAACCCAGGACACCCAGCGCCAATACTGTCCAGATGGCAATGACCGAATTGGTAATGGCGTAAGCTCCCACCAACGAGAACAGTAGTACACAGGGCATGAGCACCCGACGCGGGATACGTACCACCTGACTGGAAGCCATGATCACCAACAGGCCAGCAGGGATCATCGCGAGATTGCTTAGTGCGAAGGCGCCGTAAAGGGTATGTACCAGTTCTGGTGACTCGGTAAATATCTGCGGCCCAGGTGACATCCCGTTGAGTAGCAGGATGCCGATGGCAATAGCCGTGACGCTATCGCCGGGGATACCGAACACCAATGCTGGCGTCCAGGCGCCACCGATAGCGGCATTGTTGGCGGAGCCACCATCGGTTACGCCCTCAATGTACCCCGTACCGTAGCGTTCGGGATGGCGCGAGAAGCGCCGTGAAATCGCATAACAGATCCAAGCGGCGATATCTGCCCCGGCGCCGGGCAGCGCGCCGATCAGGGTGCCAAGTACGCTGGAGCGGGCGATGTTGCGCTTGAAGCGGCGCAGTACGAGCGCTGCCTCACGCAGCGCTTTGGAAAATGACTCTTGTACTGCATTGGCAGATTGGTCGCGATGTCCTATCTGTGCACTGCGCAGAATCTCGCTGAGCGCAAACAGGCCGATGATGGCGGGAATAAAGCTAATGCCATCGAACAGTTCGTAATTGCCGAAGGTGAAGCGTGGATGGCCGACGGCGACATCGATGCCGATAGTGGCGATAAATAGGCCGAGGAAGAGGCTGGAAAAGCTCTTGGCGACGCTACCGTTACTAGTTAGTACCGCGCAACTCAGTCCTAGGCAGGCCAGCCAGAAGGTTTCGAAGCTGGAAAACTGCACTGCGACACGGGCCAACTGAGGGGCAATGAGCGCTAGAAGGGCGACACCCACCAGGCCTCCAATGCAGGCGGCGAACAATGACACCATCAGCGTCGAGCGGGAGCGTCCTGCGCGTGACAGGCGGTAAGCGTCCTCGACGTAGGCCGCGGAGGCGGGCGTGCCGGGGATACGCATCAAGGTGCCGGGTACGTCGCCAGCGAAAATCGCTGTGGTAGTTGTGGCGACAATGGCGCTGATGGCGATCAACGGATCCATGAAGTAGGTAAAGGGCACCAGAAGGGCCACCGCCATGGTAGCGGTTAGGCCCGGCATGGCGCCGATGAAAGTGCCATAGAGCGTACAGGCGGCGATGACCGCTAGGGAGGCTGGACTGAATAGGGAGGTGAGGGTCGAGGCGCTCATAGCGTCACCATGCCATTGGCGTCAGCAGGCCCCAGGGGAGCGGGACGCGCAGCAGTGAATAGAACAGCAGATGCACGCCGATCACCAGGGGGAGTGCTAGCAGCACTGCGCCCCCAGCACGCATCCCGAAGATCAGAGCTGTGGCGGAGACTGCCATGAAGGAAGCAATATGAAAGCCCAGGAGATCGAGCAATAGGCCATAGCCGAGTATCACGATCAGCAGGGCCATGGGGCGTGCTGCCATCCTCCATCCTGTTTGCCGAGGTGGCATCGTCGAAGTGCTCGGCGCCTTCCGCCGCCCCCGCGACCCAAAGCCGATTAGCGCTCCGCAAACTATCAGGCCAATCGCCGCGATAGAGGGAAACAGGCCGGGGCCGTACTCCAGCCCGGCCAGGGACGGGAAGGTTGAGGCGCGCCAGAGCACCAGTGCGCCGAAGAGAACCAGTAGGCTCCCCGACAAGCGATCATTGCACATGAACACCTCCTGCTTATCAATCGGCCTCGCTTATTTGGCGAGGCCGATCGCTTCGACCACTTCGCCCAATTGACGATCAGCCTCAGCGAGGAGTTGAGCGGTCTCGTGACGATTTTCGAACACTACCTGAGTGCCACTGCTGCGCTTGAACTCGGCCCAGGCTTCACTGTTGATAGCTGTCTCGATTGCTTGCTCGTAGGTGCAGGCGATCTCGTCCGGTAGACCGTCAGGGCCGCTGACCGTCACAAAGGCACTCAGTGTCCATCCACTCTCCAGTGTGTCAGCTGTCAAAGGGACTTCAGGCATCTGTTCCATCGGAGTATCGCTCATGTAGCCCAGCGCCTTTAGTTCCCCCTGTTCGATCAGGTTGCGGGCCTCAGCGAGTGAAGGTGTCGCAACATCAATGCCCCCTGCCATCAGTTCCTTGAGAGCAGGCCCAGCACCTTGGCTGGGGATCCAGCGAATGGCGTCGGGAGCCAGTCCTTCGGCCTTGAGCATACCGGCTAGGGCGAGATGCCAGATGCCGCCCTGGGCAGTTCCCGAAGCGGTCAATTCTCCGGGGTTCTGGCGTGCCTCGTCGAGTAGATCCTCAAGCGTTTCGTAGGGTGAATTATTTTGTACCACTACCCCAGGCGAGCTGCGGTTAATCAATGCGATGGGCGTGATGTCCTGGTAGGTCAGCGGTGTTAGGCCGAGCCAGTGCATGGTGTCGATCTCGACAGTGGCGGCACCAATGGTATAGCCGTCAGGTTTGCCTCGCGCGAGTGAGGTGTGGCCTACAACGCCGTTTCCACCGGTACGGTTGACGACGTTGAAGGGCACGCCCATTTCTTCTTCGAGCAGGCTGGCCAACCGACGTGCATTGGCGTCGGTGCCGCCACCGGTACCCCAGGGAACGATGAAGGTAACGGCTCGTTCGGGCTGCCAGTGACAGGTTTCAGGGTTATCGGCTGAGGCGGAAGTAGCTGCCAACGAGGCCCATAGGGCCAGTGAGATAGTCATTATTGTTGTCGAATTTGTGCTCATCATGCTGCGTGCTCCTGGCAGTGGCGAGGGATCTTGGCGGCGTTTTTGATAGTTGTTGGGATGCCTTCGTTGTCATTTTTTACACAGTTCAATCGATTGAATAAATACAACTTTGGTCGTTATGAAATTGGAATTACGTGCTTATGAGGCTTGCGATATCACTAAAAAATTCGCTATGAGAGTATGTTACTCATAATTCCAAAAAGAGGCTGGCGCACTAGATCGCGTTCCGTCGCCTATAAATCATGGGAGTTGAGATTTTTATATGGCAAGTCGTCCGACACTTAAAACGATCGCCGATCAGGTAGGCGTTACCGTTTCCGCAGTATCATTAGCCCTGCGTAATGATCTGCGAATTTCCCAAGCGACACGGGAGCGTATACAACAGGCTGCGAAGGAGCTGGGTTACGTCTATAACCGGCATGCGGCGGGGTTGCGGAGAGGCGATAGCGGCACTGTAGCAGTATGCCTTAATGATCTGAGCAACCCGTTTTTCACCGAATTCCTTGGGCACATGGAAGCGCGCTTTCGCGAGGCGGATCGCATGATGCTGTTCTGCCATGCCCATGAAACACCATTGGTCCAGGCGCGCTTCATTCGTCAGATGGCCGAGCATGGTGCCGCGGGGCTGATTTTGGTGCCTGTCGCCGGTACCACCCGAGAAGATCTTGATGGGCCGCAGGTAAGGCATCTACAGGATTTTCCGCTGGTGCTAATTTCCCGGGATGTCGCTGATACAAGTTTCGATCGAGTCATCAACGACGATGTGCTAGGCATCCGTCTTTTATTCGAACACTTATATGAAGCAGGGCATCGGCGCTTTGCTTGGTTGGGTGGTGGCGGTGATACGTCCACTGCCCGTGATCGAGAATGCTCCTTCCGACAGCAGATGGATGCTGCCGGTTTGCCTGTCACCAGTGATTCGGTTCACCACGGGCCAACGACACTTGAATTCGGTGACGCCATGCTAAAGCGGCTGCTTGCGATGCCGGAACCACCGACCGCAATTATGTGTTTTTCGGACATTATTGCCTTTGGTGTGCTGGCGGCGTGCTACCGGCATGGGGTGCGCCCAGGTGTGGATATTTCTGTCACCGGTTTCGATGATATGGCTGCGGCCGCCTACTCGGCACCAGCATTGACCAGTGTGCGGGTACGCACTGACCTAATTGGCCAGTGTGCCAGTGAGTTGCTGCTTTCTCGTATGGCGGGGGAGCAATTTCCGCCGGTTCTGAAGGTAATACCGCCCGAGCTGGTGGTGCGGGCGAGTACCGGGCCGGCAGCATGAGCTTCGCACTCACCTGACCTCTGCTACGGCGAACATAGCGGTGATGGTAACCGAACGTCCTTACATAGACGCCTATCGATCCGATCCTGCGCTACCCAACCTACCTATACCCATGATTGCCCACGTTATCAGCGTTAGGGCGTCACTTTGGGTCAGCCTCATGAGTTGAAAAGGCTTGAGTTACTTTGCAGCAAAGAGCCTAAACGGCTATTTAAGCGTCAAACGTCTATGAATTGACTCAGGTAGCGAGCTAACATTCAGATTGCCCGCTACCTAAGCATCTCCACAATTTTAGCAGTGACTTATTTTAGCCCTTGAATCCGTCGATGGTTTTCCAAAGTCATTACCAACGCTTCAGCCGCTTCCTTGCCTTTGGCACGGAAATGGTCATAGAAAAAATCATGATGTGTGCTGTGTTCATGGAAATGATGCGGCGTCAGCACGACAGAAAGTATGGGAATTTCTGTGTCCAGTTGCACCTGCATCATGCCTTCAACCACTGCCTGAGCAACGAAGTCGTGGCGATAGATGCCTCCATCAATAACAAAGCCCGCACCCACAATGGCGCTGTAACGACCTGTTTTGGCTAGCAACTTAGCTTGAAGAGGCACTTCATAAGCCCCCGCAACTTGGAATATTTCTATTTGATCAGCGGAAAAGCCATGCTCACTGGCAAGTTGAGCAATAAATGCTTCTCTGGCTTGGGCAACAATATCGTGATGCCAAGACGCTTCGATAAAGGCAACGCGAGGGAATGAAGAAAGTTGGGTCTGATTCATGGTCATCCTAAGGGGATTGGTTACCAGAACCAGGGCATGAGGCATCCAATAGCACAGCACCCGCATGCGTTGGAACGCTACGGGTAATATCACTAGGAAACCTTCTCTTTTATCCGGACTATTACCGTCGGCTTCGGGATCTCACCGAATCTGCTGTCCTCAACCGTTAGGTGACACCTCTGGTTGAGCGCTCGTGGGCTTATCCGCATCAATAAAGATATGGCATCACCACCGGTGGGGACTTACACCCCGCCCTGAGAAAGTTCGCCATTACTGGCGGAAGACATTATACGCTGGCTGGCCGACAGATACAGATAGCATGACCAAAAAATTAAGATGATGGATGACGTCTTGAAAGGTGAGCTTAGCAACCAAAAGCATACCTCTTCGCCATCATTGAAGCCCAAACCACTGGTTAAGTGCTAGACTACTGGATGTCATTAGCAGGTTAATTATTGCGTCAATAGGGACAGATTTTAAGATTTAGGGAGTCGATGTGAAGGGCGTCGTGTTGAATGCAGGGAGCGCAAAAGCGCTGGCAATATCACTAACCGTTGGCGCCGTTGGCGGTACGCTGTTTCAACTGTCCGGTTTGCCCCTTGCATGGATGCTTGGCCCTCTTATTGCCAACCTAGTGGTCTCTTCACAAGGCGTGAAGGTCGAAGTGCCTGAGCCACTGCGTAACGTATTTCTAGCCGTCATGGGGTTGGTGTTGGGTAGCCAGGTGACGCCGCAGCTGGCTCATCGCGTACTGGATTGGCCGGTTTCTGCTGCTCTCTTGCTGCTGGGAGTAGCCGTCTCCACTGCCGTAGCCGCTGCCTGGTACCGGCGCTGTGGTTTCGACCCCGTCAGTGCCTGGTTTGGTGCCTCGCCCGGCGCGATGACGGCGATGATTCTGTTGGGCGAAAAGTGCGGTGGCGACCCCCAGCGTATTGCAGTCGCGCAGTCGCTGCGCATCATTTTAGTGATTCTTTTTTTGCCGCCGCTATTTTGGGCCTATGAGGGCGGAGGCGAGGGCATCGGCCCTGTTCATAGCAGTTTTGAACACGGCTGGATGCTACTGATGATCCCGCTGCTGTTGCCGCTAGGACGCTGGCTGCGAATTCCCAGCCCTGCACTGCTGGCACCACTGCTAGCCGCTGCTCTATTATCCGGTGTTGATATTGCCAGTTTCGCTCTCCCGGAATGGGGGATGAACCTGATGCTGTGGGTGCTGGGCAGTGCCATTGGTTCGCGCTTTCAGGGCATGACGCGAAAGCTTTTTGGCCGCTATTTATGGCAGTCTGGTGTGGCGACGCTGTTAGCGTTGCTGGTACTTGCACTCTTTGCTGAGCTGATTCACCAACTGTTAGGGGTAGGGCGCGATGTGGCGCTGTTGGCGCTGGCGCCGGGGGGCATTGGCGAAATGGCTATTTTGGCCGTCGCGCTCAATATCGACCCGGTGTTTGTTGCCTTTCACCACCTGCTGCGCATGGTCACGCTGATGATCATTGCGCCTTTTTGGGCGCGTTGGCTGCTGCGCCACGCCACTTCTTAAATCTTAAACAATCAAACTGTTACATAAATAAGTTAACGTCTGTCACATCAATTTCAGACACACCAATTCCAGACACACCAATGCCAGTCACGTAAGGAAGCCTCATGCTATCGCGTGTTTTACAGCCGCTATTTCGTTACTTCGAAACGCGGGTAAACCCTTATCCGGAAGGCGAGGTTAAAACGCCGCCTAAGGGCTTAATGCCGTTTATTGTGCACTTTTCCCGTCCGATGCTGCCGCTGTTGCTGCTAATGACGCTGTTCACGGCGCTGGTCTCGGCGGCTGAAGTGGTTTTCTTTAGCTACATGGGGCAACTGGTCGATTGGCTGGGCAACGTTGAACGTGCAGGCTTTTGGGCTGAAAACGGCCTGTGGCTTGCTGGCCTGGGGCTATTGCTGCTGATCGGTTTGCCGCTGTTGGTGCTGATGCAGTCATTGGTCACCCATCAGAGTATTTTCGGTAACTACCCGATGATCGGCCGCTGGCTATCCCACCGCCATATGCTTAGCCAGAGCCTGGCATTTTATCAGGACGAATTTGCCGGGCGGGTGTCGCAAAAGGTGATGCAAACGGCGCTGGCGATCCGCGAGACCGTCACCAAGGTGATGGATTTATTGGTCTACGCCATCGTCTATTTCACTGGCGCGGCCTACCTGCTGGGCCGGGCGGATCTTTTGCTGCTGATCCCACTGGGACTGTGGCTGGTGGGCTACCTGTCGATCATGCGCTACTTCGTACCGCGCCTGCGCGATGTCTCCATGGCACAGGCGGACGCCCGTGCCCAAATGACCGGCCGCGTGGTGGACAGCTACAGCAATATCCAGACCATCAAGCTGTTTGCCGACACCGAGCGCGAGCAGCGCTACGCCAAAGATGCTATGGAAGGCTTTATGGTCACCGTTCACCGCCAGATGCGCTTGGTGACGATCATGAGCGTGGGTTTGACGCTGCTCAACACGGCGCTGTTGGTGGGCACTGCGGCCATGGCGATCAGCGCCTGGTACACGGAGGCGATTTCCCTGGGCGTTTTGGCGATTGCCATCGCGCTGGTCATGCGTATCCGTTTTATGTCTGACTGGATATTGTGGGAAGTCGCCGGGTTGTTTGAAAATATCGGCACGGTTCAAGATGGCATGAACACCATCGCTCAGAAGCCCACGATCAACGATGCGCCCAATGCTAAAGCGCTTCAGGTTCCCCATGGCGAAATTGTGTTTGATGCGCTGCGCTTTCAATACGCCCAGGCGAAAGGGGAGAGTAAAAACGTCTTTGATGGACTCAGCCTGACCATCAAGCCCGGCGAGAAAATCGGCCTGATCGGCCGTTCCGGGGCGGGTAAATCCACCCTGGCCAATCTGCTGCTGCGTTTTTATGACTTGCAAGGTGGGCAGATATTGATCGATGGGCAAAACATTGCCGAGGTGACTCAAACCTCTTTGCGCCACCAGATTGGCATGGTCACCCAAGACACCTCGCTGCTGCACCGCTCGCTGCGTGACAACATCCGTTACGGCAGTCCCCACGCCAGTGACGAAGATGTTTGGAACGCGGTGTGCCGCGCCCATGCAGATACCTTTATCAATGATCTGGTCGACCCGAAAGGACGTCGCGGCCTGGATGCCCATGTGGGCGAGCGCGGAGTGAAGCTTTCCGGTGGGCAGCGCCAGCGGATCGCGATCGCCCGGGTGCTGCTCAAAAATGCCCCTATTCTGGTTCTGGACGAGGCCACCTCGGCGCTAGACTCGGAAGTGGAGGCCGCCATTCAAGAGCAGCTGGATACGCTGATGGAAGGCAAAACGGTGATTGCCATCGCGCATCGGCTGTCGACCATTGCCATGCTCGATCGGTTAATTGTGGTGGATGAAGGGCGCATGGTGGAAAGTGGCACGCACCAGGAACTGCTTGCACGCAACGGCATTTATGCCAGCCTTTGGCAGCGCCAGTCAGGTGGCTTCCTGGGCCTTGATATCGACGGCAACGGCCCCAATCAACAGTAGATACATACATCAATGTACATATTCGAACTGTACATACTGAGGTAACGATGAAAGCGATCAAGCTGAATCAGCCCGGCGGTTTGGACAAGCTGGACGTTGTCGACATGGAAGCGCCTGGGGAGCCGGGCCCTGGTGAAATCCGAGTACGTCTACACGCCAGCTCTCTGAATTTTCACGACTACGCCGTGGTCGCTGGGATGATTCCCACCGACGATGGGCGTATTCCCATGTCAGACGGCGCAGGCGTTGTCGAAGCCGTGGGCGATGGTGTCAGTGAGTTCGCGGTGGGCGACCACGTGGTATCGACCTTCTTTCCCCACTGGTTGGAAGGCCCGGCGCGTGTCGGTGATTTTCGCACCACGCCAGGTGATGGCGTGGATGGCTACGCTCGTGAGCAGGTTGTACGCCCGGCTGAGTGGTTTACCCGTCAGCCCAAGGGCTATAGCCATGCGGAATCCGCTACCTTAACCACCGCTGGCTTGACCGCTTGGCGGGCGCTGGTCGTCGATGGTGGCATTAAAGCGGGGGATAGCGTGCTGGTGATGGGCACGGGCGGGGTATCCATTTTTGCCCTGCAGTTTGCCCGATTGATGGGCGCGCGGGTAATTGCTACCTCATCATCTAACGAAAAGCTGGCGCGGCTGCGTGAGATGGGCGCCGAGCACACCATCAACTATAAAGAGACGCCTGATTGGGGTAAGCGCGTGAAAGAGCTGACCAACGGCGAAGGCGTTGATCATATCGTCGAAGTGGGCGGGCCAGGTACGCTGCCGCAATCCTTTGATGCGATCAAAATCGGTGGGCATATCGCTTTGATTGGTATCCTCACTGGGCGTGAGGGTGAAATACCGACGGCTAAATTAATGGCCAAGCAGGCGAGTTTGAAAGGCTTGATTGTGGGCAGTCGTCGCCACCAGATCGAGATGATTCGTGCGCTGGAAACATTCGATATGCACCCGATCATTGACCGCGAATTCCCGCTTGCCGAGATCGCCGACGCTTTCCGCCACCAGGAATCTGGCCAGCACTTCGGCAAGATCTGCCTGACGTTTTAAAACAGTTGGCTTACTTTCGAGGAAGTGAGTCATAGATAAATAGTTTGCACGCCTTGCGCACTTGCCGGGCGTGCAAGTGCAGACTAATCTGGCAAGCGGCTGTAGACCACGCCTTTTACTTCAAGCTCCAATATCTCATCGTAGGGCACCATCACGCCTTCAACGTCACCCGGTGTGCGATGGCTGTTCTTAATCTCGGTTTCAGGTATCACCTTTACGCCCATTAGCCCAACGTGCTGGATTCTGGCGCTAAAGCGATTGCCCTCATGCTCAATCAGTAGCCGCTCACCGGCAATACACTTCTCAAGCTTGGCGTGGAGTTCTGTTTCGCTAACGTGGACAACACTCATTGCTTTCTCCTTTAGCTTTTGCCATTGCTCTCGCAATAAAATAATAATCCGTTATGTGCGCTAACGACTGTCTATAAAGACTTTATTTTAGACCATAAGTTCGTCTATGAGGTTAGAAGCTGCGCGCACCGTGCTAAAGTGAACGCTTATTGCTAACCATAGGGACAAGGTCATGGGGGAGCATTCATCATCAGCCGACACGCCGCTGTGGGCGGTCGTCGAGCTCGATCAGTTTCGTACCCCTGAGCAGACCCAGGCAAGCCAATGGCGACGTTCGTTCCGTTCGATCTCGTCGTGGCTGGGGGGCAAAAACGATGCTGAGCAGCAGGTAAAAGACGAAAGCGAGCTACGTGCGCTACCCGGGGTTAGGCTAGCACATTTAGTGCCGTCTATTGATTGGGCTCCCGCGGCGAGAGCGTTGGGGCAACAGCTAGAAGGCCAGGATGCGCCTGTAACGTTCTTTATTACCACGCCCTACAGTGGTCATGCTTCGGTGGTAACTCATTGGGCTGAAAAGCATCATGTTGCCTGCTTAGCGCCGCCCACGCTTAGCGAAATAGCCGAGGGTAGCACTCAGTGGATAGAGCAGTGTGTCAATCAACGAGAATGGGCCATTCCCGCTCTGGAACGTTATTTTTTACGCCACACTCAGGGTATTCAGGGCGTTCGAGAGTTTCTTGAGCGTGCTTTAAGTGGCCGTTTGGGTAAAGGTGTGATTGGTTGCGACAGCTGGACTTACGCTTTCCTTCATCGGGTGATCGGTATCGATGGGGCACCGGTGTTGACCCTTCAATCCATGGAGGGCGAGCAACTGGCACGCTATTTTGCACAAATTGCGGCCTATTCGGGGCAGCCGCCGCCTGTTTACAGCACGCGAACCGGTAAGCAGGTATTGTTCGACTCAGCATCTGAGCAAAAGAGTAAAGCGCCTAATAAAGAACTGCAGCGCTTAGCGGCTCACTGCCGCGGTCATATAGGTCTTGCATGGCACTACTGGCGCGAGCGGTTACGTGAGCCAAAAGCAGACAATGAAGAGGCCCTCTGGCTGGTCGATGCCCTAGCAGAGGCGGAGCTTGCCGTTGATACCGGCGATATCGCCACGCTGGTGATGCATGCGTTATTGGTTCATGGCGGTCTGGATGACGACTCTTTGGGGGAAGTGCTGCCGTTCTCTCACCATGAAGCACTCAATGCCCGTTTAGCCCTGCAGCGCAAAGGCATTGTTTCAAGCTGCGAAGGACGTTGGCAGATCACACCGTTAAGCTACGCGAGCGTTCGCCAGTTACTAGAGTCGCGTAATTATCTGGTCGATCCTCTGTAAGTAGCACCGGTATCAGCGACAGGCCCGCGGAGGGCAACCCATGGAAGAGCAACAGAAGTATGCGCGGCTTTTTAACGATATCGATAGCCAAGCGCTGATTACGTTGGGCGTAGTGCTGCTATCAACCATTGTGCTGATTATTTTCAGCCAACGGGGGCTTAACTGGATCGGCAACCGAATGCATGGTCAAGTTCGCTTTCGTATTTTTGCTCTGGTGCCGATGACGCGCTTACTGATATTGATTACTGCACTCGCCATCATCGTACCGGTTATTATTGAGCCGTCGCTGCGCAACATGGTGACCCTGTTGGGTGCACTGGGCTTAGCCATTGGCTTTGCCATGAAAGATTACGTGAGCAGCTTGATAGCAGGCGTTGTTTCAGCGATAGAGCTGCCTTATCGGCCAGGCGACTGGGTTCAAATTGAAGATACCTACGGCGAGGTCAAACACGTTGGCTTACGCACCGTAGATATCCAAACCCCTGACGATGATTTGGTCTATGTACCGCATTTAAAGCTGTGGGATCACGCCGTCTATAATGCCAACAACGGCGGTACCAGCCTGCAGTGCGTGGCGAGTTTTTACCTTCACCCCGAGCACGAAGCAGGCTGGGTACGTAAAGCGCTGCGCGATGTGGCGTTAACCAGCGCCTATCTGAAGTTCGATAAGCCAATTATTGTGGTGGCCGAAGAGAAACCCTGGGGCACCCACTACCGCATACGCGCTTACCCGGTGGATCCGCGCCAGCAGTTTTTGTTTATTACCGATCTAACTGTGCGCGGTAAAACAGTGCTGAGTGCCGCAGGCGTACAGTCAGCGATGTTGCCACCGGATGCTGCCCTGGATGCACGCAACGCGGCAGAATCTTCTTACTAACAGGCCTTAGGCGTCTGTAGACTCGGGCAGCTCACCGCTGTGATAGACGTTTTGCACATCGTCCAGTTCGTTGAGCATGCCTAGGAATTTTTCGAACATCGCTACATCATCGCCTTCCACCGGGGTGGTGGTTTGCGGCAGGAACTGAATCTCGTCTGCCTCAAAGTCAATCTCACCGAAGGCATCTAATAATGCCTGTTTGGCTTTGGCGTAGTCGGTATGTGGGGCAAAAACGGTGATCCGCTCACCCTCTTGCTCAATATCGGTGACATCCACATCGGCTTCCATTAATGCTTCAAGCACGGCCTCTTCATCGCTTCCGGCGAAGGAAAAAATCGCGCAGTGATCGAACATATGGCTGACGCTACCGGGAGTGCCGATTTTGCTCTTGGTTTTGGTGAAGCAGCCGCGCACATCGCCAAAGGTGCGGTTGGGGTTGTCGGTAAGGCAGTCGACAATCACCATCACATTGCCAGGGCCGAAGCCTTCGTAGCGTGCGGGCGAGAAATCCTCGCCACCGGCACCGCTGGCTTTGTCGAGCGCTTTATCAATAACGTGAGAGGGCACCTGATCTTTTTTGGCCCGCTCCATTAAGCCGCGCAGCGCCAGATTGCCATTAGGGTCGGTGCCGCCCGCTTTAGCGCAAACGTAAATCTCGCGTCCATATTTGCTGTAGACCTTGGTCTTTGCATCGGCCGTTTTGGCCATGGATTCCTTACGGTTCTGAAAAGCCCTACCCATGTTGCCGTCCTATGTTTTCTAGACCTATGTTTGCTATATGCCCCGCGCAATGAGCGGCGGGGCGGATGTTTTCAAAAGAGCGAATAAATCGCATAGAGCAAAAAGATTAAATTTTACCCAACAGCGTACCATGCTAACAGCGTTATTTAAGACGCTTACCGAAGTGTTGCTTGGCTTGGCGTATACTGGCCATCATTACTCATATTTTGATTTTGACACCTCAAGGAGGAAAAGACATGCCGTTAACACTCTGGCTATCGCTCGCCGCGATTTGTGCCATGGGCGCTATGTCGCCGGGGCCGAGCTTGGCACTGGTGCTGCGCCATACGTTAGGCGGCGGGCGTTTTACTGGAGTGACCGCGGCAGTCTTCCATGCCTTCGGCGTAGGCTTTTATGCGCTCCTGACCGTTTGGGGGCTAGGCGCGATAATCGCCGGTTTTCCGCTGCTGTTCCAGCTGATTACCTGGTTCGGCGCGGCTTATTTGGCGTGGCTAGGGGTTAAAGCGCTGCGTGCCGGGAAAGCCGGTGCCTTGGAGCCTAATGCGATTGTCACTAGCCGAGGGCAGGCGGCCAAAGAGGGCGTGCTGGTGGCATTAGGCAACCCGAAGCTGATTCTGTTTTTTGTTGCGTTACTGAGCCAGTTTGTGACCCCGGAAATGAGTGGGGTAGCTAAAGCTATCATTGTGTTAACGGCGATGATTATTGATGGCGGTTGGTACGTGTTGGTGGCGGTGGTGCTTTCCCACTCGCAGATTTTGCCCTGGCTACAGCGGCGTGCCCATTGGATTAACCGCATCACGGGCGTACTGTTAATCGCGCTGGCGCTACGAGTGGTCGCCGGACCGCTGGTGTAAAAAGCATAGCCGTGGCATGGTGATACCCATGCCGTTTGGGGTTTTGTGGGGCTGATTGATGCAAATATACGACCAAGACTGCTATACCCACCAAGGGCTGCCGTTCAATTTACGTGCGCTACGCGGCCAAGTGCTGCTGGTGGTTAACGTTGCCAGCCAGTGTGGCTTTACCCCGCAGCTAAGCGAACTCGAAACCCTTTTTCAGCGCTACCGGGATCGTGGCTTCACTGTGCTCGGTTTCCCGTGTAATCAGTTTGGCCGCCAGTCGCCGGAAAGTGCTCAAGCGTTTTGCCAGTTTGGCGAGCAGCAGTTTGGAGTCAGTTTTCCGCTACTGGAAAAGGTCAATGTCAATGGGAGTGATGCCCATCCACTGTTTGTGCTGCTCAAGCGCGAGGCGCCTGGAGTCCTAGGCACACAGCTGATCAAATGGAATTTTACCAAGTTCCTGGTGGGCCGTGATGGCAAGGTGATAGCCCGATTTGGGCCGCGCTATCACGGGCGCCCGCTACGCCTGGCATTAGAAGAAGCCTTGGATCAAACATACCCATAGCCCCACAGGGCACTATCCCTCTATGCCTGCTCGCCCCGCGCGACTGCTACACGATTCATGAGTGCGTTCCAGCGGTGACGCACCATCATGGTCGTTAAGCCTGAAAACAGCGCCCAGCTTTTGCGGCGCCAGCCCTTCAAGCGCATATTGTGATTGACCAACTGCTTCATCAGCTTATAGTCGTCAAATTGTCGCCACTCGCTGGCGATTGAAAGCTGATGGCGAGACATCACCGGTGCCATTTCCAGGCGAAACATCCATTCGAGCTCGTTAAGCGTCATATCATAACGCTCTATGACTTCGACCATACGCGCGTAATCGCGTTCGCTGGGTTCACGGTCCAGCCACAGCGGGGCTAGCGCTAGCCATAGATCGCCGCGTTCATCTACTAGCTGCTGTGCATTCATGATCGCCTCGTGGGAAGTCGTTGCTGATATAAGTACTTTGGCAGCTATCGTGACGCGAATGCGCCCCGAGCTCAAGGGCGGGCAGGAGCTCAAGGATGGACAGTCGCTCATGGGAGGACGATAGCTCAGGAGCGGACAGAGCGCACGGAGACAGCTAGAATAGCCTCTATGAGTCATGACACTGCTATGCCACAAACTATGCCAAAAGCTATGGCAAAACGGTGTCGCTAGTTATGATGTTGCCAGTTACGATATTAAAAGCTAAATCAATCCGATAAAGAGGTTCTCTGTGATTATTAAACCCAAAGTACGCGGCTTTATTTGTACCACTACTCATCCCATCGGCTGCGAGCAGAACGTTCGCGAACAGATTGAAGCGACCCGTGCTCGCGGTTTGGATAAGCAGGCTGGCCCAAAAAAAGTACTCGTCATTGGGGCTTCAAGTGGCTATGGGTTGGCAGCACGTATTACCGCAGCGTTTGGCTACGGCGCCGACACCTTGGGCGTTTTCTTTGAAAAGCCTGCCACCGATAAGAAACCCGGCACCGCAGGCTGGTATAACAGTGCCGCCTTCGATAAGTTTGCCAAGCAGGAAGGGCTGTATAGCAAGTCGATTAACGGCGATGCGTTTTCCCATGAAGCGCGGGAAAAAGCCATTGAACTGATCAAGCAGGACATGGGCGAGATCGATCTGGTGGTGTACTCGCTGGCATCACCCGTTCGCAAGCTGCCGGATAGCGGCGAGCTTAAGCGTTCGAGCCTCAAACCAATTGGCGAAACTTACCGCGCCACTGCTATCGATACCAATAAAGACGCGATTATTGAAGCAGAAGTAGAGCCAGCCACCCAGCAGGAAATCGACGACACCATTACGGTAATGGGTGGCGAAGATTGGGAACTGTGGATGGAAGCACTTGACCAAGCAGGTGTGCTGGCAAAAGGTGCGCGTAGCGTGGCGTTTAGCTATATCGGCACTGAAATCACCTGGCCGATCTACTGGCACGGTGCGCTGGGTAAAGCCAAGGAAGACCTTGACCGCGCTGCCGCGGCTATCGACGCCAAGCTGAAAGAGACCGGTGGCGGTGCCAATGTGGCGGTACTCAAGTCGGTGGTCACCCAAGCGAGCGCGGCCATTCCGGTAATGCCGCTGTATATCGCCATGGTCTACCGCATCATGAAAGAGCAGGGTCTGCACGAAGGCACAATCGATCAATTGAACCGTCTATTCGGTGAGCAGCTCTACTCAGCCCAAGGCAAGCGCGGTGAAATGGTAACTGATGAGGTAGGGCGCCTGCGTTTGGATGACTGGGAGTTGCGCGATGACGTTCAGCAAGCGTGCCAGGATCTGTGGCCGGAAGTGACGACCGAAAACTTATTCGAGATTACCGACTATGCTGGTTATAAGCACGAATTCTTGAAGCTGTTTGGCTTTGAGCGTGACGATGTCGATTACGATGCCGACGTCAATCCAGAGGTTACGTTTGATGTCGTGAATCTGTAAGCCATTCACAGAGGCGGTAGCGCCGCCCAATTCGACCGGAACGCTGGAGGTGTTTATGGACACTAGGGAAAGCAAAACCCCGGAAGAAGAGAAGCAGCATATTATCAATGAGCGAATACCTGAGGATTATGAAACCTCAAAACCGCATCTACAGCCTGAAGCCAAGAAGCGGCCAGGCGGGCTGTATAAGTTACTCCCGATAGTGGTGATCATTGTCGGCGTGATTGTGGTTAGTATCGTCGTGTTAGGCATTATTAACCGCGGTAATTAGTACTTAACCATTCTCTCTTTTTTGCCGGGCCTTGCGCCCGGCAATTTGCATTCATGCGTCACGTTTTTGTTGCAGTGGTCATAACGCTGCCATCCTCTACGCAATTGGGTAAGATGATCGTTTATCTATGTCGATGGCGGTCTTTCATGCATCTTTTCATGCAACTCAATCAGTTATCATGCAGCCCAACCCGTTAGCCTCACAGGCAGCGCTACCGCGTCGGCGGGTGGCCTTTCTGCTGCTACCAGGTTTTTCGTTATTGACCCACGCCAGCGCGCTGGAGCCGCTACAAATGGCTAACCAGCTGAGTGGGCAGATGCTTTACCACACCGTCACATTAAGTCTCAATGACGAGCCCGTGCGCAGCGGTGCTCAGCTTTCGCTCATTGCTCAGCACGCCTTAAGTACTGCATTAGGCCCGCTTGACCTGCTGTTGATATGCGCACCAACACCGCTGCCCTATACGTTACCCGCAAAGTTGAATGAGTGGCTGCGTGGGCACCAGGGGCGCGGTGTAGCACTGGGTGGGTTGGCAGGGGGCACGGAAGTGTTGGCGCGCTGTGGGCTGCTTGAAGGCTATCGTGCGACGCTGCCCTGGCAGCGTTTTGAGGCCTTTGCTCAAGCCTATCCGCAAGTGACGCTTTCTCAACAGCTGTTTGAAATTGATCGCGACAGGCTGACCTGCGCGGGGGGAACCGCGGCCATGGATTTGATGCTCACGCTGATTGGCCAGCATCACGGTGCGCGCTTGGCGGAGCAGGTGTCTGAGCAGTTTGTCTGCGACCGCATCCGCTTGGCAGATGAGCGCCAGCATGTGCCGCTGCGTAGCCGCCTGGGGCATGCGCCGCAAAGTCTGGTGGAGGCTGTCACGCTGATGGAAGCCAATATTGAGGAGCCGCTTTCGACCCTGGAACTGGCCGAACATCTGGGTATCTCTCGGCGTCAGTTGGAGCGGCTATTTAAGAAGTATCTGCAGGCGGTCCCTAGTCGCTACTACCTGGATTTACGCTTACAAGAGGCGCGCAAACAGCTTCGCGATAGTGACCGGCCGGTAGGCGATATTGCGTTTGCCACGGGATTTTCCTCAGGCGCGCACTTTTCTACCGCCTACCGTCACCATTTCGGCATGACGCCGAGAGAAGAGCGCCTGGGTTAGAAAGATTCAGGTTAATGTATCCACAATGCCACCTTCCACACGCAGTGCCGCCCCGCTGGTTGCACTGGCTTGGGGAGAAGCGGCGTAGACGCTCATACTCGCGACTTCTTCGGGTGTTGCTAAGCGCTGGATAATTGAAGAGGGGCGGTTCTCTTTAACAAAGCGTTCTTCCATCTCTTGCTGAGAGATGCCCTCTTTTTCCGCCATTTCCTCCATCATCTTGATCACGCCTTCTGAACGGGTCGGCCCAGGTAGAATGGCATTTACGGTGACCTGGGTGCCGCTGAGCACTTTGGCCAGCCCGCGAGAGACGGAGAGCAGCGCCGATTTGGTCATGCCGTAATGCACCATTTCACTAGGGATGTTGATCCCCGACTCACTGGAGATAAACTGTATGCGGCCCCAGTCGCGCTCGCGCATGCCCTGGGCGTAGTGACGGGAAAGCCTCACCGCGCTCATGATATTAATATCGAAAAATTGCTGCCACGTAGCGTCATCTACATCAAAAAAGTCCTGCGGGGCGAAAATGCCTACGTTATTGATCAGGATATCCGCGCTGGGTTGCTGTTTAATAAGCGTTAGGCAACCTTCAGCGGTGCCGAGATCAGCCGCCACGCCTTCTACCTTGGCATTGGGAGTGTCTTTTTTAAGTGCGCTGATGGCGCCATCAACACGTGCTTGGGTACGCCCTGTTATAACCACGTCAGCGCCTGCCTTGGCGAGCCCTTGAGCAATTGCAAAACCAATGCCCGCTGTAGAACCCGTGATAATGGCGTGTTTGCCGCTTAGATCAATCTGCATACGCTGGTCTCCTCTCATCCTGAGTGTCGGTGCTCATCACTATGCAACGCAGCTCAGCGAATAACCGCATAGCTTGCTAATAAGTATGGGGCTCTTTTAGAGTTCTTCAAGGCGGTTCAGTGATACGCCGAGACGCCGCTATTCATAATTTGCCGTCCCATTGCTGAAAGCGCTTGGACTCTTTACCACCTTATACTGTTGTTACTACTTTCCTCCACTGGAGCTAGCGACCCATGAGCCATACCCCAAGCCGTCAAGATTACGACCACTACATGACGCCCAACTACTCACCACAGCAGGTCATTCCCGTGCGTGGTGAAGGTAGCCGCTTGTGGGATCAACAGGGCCGTGAATATATCGACTTTGCCGGGGGCATCGCGGTTAACTCCCTTGGTCATTGCCATCCAGTACTGGTCAATGCGCTCAAAGAGCAGGGCGAGAAGCTGTGGCACCTCTCCAACGTATATACCAACGAGCCAGCGCTGAACCTGGCCAAGACGCTGGTCGAGCGCACCTTCGCCGATAAGGTGTTCTTATGCTCCTCCGGCGGTGAAGCTAACGAAGCTGCGCTTAAGCTGGCGCGCCGCTGGGCGGTGGATAATCACGGTGAGCACAAAGATAAAATCATCTCGTTCTATCAATCTTTTCATGGTCGCACCTTCTTCACCGTTAGCGTGGGTGGCCAGCCGAAGTACTCCCAGGGTTTTGGGCCAGTTCCCGGCGGTATCCTCCACGCCGATTACAATGACCTTGAAAGCGTGCGCAAGCTGGTTGGCGACGACACCTGCGCAATTATGGTTGAACCCATGCAGGGCGAGGGCGGTATCGTGCCCGGCACCCAACAATTCCTCCAAGGGCTGCGCGATCTCTGCGACGAGCACAATGCGCTGCTGATTTTTGACGAAGTACAAACCGGCGTGGGTCGTAGTGGCGAACTCTACGCTTATAAGAACTACGGTATTACGCCGGACATTCTAACCAGTGCCAAATCCCTGGGCGGCGGTTTCCCCATTGGCGCCATGCTGGCAATCGACTCGGTTGCTAAATCGCTGGTGGTTGGCACCCACGGTTCTACTTACGGCGGCAATGCGCTGGCATCGGCCGTTGCCCTGGCGGCGGTGGAGTTTATCGATACTCCCGAAGTGCTCGAAGGCGTTAAGCATCGTCATGACCTGTTCCGCGAACACCTGGAAACCATTAACCGCAAGCACGGCGTATTTAAAGAGATTCGCGGTATGGGCTTATTAATAGGTGCCCAGATGTCGGATGCCTATGAAGGGCGTGCCAAAGACATACTGCCGCTGGCGATTGAAGAGGGCTTGATGGCGCTGATCGCCGGGCCGAACGTACTGCGCATGGCGCCTTCTCTGGTCATTCCTGAAGCGGATATCGCCGAGGGCATGGCCCGCTTAGAGCGCGCGATTGAGCGATTAGTTGCGGCAGCATGAGTGAACAACAGGCTGCGTCAATCGTGTTAACTGAAGGGGAGGCATCGAGGATGCTGGTAGTTCGACCCGTTAAAGCGTCTGATCTCACGGCGCTTGAGCAATTAGCCGAGCATGCAGTACCTAAGCTTACTAACTTGCCTGCTAACCGTGAGCGGCTTCAGGAGCGCATTGCGCGCTCTCAAGACGCCTTTAATGGTGACGTCGAGTTTCCAGAAAACGAGCACTATACGTTTGTTCTCGCCGATGACACACGCGAGGAAGTGCTCGGTACCGCCACCATACGTGCCCAGGCGGGTGCCAATGAGGCCTACTACACCTACCGCCAGGAAACGCTGATTCACGCCTCCCAGCAGTTGAACGTACGTCGTGAAGTGCAGACGCTAGCGCTCTCCCATGAAGTTTCGGACGCTACCCTGCTGTGCGCCTTTTCGCTTAACCCGCGTTATAAAGGCACCAGCGCGGAGAGCCTGCTACGCCGGGCGCGGTTGATGTTTATCGCCCAATACCCAGAGCGCTTTTCGCGTATTCTGGCGGTGGCGTTTCCCGGCTACTTGGATACGCGCAGTGAATCGCCGTTCTGGGAAAGCGTGGGGCGGCACTTTTTCGCCCGCAGTTTCCAGGATATTAACCACATTGCCGGGGTGCGCTCGAAAAGCTTTATCGCCGAAGTAATGCCTCAGTTTCCGCTCTATTTGCCGCTGCTAACGCCTCAAGCGCGGGCGGCGATTGGCAGGGAACACCCGGCCCACGAAGAGGCGCTGGAAGAGATGCTGGCGGAGGGCTTTGTGCGCTCTCGCCATGTGGATATTTTCGACGCCGGGCCGATCGTCAAAGCCGAGCGCGAACGGTTGGAAACCTTCTGCAGTGCTGCCTGGCACCCGGTACGCATTCGCCCTGAACACGCTTTACCGGATGCTGAACCCGCGCTGGTTGCCAATCAAAAGCTTGGCGAGTTTCGCTGCATCGTCGCTCGCTACGCGCTGTCACCCACAGGCCAGTTGATGCTCTCTGCAGGACATGCCGAGCGGTTGGGCGTCACGGAAGGGCGTGCGGTGCTCGCCGCACCGCTAGCGCTCCCCACCGTGGTAGACGCGCTCGATGAAGGAGAAATGTAATGCGCATTCGACCCATTGCCCGTGATGATCTGGATGGGCTTCAGGCGCTTGCGCAGCAGGCAGGGGTTGGTTTTACCTCGCTGCCGGATAACCGCGAGTTTCTAGCCGGTAAGATTGAAGCGGCTGCCAGCGCCTTTGAAGAGCGCACCCCGGTGGATGACCGGCTTTATTTCTTTGTGCTAGAGGATGAAGTAAGCGGCGAGTTGGCGGGCTGCTGCGCCATTGAGGGGCAGGTTGGCCGCGAAGTGCCGTTCTACAACTACCGGCTGGGCACTTTGGCCCACTCCTCGGTTCAGCTGGATCTGCACCGCACCATCGATACGCTGTTTTTAAGCTCCGACCATACCGGTGACGCCGAAGTGTGCTCGTTGTTTCTACGCCCGGAATACCGCGGCGAAGCCAACAAACATTTGCGCAACGGTGCGCTGCTCTCCAAAGCACGCTGGCTATTTATTGCCCAGTTTCGTGACCGTTTCCCCGACAAAGTATTAGCCGAAATGCGCGGTGTGTTCGATGAAAACAACACCAGTCCTTTCTGGGAGAGCCTGGGCAAACACTTCTTCCCTATGGATTTCAGCGAAGCTGACCGCCTAACCGGCCTGGGGCAGAAGAGCTTTATTGGCGAGCTGATGCCTAAGTTTCCCATTTACACGACTTTTATGGCCGAAGAGGCACGGGCCTGTATTGGTCAGGTGCATCGCCACACCCGCCCGGCGCTGGAGATGCTTAAGAAAGAGGGGCTGCGCTGGGAAGGCTATATCGATATTTTTGACGGTGGCCCGACGGTGGAGGCGTACATTGATGACGTGCGTGCCATTCGCAACTCACGGCTCTGCCAAGTGGAAGTTTCTGCCGCTGCCAGCGAAGAGAGTGTCAGCCGCTGGCTGGCCGCCACCACCCAGATGCTGCACTTTACCGCCAGTTGGGTAGGCCGCGCGCCTGCTGATGACAACACCATCGTGCTTAGCGAACAAGAAGCGAAGCGCTTAGGCGTTGCCACCGGCGATACCCTAAGGCTACTCGAGACCTAGGCGACGTTTACAGGAGAGTTTTATGCACGCCCAACAGCAGCAACTGATCAATGGCGCCTGGGTCGCAGGCGACGCCGAGCCGTTGAGCAAGCACGATCCCGTTTCCGGACAGCCGTTATGGCAAGCAGCGACGGCCAGTACTAAGCAGGTCGCAGCCGCTGTAGAGGCCGCCCGCGGTGCCTTCCCCGGCTGGGCGCGCACACCTTTTGCCGAGCGCCAGGCGCTTGTCGAGCGATTTGCCGAGGTGCTAAAAACACGTGGTGAAGACCTGGCCGTGGCGATTGCCTCTGAAACCGGTAAGCCGCTCTGGGAGGCGCGCACCGAAGCGGGAGCCATGGTGGGCAAGGTGGCGCTGTCGGTTAAGGCGTATAACGAGCGCACCGGTGAACGGGAAAAAGCGGTGGGTAGTGCAAGCGCTGTGCTGCGCCATCGTCCTCATGGTGTGATGGCGGTGTTTGGCCCTTACAATTTCCCTGGCCACCTGCCCAACGGCCATATGGTGCCTGCGCTATTGGCGGGTAACTGTGTGGTCTTCAAGCCCAGCGACCAAACCCCGCTTACTGCGGATTTGACCCTACAGTGCTGGCTAGAGGCCGGGCTTCCGGCAGGCGTCATTAACCTGGTGCAGGGCGGTGTGCCGGTAGGCCAGGCACTGGCAGGTAACCCAGATATTGATGGCCTGCTGTTTACCGGTAGCGCCAAAGTGGGCGGTATGCTGCACCAGCAGTTTGCCGGACAACTGGATAAAATTCTGGCGCTGGAACTAGGCGGCAATAACCCCCTGGTAGTGAAGGATGTCGACGACGAGCGTGCCGCGGTATTGACCATTCTGCAGTCGGCGTACCTCTCCGGCGGCCAGCGCTGCACCTGCGCGCGGCGCTTAATGGTGCCGGAGGGTGCAGTAGGCGATCGATTGATCGATGCGCTTTCTGAGGCGATCGCCAAGTTACACGTGGCGGGCCAGTTCGAAGAAAATCCTGCGCCGTTCTATGGCGGTTTGGTCAGCGTAGCGGCGGCGGACGGCCTACTCAAGGCTCAAGATGAGCTGGAGGCCATGGGGGGCATAGTGATCAATCGCATGCAGCGCCTGAAAGAGAACACCAGCCTGTTAAGTCCCGCGCTGATTGATGTGACCGGTCTTGATGTGCCAGACGAGGAGCACTTCGGCCCGCTGCTGAAAATCCACCGCTATCGCGATTGGGATGAAGCGCTACAGCTTGCCAATAACACCCGCTACGGGCTCTCCGCCGGTTTAATTGGCGGTGATCGAGCCGATTGGGATGACTTCCTGCTGCGTATTCGTGCTGGAATCGTCAACTGGAACCGCCAAACCACCGGTGCATCCGGCGATGCACCTTTTGGTGGTGTGGGTGACAGCGGCAACCACCGTCCCAGCGCGTTTTACGCGGCGGATTACTGCGCCTACCCAGTCGCCTCCATGGAAGCTGACAGCCTGGAGATTCCCGAGACCCTGCCGCCGGGAGTGAGCCTGTGAGTGCCGCCGATCTCAGCAGCGTTAGGGAAGTCAATTTTGACGGCCTAGTCGGCCCAACCCATAACTACTCTGGGTTGGCCGTGGGCAATGTCGCGTCCATGAGTCACGGCGGCTTAGTCTCCAATCCCAAGGAGGGCGCGCTGCAGGGGCTGCTTAAGATGAAGTCGCTGATGGACGCGGGCTATGCCCAGGGCGTTCTGCCACCCCAACAGCGCCCCGATATTGGCGCACTGCGCGATTTAGGTTTTAGCGGTAGTAATGGTGAGGTGCTGGCTCGTGCTTCTAAAGAAGCGCCGCAACTGCTTCGGGCGGTGTGCTCGGCGTCCAGTATGTGGACGGCTAACGCGGGCACTATTACTCCCAGCATTGATGCACCCGATAGTCGGGTACACTTCACACCAGCGAATCTACAGTCCAGCTTTCACCGCTACCTGGAGCCGCAAACCACGGGACGTGTGCTGAAAGCGATCTTTCGTGACGAACAGCACTTCTGCCACCACCCGGTGCTGCCCGCTACTCCAGCCTTTTCCGATGAGGGTGCGGCCAATCACACCCGTCTATGCGGTGAGCACGGCGAACCCGGTGTTCACCTATTTGTCTATGGCCGTCAGGCGTTTGGTGACGTGCGTAGCGGTGAGCGCGAACCCAAGCGTTACCCTGCCCGACAGACCTTGGAGGCCAGCCAAGCGGTGGCGCGCCAACACGGGCTAACGGACGCACAAACGGTGTTTGCCCAGCAACACCCGGACGCCATCGACGCGGGCGTATTCCACAACGACGTCATTGCAGTGGGCAATGGCCCCGTGCTGCTCTACCACGAAATGGCCTTTCTGGATGAAGAAGGCACGCTCGATGAGCTGCGCACCAAAATGGCCAGCCCGCTGATTCCCGTGCGCGTGCCCTTGGAAGCGGTAAGCATGGAGGATGCGGTAGCCTCGTATCTATTTAATTCGCAGCTGCTCTCCAACCCGGATGGCACCATGACGCTGGTAGTGCCCGGCGAATGCCAGGAGCGCGAGGCGGTATGGCGCACCATTCAGGATTATCTGCTGGCGGGCAATAATCCGATCAGTGAAGTGGTCGTTAAAGACGTCAAACAAAGCATGCGCAACGGTGGTGGCCCCGCTTGCCTGCGCCTGCGCGTGGTGCTAACGGAGGCCGAACGTGCAGCGCTCTCTGGCCGCGTGCTGCTCACCAATGCACTGTACACTGACCTGACCGCGTGGGTGGAGCGCCACTATCGCGTTCGCCTCGCCCCGGACGATTTGGCCGATCCACAGCTGGCGGAAGAGTCGCTTGTTGCACTGGATGAACTGACGCAGTTACTGCAGATTGGTTCGGTCTACCCGTTTCAGTTGGGGTAGGGGATTGATTAAACAGAGTAAAGAGAGAATCAAAAGAGCCATCAGACTTGGTGGCTTACCTCTATTGGTTTTATAAGGCGGAGGCTGTGACAACTGATGAAGGCGTCCTTCGGTAGGTACACGTCCTCATTAAGTCTGCAATAAGCAGTAAAAAGCGTTAGCTAGCAACACAAGTGCCCGCCCGTAGTTTAAGAATATCTAGTGCATCCTCTAGACGGCCGATACCACTGATGCCTCCGCTTTCAGCGAAATTGCACGCGGCGTCCATTTTTGGCCCCATAGAACCAGCCGGCAGGTCCAGCTTGCGAGCTTCATCCAGCGTTAATTTATGGATAGGTGCAGCGGTGTCCTTACCGAAGTCACGGTAGATGGCGTCCACGTCAGTGAGAAGGAGCAAGGCATCTGCGCCCAGCTGGCTGGCCAGAAGTGCGCTGGCGGCGTCTTTATCGATCACGGCTTCGATGCCGATCATGCTGCCGTTCTCTCGGCGAAGAATGGGGATGCCACCGCCTCCGGCGCAGATCACCACAACGCCCTGTTCCAGCAGCAGCTGGAGCACCCTCATGTCGGGTATCTCCAAGGGCTTGGGCGAAGGCACTACCCGCCGCCACTTGTCACCATCCTGAGCGATGTGCCAACCGGCGGCTTCGGCTTTGGTCTCGGCTTCTTCCCTTTCGTAAACTGGCCCGACAAACTTGGTGGGATTGCTGAAGGCGGGGTCATTCTTGTCGACCAGAACCTGGGTAAGTAGGGTGGCCACAGGTCTGTTATGGTCCAGGGCGTTTTCCAGTTCCTGCTCGATGATGTAGCCGATCATACCTTCTGTTTCAGCGCCCAGTACATCCAGCGGATAAGCTTCGTCCGGCTTATAGGCAGCGCCCTGAAGCGCCAGTAAGCCTACCTGGGGGCCATTGCCGTGAGTGACTACCAGCTGGTGGCCGGCGCGGATGATTTCGGCCAATGATTCGGCGGCAATTTTCACGTTGGCGCGCTGGGCCTCGGCGGTCAGGGGCTCCCCTCGCCGCAACAGGGCATTGCCTCCCAGAGCTGCTACTACAAGCATGTCATGCTCCTCGAATCAGTTTCCAAGAGTGGCGACGAGCACCGCCTTAATGGTGTGCATTCGGTTCTCCGCCTGATCAAATACGATAGAGGCGGGACTTTCAAAGACATCGTCGGTGACTTCCATGGCATCGATGCCGAACTCGGCCTGTATTTCCTTGCCTATGGTGGTCTCGGTGTTATGGAAGGCCGGCAGACAATGCATGAACCTTACGCGGGGGTTGCCGGTTTTCTCCATCAGGGCAGCATTGACCTGGTAGGGCTGCAACAGTTTGATTCGCTCTGCCCACTTTTCCTTCGGCTCACCCATGGACACCCACACATCGGTGTAGACAAAATCCACGCCTGCCACCGCAGCATCGATGTCTTCCGTGATCATGATTCGTGCGCCGGTCTCACTGGCAATGGTCTGTGCTTCATTCTGAATAGCCTCGCTGGGCCAACAGGCCTTGGGCGCACACAAGCGCACATCCATTCCCATCATGGCGCCGCCGATCAGCAGGCTGTCGCCCATGTTATTCGCAGCGTCCCCGATAAATACAAAGGCAACATCCCGCAGCGGCTTTTCCACATTTTCCTGCATGGTCAGGAAGTCTGCGAGGATCTGTGTAGGGTGGAATTCATTGGTCAGCCCATTGTAAACCGGCACGCCGGCATATTGTGCCAGCTCCTCAACCACCGTCTGGCCGAACCCCCGGTATTCGATGGCATCGTAAACGCGGCCGAGCACACGGGCGGTATCCTTGACGGATTCCTTGTGGCCGATATGGGTGCCCGTCGGGCCCAGATAGGTTACTCGGGCGCACTGATCAAACGCTGCAACCTCAAAGCCTACCCGGGTTCGGGTGGAGTTCTTTTCAAAGATTAGCGCTATGTCCTTGCCCTGCAACTGCGGTACTTCGGTGCCAGCGTACTTGGCTGTTTTCAGGTCGGTGGAAAGCTTGAGCAAAAAACTGATCTCTCGGGGCGTAAAGTCCCTCAGGGTCAGGAAGTGCCGGTTCTTGAGATTGAAAGCCATGGTTCTGCTCCTTCCTTGTCAGACTGTATCTCGTATTGTCGGGCAGCTCATGCAACGCCCGCCGCCCCGGCCCCGGCCCAACTCCGCTCCGGGTATGGCCAGTACCTCTATGCCGGCTGCCTCCAGCGCAGCATTGGTATCGTCGTTGCGGTCATAACCGATGACGACCCCCGGACTCAGTGCTAGCACGTTATTGCCATCGTTCCATTGTTCTCGCTCCCGTTCGGCAGGGGTATCGCCACCCGTGGCGACCACTTCCAGGGACGGGTAACCAAGTACATCGGCAACAACATCAAACAGCGGGCGGCTGTCCTGGAAGAACGACAGGTGCTTGCTGCCTTCCCCCGGACGCAGGTCGTAGCAAACCATTTCATCTGCGACTTCCTTGAAAGTGGTCACTACATTGCCGCCACAGAAGGTAAACACGGTATCCAGGTGCATGGCAGAACGGGTCTTGGGAATCTGGCAGGCAATTATCCGTTCTGCAGTGCCGTTAGCAAAAAGCGTCTTGGCCAGCTGGCCAATGGCTTGCGGGGAGGATCGTTCCCCCATCCCCACCAGCACGACACCATTACCCACCGGCATGATGTCCCCTCCTTCCAGGGTCGCCAGCGCATGATCTTCAAGCGGGTCGCCCCAATGCACGTTCACCTTGCCGGCAAACTTCGGATGGAAACGGTAGATCGCGCTCATTAGCAGCGTCTCTGGTTTGCGCGCAGCCCAGTACATAGGGTTCAGGGTGACACCGTCATAAATCCAGGCGCTGTTATCCCGGGTGAACAGTAAGTTGGGCAGTGGCGGCAGCACAAAGCCGTGAGGCCCCAGATGGTTACCGAACAGCCCTGAAGGGTCGAAAGGCAGGTCTCCTACTTCCAAACCACCAATGAGAAATTTCGCCAGCGTATTACCCGGCAGTTCGTTCATCCATGCGCGAAGGTCGGATACCATGCCTACCCCGATATGATTCCAGGTAATACGGTGGTCTAGAACCCAGGTACGTGCTTCGGGAATATCAAGCGTTGTCGCCAGCAGGTCGTTAACGTCCAGAACCTCCACACCCCGTTCACGCATTACCTCGGCGAATACGTCATGGTCTTTCTGTGCCTGCTTGACCCAGAAGACATCGTCGAACAATAACGCATCGCAGTTGGAGGGAGTCAGTCTTCTATGGGCTAGCCCAGGGCGGCAGACGATAACTTGCCGTAAAGTCCCAGTTTCCGAGTGAACGCCCAAAGTGTGTTCTGACATGTCGCATACTCCTTTGCCCTGGTTATAGAAATGCACCAATGCTAATAACTGCACTGATAAAAACAGTCAAAATAAGAAGGAGAGGCCAGATAAATACTAGCCAACGGTCATAAGAGATACGGCCTATCGCTAGGCCACCGACCACTACGGCAAAGGTCGGGTTTATCAGATTAACCAGGCCGTTGGCTGATTGGTAAGCAGTTACCACCAAGTCACGTCCCACGTCAGCAAAGTCGCCCAAGGGCGCTAAAATAGGCATGGATAGTACGGCAAGTCCGGATGAGGAGGGTACGAAGAAACTCATTCCTACCTCGATCCAGAACATCAAATTGATAAAGGTTAGTTCAGGCAATCCACCTAATGTACTTTCGGCGCTATGCAAGATGGTATCGGCAATCATGCCTTGTTCCATGATCACCACGATGCCGCGTGCCAGACCAACGACCAGGGCTACGCCGAGCAGATCGCGGGCGCCGTCGACAAAACTACTGGTCAGCTTTTTCTCGCCCAGCCGAGCGATGATGCCGATCACAATGGCGGAACCAAAGAAAAGTGCGCCCATCCTAGCCATCCACCAGCCTTGGGACGAGACGCCCCAAATCATCGCAATGAAGGTCAGAGCAAAAATAACAAGGGTAATTTTCTGAGTGCCTGAAAGATCAAAATTTTCCAGCTCGTCGTGTCCCTGTAGAAAGAGTTTGCGGTGTGCATTCTGTTGTCTGGCCACAACGGAGCGAGCAGGATCCAACTTAATGCGTTTGGCGTAGCGCATCACGTAGACTGAACAAATCACCAGCCCGCCAATCAGCAGCACCAGCCGAAGTACAATTCCATCTGTAAAAGGAATATCCGCTGCGTTAGAGGCAATGACAGTAGCGAAGGGGTTGATGGTGGAGCCCAGCACACCAATACCAGCGCCGATCAGAATCACGGCGACTCCTGTGATCGCATCATAGCCAGCAGCGATGATGATGGGGATTAGAATGGCATAGAAGGCCAGAGTCTCTTCTGCCATGCCGTAGGTGGTGCCTCCAAGGGCAAACAGCGTCATCAGGATGGGGATCATCCAGATCTCTCGGCCTTCCAGCCGATGCATCACGTTACGTATCCCCGTGTCGATTGCGCCGGTAGCATTGATAACGCCTAAGAAGCCACCCAAAAACAGCACAAATAAGGCAACGTCGATGGCATTGGCGGCATAGCTGTCGGGATCATAGAAACCCGCCGTGGGGGCCAGCATGATGTCCACAAAACCTTGAGGGTTTGAATCAACCGTTACATAGGTGCCAGGTACTGCAATTTCGCGTCCGACCTCTTCGTTCATCGTACGTTCGTATTGCCCGGCAGGAATGATCCAGGTCAGCGCCGCTACAAGAATAATTAGCAGGAAGAGAATTGAGTAGGCTGTAGGGAACCGTGTCGCTAGATCCTCTTCAGGCTTTGATGGAGTGAGCTTTTCATCTGACATGCGTTGTCTCCGACCTATGGTTAAGGAGCAATCAACTATATTCAGTGTAGTCCCATTACAATGGCTTGAATTGATTTAGATCAATCACGCAAAAGTGCATGCAGATGCAGCTAATAAATGGCGAAAAATTTAATTGGTCGAGCCGTGCTTGCTGCTGTAACTGGTAATGCAGATTTTGAGCTTTGGTATGTTCTGAAGACGAGCTGGTAAGTTTTTCGTAGCTTTAACTATTATTATCTTTTACGTTTTTACTTCCTGGCTAGGCGATTCACGGGATTGAACGATACGACAATCGCGCTTTCACGCAGCGGGAAAGTGCTGTACGCGACTGACCGAGCGCTAAGGGGTCTTCGTCATCGATGCCCCCGCTTGCTGGACAGTCAGAATGGTAGGTTGGATCTCGGCCAAGACGGCATCAGGATGACCTCAGTGAGTTTCACTGAATTCATCGAAAAAGTGATTCCCGGCGTGCGCTGTGAGCCAGTGATGGAGCAGAAGCTGATCGGCTAATTCTCATTCTGCCCAATGCCTCTCCAGCGGCGCCTGCCAAGAGGTTGATCCAGCCGCAACGGAGCATCGGTTTCGAAGATATCATCGGCGAAAGTCACATCATGCTGGAAACTTGTGTGACCGCACGAAAGATGGCGCAGAGTGGTGCCCCCCATCCTGATCGAGGGCGAGACGCGGGTAGGCAAGGAGCTGTTCGCGCGTGCTATCCACAACGAATTGCCACGCTCGGGTTCGTTCGTCCCGATTAACTGTGGCGCGATGTCCCGTGAATTGATGGCCAGTGAGCTGTTCGGTTATGAAAAGGGGGCTTTTACCGGTGCGGATCGCTCGTCTGCCGGCAAGATCGAGGTGGCAGATTGTGGCACTCTATGCCTTGACGAAATCGGCGAATTGCCGCCCGGTATGCAGCCGTATCTGTTACGGGTACTGGACGACGGTATCGTCTACCGTATCGGCAGCCATCAGGAAAAGCGGGTAGCCATCGGTCTGGTATCGATGACCAACCGCAACCTGGCCAATGAAGTGGAAAAGGGCACCTTTCGTCAGGATCTGTTTTATCGCATTGCTACGCTGCGCTTGAGGGTTCCGCCTCTGCGCGAGCGGGGAGACGACGTGCTGTTGATCGCCGAGCAGCTGTGCAGAACGCTTGCCATGCAACGGGGAACAACCCCCGTTTCACTGTCGAGCGAGGCCCAGGACTGCTTGAGTCATTACCATTGGCCCGGAAACGTGCGCGAGCTGCGCAATGTTCTGGAAATGTCGATGCTAATGGCTTCGGGGAAATGCATTGAATGGCACGACTTACCCGAGGAGGTTCGTATGAACCAAGAGGCCCCTTCAGCGACGAATAGGCTAGAATATACGTCGACTTCTGATCTCAGGACAACGGAAGAGCTTCTCATCAAAGAAACAATAGCGCGCCAAGGAGGTAACTTGACCCAAGCGGCAAAGCAACTCGGCATTGCCCGATCCACGCTCTACAGCCGGTTGGCTAAAGAGGCGAAACGGTAGCGGTAGTAGCCCTGATTTGACGAAGCCACATTACCAGATTCGTTTGATAATAGACGCTCTTTATCTTCCCGGTGTGAACTCGTTCTAACCGCCAGCTTGCTTTGTTTTATGCGCCCAGAAGAGAGCAATGCAACAATATATGTTGACTTTTAGTGGATGAAGAAGGCATTGCAATGGTGCGTCATTGGCGGCAAACGCGATAAGTCCAAAGCATTAAACGCTACCGCTGTGATCTCTTGGATGTTCGACAATCACAATACCATCGAGATTATGCCGATATGCCCTTAATCGACATCCGCACTGCACTCGTAACCGATTTGACAGACATTCAGTCCTGCGCTCGTTTGGCCTATTCAAAGTACATCAGTCGCATTGGTCGTGAACCTGCGCCCATGCATGCAGACTACGCAAGCCTAGTCGGCTACGGCTACATAGATGTTGCTATCCTTGATTCACATTTTGTGGGCTATGTTGTGTTCTACCCCGAAGGCGATCATTTTCACCTCGAAAACGTTGCCATACTACCCGAGTATGGTGGCCTCGGCATTGGGAAGCGATTGATCGATCACGTGGAATGTTCAGCCGAGGAAAAGGGATACGAAGCCGTGGAACTTTATACGAATGAAGCCATGATAGAAAATCTCGCCATGTACCCCAAACTAGGATACGTCAGGGGCGAGTGTCGGCATGAAGCGGGGTTTAATCGAGTGTATTTCCGAAAGCAGCTAAAGTTAAATGGCTGACAAGAAGAGCTTTCCTAGTTGGGTCGATTCAGTTAAAACGTCACTCTTGAGTTCATCACCGTATTGGAGATTGGAGATTGGTGATTTGAGAAAAGTATTAATGAGCGCCTGTCTCTTGGGTAAACAGGTTCGCTATGATGGTGGCGCCCTTTCCGTGGATGATCAGATCGTTGAGCAGTGGCGTTCTGAAGGCCGAATCGTTTCTGTTTGCCCCGAAGTTGAGGCGGGGATGAGTATTCCCAGGCCGCCCGCGGAGATTTTCCAAGGCAGTGGTAAGGGTGTTTTAAACGGTGAGGTCGATGTTATCGAAAACGATGGAGGCAAGGTGACCAATGAATTTTTAGCAGGTGCCTCTATCGCTTTGAACCTGTGCCGTAAATTCGCTATCGATATCGCAGTGCTTGCTGAGTTCAGTCCTTCATGCGGAAGCACCGCTATTTATGACGGCAGTTTCTCTGGTAAAAAAGTACCGGGTATGGGAGTAACAGCCGCACTGCTTCGGGAACATGGTGTGCACGTGTTTAGTCAGTATGAAATAGCCCAAGCTAACACTGCACTTCTTGCTACAAGTTCGTGAAAGCAGCATTAGGATATCGAGATATGACGCCTATTATTCGGTCTACTAACGACAAGGCGTTCGCGGAAAAATTAATTCGCCAAAATATGTCTGCTTACTACGAACAGTTGGATATGCGCTGGAATACAGCCCTGTTTGATAAACAATGGGATGAGTTAGACAGTTACGAATTAGTTATTAACGCTAGCCCAGTAGGGTTGTTATGCATAAATCACGATGAAGCCGCTTACTATATTCGAGAGCTACAAATTGATCAGAAGTGGCAGCGCCAAGGCTTAGGTACAGCGGCAATCCGCCACACGAAGGAAATCGCCCAACAGTCGGGCATCCGCTTACTTCGGCTGCGTGTGTTTTGTATCAACCCAGCAATAGCGCTATACGAGCGTATGGGGTTTCGCGTGCGTAAAACAGAGGGTGGGACTCACTATATGGAGCGGAGCATACTCTAACCCGTTAAATTAATGGGGCTTTACTGTTAAGTACTACAAGAGATTGCGCCGGTGCTGCTGCTGGAACCTACCGACGCTCGCTTTACTTTTTTAGGTTGGATGACGGGGTAGTTTGCCGATTTTTGTATTAATAACCTACCGTAAAGGCTTTCTGAATATGCTGGGGCGTCTCTGCTTCATCAAGCATCGCTACCGCGAAATCCTCCATTGAAATGCGAGATTCTCCGTTATTGTCCACGACGAGGGTATCGGTGCCAAGACGATATCGTCCCGTACGCTCTCCAGGCATGAGCATGGCGGCAGGGGAGAAGTAAGTCCACGCTGTGCTGGTTTCACCCAAGCAGAGTTCATACTGAGCTTGGCATGCCTTGGCAATTTCTAGCGCAGAGGCAGGAAGGAAATCGGGGGCTGTTAAGACCGTATCACCGGCGCGCCCGGGGATTAGCAATCGTGCGGCTCCGCCTACCAAGAGCACTCGCTGACCCGGAAGGGCACTCGCCATTAGAGAACGGGTTAGCGCCACCAGCGTCGCTTCTTTTCCATCGGGTGGGCGAACGGCGCTGATCAGCACGTCTTGTCCTTGAATAACATGAGCTAGCTGGTGTGAGTCCGCTATATCCGCGACACAGCGGCTGGCTTCAGCGGGCAGTTTGTTAAGCTGACTCTCTGTTCTCACCACGCCGGTTACGTTATGACCACGTGCTAATGCTTCATTCATAATGCGTTTGCCAACGTCGCCAGCGGCACCAAATATTGCAATTTTCATGATATATCTCTCTTGGGTTCATTAGTTAAGTTGTTTGGCTTTGCCAATGTTGAGCAGGGTAATTCCGGCTCCAATTAATAGGGTGCCAAGCAGTAAGCCTTCGGGAGCGGTTTCTCCTTGTAGCAATATGGCGACCGGAACGCCCACCACGGCGCCGACGGAACCCAATAGGCTCAGAAACACCGGGCCGCCGCTTTTCTGTAGCAGGAAGAGCAGTAAGAACTGGCCTGCGAAGACCATCGCCTGGAGTGCCATCAGCAAGAACGGCAGGGGACGTTCTGTCGGAACGTTCAGTGAGAAGCCAGGCAGAAACCCCACGCTGAGGAGAATGATGGCCGCTGCGATAAGCATCCCCGGCGCCAACGCATCGCTGGATACGCCTTCTGGCCAGCGTAAGGTTCGGTAGATGTTGCCGATAGCCAGCAGAACGGGACCAATTAAAGCGAGGAGAATCCAGAGGTAATTGGCATCCGGCGCCGAAAGCTTATGGAAGGCCAGGGTGACGGCCCCCGCGAGGGCTGATATAACCCCCGCCGCACGCAACACCTGAAACCGCTCCATTTTTAACGCTAATGCGCCGATGTAGGTGAGTAGCGGTGGCAGAGTGATGATTAATGCCACGAACCCCGCACCCACATGGGGGATAGCTGAGAAAAAAAGCAGGTTGGCACCCGCTACGCCCAGCAGACCTGAAATAGCGTAATACTCAACGGTGCGAACGTTAACCGGCGGCAGATTGCCGCGGAAGGCCGCGAGAACCAATAGAATAAGCGCCGCTCCTGAAATTGACCAAAACAGAAAAGCGAGTGCCGGTAGCTGAATGTCACCGGCAAGTTTTGCCAAATTAGTCGATAGACCCAGCAAGGCGCCGCCGGATAACAGATACACCAGTGGGGCAAGCCAAGCTCTTTTGCGTGAGTGTGTGCGGGTAGTGCTTAATGATGTCATTCGCGTAGTTCTCATTGGTACCGTTTCGAAGTGTCTTGATATCAAGATATGTGTGATTAATCTTGACGTCAAGATAATTAAGCGCAAAATACACTCATGGATCATGTAGACAACATTCTCAAACAGTGGCGGCAGGAGCGGCCTGACCTCGATGTAGCGCCGATGGCTACCATCGGGCGGGTCAAACGGCTGAATCACACCTTAATGCGCGCAATGGAGAAGACCTGGGCGAAATACGGTCTGACTGACGCGAGCTTTGACGTTCTGGCAACTCTTCGCCGTGAGGGGGCGCCCTACGCGCTATCACCGGGGGATTTGATGGCATCCACCATGGTGACTTCAGGCACCATGACTCACCGCATCAATCAACTGGAAAAGGCGGGTTTGATCAAGCGGGTCAAAAACCCCGACGATGGTCGTGGTTTTCTCATCTCTCTTTCCCAGCGTGGATTCGAGTTAATCGATGAAGCCGTTGCTGCTCATGTGGAAACCCAGGCGCAGCTGGTGAGCGGCCTAACTGAAGAGCAACGAGCGCAACTCGATGAGCTGCTTAAACAGTTCTTGGCGGGATTGGAGCAGGAGTGATGTGTGTCGTAGCGGCAACTTAGCCACTATTGAAAAGAGTCACGCCTAGACTTTGTTCCATCTCGCTTAAACACTTGAATACGTTGGCATGGCTGATACACAGCGCTCGGCTGGCGCCGGATAGCGACCCCGCCTCTGCAATCGCTAGCTCGTCCCACCTTATTTGCTGTTCATTCATGCAAACTGAGTTGTCATTTTCCGCGAATGTTTGAGCGTATTTGAACAGGTTAGTCTGTCGTTGAACCAATCAATAGGGGAAGCGCAGAATGAATGTGTTGATCGTCTTGGCTCATCCTGAACGCAAGTCGTTTAATGGCGGCCTAGTGGATGAGGCGGTAGAACAGCTGGTGGGCGAGGGACATACAGTGGAAGTGGATGATCTCTATGCTGAGCAGTTTGATCCGGTGGAGCGCCCTGAGCAATATCCGCATAGCACCGTGGCGTCGGACTACTTCTATCCCCTCAATGAGCAGCGGGCTCACTACGAGAAAAACACATTACCGCAGGATATCCAGCGGGAGTTGGCGCGGTTGGAGTGGGCTGACTTGGTGATCTTCCAGTTTCCCTTATGGTGGCACGCCCAGCCTGCCATTTTGAAAGGCTGGTTTGATCGGGTGTTGGTGTATGGCGGGCGCTATACAAGCCGCATGCGTTACGACAGAGGCTACTATCGCGGTAGGAAGGCGATGCTATCAGTCACCACGGGCTCACCGGAGAAAGCATTTCAGCCTTTTGGCCGAGCTGGCAATATGGTGCACTGGCTGTGGCCCATACACGCATCGTTGTACTACGTTGGCTTTGACGTGCTGGCGCCTCAGGTGAGCTACGGCATTCAGGGCGGCGGTATTCGTTACCAAGAGGAAGCTGACATCATTGGTCACCTAGAGGTCTGCAAAGCGGCTTGGGTAGATCGTCTGAGAAACTTGGACAGCGAACTGCCCATCCCCTTTACCGGATGGGATGACTGGGACGAAGATGGCGTTTTACGCCAAACAAACCCGCTGAGATGGCGGCTAGGCTGAGCTCGTGTAGACTCTTACTGTCTATAAAACAGATCAGCAAAAGGCCCAATCAGCGCCATGACCACCTCGAACCACCGTTTTTCCGATGCTGAGCGCCGTGGGCTCTACCGCGCCATACACGAGCGGCGCGATGTGCGCTCGCAATTTCTGCCCGACAGAATACCTCCTGATGTACTGGCCCGCCTTTTGGAGGCCGCGCATCATGCGCCTTCAGTGGGATTTATGCAGCCCTGGGATTTCATCGTGATTGAAAGTCGCAGCGTCAGAGAAGCAGTGCTGGCGATGTTCGAGCAGGAGAATCAGAAGGCCGCCGAACGCTTTGAAGGCGAGCGTCAAGCGCATTATCGCAGCCTTAAGCTGCAAGGTATTATGGAGAGCCCGCTTAATCTCTGTATTACCTGTGACCGAAGCCGGGGCGGGCCTCACGTGCTGGGGCGCAATAGTATGGTGGATACCGATCTTTTCAGCACTTGTCTCGCTGTACAGAATCTCTGGTTGGCTGCGCGGGTAGAAGGTATTGGCGTTGGTTGGGTGAGCATTCTCGACCAAGAGCAGCTGAGCAAGGCGCTGAATCTGCCTGACCACGTTTACCCCTTGGCGTATCTCTGCCTTGGCTATGTTAGCGAGTTTTTAGACCAACCAGAGCTTGAAGCCAAAGGCTGGCGCTCTCGCTTGCCATTAAGTGAACTAGTACATGGCGATCAGTGGGGGCAGCCGCTTGCCAGTGGTTTGTGAGGAAGTTTTTATAAGGGGGGCCAGCTCGCTGTGCCCAAGTCATCTACTCTTTGCTTGCGGCGCTGGTTCTTGTCTTCGTACATGCGCTGGTCTGCCAGAGCAAATACCTGTATGGCAGGCACTTCGCTGGAGCTGGCGAATCCCAAGCTCAAATGAAGCGTCAGTTCTTCACGTTCACCGCTAGCGGTGTCGATAATGCAACGCTGTTCAGGCAAATTGTCTCTGATCAAGTTGGCCATACGCTTGGCTGCCGTCAAGTCGGCAGAAGGAAATAGAATGACGAATTCATCGCCACCGCAGCGTGCAAGTATGTCGCTGTCCCTGCAGTGAAGTTGCAGGTACTTGGCAACGCTGGAAATCAGTTGATCGCCCGCAATATGACCATAATGGTCGTTCACTTCCTTAAGCTTGTCGACGTCCATCATCAATACAGCAAAATCCAGGCTCGGCGTCTGCGCCTTGCCTTGAATGCTCATTTGCAGCGCGGCTTCCAAGAAACCTCGGTTATAAAGGCCGGTGAGTCCGTCACGCTCAGCCGTTTTCTTCAATTCCAAATGTAGCAATTTATTTTCGGTAGCGGCCGCAAGTTGGTCGGCAAAGAGGGAAAGTATTTGCTCCAAGCCGTCTTCTCGGCTGGGAGCTTTCATGATCAGCCAGCCTTCGTACAAGCTTAGACGGCCTTCCATGGACATGACATATAGGTTCTCGCCTTCGTCTGTTTGTGGCCGTGTGTCCGGCTGTACTCTTTGCCTATGAACGCTGGCCAATAGATGCTTTAGACGCTGTTCATCCTTTGGGCTTAGTCCCGCAACAGCCGCGTAGCGTGTCACTTCACAACGTTGTCGTTCTTGTACAAAAACAGCAAAACCGTAGTCGGGGAAATGGGAGTGTAGGTGGTTTAATGAGTCATCTAGCAGGGTATGGATATTGGTCGCACGATTTGCCACCGTCCCGAGATCAAGCAGCGCGTGAAAGACTCGGTTCTGAAACTGAATCTCGCCAATGCTGCGGCCGATCTGACGATTCTGACTGTACGTTATGCGGCCTATGGTTAGAAAATAGATGACTGCCCCCGTCCATTGGTAGATGTCTAAATTGTTGCTCACATAGGGGCGAAACTTGAATCCCGTTAAGGCGCTTCCAATCAAGGCTGCGGTTGTGAAAAGTACGGCTGAAATAAGCATCTTCCGTACTCCGCCGACCACTAAATTGTTCATCAAACAGGCAAGCCCAATGGTGATGGTGGCTAAAACGTAAAAATCCAGCACGCTGCACCAAAAACCAAATAGCAGGCTGTCATAGAGGAGATTTCTGAACTCGGCACGCTTGGAGTTCTGGGCGCTTACAGCAAGCGCATAGGCAACACCGGGCCATAGCAGCAGCAAAATCCCGGGCAGAATAAGTGTCCAGCCGCTACCTTCTACCACGGCAATCCATACGGTGAGTCCGAAGGTATGGCAAAAGGCAAAAATTCGCGGGGCAATTGTCGCCAATGCAAGACGGTGTGTGCGCCTTGATGAATGTTGCATTTGTGAGTCTGTATTAAAAGTTATTTGATTAACAGACTAGCACTTAAGAGGCTAAGAAGCCTTATCCTTAAAATCAGGCGAATAGCGCCTTCATTATCTCCCAGGTTTTAGACTGTTTCAGGGCATATCTGTTGAATATGGTGAAGCGCTCTCACAACTTGCTAGTAAATGGTTGGCGTGTTCGCGAAGCGCCTCTTTGAGGCCGTCTGGTTTGAGGATGGTAAATTGAAATGGGAGCTGTGCCAGCCAATAGGCAAACCACTCGAAACTATCCGTGCGGGTATGGAGCAGTAGTCCACCTTCAACCTGTTCGAACTGACCTGTACAGAAAAATTGGTTCTCAAAGTCAGCGGACGCGGCATGATCAATGTGTAGCACCAGTGATACTTCATGAGTGGGGCCCCAGGACATGAGGCTTTCGCTCAAAAAATCGGCTGCATCAAAGCGGGTGGGGCGTATGAAGGTACCTGAGAGTAGGTGCACGCCGCTGATACGATCTAATCGAAATGAGCGCATGGCTCCCCGTAGATGGCAAAAACCGATGGCATACCACCTACCTTGTTGGAAAACTAGCCCGTAGGGGTCGATCTGACGCTCAATCGGATCATGCTGCGGGGAGTGGTAGGTAAGCCCCACGGTTCGCATGACCTCTGTGGCTTTAGTCAGCGTCTCAAGGGCGCGGTCATCACGGCTGGGTTCGCGCCGGGGTAAGATCACCTGAGTGGTCTCACTGATGCCTCGAACACGGCTTTTTAAATTAGCTGGCATCACTCGCTCGAGCTTCGCTTGTACGCTGGCAATGGCGGGCGCTGCGTTTGTTAGTCCCAGCTGGCTAGCGGCCAATAAGCCTAACGAAACGGCGAATGTCTCTTCGTCGGTAAACATCATGGGTGGCAGCTTGAAGCCAGCCACCAATCGGTAGCCACCGTAGCGCCCTTGCTCGGTCACTATCGGCACGCCTATATCTTCCAGCGCCGTAATGTATCGCCGTATAGTGCGCCGATCCACGCCCAGGCGTTCGGCCAATTCAGCGCCGCCCATTTGGCCATTAGCTTGCAGCAACTCAAGCACCGCAAGTACGCGTGTTGTGGGGCCTGCCATTACTGCCTCCCTATTGAAGCCATCGTTAAAGTCTTGCAGAAAAATGCATTGTTGCTTTTATTTAGGGCGGATTCTCACCTATTAACAAACTAATCTGATCTGGCAGTACCTTGTGTCACCGGAAAATTGACTGAAAAAGGAGCCTAATATGTCAGAGCTAACGTTTTACACCCACCCTATGTCCCGCGGGCGCGTTGTGCGCTGGATGTTGGAAGAAGTAGGCATAGACTACTCGGTAAAGGCGATGGAGTTCGATTCAGAGATGAAATCTGAGGACTACTTGGCCATAAACCCCATGGGCAAGGTGCCTGCCATCAAACATGGCAACACTGTTGTGACGGAAGTGGCGGCTATCTGCGCGTACCTGGCGGATCAGGTTCCGGATAAAAAGCTTTCACCACCCCCGCAATCTCCCGAACGTGGAGTTTATTATCGCTGGCTTTTTTTTATGGCGGGTCCGTTTGAAATGGCTACTAGTGCAAAGGCCTACAATTGGAAAATCGACAGCAGCAACGTACAGGCCGTTGGTTGTGGCCAAGTGGAAGACAGTATCAATACGCTTGAAAAAGTACTCAGTGAAAACGCTTATATTTGCGGCGATCAGTTTACTGCCGCAGATATATTGGTTAGCAGTTATCTCTGGTGGGAAACAATGCAGGAGAATATCCCACCAAAAGAGGTGTTTAAGCATTACATAGAGCGTATGGAAAGCAGGCCAGCAGCCAAGCGGGCCAATGAGTTGGACGATGAACTGGCTAAGAAAATGAAGCCTTTGTCCGTCTGATGGCTTAATTGCATTGCCGCTTTTGTATTAAGTTGGCAATTGCTTTCAAGGTAGATGAACCCTATCTGGTTGCAGTTTTTGCTACAGATAATAGCAGTAAAGCCTCTGGCCAACGGCGTGTGCGGAAGGTATCGGCGCTGGCCAGCCTACCCATATATCGCTACTGTATTCGCCTATGCTAAATAATAAGATAGGGCGCCATTCATGCAAAGCGATATCACCCTCCAGCGGCTAAGAGCTGACGCCCCTAATCGCGGCAGTTGGGGCTTTAAGGGGGGCTTATGATCAGTGGTCGCGCATTATTCTATTTCGATACTGTGGCCCGGTGTCGTTCGCTGCGCCAAGCTGCCGCCCAACTGCATATTGCCCCCACAGCGATTAGCCGCCAGATCGATTTACTGGAACACCAGCTTGGCGCACCACTCATCGAGCGTGGCCCCAACGGCATTAGCCTGACGGCGGCGGGGGAGTTGTTGGCTGCCCAGGCGCAGCGTACCCTCCGTGACCTAGAGCGGGTGCAGGAACATATTGCCGATTTGAAGGGCTTGCGAACTGGGCGGGTCAGTTTGCAGGTGGCGGAAGGCGTTGTGGCTGGCTTGCTAGCGCCTACGTTAGCCAAGATGGGGCAGCGCTATCCCCATTTGAGTTTTGATATCGGGATCGTCAGTGCTAGCCAAATGGTGGAGGCGCTACGCCGAGGTGATGCCGATATTGGCTTGTCCTTCTTTATGCCCCGCCATGATGACATTGTGCCCTTTGCTAGCGCCGAGTTGCACCACCATGCAGTGATGGCTCCAGGCCATCCATTGGCCGCGGCTTCTGAGGTGAGTCTTCACTCCCTGGCAGCGCACCGGCTGATCCTGCCTGATGAATCTTATGGCGTGCGCCAAGCGCTGGAGCGCGCCGCTCATCAGGTCGGGATAGTTCTGGCCCCCACCTTTAGAACCGCTTCACTGGAAACTCAAAAAGCACTCGCCCTTAACGGTGCAGGTGTTCTGGTATTGCCACCGATGGCGGTAGCTCGGGAGTGCCAATTGGGTCAACTAGTTAGCATTCCCTTGGCTTCTTCAGAGCTTGAAGCAGCGCGGGTAGATCTCTGCGTTTATCGCCATCGCCAGCGTAGCTTTGCCACCGAGGCGTGCCTTTCGCTGCTGGCAAGTGCCCTACAAACACTACAATCTCCTTCATCTTGAAAGATATTGAAAGAAGATCCTGAAAGAATAGAGTGCACACAAAAAGTGGACACGCTGCGGTCAAGATTGAAATACCAGAAGACACGGTGTGGGTTCATGCTGAGATTGTTGATAACGAAAGCCTGATAACGTCAGTCTGATAACAACAGCAAAAGGTAATGTGATGCCTGAACTACACCAACTCACCGCCATCCAATTAATTGATGGCTACCGAGCTTATAGGTTCTCGCCAACTGAAGTAGCCAGCGCCTTGGTTGAGCATATCGACGCCTGGGAGCCGCACATCAATGCGCTGTATGCCTATCAACCTGATGCGTTCATTAAAGCAGCCGAAGCCTCCACCCAGCGCTGGGCTAGGGGGCAACCTAGCGGCGCGCTGGATGGCGTGCCAATCACCCTTAAAGAGCTGATTGCAACGAAAGGGATGCCAGTGCCGGGGGGAACCGGGCTTGGTGAGCAGCCCGTTGCCAGCGAAGACGCTCCCCCCGCTGCTCGTTTAGCGGAAGATAACGCTCTGCTGCTGGCGAAAACTACCTGCCCCGACTTTGGCATGCTCTCATCCGGGCTCTCGTCGTTTCATGGTTTGACCCGCAATCCATGGGATTTAGCTTGTAATACCGGCGGTTCAAGCGCGGGCGCGGGCGCTGCCGCCGCTGCTGGGCTTGGGCCACTGCATGTGGGCACCGATATTGGTGGCTCGATACGCCTTCCTGCGGCGTGGTGTGGTGTCGTCGGCTTTAAGCCCACTTTGGGCCGGGTACCGATAGACCCTTATTATGTAGGCCGCTGTGCCGGGCCAATGACCCGAAGCGTAGCGGATGCCGCGCTGATGATGACGGCGCTTGCCCGCACAGATCGACGCGATGCGATGCGTCTGCCGCCGGAAACGATTGACTGGATGGATCTGGAGCTTGACGTTAAAGGTTTGCGAGTGGGTGTGATGATGAAGGCGGGCTGCGGGTTACCTTTGGATGATGAGATTCGCCACCACGTGGAACAGGCCGCAAAGCAGTTGGAAGCCGCTGGGGCAACGCTGGTGCCGATGGCGCCAGTGCTGACCCGCGAAATGTTAGAGGGACTGGATCACTTCTGGCAGGCCCGTCAGTGGGGCGAGCTGTTAAAGCTCTCGGCTAACGAGCGTGAGCAAGTGTTGCCTGCCATTTTAGCCTGGGCCGACGGTGGTGCACACTTAAGTGGCGTAGAAGCAGTGCATGGTTTTCAGCAAACCATGGCGATGCGACGCGCCACCGAAGCCGTATTTGATGAGGTCGATGCGGTGATTTCACCCACCACACCCAATATCGCCTTCCCAGCCGAGTGGCCATCGCCTACCAATGATCCGCGCCAGCCCTTTGAGCACATTGCTTACACCGTGCCGTGGAATATGGGCGAGCAGCCTGCGATCTCGCTTAATGCTGGGTTTAGCCGTTCCGCTAGTTCCGTCAATATGCCGATAGGCGTGCAGTTGGTTGGCCCGCGCTTTGGAGATCACTTTGTGCTGAAACTGGCGCGACAGCTAGAAATGCGTTTGGCGTTGCCCATGCGCTGGCCGATGTTGCCAGTGATTAACGCTGCAGTTAAATAAGAGGAACACTCATGGAACGTTTATTGGTACTGCCTACCTCCCGGGCGGGCTGGGGTCTGTTAATTGCGTTTGTGGTGCTGGTGCTGGCGGGAACGTGGCCGGTGATTGGTTGGGTAAACAGAGCCACCTTAGTGATGGGGTTGCCTCTGTTAGTGGTGTGGAGCTACCTGGTGATTTTTGCCTGCGTAGTGGTGATGCTGATCGGCAATCGCATTGTGGAGCGAGACGACCATGAATAGCCCTTGGCCACTGTTGATAACCTTGACCTATGTCGCCATTGCCATGGTGATTGGCCTACGCGCCAGAGCAGGGCGCTCCATGAATAGCTTGGAGGAGTGGGGCGTAGCGGGCCGCAGCATGGGGCCGGTGACGCTCTACCTACTGATAGCCGCCGGTAGTGTGAGTGCTTACACCTTTATGGGAGCGCCCGGATGGGCTTATTCCAAAGGGGTGGCGGTGTTTTATGTAGCGATTTACCTCTCGTACCTGGCCCTGGTCGCTTGGTATTTCGGCCCTAAAGTGTGGCAGTTTGGTGAGCAGTTTGGTCACGTGACCCAGGCAAGTGCCATATCTGACCGCTACCAGAGCCCCGCGCTAGGCGCACTGGCGGCGCTTGTTATGGCGATCGGCTCTATTGCTTATGCGGTGCTGCAGACCATAGGTTCGGCTTATATTCTGTTTGTGATGAGCGGCGGTTTGATTCCGATTTGGTTGGGGGTCGTGCTGGTACTGGCCTGTATTGCCGTTTACCTCTATGCCAGTGGTCAGCGGGCGATTGGTCGCACCAATGCCTTTCAAGGCGTGTTGATGCTGATTGTGGCTTGGGCCGTTGGCCTCTGGGCCGTTCATAGCGCCACCGGCGGGTTGAGCTTTGTGGGCGTGTTCGAGCGTATCCAAGCCGAGCATAGCGAGTTTCTCACTCTGCCCGGCGCAGGCGGCGATATGAGCTTTAGCTTCTGGACGACCTCGATCATCGTTTCGATGTTTTCGTTTATGCCGCCGGTGTGGACGCAGTGGATGAGCGCCTCCTCGGCACGTACTATTCGTCGCAGCGCAACGTGGCTACCCACGTATTACGTGGTTATTCTGCCTATGGTTGTTGTAGGCTTCATCGGCATTTTTTCGCTGCCTGAGCTGGCTCGGGCCGATACCGTGGTACTTGAGTACGCCATGCAGCACTTGCCGGTGGTATTAGTAGGATTGCTTGGCGCAGGAACCCTGGCAGCCTCAATGTCTTCCAGCGAGCCGTTTATTCATTCGGTATCGCTGTCACTCAGCAAAGATGTGCTTCAGCCGGTGTTAAAACTCTCGGATGGCGTTACTGGAAAACTTGCGCGGCTGCTGATCCTGCCCATTATGTTCTTCGTGGTCGCGCCGCTCGCAATTGCCGAGCCCGGCAGTTTGGTAATGATTCTGTTAGTGGGGCTCGGGTTTGCCTCCCAGGTGCTGCCTGCCTTTATCGGCATGTTCTTCTGGCCGCGGGCTTCTCGCTTGGGTGTAATGGCGGGTATCGTAGCGGGCTTTCTGATTACCGTGGCGTTTACGACTCTTTGGCCACACCCAATGGGTATTCACGCGGGCTTCTGGGGGCTGATGCTCAACCTGCCGGTATTTGTCGCCGTCTCTTTGATTACGCCTGCTACCCACGCTGAGGTGGTGGAGCGCTTCTTTCGTATTGCCGCTCCACGAGGTTTTACCCAACGGGGACGTCGAGCTGCGGTGTGAGTGCTGACTTAATCTATTCATGGTTATCGACTACCTTTGTACTAAAGTGTTTTTTGCATCAACAAAGGTAATTCGATGAGTCATGCATTGACTGGACATAACCGCCCTCAGCAGGTGATTGAGGCCACCCACCAGGCGAATAACGCCTTACCAACGGCCATCCGCCAAGCCAAGTACGCCAAAATGGCTGCGTCGCCCTACCGCTTTTATCGCGGCAGTAATCATTTGTACTGGAATGATGTATGGCACGATTGGCGTTTTGCCCTGTTTGGTGGCTGGCCGGAGACCCAAACCTGGTTGCAGGGCGACGCCCACGTCTATAACTTTGGCGCTTATGGTCACCACGATGACCAAGTGCGCTACGGCATGGATGACTTCGATGATGCGCTGATTGGCGACTACCAATATGACCTGTGGCGGCTGGCTATCAGCGTCGTATTAGATGCTCGTGAAAATGCTGAGCTGGATCCAAAAGCGATTGATAAAGCGCTTAAAAAGTTAATAGAGGGCTATTACCAAACGCTGGTCGATCACGTTGATAGTCAGCCCGTGCAGGCCGTGACCCTTGATAGTGCAAAGGGCCTGCTTAAGCCCTTTATGAGTAAAGTCGCCGATAAGCAGAGCCGTGCGCGGATGCTCGAAAAGTGGACGACCCTAGATGGGCAGAAAGGCCGCCAGTTCGCCGAACGGCCTGGCAAGCTCGCTAACCTGCCTGCGGATGTGGCCAGCCAACTACGCCGCTTAATTGAGCAGGAGTATCAGCAAACGCTACAACACGCTATTAAAGAGAGTGATCCCCACCATTTTCGCGTCAAAGATACGGCACGGCGTTTGGATGCAGGCACCGGTTCGTTGGGTGTCGAACGCTATTACGTCTTGATTGAAGGCGGTGTCGAGCACGAGCACGATGACATCATCCTGGATGTTAAAGAGCAGGTACCTCCAGAAGCATTTCGATTAATGGATAAAAAACAGCAGCAGGCGTGGCGTAAGCTGTTTCCTAACGAAGCCATCCGTCATGCAGCTGCCTTCCACGCCATTGCTGAGCACCCAGATGCCTATCTCGGCTGGCTAACCATGAACGGAAAGGTGTTTTCGGTGCGTGAGCGCTCGCCGTTCAAGAAAGACTTTCCGACCCATAAGCTTTCTGGCGGTAAGTCATATCGAAAACTGGCAAAGCAGTGGGGAGAAATTCTCGCCCGTGAACACCTGCGCGGTGCCCAGGCGCTTAACCAGGGTGACTCAACACGCTTTGCCAAGGCCGTTTGCCAACGATTAAAAGGGCGTGAAGACCTGTTTATTGAGGTGGTTACAACACTGGCGGTGGCTTACGCCGACTGCACAGAGCAGGATTACGCTGTGTTTATTGATCACTTCCTGGCGTCGGGGGCTGCTTAATTACCCAATACCATGAGTGGTTATTGCGGCTGTTGCCTACCGAGCATAAATCCCTGCTCTTCAAGTGTCTCTTCCCATACTACACAGCGGTTACGGCCGCTGTGCTTGGCTTGATAAAGCGCTTCATCGGCAAGGCGCAGCAATTTCTTAGGGTCTTGAGTGTGATCAGGATATGTTGCGACACCGCAGGAAAGCGTGATTTTCCGCAGAGAAGAGCCTTGATGAATAAATGCCTGATGAGCAATGGATGTTAACAGCGCCTTTGCGCGCGTCTCGGCAGCGATTCGGGAGGTAGCAGGTAGCAAGGCAACAAATTCTTCGCCCCCAAAGCGACAGATCACATCCAAATCTCTTAAGTGGTGCCGCAATAACAGGGCGATTTCGACCAGCACGGCATCTCCTGCGTCATGACCAAAATCATCGTTAATCTGTTTGAAGTGATCCACATCCAGCATTAGCACGGAGAGTTGACTGTCATGCTGCTTAGCTCGCTGGCAATGGTGCTCGAATGCCGTGTCGAAATGGCGACGGTTGTGCAAGCCTGTTAATGGGTCTTTGCGTGAGAGCCCTTCCAGTTCTTGAACTAACCGGTCGAGGTCGGCGGTTCGCGCCGCCACCTGCTGCTCTAGAGTCTCATTGGCCATGGCAAGTTGTTGCTGTGTATGCCGATAGTGCCACAGAAAAATAGCCGCGTTCGCTAAAGAAAAAGCCAGTGTGCCGTAGCTCAAGGGCACACTGCGCCAGCCCACAAAGCCGTGGGCGACCACCATATCGGCGAGTAGCAGCGGGGCAAAAAAAGTAAAACTCACTACCAGAAGCCGTTGTTCAAGGGTGAGCTTTTGAAAGCGCATGAGCGCAAGTGCCAGCATTATGGGGAGCGTTAAGGCCAGCATGACATCAAAGATGGGGAAGGTTAATGAAAGGCTCAGCACTCCCAATTGAACCAAACCAATCGCCAGCACCAGATACACCAAGTGAATAACCCAAAGGAGAGTTATCCAGCGCTTAGCGGTGCCCTCCAACCAATAGCTGAGTAACAACCCCAGTGCCACCGGCAGGGTGTAGTAACTGGCTGCTCGGAGTGTGTCCCAGGTCAATGGCTCATCGGCAATGAGTTGACGGGCTGGGGTCTCCGCAAGCAGCATTAGCCCTGAAGCATAAGCAAACAACGCAATAGACCCAAAACCACGGCGTTCGGGACCTATTAACGCGAAAATGGTGGCCAGGATAGCGAGCACCAATACCAAAGCACTCACACCGAGATCCTGAGCAGATTCATGGATAATTTGCTTTAAAACCTCAATGCGTTCCATTACCTGGACTTGGCCCCATAAGCCAATACTGGTGTAGTAAGAGTAAAAGCGAAAGGTAAGCGTCTGACCGGCGGCATTTTCTGGTAGGTCTATCATGTGCCAGGGCCAGCCCGCAAAATCGCCTTTTCCCTGTTCGTCAAATTCACCATATTGATAGATCAGTTCATCGTCTAGATAAACTTGCCCAATCAAATTGATACTGGTGATAAAAAGTACTGGATCGTTCCAATCACCGGCGGGCACTGTCGTACGTAACCAGAGGTGTTCGTGCCCGTTGCGGCCAGGTGGGTTCGAAGGGGAGTCAATCGACTGCCACTCTGTCGAGTCGCTTTGCAGCCATTGAGGATGGCTATCGGCATCGTAAGGAGAGTCGCCCCAGCGATACTCCCAATTATGGAGCGGTTTGGGAGAGGTATCAGCTAGTAGGTAGCCTGAATATGCCAACAGTAACGCAAGCGTTAAGAGCAGTAGAGTGCTTCGGCGAATGGCGAACCCACTAGGCGGCATGGTGAACGTCCTAATCTCTTGGTCGCGATCTTGCTATTAATAAGTGCTACATAGGGGCCATCATTAACGACGCTACGTGCACAATAAAAGTGAGGCTGAGCATTAAGCGTAGAGTTTAACGAATATGAACCTTACGCAGGTGATGTTTTCTTCAACGGTTGCTAGCGGTTAGCTTCTTGTACTTAACCCAAAAGCCTGGCTACTCGGGCCAGGCTTTGCAAAGCATATAAATACTCAAGTACGCTTTTAGTTACCGCTAGCGGCTCCGCCTACCAGCCCACTGCGAAAATCACTGTCACTGTGATTACGGCTTTTAAGGTGGTTTGCGACTGTATCTTCTGGTGAGCCGGCCATTTCGCGGAACATGCCCATTGAGCCAAGCAGAGCAGAGGACTCGTAGGGTACGAATACTCGCTCACCATTCTTCGCCATATTGGGTAGTACCTTGATATAGCTCTGGCCCAGCAGGTAGCCCACTACGGTGCGCTTATTCTCTTCACTATCGCCAATGGCACTAAGCACCAGTTTAATAGACTCCTGCTCACCCTGGGCACGTAGAATGGCCGACTCTTTGTCACCTTGAGCGTTGAGGATCGAGGATTCACGTTGCCCCTGGGCCATTGCAATCGCCGCTGATTTCTCCCCCTCGGCCTCGGTGACGGTGGCACGGCGCTTACGTTCGGCGGCCATTTGCAGGCGCATTGCAGTTTCCACCTCTTCCGGCATAGCGATGTCCTGCACTTCGACGCGGGAGATTTTGACCCCCCATTTAGACGCAGGCTCTTCCATCGCGGCCTGAATCTCATTATTCACTTCCGCACGGGATTCAAACAGTTTATCCAGTTCCATTTTACCGACCACTGAACGTAGCGTGGTTTTGGCCAGTACTTCGACGGCCTGGCTCATATTCTCTACCTCATAGACGGCCCGCTTGGGGTCGATGATTTGGTAGTAGAGCGCGCCGTTGATACGAACGGTGACGTTATCGGTGGTGACGACCGGTTGACCGGGGAAATCCATCACCGTTTCGCGGCGGTCAATGCGGGTTTCGTCGGTGGTGATAGCGGTATAGTCCTCACCCATTTTGCGATAGCGCAGCATGGTGATCGCGCGGGGTTGTTCGATAAATGGAATGATAATGTTAATGCCGCTTTCTAAAACGCGGTGAAAAGAACCTAGGCGCTCAACCACCATTACTTCCGATTGGCGAATAATAATTAGGCCTTTAGAGATGATCAGTACTGCGATCACGACAATAATGAGGCTTATTAATAAGCCGGGGCTTATAGGTAGATCCATGGTTAAGGCTCCTTGCGTTGGGAATTGTCATCTTGAAAGGCTGTGTCTTCAGGCTGATGTAATGCGACTAGCGCAGTGGTGCCTTCAAATCGTTTAAATATGACCAGCGTACCGCTGGGTAGCTCGGTTTCACCGCTTTCAAGTACGCGCAGGCGGTAGAAATCGCCGTTGACTTTAATGCCCGTGGCATCATCAAAATCCCGGCGTAGAGTAGTGTAGCGATTACCTTTTTCCACACCTGTGCCTGTTGTGCCATAAGCAACGCCGCGGGGGGAGAAGCGCGGGCGAATGACCATAATGCATATTGGCAGCAGTACCCCGGTAAAAATAGCCATGCCAAGCAGTTGCCAAGGAAGCGTTAATCCTAGCGCTGTAACGGCCGCTGTTAGCGCAGCGGCAATACCCAGCGCTAGCAGCACCATCGCGCCAGAAGTCAGCTCTGCCAAACTTAATAGTAAGGCGAGTACCAACCAGCTATAAGCCGGGCTCCAGTCCATAGCAGTGTTACTCCGTCGTGAATGCAAGTGTTAATGACAATTCGGTCAGCGTAACCTAATTATGTGAACTTATCTTGCTTAGGTCGCAAGCGTGTTCTTGGGTGCGAGCATATCCTCTGAAGGGTGCTATCCTGCCTGCCTTTAAAGATAGCGAGCATAAAAAAGGAGAAGGGCGTGTTGTCGGGCGTGGTCTATTGGCTGGATATGGCGGGTGTCATCGTGTTTGCGCTTTCGGGCGTGATTTTGGCGTGCCGGTCGCGCATGGATCCTATAGGTATGCTGGTGCTGGCAGCGGTGACCGGCATTGGTGGAGGCACGCTGCGTGATTTAGTGCTCGGTGTAAGGCCGGTGTTCTGGGTGACGGATCCAACCTACCTGTGGGTGATTTTAGCCACCGTGGGTGTGTCGTTGATGGGCTTTCACTATATCCACCGGCTGTCGCGGGGCTTTTTACCGATCGCTGATGCGTTTGGCTTGGCACTGTTTACTGTGATTGGGACTCATAAAGCACTGCTGCTGGGCACGTCTGGAACGGTAGCTGTCTTGATGGGCATGATGACCGGCGTAGCAGGCGGCATGATACGTGATGTATTGGCCCAGCGAGTGCCCATGGTGCTTCGCGAAGAAATTTATGCGACGGCAGCGATGGCTGGGGGAATCGTTTACGTGGCGCTGTATGCCCTGGAGGCGCCGCTAACCATGGCGATTGGCGCCTCACTAAGCGTCACCCTCGGGCTGCGTTTGGCGGCGATCCATTGGCACTTGGCGCTGCCGGTGTTTGCCTGGGTCACGGTGCCACCGAAAACCCATGATGAGGCGGCAGCACCGCTCTCTACACCGCAAAAGGCTAAAGAGCGGGTGAGGATGATTCGCCGTGAGCGCAAAAAACGCTAAGGGCTAATCATTAGAGGCTAATTATTAGGGCTTAGGGAACGGTTCATCTCACGCCAGCGGTCAAACCAGCGGCGGGGTTGAATAACGTGCAAGGTTGGTTCGCTGTCCTCAAGTTCAACCCCTAATCCAAGCACGCCAAGGCGGGCATAGAGCGCGCCGTTTGCGCTGCGGTCTGCCAGAGCGACATCGGAAAGCAGCAGCAGCGGGCCACCAGCGAGCGTCAAGTCGCTAAGGCTGATCTGCTTGCCGCTGATCTCTAGCTGCGCCGTGCCCTCGATATCGTGCACATTGAGCAGTCGCCCTAACCAGTCGCTATCCCTTGCGCGTGCGAGAAATAGCCGGGCGAGTAAACCGGTATCGCGCATCTCAAGGCGGAGCTGGCTGACGAGACGAATAGGATCTTCCCACGCCAATTGCGCATCCAACATGGAAAGCGTTACCCACCAACCGGCATCGGCAGAGCCATTTTCACTTTGTCGGCTAACGTTCTCCAAGCGTAAGAATGAGTCATCTGCGTTAAAACGACGCGTTTCCAGGTCGCCGTCGGTTAGGTGTAAGTCGAGATGAACATCGCCGCGAAGCTGCTGATCCAACAGCGCTAGCTCTGCGCCAAAGGCGCGCAGGGTTAGTTCGCCCTGTGCATTTAATCCTTCCAACAGCCACTCGCTTTCCAGGCTGGCTTGCCCATCCAGCAACCTAACACCCGCGCCTTCGGGCAGGTAGCGGTTGTAACGGGTGAAGTCGGGCACCTCGGTAATCGGCAGCGCGATGCGCGTGGTGAAGTGCTCGGGCTGGGGAGATTCAAGCACATCGCTAAAACGCTCGGTTTGCGTGGTGAGAGCAAAGTGGCGTCCTTCCAGGTGCGGGCTATTATCGCCTTGGCGACTCAAGGCAAAGCGGGGGATGCCAAGCGAGAGCTGGGCCCGCTCGGTGCTATCCAACTGGGCGGTGAGCTCGCCCCGTCCGGTAGCGAGATAATCTAAAAAAGTGACTTCTAACTGGTCGGCGTTGACCCGCAGCCGAGTGGGTGCCAGCAAGCGGTTATCTCGAAAGGCGCCCTGAGCAAAGAGTTGTCCTTCACCCGCGATGGCTAAACCGTGGGCGTCAGGCAAAAACGCATTTAAAAAGCCTAGCCGTTGCACGCTTCCCTCGAGTGAAAATTGCCCGCTTGGTACGTCACCTCTGCGTTGAAAGCGACCATCATTTAGCACCAATATGCTCTCTAAGCGTTCGCTCGGTTGGTCGATATCGGCCACTTGCCAGCTCAACCGGGTGCCGCTGATGTTCAGCGTTGAGCCATTCATTGCTGCCTGCTGAATAGGCAGGAAAAGCTGCATATCACTGGTTAGCGTGTCGACTTGTTCGCCGTGTTGCCAGCGTGTGGTAAGCCCGTTTCCGGCTAAATGTATCTCTCCGCTGAGCTGTTTTGACGCCATGGTGAGCTGGCCGTGGCTTGCGGCTTTCCCGCTAAGCAACTGCAGTGGCGCGGGGTCAGGTAAAATGGCGCCTAAGTAGGTTTGTAAAACGCTGATATTAGGCAGTTGCGCGGATTGCCAGCTCAATGTCGCGGATGCTTCTTCACGGGCCTTTTCTGGATCAGCTGGGCTCGATGCCGAGACGTTGATAGCGGCATCGTCAAGCAGCAGACGCTCCTGGTGGTGCAGCGTGGCGTCGGCAAAGTTAAGCGTTGCTTCGATAATTTCTTGTGGCGTTAGCTGGGCATCTAATGAGCCGCCACCTCGGGCAATGAAGCCACGCGTATCTGCCATCAACTCAGTTGCTTGAATACTTAGTTGGGCATCAAAAAGGCGCGATTGGCGAATGCTGGCAGAGGCCTCAATTTGCCCATGGCCGGAAAGACTGATGCCTTCCAGTTCAGAGTTCTCATGTTCAGAATCCTGTCCTTCAGAACTCTCTCCTTCAGAACCCCGTTCTCCTATACCGGGCGAAAGATATCGATCCAGCATATCCAGGCGGGTGATATCGCCTTGCAAGGCGAGTGTCGCTGAGGTGGGAAGGTCGAGTTGATCCAGTCGCTGATTAGGAATTTGGGTCGCAAGGCGTAGCTCGGTATGCTCTGCGTAAGGGTGCGTGTCGGCTAGCTCAACATCGGCCAGCTGCGTTGAAAAATGCAGTTGATCGTTCTCAACCGACAAACGCACTTGGCCTTCACCCGTAGCCGTGTGGCGAGGCGGAGGGGTATCCGCCAGTATCCAGCGCGGCGAGTCAGTCGGCGCATGTAAACGTTGCTCATCAATCGCTAAGCGTAGCAGGGGCGCGTTCAGTATAAGCTTGCTGCCGGGCTGTAATTCTCCTGCGGTGAGCTCCAGTGCTCCAGTTAGCGCCCCGCGCCCTTCAATGGTTAGCCAGGGCAGGGTGCCTAGGTAGGGCATAAAGACATTCCAGGCATCCGCCTGGGCATCCAACTGAAGCTGCGCTGAGAGCGCTGCTAGTAGGTTGGGGTTCAGCTCGCCGCTGGTAGCGTCGACAGGAGTTATCGAATTGAGCGTTGCATCAGCGTTAAGGTTAATATCACGCACTAAGGTCTCTTGATCACTCAAGCGAACTAAACGACCATTGGTAATGGCGAGGGAAACGTTAGGAATCGCTAGGGTGTCGCGACTTAGCGTGGTCTCCGTTACCTGCAGCTGGCCGTCAGCTTCAAGCGCGATGTCACCAACGGTCAGGCGGCGAATACCCTCGGCATCGAGTGTGTCGATATGTAGTTCGCCGCGTAATAGAGCCATTAGCGAGAGCGAAAGGGTGGCGCGTTCGGCTTCAATTGAGATGGGCAGTGCTTCATCTTCACGAGCGAGATAGAGTCCCTCTACTTCCCAGCGGCCTGGGTGGCGGCTAACGCCTTGCTCCCAGCGGATGTCGATGCCCTCGAATTGTGAAATGCGCTCGGGCAGCCACTGGCTGTTAAGCAGCCAATAGCTGCCCGCCACCCAGGTAAAGAGGATAAACAGTAGGCCAACCAACGCCCTTCGCAGCAGGCGAGGTAGGCGATTTTTACGAGTGTTCGCGTCTGACATAGTGGCTTCCCTAGCAGATAACTCCTGTTGGGACGTGTTTTATGGCATTATGCGCGGCGTTGGGCAGTGACGGGTTTTCGATTTCAACGCTAGGCAGGCAACAAACGCCATGTTCAAGGATTTTTACGCGCAGCGCGGAGAGTATGTAGTGATCTCCGCAGAGCAGGCCAGTCGCTTCGCCAAAGGCGTGGCGGGTGACTACAACCCTATTCATAACCCGGATGCACGCCGTTTTTGTGTGCCCGGTGATCTACTGTTTGTACTGATACTCACAAAGTTTGGGTTGTCGCGGCAAATGGAATTTCGCTTCACCAACATGGTGGGCGCTGATACACCGCTTAAGTTTAGCGAAGCAGACAACGGTGCACTTCACGTCTGTGATGAGAGCGGCAAATGTTACTTACAGGTGGTGCGTAGTGGTGACATTACCCACGATCCTGCGGTGGTGGAAGCCTTTGCGCGTTGCTATGTCGCGTTTTCAGGCAAAAACTTTCCGCACTATCTCAAACCGCTGATGGAAGAGCACGGGGTCATGTTTAACCCTAAACGTCCACTGGTGATCTACGATAGCATGGGGTTTTCACTCGAGCGTTTGGATGGTTTTGCTCCAGGCTTGACGCTGAATCACTCTTCGCTGGAGGTGCACGGTAAACGCGCCGATGCACTGCTGGAGTTCTCTATTGAGTCCGCCGGAGAGGCCGTAGGGGTGGGTTCCAAAAAGCTCGTAGTGAGCGGCCTTTGTGACTATGACGCCGATGAAATGGCCGCTATTGTAGAAGAGTTCTATCGTCTCAAGGCCGCTTACGAGACGGCCTCGACTTGAACACTGGTACTTAGCCTCTTGCGAGGCTAAGTATGGATAAGACGCTTATTGGTCAGGCTTGTCCTGCACCGTCAAGCCAACCGTGGTAATACGGCCACCGAGTGTCGCCAGTACCGCCAGCATGATGCCATCGAGCTGAAGTGAGTCGCCTATCTCCGGTTGGCTGGAGAGTGTATTGCGCAGCAGCGCATCGAGAGTCGTCTGGCCATCCTCCCCTTCGATCAACACGCCATACGAGTGGCGTAAATCGTCTATCCTGGTACTGCCCTTGAGCTTCAGCTCCTGATCGGGCAGCTCGTCACTGACCACGCCCACCGCATCTGAAAAGACACAGTCGATAAACGGTCTCGTCTCGGGACGCAGCACCACGAACAGGTGATCGCCAGCCATTAGCTCTGTCGAGCCTCGCGGGGGAATTACGTCCTTACCCCGGGTAATCATTGCGACGACCGTCGTATCGGGTAGTGCCATTTGTGAAAGCCGCCGACCCGCTGCGCGTGGATGGTCGCTCAGGGTGTACTCCACAATATCGGCATCTACCTCTTCCAGCGCGGTAATCTCAAGGCTGGCCGCCGGTACCGCTGGCGGTTTTTCAGTCAATCCCAGCTTGCGGGCCACCACTGGCAGAGTGGTGCCCTGGATGGTTGCCGAGATCAGCACCACGAAAAACACCACATTGAAGATTAATTCTGCACCCTCCAGCCCAAACATCAGCGGAAAAATAGCCAGGATAATAGGGACGGAGCCACGTAGGCCTACCCAGGCCACTAAACTGGCTTCACGGGCATTGAAGCCGAACAGTTTCATGACCGGCAACACGGCGATTGGCCGGGCAACCAAAATCAGTACCGCAGCAATCACCAGCCCTTCCAGCCATACATCCAGCAGAGACACCGGGTTTATCAGCAGCCCCAATACCACGAACATCACGATCTGGCTTAGCCAGGCGAGCCCATCATGAAACAGGAATGTGCTGCGCTGAAAGGCGATACGGTGGTTGCCAATGAACACCCCGGTCAGGAAAATGGCCAGGAATCCGCTCCCCCCTGCGTTGGCTGAGATACCAAAGGAAAGGAAGCCACACGCGGCCACCATTACCGGGTAAAGGCCCGAGGCCACCAGATGGATGCGGTTAATGATCTTGACCGATGCCCATCCTACGCCAAGCCCTACCAGGCCCCCTACGCCCATCTGCATGACGAAAAGCTCAAGCAGCCCCGTGCCTGGTTTCATGCCATTGACCAGCACTTCCAGCAACCCGACGGTAAGGAAAATAGCCATCGGGTCGTTTGAGGCGCTTTCGATCTCTAGCGTGGATTTCAGTTTTTTATTGATATGTATGCCGGCGTTTCTTAACAGCGAAAATACCGCTGCGGCATCTGTGGAGCCCACGATAGCCCCTAGTAGCAGGCCTTCCAGCAGCGGTAAGTCGAGAATGTAGGCGGCTGCCACGCCGGTGATTAGAGCCGTGATCAACACCCCGAAAGTGGCGAGCAGGGAGGCGGGTTTCCAGACTTTTCGAATCGATGAGGTAGGCGTTTGAAGCCCGCCGTCAAAGAGGATCATTGCCAGCGCCAGCGTGCCTAGGGCATGTGCCCCCGCTGGGTTGTCGAAGGCGATCCCTCCAATACCACTCTCACCGGCCAGCATGCCAATGACCAAGAACAGAACCAGGACAGGTAAGCCAAGGCGGGCAGATAATTTGCTCGATACAATGCCCACCAATATCAAAATGGCAGCAAGTAAAATGAGCTTGTCAACGGGAAACATAAACGGAGAACCCTTCTAAAAAGGTACTGATAGTTTGAATGGCAGCGTGTCTCTAAAGCGGTGCCACTAATGAATAACTGAACAACTACGTAGTTAGCTCTTTGCGAGGATAGGCGGTGCCCGACCGGGGGGAAGAAGGAGGGCACAGCCGCTGGTGTCGTTTGAAACGACACGGCCAAGAATTGCCTGGCGGGAGATAGCTGAATGCAGCGAGGCGAAAAAGCTAACGGGAGGGGGATCGTCGGCTGACCATTTGATGGCCTTCAAAAGCTCTTTATCTACCTGCCGCTTGGTGGCAGCGTTTCTTATTCGTAGCTTGGTGGGGAGTGGCGCGAAAGCGTAGTGACTCGAAAGACTTTTCAGGCTTTCATCGGTCTGTTGCAGCTCGGTGAAATGTGGCTTGTAAAACTGTTCGACGGCACCCGATAGCAAGACCAGAAAACAGCCCAGAAGCAGGATCTGGGATGCCCAGAGAGGCGCATGCCCGACGTTTTTACCATCACCATCCCTTTGCTGCATCGGGTCTTCCTTGAACAAGCCAGCTATGTATCTGTTATACCTTAGGTGGGGTTGGTTTGCATCAGCCCACCAGTGGCATGACATCCACTTCGACTTCCAGGCGGTGTTCGCCGCCCCCGTTCATGACGCCTTTTAGCGGGGCTACGTCGGCGTAATCTCGCCCCCAGGCCAGTACAGGGTGCTGTTCACTGGCCACGGTGCCATTGGTGGGGTCTAGGGCCAGCCACCCCCATTCGGGAATCCAGGTCGCCAACCATGCATGGGAAGCATCTGCGCCGATCAGGCGTGGCTGCCCGGGCGGGGGCTGGGTTTCCAAATAGCCACTGACATAGCGCGCAGCAAGACCTACCGAACGCAATGCACCAATCGCGAGATGAGCAAAATCCTGGCAGACACCCCGCCGGTTGGCGAGTACTTCGCTTAGCGGCGTTGCGAGTGTGGTAAAGCTGGGGTCGTACTCGAAGGTTTGATGAATCAGTTCATTGAGCGCGAGAGTCGCCTCGACTATTGGCCTGCCTGGGGTAAAGCAGCTGTGGGCAAAGGTGGCCAGCTCATCATTACGGCGAATAAACGGTGAGTCGAGGCGGTAAAGTTGAATGTCAAAACTGTTGTTCTGGCTAAGCTGCTGAGCGACTTGTTCCCACGTCGTTGAGGTGGTGGGTAGCGCTGCTAAGGGGTGTGTACTCAACTGCGTTACCACCGTGACATCCAAGGTTTGATGAACTTCCTCCATGGCGAAATAGAGCACTCGATTGCCGAATACATCGCGGCGCTCCATCTGTACCTGCGGCGTGGGGCTGATCTGCAGTTCCGAGGCACCACAGTGCTGATGCGGCGTTTTACGTGGTAGTACCCGAGCTTCACTATGGCACAGCGTCACGGGGGCGCTGTAGTGGTAGCGGGTGGTATGGCGCAGCGTGTAGTTCATGCATCAGGCTCCATGCTGACTAACTGGCGTGGCCGCTCCACGTGGCTGAAATGACTCTGACTGATGGCTTCAGAAAGCGCGCTTAAGGGTTCAATTAAAGCATCCAGCAGTTGCTCTAAGGCATCCTGTGCCTCCGGTGTATCGGCTAGATGACTTAAGCGATCAATGTCGGCCAGGTGCAGTGCCGCATTGGCCTGAATTAATAGCCGCCGTTCGGCGTTACGGTAGGGCGATGAGCTGCCCGGCAGGCGATCCATCTGTCGTTCAATGCGCTTGAGCATATAGCCCACCGAGCGAGGATTGGTTTCATCGAACAGCAGTAGATCGAGAATCGCCGCAGGGTGAAGCTCACTGCGGTAGCGGCGGCGATAGGCGGTAAAGTTATCGGTGGTGGCGAGCACGACTTCCCACAACGCCAGCCCCGGCGAGTGCGGCGCATTGAGGGTGAGCTTGAGCAGCGAGAGCAGTCCCAGTACGCGATCCAGGAAGCGACCAATATCCATAAACCGCCAGCCGTAGTGATGGGGCATGGTTTCGTTACACAGCCCGAAGAAGGCGGCTAGCTGAGCAGACAGCCCCTCGCAAGCGCGCCGTGCCGCGCTGGCCCCCAAGCTTGGGTTGAAGGTGGCCATGCGCTGACGCAGCTGGTGCACCACCCGCCAGGAGTCATCGCCTAAGTGGTCACGCACGCTGCGTGCGTTGCGCATTAGTTGGGCAAACAGTGGCTGTAAGGCCTGGGGATCCACGTCATCAAACTGCGCCAGTAACGCGGCGCGCTTTAGATCAAAACCAATCAAAGGTGCCTGTAGTCGCTGTTGGTCCTCTTCGTTTAGCGTGGTGATATCCAGTGCCAGCAGAAGTTCATCGAGCAGCTGATCGGCGATCTCATCCTGGTCGTACTCCATTAGCCTCATTAGCGCTTCACGCAGCAGTCGCGCGCGGGTGTCTAAGCGCTCGCCGTAGCGGCCTAACCAAAACAGGCTTTCGGCTACTCGGCTGGGTAGGTCGGTGCCGTCACGGGTGGCCACCACCGGGCCGCGGGCCTGGCGGAGCTGGCTGACATGGGGCTGAGGAGAGGCTGCCGTAACCCAGACATCTTTAACGATGGTGCTGCTTAGTGATGGCAAGCCAGGTTCGCCAACCCAAGCTAAACCACCGGGCATTACTTGGTACTCGCCAGCCGCACTATTTTTAGCAGCAGTGCTGCTTTTGGCAGTGGCATTGGGGGTGCGTGTTACAAAGCAGCGTAGGTTGAGCGTGGTGGGCTCCAGGCGCTGTAGGTGGCTATCAAAAACCGGCGCGGTGGCTGGCTGCGTCGTGGCATTGACGTTGGGCAGCAGCAGGGTCTCACCCAGAAGATGCTCGCACAGCATCGGTAAGTAGTCCGCTAACACCGGGGCTTCCAAAATGCCTACCCCCAAGGCGTTAGATAGCGCCACGCCGCCTGAGCGCATGGCCTGGAGTAGCCCGGGTACGCCCAGCTGCGAATCGCCGCGCAGTTCCAGCGGGTCGCAGTAAGCGTCGTCGCAGTGGCGCAGTATCACATCGACTGGCTGTAGACCGCCCAGGGTGCGCAGCCATACTTGGGTATCGCGTACGACTAAATCCTGGCCTTCTACCAGTGCAATATTGAGGTAATTGGCTAAATAGGCGTGCTCAAAATAGCGTGGGCTCCCCGGCCCCGGCGTTAATAAGATAAGCGTGGGGTTATCGCGATGCTGATAGGCCATGGCGATCAGCGTGCGGTGGTGTAGGTCAAGAAACCCCGCTAGCCGCTTTAAGGGCGCATTGCGATACATATCCGGCAGGGCGCGGGCCATCAGTATACGGTTTTCGAGCGCAAGCCCAGTACCGGATGGCGCCTGTAGGCGGTCTGCCAACACCCGCCACTGGCCCTGAGTATCCTGAATCACATCCACACCGTGGAAAATAATCGGCGCGCGGTCATTGGGCAGCGACTGGTGGCAGGGCAGTAATAAATGCGCTGAGGCAAGCAGCTCTTGGGTGGGGAGTAGTCCAGCCTCAAAGAGCGTTTTGGGCCCATAGATATCGTCGTAGAGGGCGCTCAGCAGACGACTGCGCTGGATTAGCCCCGCTTCTAATGCTTGCCACTGTGGTTCATCAATCACCCAGGGTAGCGGGTCGAGCCGCCACGAACGCCCCTGGGTTTCATCATGCATATTGAAAATTACGCCGTTTTCAGCCAGTAGGCGCTGAATCTCGTCATGCTGCTGGTGACGACCCGTCGGGCCCAGGCCCTCCAATGAGCCGAGTAAGCTCTGCCAGCCAGGGCGTAACTGCCCCTGGCCATCGAGCATGGCGTCGAACGTGCCGGGCTGTCCCTTGCCTAGCTGGTGTAAGTAATCCTCAACGAGCCCGTTAGCCACGGGCGCGAGAAGTGAGGGAGAGACAGGGGCCGTCATTATCCTTGTAATCCTAAGCAGTAGGAGGCGGATTATCCTGCACTAGTCGCTAAGAGAAAAGCATTAGCTAGGCGTCCAGCGCAGGTCGAGGGTCTGCGGCAGTTCCAGGCTGGGGGTTTCCAGCTTGGGAACCTGATGGCCATGACTATGGCCGCTGTCACTAAAACGCCCCAGTCTTCGCGCTTCGGCTTCAAACGCATTGACCGGGAAGGTATCGAAATTACGCCCTGTGGGGTGCACTACGTAGTAAGTACAGCCCGCGACTGAGCGCTGGTTCCAGGTGTCGATCACATCAAACACCAGCGGCGCGTGAATGGGGATCTGCGGATGAAGCGCCGAGGGCGGCTGCCAAGCGCGGTAACGCACCCCGGCCACCGCTTCGCCGTTTCTGCCGGTAGCTGAAAGGGGCACCCGGCGGCCGTTGCAGGTCACCACATAGCGGTCACCGCTCATGCCACTCACCTTGACTTCCAGGCGCTCCACTGAGGAATCCACGTAGCGGGCAGTGCCGCCAGCTGAGGCCTCTTCGCCCAATACATGCCAGGGTTCGATGGCTTGGCGCAGCTCAATATCCAGCATGGGGGTGTGCAAGCGTCCGTGCAGCGGGAAGCGAAACTCCAGGAAGGGGGCGAACCACTCTAGATCAAAATCGAAGCCGTGGTGGCGCAAGTCACCCAGCACGTCGTCAAGGTCGCTCCAGAGGTAGTGGGGAAGCATCCAGCGATCCTGCAAGGCGCTGCCCCAGCGCACCGGTTTGGCTCGGTAGGGCGTTTTCCAGCAGCGGGCTACCAGTGCGCGGATCAGCAGCATCTGCATCAGCCCCATGCGGGCATGGGGTGGCATCTCAAAGCCGCGTAGTTCCAGTAAGCCGAGGCGACCGCTGTCGCTATCCGGCGAGTAGAGTTTGTCGATACAGAATTCGGCGCGGTGAGTATTGCCGGTTAAGTCGGTGAGCAGGTGGCGCAATAAGCGATCGACCAGCCAGGGCTGCACCACTTCGCCTTCGGGCATTTGCTGTAGGGCGATCTCCAGCTCATAGAGGGCTTCATGGCGAGCTTCATCCACCCGCGGCGCCTGGCTGGTGGGGCCAATAAACAGACCCGAAAACAGGTAAGAGAGACTCGGGTGGTGCTGCCAGTAGGTGACTAAACTGGCGAGCAGATCCGGACGACGCAAAAACGGTGAATCGTCAGGCGTCAACCCGCCCAGGGTGACATGGTTGCCACCGCCGGTACCGGTGTGGCGGCCATCGAGCATAAACTTTTCAGTGCCCAGGCGGGTTTCACGGGCTTCCGCATACAGCCGTTCGGTTTGTGCCACCAGGGTTTGCCAACTGGCCGCAGGCATAATATTCACTTCGATCACGCCTGGGTCGGGGGTGATCATAAAATTTTCCAGACGCGGATCCCGAGGGGGCGAGTAGCCCTCTATCATGACCGGGCAAGCGAGTTCCTTGGCGCACTCCTCAACGGTGCTAAGTAGATCCAGGTAGTGCTCTAAGCCGGTCAGCGGGGGCAGGAAAATATTTAGGCGACCATCCCGTGGCTCCACACATAGGCTGGTGTGAATAACATTACTTTCCCTATCGCTGTTTGCCGGGGGCTGCTGTTGAACGGATTCGCCCTCGGGGTGTGATGGGCTCGGGTGGCTTGAGCGCCCCAAGCGTTCGGCATCACTGATATGCAGCTGTTCGGCGTTGCGGCGGGCAACTTCACCGTGAATATCACCCAGTTCAGGCCGAGGAGCGAACAGCGATTCAGGCTGCGGCTGCTCCTCTGGGTCAGCCCAGGGAAGCGTTGAAAGGGGTAAGCGTAGGCCCATGGGCGAATCGCCGGGCACCAGAAATAAGTGGTCGCGCTTGAGCGGCCAGCGGCCGCTCTCCCAGCGGTGGGCTTGGCTGATCGAGTGGCGCAGCGGCAGGGCGTAGCCCACGACTTCGTCTAACCCCTGCTCCAATAAGCGAGCTAAACGGTGGCGTTCGGCGTCATCTTTTAGATTGGCTTCGCGTGGGTCGACATTGACCGGCAGCGATTGCTCTTTCCAGAGGTAGTAGTAGGCATCTTCATACGCCGGAATCCAGTAGCGCTCAGCCACGCCCAGGCGTTCGCTAAGTGCTTTGGTAAAGCGTTGGGCAGTGGTGTCATCCACGGCTACCTTGGGGGCGCCTTCCATACAAGCTAGCCATTTTGGATCTCGCCATAGCGGCACGCCATCTTTCCGCCAATAGCAGGCCAGCGCCCAGCGCGGTAACGGTTCACCGGGGTACCATTTGCCCTGCTGTTGCTGAATAGCGCTGCCGGGCGCATAGGCGGCTTGCAGCCGGGTTAGCAGTGCCTCGGCGCGCTCGCGCTTGTGCTCACCTAACGCTTCGGTATTCCACTGTGGGCTCTCCATATCGTCGACGGATACAAACGTGGGTTCGCCCCCCATAGTAAGGCGAACGTCCTGCTGTAAGAGTTCAGCGTCCACTTGGTCGCCCAGCGTGCAGATACGGTGCCACTGTTCATCGCTATAGGGCTTGGTGACCCGTGGGTCTTCATGGATGCGCTCGACCTCCATGGTCACATCAAAGGTGACTTCACACTTATCCGAAAATCCGGTGATGGCCGCGGCGCTACCCGTCGTCGGAGTGGCGGCGAGGGGAATGTGTCCTTCGCCAGCGAATAGACCTGAGGTGGGGTCAAGGCCTACCCAGCCGGCGCCGGGCAGGAAGACTTCGGTCCAGGCGTGCAGGTCGGTGAAGTCCACCTCGCTGCCGCTCGGGCCGTCCAGCGCTTTAACATCTGACTTGAGCTGAATGAGATAGCCGGACACAAAACGAGCGGCGAGGCCCAGATGGCGGAAAATTTGCACCAGCAGCCAGGCACTGTCGCGGCAGGAGCCGCTGGCGAGTGTCAGCGTCTCTTCGCAGCTCTGGACACCGGGCTCCAGGCGCACTAGGTAACCGATGTCATTCTGCAGACGTTGATTAAGCGCGACCAGAAAATCGACGGTGGTAGTCGGTTCACGGGGAACGGCTTTGAGCCACTCCATCAGCCGTGGCCCTGATTCGGTTATTTCAAGATAGGGGCTTAGTTCTTGGCGCAGCGCTTCTGGGTAAGCAAAGGGAATCGTTTGCGCAATGTCGTCCAAGAAGAAATCGAACGGGTTAATCACCGTCATCGGGACGATTAGCTCGACGGCAATGGTTAACTCTTGGCGCGGTTCAGGGAACACCACGCGAGCATTGAAGTTGCCGAACGGATCCTGTTGCCAGTTTAAAAAGTGGTCATCGCCGGAGAGTTTGAGCGAGTACGCTTCGATATGAGTACGGCAGTGGGGCGCTGGGCGCAGTCGAATAACATGGGGCGAAAGACGCACCGGGCGGTCAAAGTGGTAAGTCGTACGATGATACAAGGCAACGCGAATGGTCATGAGCCACCCTCAAAAGAACCGTTATTAACCGGCTGGTCGGTTGGGTTAAGGAATAACCGAACGTTTCGCAAGTATCGTTCCACTTTTACTTTTTTGCAGCCGCTATCTTAACTAAGACGTTTAACTAAAGTGGAAATCGCGTTATGCACCAACTTGATGCCTCTTGCGCGCACCAAGATAGGGCGTAAAGGCGTTTTAATTTCCTCGTGCTCTCTGTCAAGTAGCGTTTAAGTAAGTGAACGTTGAAATATCGCAAAAGATGGTACGCATTTTGCTCTCAATTGTTTGATTGTTTTGCACGCGGCAGGCCTACACTGAGCATTGAGGAAGTTGCCGCTTCCACCCCAGCGCCAGGAGAGCGCCCATGAGCCAAGTGAATTGGAATAACTATGCGTGTCGTGATTACTACGATGAGCTGATGGCCGCTCCCGGTCAGCCACGCGAGTCAGCGGGTGAATTGTGCAACATGTTGGCAAGGTTTAGCGCCGAGGAGTTAGCGGAGCGAAAAACCGCGGCGGAGATCGCTATTCGTACCATGGGGATTACCTTCACCGTCTACTCTGAAGGCGCGATGATTGACCGTGCCTGGCCCTTTGATATTGTGCCGCGAATCATTCCCGCCAGTGAGTGGCGTAAAACCGAGGCAGGCCTTAAGCAGCGCGTGCAGGCGCTGAATCTATTTATCGATGACCTTTACCATGATCAAAAAGTCATTAAGGACAAAGTACTGCCCGCCGAGGTGCTGGCACAATCGGTTAATTTCCGCCCCCAGTGTGTTGGCATTAACCCCCCTCACGGCGTATGGGCTCATGTATGTGGCTCTGACCTGGTGCGCGATGGCGACGGGACGCTCTACGTGCTGGAGGATAACTTACGCATTCCTTCCGGTGTCTCCTACATGCTGGAAAACCGCAATGTCACCAAGCGGGTACTGCCGGAGTTGTTCGCCTCAGGCAAGATTTTGCCCGTTGATGACTATGTGGCTCAGCTTTACGACATGCTGGCGGAGATGTCGCCAAGGCCAGGTGATGACCCCCAGGTAGTGGTACTGACTCCCGGGATCTACAACTCTGCCTATTTTGAGCACGCCTATCTTGCCCAGCAAATGGGCGTCGAGCTGGTGCAGGGAAGTGATCTACTCGTTGATGACGATGATGTGGTGTACATGCGCACCGTGGAAGGGCTACGCCGGGTCGATGTTATTTACCGCCGTGTAGACGATGAGTTTCTCGACCCGGAAGCATTTAACCCGGAATCCATGCTGGGGGTGGCGGGCCTAATGCGCGCCTGGCGGGCGGGGAAAGTAGCACTTGCCAATGCGCCGGGGGCTGGCGTGGCGGACGATAAGGTCGTTTACGCCTTTGTTCCCGCGTTGATTCGCTACTACCTCGATCAAGAGCCGCTGATCCCTAACGTGCCCAGCTACTTGTGTATGTTCGAGGACGACCGCCGCTATGTCCTCGACCACCTGGATGAATTGGTAGTGAAACCGGCCAATGAGTCGGGGGGCTACGGTATGCTCATTGGCCCACGCTCAACCAAAGAGACCCGCGAAGAGTTTGCCCGTTTGATTAAGGCGAACCCGCGCAACTATATGGCTCAGCCTACCCTGGCACTGTCGACCACGCCTACGCTGGCGAATGGGTTACCGCAGCCGCGCCATGTGGATTTACGCCCCTTCATTCTTTCGGGGCCAGAAATCCATGTCACCACCGGTGGTCTGACCCGCGTGGCATTGATAGAAGGTTCGTTGGTGGTGAACTCTTCTCAAGGTGGCGGTAGTAAAGACACCTGGATTGTAGAAACCGACGACAAGGCGGCAGCGGCCGCGGTGAAAGGAGCCTAACGCCATGCTGTCACGCGTTGCAGAGAACCTCTACTGGATGGCGCGCTATATTGAACGTGCGGAAGACACTGCCCGTTTGCTGAGTGTCAATAGCCACCTTATGCTCGATTTGCCGGGGCGCCTGCCGTTAGGTTGGGCACCGCTTATCGAAATGACCGGCAGTCTGGAAGCCTTTACCGCACGCCATAAAGACTTTGATGAACGCAATGTGGTGCACTTTTTATGCGCTGATACTGACAATGATATTTCGATTATCTCTGCGCTTGCCAGTGCCCGTGAGAACCTCAGAACCACTCGGGATGTGGTGCCCCGGGAGATTTGGGAAGAGGTTAACCAGCTCTATCTGAGCGTGGCCGATCATGCCGAAAACGGTGTTAGTCCACGCCGTCGCGATAGCTTTCTCAAAAGCGTCATCCGTAGCTGCCAGGCGTTGACGGGCCTGATTGAAGGCACGTTAAGCCATGGCCCTGCGCGTACCTTTATTGAGCTGGGGCGTCAGTTAGAGCGGGCCGATATGACTACTCGCATCGTGGATGTGCGCTCTGCCAGCCTGCTGCCGCAAAACCCTGAAGAGCTGCTGCCGTTTGAAAACCTGCAGTGGATGAGCGTACTCAAATCGCTCACCGCCTACCAAATGTACCGTCAGCAGGTACGCTTACGCGTTCGGGGCCCGGATGTGCTGCGCTTTTTGCTGCAAGATCCTAATCTGCCACGCTCCATTGCCTGCAGCTTGGAGACGCTGGGCCATGAGCTGACGCTACTGCCAAGACAGGATCGACCGGCAGCGACCGTTTCACTGGTGCGCGCCGATGTGGTGGATGCCGATATTCAAGCGCTGGCCCACTCACCCAGCAAGCTGCACCTGTTTATCGACGAACTGCAGATCGGCTTTGCCGCTATCCACGATACGCTTAGCGCAACCTACTTTGTGAATGACGACAGCGTGCCCCGCGTCACCCAAACCCAGAGTCAGAGCCAGAGTCAAAGCCACGCAGGGGATAACGATAACGACTAACCAGTGGGGGAGCCGCGCTCTAGCGGGCTGGCGGCCTGCACGGTTCGATGCAGGTACGCCAGCTTCTCGCGCACCGCTGGGGCAAGCACTCCTGGGGCCAAATCGAGCAGGCCCATATCCCGGTTGAGCTCATTCACTGCCATCCCTACCTGATGAAAGGCAATCAGCATGCTCTCCAGACTGCCGTCGTACTCAACGGGGGTAATACCCATGTGCAGTGCGGTATTCAGCACGGCGACCATATCCAAGTAGTAGGCAAATGTTTCAGCAAAATCTTCCCAGGGGTGCATGGTGGCGTAAGCAGAGATGAAGTGATTAGGCCAGTCGCTGGGCGCCCCCTGCTGGTAGTAGCGCTCTAACGCTTCAGCATAGGTTGGCCGGTGGTGATTGCCAAATACCGCACGGCAATTCTCTTCATCGCGATCCTTAACCAATACATCCCAATAGTAGTGGCCGATTTCATGGCGGAAATGACCAATTAATGTGCGATGGGATTCGTTCATGTCGACCCGCAAGCGCTCGCGTTCAACGTCGTCGGCTTCTTTGATGTTGATGGTGATATGCCCTGCTGCATGGCCGGTATACACCTTCTCTGGCTTGGCAGTGGAACGCCATAAGCCCTGGTCGGGGAGGGCATCAGCCATAAATGAGAAGCTTAACGGCACAGCAATGTCGTCGTCTTTGGTACCGTGGGGAAGTTTAAGTAGATCCAGAGTATGAAAAAGGCGCCGTTTAGCAGCCTCTAGTGCCGCCCAACGCTCACGGTGGCCTGCAATATTGAGGTTGGGTATTACTTCGTTGTAACGACAGCAGTCGCAGAGCGTGTCCGCTTGGCCGTGTTCCATCACCACCAGCCGATTACACACGTTTTCAACAGCGTAGTTGTGGCACTTCATTAGCGCCGTATCGCAACCCGGGTGGGTACAGCGATAGCCGCCGTTATCCAAGGGCTCAATGGCCACGATATTGCTACAAGCAGGGCACCAGCCTACTTCTGACTGACAGGCAAGGCAGTGGGTGTTTTCGTAGAACAGCGGATTGCCACAGCGGCAGTGAAAGGTCTGCATAGATAATTCCCTGTGTTTAAACACGAGCTTTCGCTATGGATGAACCGCGAGGTAGCGGCGTACTCATTAGTCGTTTACTAGCCGAAGCATAGCCAGCGCGGTGCCACAATGGAAAGGCTAATTGACGCCTAGGTGTAGATTTTGTTTACTCATGAGATACTTGGTTGACGTTAACGTCAACTTGCTGCTATACCCTGTGTACTTGCCTTACCGAGATGCGTTTTAAAAACAGCTTTTTTTAATACTCGCACCCATAACAACCACAACCATAAATAGGAGCAACGCTATGTCCGTTCGCGAAATTCCCATGTATATCGATGGCCAGCCCGTGCAGTCGCAAAGCCAGGAGTGGCGCGATGTGGTCAACCCCGCCACACAAGAGGTGGTGGCTCGAGTGCCGTTCTGTACCGCTGACGAAGTAGAACGCGCTATCAGTAGTGCCAAAGAGGCGTTCAAGGAGTGGCGTAAAGTGCCGTTGGGGAAGCGCATGCGCATTATGCTCAAGCTGCAGGCGCTGATTCGTGACAATACCGCTGAACTCGCGGCACTGATTACTGAAGAGCACGGTAAAACCCTGCCCGATGCAGAAGGCGAAGTGGGTCGTGGTCTGGAAGTGGTAGAGCACGCCTGTTCGATTACCTCGCTGCAGTTGGGGGAATTAGCCGAAAATGCTGCCAACGAGGTAGACGTTTACACCATGCATCAACCGCTGGGGGTGGGGGCTGGGATTACCGCCTTTAACTTCCCGATTATGTTGCCCTGCTTTATGTTCCCGCTGGCGGTTGCTACCGGTAATACCTTTGTGCTTAAGCCCTCTGAGCAGGATCCCAGCTCCACCATGCGCTTAGTGGAGCTAGCCCACGAAGCGGGTATTCCTGCGGGCGTGCTCAACGTAGTGCACGGCGGCCCGGACGTGGCCAATCAAATTGCCGATCATCAGGATATCAAAGCGCTCTCGTTCATCGGCTCTACCCATGTGGGGTCGCTGCTGTATAACCGAGCGGCAGCGGCGGGCAAGCGCATGCAGGCGATGATGGGCGCCAAGAATCACTGTGTGGTGATGCCCGATGCTAACCGTAGTCAGGCGATCAATAACCTGCTGGGCTCAGCCTTTGGTGCTGCGGGCCAACGCTGTATGGCAAACTCGGTGGTGGTACTGGTCGGCGAGGCGCGCGAGTGGCTAAGCGATATTGTCGATGCGGCGCGAGCAATGAAAGTAGGCCCAGGCACTCAGCTTGATGCGGATTTGGGGCCGCTGGTGTCTCCCGCTGCCCGTGACCGTGTACTGCGTTTAATCGATGCAGGGGAGAAAGAGGGCGCCAAACTGATGGTTGATGGTCGCAAGGTTCAGGTAGAGGGTTACCCCAACGGTAACTTCGTGGGGCCGACCCTGTTTGCCGATGTAACCGCCGATATGACGATTTACCGGGAAGAGATTTTTGGCCCCGTGCTGTGTGTGGTCAGCGTTGAAACCCTGGATGAAGCGATTGCCTTTATCAATGCCAATCCCAACGGCAACGGTACCTCCATCTTTACTAACTCAGGCTGGGTAGCGCGCCGGTTTGAAACCGATATCGACGTTGGACAAATTGGTATTAACGTGCCAATTCCCGTACCGGTCGCTTACTTCAGTTTCACTGGTTCAAGGGCTTCAAAATTGGGAGATTTGGGCCCTAATGGTAAGCAGGCGATTGCGTTCTGGACACAAACAAAAACGGTGACGGCGCGTTGGTTTGAACCAGAAAATGTTTCCAGTGGTATCAATAGCACGATTTCACTGGGTTAAAAAAGTGGCGCTAACTGGCTCCGCTTAAGCGGGGCCAGTTGCTAACGAGGTCGGTTAACCGCTTGGCAGATCAAGCCAGGTGGCTGGCTTAAAAGTTGTCAAACAGCGGAAGGCTCTCTTCAAGCAGCTGTTCAATGGGGCCGAGCTGGCTTTCATGCAATACTAACAGCGACTCCTTACCCATAAAGTGTTCAGCGGGGGGGACGAGCAGAGCAAACTCACCCTCTTCAAGGTGAAACTCATGTATTTCGCGCATTCCCAGCGGAGTTACACACTGCGTGCAGCGGTAGGTGTCATCTTCGCCATAAATCAGCCGATGGTACATTTTAAACAGCGTATATAGTGCCAAACCACCCTCAAAGGCTGGCCAGCGCGCAGGGGTCTCGCGAATATCGTTGGTAAGGTCTTGCCCTTCGGCTTCGGCGTCTGCAATTGCATTGGCAAGCGGGGCGGCAAGAATGGCGCTATTGTCGGCAGGTAACGGCGTGTTGTGCTTAGAAGCGTGTTCAAAATCTTGTACAGCGCGCTTAAAGTCAGGAACGCCATCAAGAGTATAGTCGACATGCTGGAGGTCTTCGGGCTCACAGCCGCCATTTTCCCAGCCATGAATGACGCGAAGTGTCATTTGACCCCGTGTCATTGGGCGGGCAAGCAGCATATGTAGCATTATACGAATGTGCAGCTGACGCTCATCGGTATCATTTTCAAATGCTCGGTAAGGGTCAGTAAACAGCTCGTTTAGACGACCGGGGGTATGTTCCTTGGCTTCGTTATGGCTCATGACAGTGTCCCTTTGAACGAACTGTTTATTAAGAGTAGCGCATGTTTTTTTGTCACAGAACGAATCTTCAGTATGGCGAGTAGGGCGGCTGAATAAAAGCCTCTTAATTCAGCTTTTTGTTACACAACCGCTAAGCCGTTTTTATGAGATGGCTAAACTTAACAAGAAAGAGGTGAGCATGTCTTCATCATTAAGTCGTTTTAACGTGCCTGAAACATTGGATGACCTGCCTGACGATATTCGCAGTACCATTTTGACCGTTCAGGGTAAAGCGGGTTTTGTGCCCAATGTCTTTCTGATGTTGGCCCATCGCCCTGCTGAATTTCGTGCTTTTTTTGCCTATCACGATGCGTTGATGGAGCGCGAATCAGATACCCTCACCAAAGCCGAAAAAGAGATGATTGTAGTGGCTACCAGCGCACGTAATCGCTGCCTATATTGTGTGGTTGCTCACGGGGCACTGGTGCGCATTTACAGTAAAGACCCGCTACTCGCTGACCAAGTGGCGATCAACCATCGGGTGGCGCCGATTAGCGAGCGCCACCGGGTGATGCTCGATTTCGCCATGCACTGTGCCATCGATGTGGGTGAAATGACTGATGAATGGCTTGCCCGCCTGCTGGAAGTAGGCTTTAGCCAAGAGGATTGCTGGGATATAGGCGCGATCGCGGCGTTTTTTGGCTTGTCGAATCGGTTGGTTACCCTGGCAGGTACGCCACCCAATGAGGAGTTCTACCTGATGGGGCGAGTGCCTCGCTAAGAGGCGACCAGCGCACCTTAACTTTACTAAGCTATGATTTTGATTGAGAATAGTTCTTGAGACAGCGCTTCGAAAAGTACCCAAAAACGTACTTAGAAAAAGCGCTTAGCAAAACACCTACATTCACTGTCGCCAGGGGAGCCCTGCATAAAAGGGCTGAGATGCGGCTACGCAGACCCTGGAACCTGATCCGGTTCGTACCGGCGGAGGAAGTGCGACATGCTTTACCTAACGTTAGCCGTGCTTGGTGCGGCGCTGTGCTGCTTTGCTTACTTAGGCCTCCGGGCTCGCTGGGTGAATGGCCCACTTGATGACTATGTCACCGCCCGTAACTCGCAAACGGCATCTACCCTGGGGCTCTCCTTCCTTGCCTCCGGCATGGGCGCATGGATTCTCTTTGCTCCTCCTGAAATCGGCGCCTTTGTTGGCCCGCTGGCCCTGGCAGGCTATGCATTAGGCTCTGCGCTGCCGTTTATCGTCTTAGGACTGTATGGGCCGAAGATTCGCCGGGCGTTGCCCGAGGGGCGCAGCATCGCCGAGTTTGCTGAAGCGTGCTATGGCCCTGGTGTAAGGCGCTGGGTAACGCTGGTATCAATCGCCTATATGGCGTGCTTTTTAGCTGCCGAGCTAACCGCTATTGGCGCCATTACCGCGCTGCTTTCCGATGTGCCCCCCGCACTGGTGATTATTGGCGTGGCGCTTACCACGCTCATCTATACTGCGGCAGGTGGTCTACGGGCCAGCCTTGCCACTGACCGTTGGCAGGCGTGGTTGTTACTGGTACTGCTGTGTGTGGTCGGTGGCATGGCCCTATGGCGGCTTCCCACTATTCCCAACGAGGCTGCGCTTCCTGCCATTCCCATCACCAGTGCGCTCAGCGTAGCGTTAACGCTAGTGATCGCGGTTACCGCGGCCAATCTCTTCCATCAAGGCTATTGGCAGCGCGTGTGGGCCGCTCAAGACGATCAAAGCCTGGGGCGCGGGGCATGGTTAGGTGGCGCAATGACGGTAGTCGTCGTCATGGTGATTGGTGGTCTGGGTGTATTGGCCGCGATGAGTGGTGTGCCATTAGGCGAGCCGCCGATGCCATTTTTTGCCCTGTTAAGTGATGCTCCTGTTTGGCTGACGCTACCCGCCTTGGTATTAGCGGTGACCTTGGTGGCCTCCAGTGTTGATACGCTGCAAAATGGTATTGCCTCGTTGGTGGTCGCGCGCAGCGAGCAGCAGGGCGTATCACTGGTGGCTGCCCGCTGGGTGACAGTGGTAGTAATGGTACCGGTGGTATTAATTGCCTTGCAGGGGTTGTCAGTACTGCGTCTGTTTTTGATTGCCGACCTGCTGTGTGCTGCCATTGTGGTACCTGTGCTGTTGGGCCTGTGGCAACGAATGACGCCACTGGCCGCCATTGTAGGTGGCATCGCGGGGCTGCTGGGTGCCATTCTCCCAGGGTGGTTAAGCCAAGGAAGCTTGGTCGCCGGGATGGTGGCCGCCAGTTTTCCGGGCAGTGTCCCTACCTTGGGGCCATTCGTCGGGGCGTTAATCGCCTCAACGCTGGTGAGTGTGCTGTTAGCCTACTTAACGCTAGCTATTCGCAAGGACATCCATGATTCGAACTCTTCTGACTACCCCTGAAGGTGAGACCCACGAGGGGGATGAAAGCCTGTTGGCTGTCTGGCAGGCGACGCCTGGCAGCCATATCTGGATCGATATGCAGGGCGAGTCCCAACAAAGCGAGCGGGCGATTTTAGAGGCGTTTGAGTTTCACCCCATGGCGATTCAAGATGCCCACAAAGAGCGCCATCCGCCAAAAATTGAAGAGTTTGATAATCACACCTTGATTATTTATCGTGGCATCTCCTCCTTTGATGCCGAACTAAACTATCTGCCTCAACAGGTCTGTTTCTTTGTGGGGGAGCGATTTCTGGTCACCCTCCATCCCGGCCAAGCGCTCTCCATAGAACGGCTATTCAACGAGCACGGTAAAGCCTTGCTGGCCCATTCGCCGGAACATGTCGCGCTGCGGGTGATGTATATTTCTGCGGGCTTTTATATCGATAGCCTGCTTGAGTTCGAAACGGCGTTAAGCGATCTGGAAGACGAGCTGCTGGAAAATGGTAATGATGTGCTAATGCGCAAGATCATCACTTACCGTTCCCGGCTGGTTAAAATGCGCCGCATCTTTAGCTACCACCAGGGGATTACCCAAGAACTCACCGCTTATGACTATGAGCATTTACCGCGGGAAGAGAGCGAAACCCTGCACGCCATCAACGATGTAGCGGATCGCTTCGAACGCCTCTACACATTGACCCAAATGTACTACGACATTTGCGGTGACCTAATCGATGGCTATATCTCTATTTCCTCCCACCAGCTAAATATCACCATGCGGGTGCTCACGGTGATTACCGCGATTTTTGTGCCGCTCACGTTTATTGCCGGGATTTACGGTATGAACTTCGAAAATATGCCCGAGCTGCGTTATCAGTATGGCTACTTTTTTGTCTGGGGAGCCATGTTGGGTATTGCGGGTGTCATGATTTGGCTATTTAAGCGCAAGCATTGGTTTTAAGGACAGGTTTTAAGGACGGGGTTTAGTCTCCCCATAGAACGACTCCAGGAAACAAAAAGTTGACCCATGCATAGGTGGTCGGTGGCTGAGTGTGGCATCCTCTCCAGCGACCAAGACTATAAGGCATAAAGCCGTCGACTAGCGTTTTCACTGGGAGTTGTTCCATGACGATTATGATTATCGGGCTGCTGATTTTTTTAGGCAGCCACTCTGTACGTATCTTTGCTGAAAACTGGCGTCAGCAGCAGATTGCGAAACATGGCGAAACCACTTGGAAAGTCGCCTATTCGGCGGTATCCATCGTTGGCCTGGCCATTGCTATATACGGTTTTGGCCAGATGCGCCTTGATCCCATCTATATCTGGTACCCGCCAATGGGAATGCGCCATGCGGTGGCGCTGCTGATGGTGCCGGCCTTTATTATGCTGGTGGCGGCATACATTCCGCATAACGCGATTAAGGCCAAACTTGGCCATCCGATGATGCTGGCGGTGAAAGTCTGGGCTTTTGCTCACCTGCTGGCCAACGGTCGCTTGGGTGATATTATCTTTTTTGCTGCCTTTCTTATCTGGGCTATCCTGGCGTTCAAAGCCGCCAAAAAACGTGGCCGTCTTGCACCGCCCGCGCCCGTCAGCACCCATAAAATGGCCACCATTGTTACCGTACTCGTCGGCTTGGTAGCGTATGTGGTGTTTGCCTTTTACTTGCACACAGTACTGATTGGCGTCCCTGTTTTTAGCTAATCTATTTTTAGCAGTTTGACGTTAGCCCAACCTAGGAGTCACTCCATGGCCGAGACAACACACACGGTGCCCACCACAATGGCTGCTATGCTTTTGATCGGACATGGCGGTATCGAAAAGCTGGAATACCATCAGGATGTCGCCACGCCGCAGCCCAAGGCGGGCGAAGTGCTGGTGCAGGTGACCGCCACGGCGAAGAACAACACTGATCGCAAAGCGCGTGAAGGGCTGTACCCTACCAAGGACAAAGGCGATGTCACGTCCTTTGCCATGGGAGGTACGCCAACCTTAACTTTCCCGCGTATTCAAGGCGCCGACGTCGCTGGCCGCATAGTGGCGGTGGGAGAGGGCGTTGACGCTGAGCGCATTGGTCAGCGAGGTTTGCTGGATTTTAATATTTACGCCGATGAACGCCGTGATATTAATCTAACCCCGGATTACTATGGCCATGGAGCCGACGGCGGCTTTGCTGAGTATATCGCTGTGCCTGCTGATCAGTTTTATCACGTGCCCAACCCCGAGCTTCACGACGCTGAATTGGCCTCAATGGGCATGTGCTCTTATCAAACGGCTTACCACATGATGACTGCCGCCAAGGTGAGTGCTGGCGAGCGTGTGCTGGTCAGCGGTGCCAGCGGCGGTGTGGGCACTGCGCTCATTCAGCTCTGCCGTATTGTTGGCGCTATCCCGTATGCCGTTAGCCAGTTAGATAAAGCCGAGGCGCTCAAAGCACTAGGCGCAGAAGCGGTCATTGATCGTGGCGACCTACCGACGTTTGTTGACCGGGTGCTGGAAACCACTGGCGGCAAACCAATCGATGCGGTGATGGACTTGGTCGGCGGTGAGATGACCAACCTGTTTATTGACACCATGATTGTCGATATGCAGGGGCGTAAGAGCTACCCCCGTCTCTCTATTGCCGGTGCCAGCGGTGGGAACCTTAGCGAAATGATGTGGACCCGCGTGTATCTTTATCAAGTACAGATATTTGGCGTTTCCCATGGCACCCGAGAAGAGGCCGAACAGCTGGTGGCGTGGATTCGCAGCGGGGAATTAAAACCGGTACTTCACGCCGCTTTTAAGCTTTCTGACCTGCATGCCGCCGAGCGCTATTTTGTTAACCGGGGCAGCAATTATCTAGGCAAAATTGTGCTTGTTCCCGATGCTCAGTGGGCATCTCACGGTGCGCCGTTCGCCCTTGAAAATCCTTCTTCTGCCGTTCAGGAGCGCCGCTAGTGCATAACCTTCATACTATCCAGCTAATGGACACTCATGCCGGTGGTGACGTTAGCCGTATCGTCACAGGGGGTATTGATGTTCTGCCTGGCGCCACCGTTCGCGAGCAGATGGAGTACCTGCGTGATGACGCCGACGGTTTGCGCCGCCTGCTGCTCGAAGAGCCCTACGGCATCCCGGAAATGTCGGTCGATTTGTTGGTGCCGGCCACTCACCCTGAGGCGGTGGCGGGTTACATCATTATGGAAGTGATGGGGTACCCTATTTACTCTGGCTCCAACACGCTGTGTACCGCCACGGCCGTGCTGGAGAGCGGCATTGTGCCCAAGCAGGAAGGCATACAGCGCTTTAAGCTTGAAGCGCCGGCGGGGCTAGTGCAAATCGAAGCGAAGGTGCATAACGGTGTGGTGGAGTCGGTGACTTGTGGCGGCCTTCCCAGCTATATCGATACCTATCGCGATACGATTCAAGTGCCGGGGATTGGCGAAGTCACCTATTCGATCGCCTATAGCGGTGGCTTTTACGCCTTGGTCGATGCAACCGAGCTGGGCTTTAAGTTGGTGCGTGATGAGGAGCGCGCACTTTCAGAGTGTGCCTACAAAATTGTTGAGGCAATAAAAGCGCAGCGGGGCTTTTCTCACTACACTCTGGGCGATGTGGGGCCTCTGCCATTTTTGCACTTTATGGGGCCTGAAGAGCAGATAGGGGAGGGGTATACACGTTCACGGTCAACGACCTACGTTCATCCAGGCGTTATTTGCCGCAGCACAACGGGCACCGGCACCTCGGCACGTCTAGCGCTAATGAACTACGAAGGGCGTTTGAATGTAGGTGATAAGCTAGAGACGGTGTCACTGCGTGAGACGGGGTTTATCGGCACCTTCATTGGCACCCATCAGGAAGGGGCTTACCAGGTAGTGGAAAATACCATTACTGGCCGCAGCTATGTATTGGCCCACTCGGATATTGTGATTAACTGTGATGACCCGATGGTCGCGTGTGGCGAGCTACACCATATCTTGCGCGACCGTCACTCGCCGGAAGCCCTGCCTTTAGAAACATAGCCGTTAGAAACATAGCCTTCGCCTATTAAGCGTTCCCATACCGGGGTCTTTTCGGCCTCGGTCATGCTGCCCCAAACCGCAATTTCATCCAGCGTGCGACCACACCCTTCGCACACCGATGTTGTTGGTTCAATCTGACAGATTTGTATGCAGGGCGAAAGGGGGCGCTGAGCAGGAGGTGCGGCGTCTTTAGTCATTAAGAGGCCGACACCTTACCGCGCAGCGATTTAATTTTGCCCTTACGGGTTTTGTGATCGACGCGGCGGCGCTGTGAACCTTTGGTGGGCTTAGTGGCACGGCGTGCTTTTTGCTGCTTGGTGGCACTCTGTATCAGTTCTTTTAAGCGTGCCAACGCATCCTCTTTATTCAGCTCAAGCTTACGATGGCTCTGGGCTTTAATAATCACCACGCCCTCTTTACTGATGCGCTGATCGGACAGCGCCATTAAGCGCTCTTTGTACAGCGGTGGCAGTGTTGAGCTAAGAATATCGAAGCGCAGATGTACCGCTGAAGCGACTTTATTGACGTTCTGGCCGCCCGCGCCTTGGGCGCGAATCTGGCTAATATCAATCTCCCAATCAGCCAGGGTAACATTGCTAGAAATGGTGAGCATTAATGGCCCCTGTGTTACTCGTGAACCCATAAGGCTAGCACAATTGGCACAGAGGCGATGGTCGTTAGGTGCTTAGCCCACGTTTTAGCGCGCCCGGTTAGCCAGCTAGGTTGTTAACGGGCTGACCATTAATGTAGGCCAGCAGGTTACTGAACGCATCGCCAAAGTAGAGCTCGTAGCTATCCTTTTCCACATAGCCAAGGTGTGGTGTGGCGACCAGATTGGACAGTCCCAGCAGTGAGTTTTCGAATACAGGTTCTGCATCGAATACGTCTACCGCAGCTTGACCGGGTCGCCCGGCTTTTAGTGCTCTTTCCAGCGCCCCAGGTGCCACTAGCTGAGAACGGCTGGTATTCACCAACAGAGATGTGGGCTTCATCTGGTCGAGGGTTTCAGCGTTGACGTTACCGCGAGTATCGTCGTTTAAACGAAGGTGTAGGCTGAGCACATCCGCACGCTGGAACAAATCAGCCTGATTTTTGGCTACCTCTAGTCCAGCATCTGAAGCGCGCTGGCGGGTGCCTTCTCTTCCCCACACCAAAACGTTCATTTCAAATGCCTGGCCATAGCGCGCTACTAAGCTGCCGATTTTGCCATAGCCAAAAATGCCTAGGGTGCGGCCTTTAAGGCCCGTGCCTAAGGTACGCTGCCAACGGCCCGCTTTCAGGTTCTCGACCTCTGCGGGTATATGGCGCATCGCGGCAAGCACCAAGCCCCAGGTTAATTCTGCCGCCGCATAGGGCGAGCCAGTGCCCGTCATAACAGTGATGCCATGACGGCGGCAAGCCTCCATATCCACGTGCGCTGCACCACCACCCGTTTGGCTAATGACTTTCAGGTTGGGCAAGCGTTCAAGCAGGGCGGCCGTGATAGGCGTGCGTTCACGGATGAGTACCAACGCCTCGGCATCCTGAAAGCGCGCGCTCAATGCATCCAGGTCAGTAAGCGTATCGTGATAAACCTTTACCTCTTGACCTTCTAGCTGCTTGAAAGCGTCTAAACTGCGCACACAGTCCTGATAATCATCAGCAATGACAATTTTCATTGAATCGGTTCCTTGCTGGGCAGCATATGTTTGTAAAACGCGTCTATGCTGGCAATGCTGTTGTAAAGTGATAGCTGTTATAGGTTGATAATACGCCTAAACCCATTACTCAGGAGTCAAAAATGAGCGACTACCTATTGGATGATTCCCCACTAAGCCCAGGGGTTATTTATCGGTTGCTGTCGGGCACTGTTTGCCCCCGGCCTATTGCCTGGGTGTCTACCCAGAATAAGCAAGGAAATACCAATTTGGCGCCATTTTCCTTTTTTAACGTGGTCAGCGTGAATCCACCGGTGCTGGCGTTTTCTCCACTGCTGAATGGTAGCGGTGAACTTAAAGATACCGTGCGCAATTTAAAAGAAGTACCTGAATGTGTCGTACATGTGGGTAGTGAAGGGTTGATAGAAGCGCTCAATACCACTAGCGCCAGCTTGCCGCCAGGAGAGGATGAGTTTGCGCTGGCCGACCTTGAAAAAGCTGAGATGCCTGGGGTCAGCGTGCCACGCATTGCCAACGCTCCCGTGGCGTTTGGTTGCAAACTATTCGATATGATTAGCTTTGGTGACCAGCCGCTAGCAGGTACTTTGGTGCTGGCTCAGGTTGTCTCCATCCATATTGACGATTCGCTGTGGGATGGTCGCCATGTAGATATGGATCGACTCAAACCTGTTGGTCGGCTTGCAGGCAGTGATTACATCCGTATCAGTGACCGTTTTGCCATCGAAAGACCTGCTTAAAAGCATAATTTTGCGCTAATGGCGGGTGTGACATCAACTGTTACAATCTAAGTAATATTTGTTACTTAGCAACCAACGATAATTAATCTTTAGTCGTATATCCTCCCGCCGATAGAGATAAGAACTGGTTGGTGATTTCGAACGCGTGCGGTGTTAACCATTGCACGTATTCGATATTGCCATTTATGTAGTGGGGAAGTGATCTAGCCAGCAAGGAGCAGATCAATGCAACGATTGGGAATCGGGTTGTTAATAAAAGCCTTGTCACAAAAGGTCTTATTAAGAAAATACTTATCGAATATAGCATTAGCAGTGGGAATGTTTGTTCCACTTCTTGCGCAGGCAGAGCTGAGTTTCGGTATTGTTGCTCCTTCCAGCGGTGGGGCCGCACCGCTAGGATTGGGTATGCAAAAAGGTATCGAGACCTACTTTGCCGAAGTCAACGAGGCAGGCGGGGTTAATGGTGAAACCCTGGCGTTAATTGCCCGGGATGATCAGTACAAACCGCTGCAGGCCGCCAGTAATACCCGACAGTTGATTCAAGAGGATGAAGTGCTCGCGGCGATCGGAAATGTCGGCACTCCGACGGCCACCGTTACTATTCCCATCTTTAATGAATATGAAACGCTGCTGTATGGCGCTTTTACTGGCGCGGGTGTGCTGCGCAAAACGCCGCCTGACCGCTACGTGATTAACTACCGGGCAAGCTATGTACAAGAAACCGCCGCCATGGTGGGCGGGCTGTTGGAGGCAGGTGTTTTGCCCGAGGAGATCGCCTTCTTTACGCAGAACGATAGCTTTGGCGATGCAGGATACAATGGTGCCACCCAGGCATTAACTGCCCATGGCGTCGACAATATCGCGGCACTGGCTCATGGCCGCTTTACTCGTGGTACACGTAATATTCACCAGGGCTTAGCGACCATTCTGGAAGCGCCGGTGACACCACGCGCCGTTATCATCGTCGGTACTTACGGCCCCGCAGCGGACTTCATTCGTGAAGCGAAAAAGGACCTACCTGATACGCTATTTCTGAACGTTTCTTTTGTGGGCAGCCAAGCACTTATGGATGAACTTGGCGATCTAGCGGAAGGCGTCATTATTACCCAAGTCGTCCCACCGCTAAATGCTGACCTGCCCGCCGTTGAGGCCTACCGCAAAGCGCTGGAAACCCATGCCCGTGGTAGTGAGCCTGACTTTATTTCCCTGGAAGGTTATTTGGCGGCAAAACTCTTTGTTGAGGGCGTAAGAGCGGCCGGTGCTAACCCTGACCGTGAGGCGATTGTGGATGGTCTGCTTGGGTTGGGCTCGGTTGATATTGGTTTGGAAGAGCCGTTGAGCTTGGGGCCAAATGACCATCAAGCCAGTGATGCGGTATGGCCAACCATTATTAAAAACGGCCGTTTCGAGTCGGTGGAATGGGCAAGCCTGTTGCCCTAAAGCTTACGTTACCTGTCTGTCCCCTGACACAAGTGAAAACAGATAATGAAAAAAACCTTAAGTATTCGAGCGATGTTGATCAGCCTGTTCTTAGCCGCAGTGCTAGGCGCTGTGGTGCTGGCGGCAACCGGTTGGACGACCAACCAACGGCTAATCGACTCACAGCGTTATATTACCAATGAAGTATTGCCGCTTCAGGATGCCAGCATGGGCATGGTGCTTACCATGGGGGCATTTGGTCAACGCCATGCGGATTTGCTTGCCGCAGAAAGCGTGACTGATCTAGATGAGACCACCTCTCAAGCGGCACTGGATGAGCGTTTTAATGATGCACGGCAAGGCCTCCATGGGGTTGATCAAGCGCAAGGGTTGAGTGAGCTGGATAGCCACTATCAAGCATTGCTGGAAGGAGATACGGCGCTGGAAGCCGTACGCCGCGAAGAGCTGAGCCTACAAACCCAGATGGCTGAGCGCATCAGTGCAATGCAAGCGCTTATTTCTCAAGTAATACTAAGTGCCGAAGATATTGCCGGGCGGACGGCGCTAGCACAGGTTCGCAGTGACCGTGAACAGCGCGAGTTAGTGGAAGCCTGGCGCGAAGATGGCATGACCACGTTACCGACCCAATTGCTCGACAATATGTTTACCGCGCAAGCGGACATCGGACGCCTGAGCGGCAATGCGCGCATGGCATTAGCGCAGCTGTCAGATCTTGGCCGCCAGATGATGCAAACGACTAGCGTCGATGCGCTGGTCAATTTGCGTCACAATGAAATTGCCCAGCAGGTGGGTCTAGCTCGCCAATCACTGGCGGCGATCGCCGACGCGCCTAGCACCGAAGTAGACCAGCGCGCGCAAATCAGTGATCTAGACGATGTCATCGTAGAGCTGGATGGGTTGATGGTATCCGATGACAACGCTGTCTATGAGCTGCGTTTACAGCAGTTAGAGTTAAACGCCCAGGTGCAAGCGGCGCTCACTAATGTTGCCCAAGCCATGGCGCAGATGCGCACGGCGCTGAGCGACGTGGAGGCATTTACCGTGGCTCAGGCGGACAGCGCCGCGACCCAGGCCGAAGCATTAGCCAACGCCGGGCGTTCACTGCTGATTATGGTTACTCTGGCGGTCATCGCGCTGCTTGCCATCTTTGGCTGGCGTACCATGGTGCGTGTATTGGGCCCGCTAGTGGCGATGCGCCAGCAAATGGAAAACATCAGCGGAGCCGCAGGGGAAAACGCTGACCTTTCTAAGCGACTAGAGCTTAAGCGCAATGATGAAGTGGGCCAAACTGCCCAAGCGTTTAACAACATGATGAATACTTTTGAAGGCATGGTGGCACAAATTCGTGAAAGTGCCGAAGCCATCGCGGCCAGCAGCCGACAAATTGCCGCCGGTAATGAAAACCTCTCCCAGCGTACTGACCAGCAGGCAGCATCGTTGGCGGAAACGGCTTCAAGCCTCGAGCAGATCACGGCCACGGTGAAACAGACCGCTGATTACGCTGACCAAGCCAAAGACGCTAGCGGTAATGTTGATCAGCGTGCCCGTGCCGCTGGTGAGGTATCAACGCGCACCACGGCGGCAATGGGTGATATCCGCGAGGCGAGCGAAAAGATTACCTCGATCATCAAAGCCATTGACGATATCGCTTTTCAAACCAACTTGCTGGCGCTCAACGCTTCTGTTGAAGCGGCGCGAGCGGGTGAGCAGGGCCGTGGGTTTGCCGTAGTGGCCCAAGAAGTGCGCAAATTAGCGGGACGTAGCGCCGATGAAGCGGCCCAAATTCGTCATTTGGTAGACGACAGTGTCGCCAAGGTAAGCGAGGGTGAGCAACTGGTAAACGCCTCAAGCAAACACCTGCAGGAAATCATTGATAGCCTGGGAGAGGTGACGCGCTATGTTACCGAGATTGCTGGGGCGACCCATGAGCAATCTGCTGGTATTGATCAGATCAACCAGGCAATTTCGCAGCTGGATCAGGTGACACACCAGAACGCCCGCTTGGTGCAAGAAGCGACGACTGCCAGCCATACGCTGGATGATCGTGCCGGTGATATGCATTCACTGGTAGGGCGCTTTCGGGTCGGCGACGCGGCAGGGCAACGGCATCTAGCGCTTCCGCAGCAGGAGAAAGTGACTCAGTAGTAAGCAATTACTACCTATTGTCGGAAAGCGCTTGCTAGTCTCATCTAACACGCCCTGCGTGTGCTCAAACACTCGATCAATAACCATAAGATAACCAAGAGGAGCACTGAGATGAGCAGCAAGCGCATTTTAATGATCACCGGCGATTTCACTGAAGATTATGAAACCATGGTGCCATTTCAGGCACTTATGGCAGTCGGCCATCGTGTCGATGCAGTTTGCCCCGGGAAAGCCTCGGGCGATACTGTGGCGACGGCGATTCATGACTTCGAAGGCGATCAAACCTATTCCGAAAAGCCCGGCCACCGTTTTGCCCTGAATGCCGATTTTGCCAGCATTAATCCCGCCGATTACGATGCCTTGGTAGTGCCTGGTGGACGTGCACCTGAATATCTTCGTTTGAACAAAGAGGTGCTAACCATGGTTCAGCACTTTTTTGAGACCAATAAACCCGTGGCGGCGATTTGCCACGGCGCTCAGCTATTAGCCGCTGCAAAAGTACTGGAAGGGAAGCAGTGCTCCGCTTACCCGGCCTGCCAGCCGGAAGTAGAGCTTGCGGGTGGCCACTTTGCCAACCTGGAAGTGACCGATGCGGTAACCGATGGCAACCTGGTCACCGCCCCCGCATGGCCTGCCCACCCAGCCTGGCTGGCGCAGTTTATGGCGCTACTGAATAAGTGAGCTTGGCCCACTAACCTAACGAAATTTGCGCCCAGCACCCGCTGGGCGCTCTTGTTTGCTGTGCCAATAATTGCCGCTATGCTCTAATCAGAGGATTCCTGATAATGCGTGTGGTTACGAACACCCCGAGAGACAGCCTATGTGTAAACTGTTTATTCAAGCCGACCCAGAGCTGTGGCGCAGTGCGACACACTCGCTGCGTATCGATGGCATGGTTACCAGCGTGCGAATGGAAAATTACTTCTGGCACATTCTCGAAGAGATTGCCCAGCGTGATGGAATGAACACGGCCCAAATGATTACTCGGCTTTATCATGAATCTATCGACGCCGGGCACGATTTGGGTAACTTTACCTCGTTTTTACGCGTTTGCGCTCTGCGTTATCAGGCGCTTCAATTGACGGGTGATATTCCTACCCAGCATCAAGTGCCTATCGCCACCCTGGATGCTGAGCAAATTTTAGCTCGCGAGGGCGGCAATAGACGTGATCCATTGCATTGACGGGAGTGAGTAAGGCGTTATTGAAGCGGTCACTCAAGTCGCGCTTCCAGCGCCGTTAAAAATTTTTCAATACGCGCTGCGTTGGTGCCCACGTCGCTGGCACCCAGACGTGATGCCGAGCGCATATCCACCTGTACTCCGTTCTCAAGCTCGGTTAGGCGAATGACCACATCATCCTCAAAGCCAAACCAGCGCGTGGTCGCGGTGGCTTCTATGTGGTTGTCGGTAATTCGTGCGATCCGCCAGCCAGCCTCTTCGGCCTCAGCTTGTGCGGCAGCGAGTACCATTTGTGGGGCCTCGTCCAAGACCAGCGGCTTGATATAAGGGTAGGCTGCTTGCTGCTGCTGAGCGGTGGCGTCGCCCGGGTAGTCAACCGCGTTAGGCGCCGCTTCTCGTGCGTCAGCTAACGCTTCAAAGACAGGAGGGTTCTGCGTATCGGTGGTGATGTCGTGAATCGCGGGCACTTGTTGAGCGCGTTGCCAATGCTGCCAGGGTACGTAAAGCAGTGCAGCAGCGGCGACGATAACCAGCGTGGCTATTAAGGCGGGCCTAGAGCGATGAACCAGCAGGCTAAACAGTAGCGTGACAATACTGACCGCGACTGCTCCTCCAGCGGCATAAACGCCGTTACGGAGTAAGTTGAACGCCTCGCCTAGGCTGATAAATTCGCCCCGATAAGCAGGCCCGGAGCCCGCCATCATTAGGGTCGCCACCGCTAGCAGCAAAATGGCTAAGCCAGCTAGCACGCCTGGCCAACGGCCTCCACGAGGGCGTACCGTTGTTAGTCGCGTTACCATGTTCTCTCCTTATCACAGCGTATTTCGCTATTCTTAGCACAACTATTTCTTAGCACAAACACTGGGTCAATGGGCAATGTGAACGTGTTAAAACCTGACGATAGGATATATATGACCGATAACGTAGCCGCTCTTCGCCAGCTACTGCTCAGCGCACCGCGTGACGCCCTGCCAATGACATATCAGCAGGTGGCTAGCGCGCTAGCGCTAACACCGCCGCGGACTATCGCTCAAGTCACTCAGGCGTTAGAGCAGTTAATGCGCGAAGACGCCGCACAGCAGAAGCCTTTCATCGCAGCACTGGTGGTCAGCCGGCGAGGCGGCGATTTACCTGCGGCTGGCTTTTTTGAACTAGCGGTCACCTTAGGCCGCTTTCCTGCGGATACCGCACAGCACGAGGCCGCTTACCGCGCTGAGTTTCAGGGTGCTCTTGACGAGCGTGAGAACGCAGATAAAAACGCTCAGCCTTAAGTTTCGCCACGCTGGCTAGGCGTTTTTCGCAGTGGGTCAAGCAACGGGCCAAGCCCATTATGATCAATTTCGTGCATCAGATGCAGCAGTTGGCCAATTTCCCCGGAGGGAAACCCCTCCCGAGCGAACCAGTTTAAATAAGGGCCGGGAAGGTCAGCGATAAGCCGACCCTCGTACTTGCCAAAGGGCATGGTACGCGTCACTAGCTTTTCCAGATCCTCTGGTTTCATGTAGTTACTCCTTTGATATTGAAAGAAACATTTTAGGCGCCATTATCAGGCCGCTGGGCGATTTCGCCAATCAATTGGGCCAGCGCCCGGGCGGGTTCGCTCAAATGGCCGCTACTGGGATGTATCAGCCCTATGTCGCGGTGAAAGGTGCGTTCGCCTAAATCAATCGCACGCACTTTCGCTGGCCAGGGTTGCTGTGCAATCGCTTGGGGCACCAGAGCAACGCCTACCCCTTTGGCGACCAGTTTAACGATGGCCTCTAGTTCATCCACTTCGCATACTTCACGTACATTGCAGTGATTGTCACGCAGAAAGCGTTCGACCTGCCGTCCCCCAAAGGAAGCACGGTCGTAGCGGACAAACGGCTGGCGGGCGATCAGCTCCTGCCAGTGATCGCCCTCAATATGGCGCGGCACGATTAAACGAAATGGCTCGTGGGCAAGGGGCGTCCAGCGTAAATCGCTGTGCAGTGAAAAGGGCGGGCGAATAATCACCGCCATATCCAGCTCCCCAGCGTCGACTTGATTCACCAGCTCCATGGAGAGCCCTGGCACCACGCGGGTGCGGCATTCGCTATAGGTGTGATGAAAGCGCGCCAGCGCATCGGGCAGTAGCGAGCGCTGTATGGACGCGATGGCTCCAATGTTGACCCGTTGAGTGGTGGCTTGGCCTGCAGTCGTCGCACCCAGTGTGCTGTAGAGGGTGAGCAGTGCATGAGCTTGCTTTAACGTTTCCTGCCCACGCTGCGTCAATATGGCGGTACGCCCTTTACGCTCAAACAGTGGGATACCCAACTCTGCCTCAAGGCGTTTCATTTGTGCGCTTACCGCCGCTTGAGTCAGGCCAATTTTGTTGCCCGCTGCGGCAAAGGTGCCTTCCTGTGCTACCGCAATCAGCGTTTTTAGCTCGCGGATCATTGATCAATCCTTTTTGTGAATCAGCTAAATAGTTATTGATTTTATTTTCCCATGAGCGGCCCTAGGATTAATACAGCGGGGCTGCATAAAGTGCCTGCTAACCCTCATAAAACCCAATAATGTGGAGAATGACCATGAGCCTTTCACCCTTTCATCTGGCGATACCTGTTTACGATGTAGCGCTGGCGCGGGCGTTTTACAACGATGTGTTTGGCCTGGAAGAGGGGCGTTCCAGCGAGCAGTGGGTCGACTTTAATTTCTTTGGCCACCAACTGGTCATTCATGAGCAGCCCAAAACGCCGGGGCAAGAGAGCGCCCACACTAATCCGGTAGATGGGCACAACGTCCCGGTGCCGCACTTTGGCGTAATATTAGCGTGGGACGAGTGGGAAGCCCTGGCCGAGCGCTTGAAATCGCGCGATACGCAGTTTGTGATCGAGCCGTATATTCGCTTTAAAGGCGAAGTAGGTGAGCAGGCCACCATGTTTCTGCTCGACCCCTGCGGAAATGCCCTGGAGTTCAAGGCGTTTAAAGATATGAGTCAGGTGTTTGCTAAATAAGCCCTGCATTAAATCTCGTTTTAAGCGCGTAACGCTTGCTCCTGGCGGCGATGCTGAAGCGGGGGCTCGCCAAAGTAGCGCTTATAGTCACGGCTAAACTGAGGCACGCTGCGGTAACCCACCGCCGCAGCGGCCTGATTAACGTTGTGATTATCCTGCAGCAGCAACTGCTGCGCTTTGATTAGGCGCAACCGCTTTAAGTACTGAGCCGGTGATGAGCGGGTAATTTGCTTAAAGTGCTGGTGAAAAGTCGAGGGGCTCATATGGGCCTGTGCTGCCAACTGCTCCACGCTAAAGTCGTCGGCAAAATGGGTGTGGAGCTTAGAGAGCACCTGCACAATGCGTGAATAGTTACCATGCCCCAGTACGAGCGCCCGTAAAGCAGGCCCCTGTTCTCCCTTCAGCGCTTCAAACACCACGTCACGAATGCGGGCGTTGCCCATGGCGCTGCACTCTACCGCTACGTTTAGCGTGCGCGCTAAGCGCCATACGGCGTCCTGCATGCCCTCTGTCATGGCCACCGAGGCCATTGGCAGCGGTGCCTGGGCGTGATGACCGGTATCGCCCATAGCTGTCACCATCTCGCTTAATAATGCCGGATCCAGGCGCACCGATATACCCAGCAAAGGGGCTTCCGGCGAGCCGTAGGTTTCGCACTCAAAGGGCAGTGGTAGCGTTTGCACTAAGTAGTGGCCGGGGTCGTAATAGATTTCGCGATCACCCAGATAACCCATTTTACGCCCCTGGGCAATGATGGTCAGGCTCGGCTCATAGAGCAGTGGCGTACGTACCTGATGGCGGCTTAAACAGAGTAACGACACGCCGGGTAGCTGCGTGTTATTGATTCCGTCGCTTTTAACCAGTGGCGCGATAACGGCAGCCAGCGCATTGCCAGCCTGAGCGGTGGAGGTCATGAGGGTTTCTCTCGGGTTTCTGGTGGTTTTTGTATAATCATAACGATTTATGGCTATTTTTTGTTATTTTATTACGTGGTGTCGGAGTATTTGGCAAAAATGACGTAGCTTCGTTCATCGCTATCATCACTGATTAGGCGAATACTATCGGCATACCTCGCATGCGGGGAAATGTCTGCTGATTTATATGGCAGTCTTTTGCTGATAAGGAGTTTCACCGATGAGCCAAGCATTATCCTACGCCGCATTCGCTGCCGATAAGCCCTTAGCACCGTTTACTTTTGATCGTCGCCAGCCGCGCCCCGATGACGTCGCCATCGAAATTCTCTACTGTGGTGTCTGCCACAGCGATCTGCATTTTGCTCGCAATGACTGGGGCATGAGCCAGTATCCCGTCGTACCTGGCCATGAGATTGTCGGACGCGTGACCTCTGTGGGCGATAAAGTATCGCGTTTTAAAGCCGGTGACCTGGTGGGTGTCGGTTGCATGGTCGATTCATGCCGTACCTGTGCTGCCTGTAAAGATGGCGTAGAGCAGTACTGCCTGGAAGGCTTCACCATGACCTACGGCAGCGAAGATCGTCAGGATGGCACCCTAACCCAGGGTGGCTACTCCGATTCCATCGTGGTGAGCGAGCACTTTGTGCTACAGATGCCTGATGGTATTGATCTGGCCTCAGCGGCGCCGATTCTATGCGCCGGTGTAACGACTTACTCACCGCTCAAGCATCACGGCGTGGGCAAAGGCCATAAAGTCGGTGTGATCGGTATGGGTGGCTTAGGCCACATGGGCGTTAAATTGGCCAAAGCGTTGGGCGCTGAAGTCACGGTGTTCACCCGTTCCGACGCCAAGGTTGAAGAAGCGAAGCGTAACGGTGCAGACCACGTGGTGGTTTCCAGCGACCAGGCACAAATGGATGCCGTGGCTGAAACCTTTGATTTCATGCTCGACACCGTACCTGTCCAACACGATCTAAACCCCTACCTAACGTCGTTGAAGTATGACGGTACCCATATCATTGTCGGCTTGTTAGAGCCCATTGAGCCTGCTATTGAAGCGTTCAATTTGGTCTTTAAGCGTCGTGTGGTTGCCGGTTCACTAATTGGTGGCATTGCGGAGACTGAAGAGCTGCTCAAGCTGTGCGCCGATCAGGGCATTACCTGTGATATCGAGATGCTCGATATCAATAACATTAACGAAGGTTTTGAGCGCATGGAAAAAGGCGATGTGCGCTATCGTTTCGTGATTGATATGGCCACGCTAAAAAACAGTGCAGCCTAAATAACGGATTGTCTAGCTGCCTATCTATCCACTCAGGTAGGTAGCTAGCTGGAGCAAAACAAAACGGCCCGAGTCCTGCAGAGGACTCGGGCCGTTTTTCTAGCTAGCCACTTTAGCGCCTGAGGCGTTTCAACTTCGTGGTTGGCGTGTGACTCTTGCTGCCACCACGCCGGGCAAGAGCATCAAGCCTGCTAACAGCCAAGCTGGCCAGCTACCCAAGCGGGTGAAAGGCGTTAGACCCTCCATGGCGTAAAACTCACCGGTGAGCGTGGTTGTCTCAAACTGCGGCGCGCGTTCAACAATGCGCCCACTGGAATCGATAATAGCGGTAATGCCATTGCTGGTGGCGCGGATCACATAGCGTCCATTCTCTAGCGCGCGTAGGCGTGCCATCTGCAGATGCTGGTGGGGGCCAATTGAGGCGCCAAACCAGGTGTCGTTAGACACCGTCATGATGACACCGCTGTCTTGGGCTCGGCGGGCGACTAGCTGTGGGTAGATGATCTCATAGCAAATAGCGTTACCAATATGAATCCCGGCGGCCTGCATCGGTGTTTGCTCATGCTCACCTTTGGTAAAGGTCGACATGGGCAGGTCAAAAAAATCAATCGCCCCGCGGAGTACACTCTCCAGCGGCAGGTACTCACCAAAAGGCACCAGGTGTTCTTTCTGGTAGCTGCCCTCTACGTCGCCGACGCCAATCACGCTATTGAAGTAACGCTCCTGCTCGTCGCGCTGAACGATGCCGGTGAGCAGAGCGACGTCGGGCGGTAGGTTCGCTTGCACCCGCTCCAGCACCGGGCGAGCCTGGGTCTCCATCATTGGCAGGGCGGTTTCTGGCCAGATGATCAGGTCAACCTCATCGGCGACTTCGCGGGTGAGGTTGCTATAGGTATTCGCCGCCGTGCGCTGCCCTTCGGGCGTCCACTTCAGCAACTGCGGCAGGTTGCCCTGTAGCAGTGCCACGCGCGTGGGCTCGTCCACAGGCGTGGTCCACTGATGGGGGAGTGCCAAGGGAATTAGCCAAATAGCCGCCAGTGGCGCAAGTGTCCACCACTGACGGCGCCGCAGTAGTTCAGCGCCAAGCGCACCGCTAAGTGCGACCAGCAGCGAGAGCAGGTAGACGCCGCCAACGGGTGCCCAGGCAGCCAGCGGCGAGTCGACGTAGCCAGAGCCCAGCAACAGCCAGGGAAAGCCGGTAAACAAGTAGGTGCGTAGCACCTCGCCCAGTACCCAGGCGCCAGCAAAGCTGATAAACGCAAGCCGGGCGGAGGTGAAGCGCCGGTAGAGCCAGAAAGTGCCGGCAAAAAACAGCGCCAGAATCGTCACAAACAGCGCTGTTAGGAAAACAGCTAGCGGTACACCGGTGTAGCCATAGTCGTGGATAGAGACATACACCCAAGAGGTGCCGCTGGCGAACAGTGCCACGCCATATAACCAGCCCTTCAGGGCCGCTTGGGAGGGGGTTAAAGTGTGCAGGCCCACATAGAGTAAGCCAATTGCCACCGGGCCAAGCCACCAAAGCTCAAAAGGGGAAGCCGTTAGGGTGGTGAAACCGCCCGCCACCAGGGCGGCAAGCAGCTGTAACAAAAACGCGGGGGGTAAACCCATAGCGATAACCTATCTACGGTAAAGTGCGAGGGAGTGGAGAGAAAACAGCGCGACAACAAGCGCCTAGGCTGGCTTGTTCTCCTGGTCATCATCCTCTTCGTCATCGCGGCGGGTGTCGCGATAGGCTTCGAGTAGACGGATGCGTCGGGTGTCAGCATTGAGAATCACAAACCGCCAGCCGCCCAGAATGGTGTGTTCACCGCGCCGCGGTAGATGGCCAAACTGCTGCATTACCAGGCCGCCAACGGTATCGAACTCATCGTCAGAGAACTCGGTGTCAAAGCGTTCGTTGAAATCTTCGATGGGGGTCAGTGCGCGAATGGCGTAGCGGCCATTCTCTATTTCGCGGATATCGTCCTCTTCATCGGTATCGTGCTCATCTTCGATGTCGCCAACGATCTGCTCAAGAATATCTTCGATGGTGATAATGCCCGCGGTGCCGCCGTATTCATCCACCACCACTGCCATGTGATTGTGGGTATCCCGAAACTCTTTGAGTAGGCTGTTTAGCCGTTTTGATTCAGGGATAAACATCGCGGGGCGCAAAATGTCATCTAACTTGAACGCATCACGCTGGGCCTGTGTCTGGGAGAGCAGGGGGAGTAAATCTTTTACCAGCAGAATGCCTTTTACATCGTCCAGATTTTCGCCAATCACCGGGTAGCGGGAGTGGCCGGTTTCCTGAATCAGTGGTAGGTAGCCGTCGCTGGTTTGATCCAGAGCGATGGCTGAGACCTGGGAGCGAGGTATTAGCACTTCACGAACCTGCTGATCGCTGATATCAAGCGCCCCTTCGATGATCATAATGGCGTCTTGATCCAGCTTTAATTTCCCTGCGGTATGGCGTAAAAACGTCATCAGCTCATCGCGTGAGCTGGGTTCGTCATTGTCTCCGGAAAGGGCGCCAAAGAGTTTCTCGAGCCAGGATTTTTGATTGGGGTTGCTCGATCGGTCTTCGCTCATGCGTCAATTCTCTCGTTTGCGGGCAGACAGTTGCTATCTCGTTGACGACATCGTTATATAAACCATGTCGTCAGGTAGCTGTTTTATCACTGAAACGGGGGATAGTACCAGATTAGTTGTTACGTGATTTAACGCACTCACCGCTAAATAATAAAGAGGTAAGGGGCTAAGCGTGTTCCCTATTGAGCGGGGGGGCTGTCAGCATACGGATCAGGAATGCTTAGCTCGGCTAACAGCTCGCGCTCAAACTGCTCCATTTCCTCGGCCTCGTGATCATCAATATGATCGTAGCCCATTAAATGCAAGATGCCATGCACGACCATATGGGCGTAGTGGTGCTCGATCGACTTGTTTTGCTCGTTGGCTTCTTTGGCCACCACGGCATGGCAAATCACCAGGTCGCCGAGTAACGGTAAATCCACACCCGGCGGGCTCTCAAAAGGGAATGACAGCACGTTGGTGGTTTTGTCTTTGCCGCGGTAATCACGGTTGAGCGTTTGGCTTTCAAGCTCATCCACAAAGCGAATAGTCACTTCAAGACGCTGATCGTCAGGGTGGTGGGCAAACACACAGCCCACCCATTGGGTGAGCTGTGGCAGGCTGGGTAGCAGTGGTTCGTCAATCGCCGCCTGACGATCAACGATGACTTCAATGGCCTCGCTCATCGCGAACTATCCCATGCGTCTTCGCGTGCCTGCATACGTGCGTCACGCTCTTGCTGGCGTGCCTCGCGGCGAGCACGCTCTTCCACTTCCTGCTGGGATTCGAACATATCGTAGGCTTCGATAATGCGCTGTACCAGCGGGTGGCGTACCACATCCTTGGCGGCAAAGTGGGTGACGCCGATGCCTTGAGTGTCTTTCAACACGTCGAGCACCTGAATCAGCCCTGAACGCTGGCCTTTGGGGAGATCGACCTGGGTCACGTCGCCGGTAATCACGGCGGTGGAGCCAAAGCCAATCCGGGTCAGGAACATTTTCATCTGCTCCGGGGTGGTGTTCTGGCTCTCATCCAGAATGATGTAGGAGTTATTGAGTGTGCGGCCACGCATATAGGCCAGCGGGGCAATCTCAATCACCTGACGCTCAATCAGTTTTGCCACCTGCTCGAAGCCAATCATTTCATACAGGGCATCGTAAAGGGGCCGCAGGTAGGGATCGATTTTCTGGGCCAGGTCGCCGGGCAAGAAGCCAAGTTTTTCACCCGCTTCCACCGCCGGGCGCACGAGCAGGATGCGGCGTACTTCCTGTTGGTTGAGTGCCTCAACCGCGGCGGCAACAGCGAGGTAGGTTTTACCGGTACCCGCAGGGCCAATGCCGAAATTGATGTCGTGTTCACGGATACTTGATACGTAGCGCTGCTGGTTGAGCCCGCGCGGTTTGATCATGGTGCGTGGGGTGCGCATGATCACTTCATCGCTGCTGCCGACGCCGTCAGCTTCCTCTTCCAGCGCTTCAAGCCCGGACTCTTGCAGGAACAGGTGCACAGTGTCGGCCTCAAGTTCGCTCGCCGCTGTTTCGCGATAGAGGTGTTCCAACACGTTCGCCGCTGCTTTGATGCGGTTGGCTGGGCCCGCCAGTTGGAACACATTGCCCCGGTTGCGCAGCGTCACATCTAGGCGGCTTTCAATCAGCTTCAAATGCTCGTCCTGCTGGCCGCAAAGGCTAGCAAGGCGCTGCGGATCATTGGGTTCAAGGCTTAAGGTGATGATGCGATTGGCCTGAGGTGTTGGCTGGCTCAAGAGTGGGGAACCCCTCGTTAGTGTGTGTATCGTTCAGCTTACTGCCCCACCAGAAGCGGGGCAATGATCTATGCTAACTGAAAGGTACTTTATACAGTACGGTGCCGAGAGCAGGTTTCCGCGAGGGCGCTGTGAACCCTTCCTTGGGCGCTACTTTTGCCATCTGACCGCCATGGATGGCGGAAATGCCGGAATTGTTGGGAACCCTTTCCGGCCCTGGCAAAAGACCCTCGCTACAACCTGTTCTCGCACTCGTTATCGGGCATTTATAAATGCGTTAAACAATCAATAGCGCTCAGGTGAGGCAAGCTCACCGCGTAGCGAATTGGGAAATGCCTCGGTGATCTCTACATCGACAAAGTAGCCGATTAGTTCGGTGGGGTTGGCAGCGCGGAAGTTAACCACTCGGTTATTCTCGGTACGCCCTGAGAGCTGGCCGGGGTCGCGGGGCGAAAAGCCGTTAACCAGTACACGCTGTGTGCTGCCGACCATGCGGCGGCTAATTTGCGCGGTTTGCTGAATGATCCGCTCCTGCAGAATCGCCAGACGCTGCTTTTTGACACTCTCCGGTGTTTCATCCGGCAGGCCAGAAGCAGGTGTGCCGGGGCGTGCGGAGTAAACGAAGCTGAACGAATGATCGAAGCCGATTTGATGAATTAAATTCATCGTCGCTTCAAAATCTTCTTCTGTTTCGCCAGGGAAGCCGATGATGAAGTCAGAAGAGAAGCTGATGTCCGGGCGGTTGGCGCGGATGCGCTCCATCTTTTCAATGTATTCGGCCGCCGTATGCCCGCGCTTCATGGCAGTAAGAATACGGTCTGAACCCGACTGTACCGGCAGGTGAAGGTGGCTCACCAGCTCAGGGATATCGGCAAAGGCGTCAACTAGGCTGTCGGTAAACTCCACCGGGTGTGAGGTGGTAAAGCGGATGCGGTCAATGCCCTCAACCGCCGCAACGCAGGCAATCAGTTCGGCCAGGTCGATTTCATCGCCAAGCTGGTTTTCACCGCGGTAGGCATTGACGTTCTGGCCCAACAGGTTGATCTCGCGCACGCCCTGGTCGGAAAGGTGAATGACTTCATCCATTACCGCCTCAAAGGGGCGCGAGACTTCTTCACCGCGGGTGTAGGGCACCACGCAGAAGGTGCAGTACTTTGAGCAACCTTCCATGATCGACACAAACGCCGTTGCGCCATCAGAAGAGGGCTTGGGCAGGTGGTCGAATTTTTCGATCTCTGGAAAGGTGACATCTACCGCCGCAATCTGATTATTGCCACGGGCATCCAGCATTGAGGGTACGCGGTGCAGGGTTTGCGGCCCGAACACCATGTCCACGTGAGGCGCGCGCTTGCGAATGGCTTCGCCTTCCTGGCTTGCCACGCAGCCGCCCACGCCAATCACCAGGTTGGGATTGGCGTCTTTAAGTTTTTTCCAGCGTCCCAGCTGATGAAAAACTTTTTCCTGCGCTTTTTCGCGAATCGAGCAGGTGTTTAACAGAATGACATCGGCTTCACGCTCATTATCAGTGAGTTCGAGCTGGTGAGATTCGCCGAGTAGATCCGCCATGCGGGAGGAGTCGTACTCGTTCATTTGGCAGCCGTGCGTTTTGATGAAGAGCTTCTTCGCCATCGGTACCTGTCATCTATGAGTCGTCGGGGGACGAGGATGAATGGAGTGTCGTCGTGCGGTCGGCAGTGATAGTGCCCGAACCGCTATCGTTAGTTGGCGCATTATACGGATACAAGAAACCAGCGGCTAGCGTTCATCCATAATCGATACTTGACCCTCACGATTCTATGGGTATACTACGCACCGTGTTTGAGCAGTTCCTCGATAGCTCAGTTGGTAGAGCAAATGACTGTTAATCATTGGGTCGCAGGTTCGAGTCCTGCTCGAGGAGCCAATCAATTGCTGGAAGTTATTAGCAATTTTGGTTTCGCTTTAAACACGATAGCGTTTGAAAAGACAGCGCTTATGAAAAAATAGCTTAAGATGTTCCTCGATAGCTCAGTTGGTAGAGCAAATGACTGTTAATCATTGGGTCGCAGGTTCGAGTCCTGCTCGAGGAGCCAAGTTATCACATCAGTACTTCACAGGTACTGCGCATTAGCTAGCTGTTTAAGATATGCCGATACGGGGATATCTTCATATAACAGGTAGTGCACTGTTCCTCGATAGCTCAGTTGGTAGAGCAAATGACTGTTAATCATTGGGTCGCAGGTTCGAGTCCTGCTCGAGGAGCCATTTAATCCCCCTGTTAGTCTAAGTCTCACTGTTTCTTTAATACCCGCTGCTTAATGGCATCTGGGTGTTTTTCTGTGCCTGAATGCCGCGCATTCGCGTGGTGCTTACTGCTAACGGTTCTTGTGGCGTAAACTACACATAGTCAATCAGTCTGGGAAGTTTATGGTGGGCAAAGTGAATACACCGCAAGCCTTGCAGGTGTTTAAATGTTTAAGCGATGAGACGCGTTTGATGCTGGTGCTGCTGGTGGCTCAAGAGCAGGAGCTTTGCGTGTGCGAAATGACTTATGCGCTGCAGGAGTCCCAGCCTAAAGTATCGCGTCATTTGGCTCAGCTGCGTCAGTGTGGGTTGCTGAGTGATCAGCGTGAGGGGCAGTGGGTCTATTACCGGCTTGCCCCCCAGTTGCCTGCCTGGGCTCATGAGGTGATTCGCGCGGGTGGCCAGGGCAGTGCCGCCCAGTTAGCTGCGCTGACTCGGCGCTTAACCAAAATGGGTGACCGGCCAGCCCGCCTGGCGGCGCTCTGTTGAAACCAGGGTTAAAGCCAAAACGTTAAAACCAAAACGCCGCCCCTTGCGAAGGGGCGGCGTTTTTTTAACTAGCTTATTTTAACTCGGCGTACTTAGCGCTTTGCGGCTAACCGCTGAGTGTCTTGCAGGCGGGCGTAGTCGAGCAGGATTTCAGCCGATTCGAGCACATAGGCGCGATCAACAGCCAGTGCGTCATCTTCGTCGCTTTCCCCTTCACTGTCTTGGGTTGCCTCTGCGTCCTCAATTCCTTCTGTGACGCTTTCGGTGGCATCCGTACGAGCATCCATCCACTCATCCAGTTCTTCAAGGCCCAGTGCTCGGCGGCGTTGGTTTTCCAGCGAAAGCTGCTCGGCTTCCTGGGCTTCCATTTCACGCTTACGCTGCTCGCGATTTAGGCTCACGCTGGTATGCTGCTCGCGTAACTGGCGGGCCAGCGTGGACTGACGCTCTAAATAGCGGAAGTTGGCGTTGTCCTGGGCGCGTGCGTCGTGCTGGGCTATCAGTTTATCCAGCATGGTTTCAGGTTCGCCATAGCGGCGATACTGGACGTTCTGAACGGTGTCCCAGGCCAGGGCATTATCCAGGCTGCTCTCACCAATCCGCTCGGGGTCAATCAGGCTGGGGAAGTCGATGTCCGGCTCAACGCCGCGGTTCTGGGTGCTGTCGCCAGAAATGCGGTAGAACTTGGCGCGAGTCAGTTTGATCTGACCATGGCTCAGCTCGTTGAGCGTCTGCACGGTGCCTTTGCCAAACGTCGGCGTGCCCAATACTAAACCGCGACCATAATCCTGAATCGCACCGGCAAAAATCTCAGAGGCAGAGGCGGAGAGGCGATTCACCAGCACCCCTAGCGGGCCGTCATAAAGTGTCCCTGCTTCGCTGTCGCCATACAGTTGAATGCGCCCCTGGGCATCGCGCACTTGTACGGTGGGGCCGCGGTCGATAAACAGGCCAATAAGCGAGTTGGCTTCCTGGAGCGCACCGCCGCCGTTGTTGCGTAGGTCAAGCACGATACCTTCCACGCCCTCTTCTTTAAGGCGTTCGACTTCTTTGGCAACATCGCGAGTAGTGCTGCGATACTCCTCTTCACCCGCTTGCCAGGCGTCAAAATCGACGTAGAACGTCGGGATGTTAATCACCCCTAAGCGGTGAGGTTCTCCATCACGCTCGACTTCAATCACTTCGCCATGGGCGGCTTGGTCTTCAAGGCTAACGGTGTCACGGGTAATCTCAACGGTTTGCGAGCGGGTCATATCCACCGCTTGGGCAGGTACCACGTCCAAGCGAACAACGGAGCCTTTGGGGCCACGAATCAGATCCACCACGTTGTCCAGGCGCATGCCGACCACATTGACCATCTCACCCTCTTCCTGGCCTACGGCGATGATGCGATCCGCTGGCTCAAGTACGCCGGCGCGCTCCGCTGGGCCGCCGGGCACAAGGCTGGAAACTTTGACATATTCACCATCGGACTGAAGTAGGGCGCCAATGCCCTCAAGGGAGAGGCTCATCTGAATATCGAAGGATTCGCCCTGGCGAGGGGAGAGGTAGCCAGTATGTGGGTCGATACTGCTAGTAACGGCTGCCATCAGTACGCCAAATACATCTTCAGACTCGGTTTGCTCCAGTCGCGTTAGTTGGCCTTCATAGCGCTGGCGCAGGTTGTCTTCAATCTGTTCGCTATCCTGATCGGTCAGGGCGAGCGTTAAGGCGTCGTTTTTAAGCCGCTTGCGCCATAGCTCGTCAAGCTCGCTTTGCCGGGATGCCCAGGGCGCCTCTTCACGATCAATTTCTAAACGCTCGTTGCTTTCAAAATCGAAATCAAGGCCTTCGTCCAGCTTTGCCAGTAGCGACTCAAGGCGCGACCGTTGCCGATCACTAAAGGTGTTATAGAGATCAAACGCATCATCCAACTCACCATTGAAAAGAGCGTCTGCCATGCCCGTCTCTAAGTGACGATAGGGCTCGATATCACTGCGCAGCAGGTAGGCGCGCTGGCCGTCCAGAATATCCAAATAGCGTTGGAAAGCATCCTGCGACCACGCTTCATCAAATGTAATGTCAGCATAATGGCCGTAGCGGAGCGAGTCCGCAATTTCCACTGCCGCCTGGCGTTGTTCGTTGGTCGGCTCAAGTTGCGCTAAGGCGGCTGGGCTGGTAACAACCAGCATGACAGCCAGGGCGACCGAACGCGAAAGCGTTGCAAACAAGCTCATCAGTCAAGCTCTCCCGGATTTGTGTACACTCATTCTTCCCTAGACTCGCATATGACCCATGAGTTGCGTAGGTCGAGGGAGTATTGTAGCAGGTCGACTGCGCGATGAGACTCAATCATTACTGTTATGAGGATTTCCATGTCCGAGACTTTCAACGCTGATCGTTTAACGCGGTTATGCGATTTTCTGCGCCAATCACCGACCCCGTGGCACGCTGCAGGCAATATGGCTGAGCGATTGGAGCAAGCTGGTTTTCAGCGGCTGGAAGAGAAGGCCAATTGGCAGCTAACCCCGGGCAAGCGCTACTATGTCACCCGTAATGATTCGGCGATTATTGCTTTTCAGTTGCCTGAGTCTGAAGTGACGGCGCTGCGTATGATCGGTGCCCACACCGATAGCCCGGGGCTGCATCTAAAGCCTAACGCCACGCAGTGCTCTGCAGGCTGGCTACAGTTGGGAGTGCAGGTGTATGGCGGTGTCTTGTTAGCGCCGTGGTTTGACCGTGACCTGGGGCTGGCAGGGCGTGTGCATGTGCGCCATGCCGATGGTCGCTTGGAAAGCGTGTTGCTTAATGTCGATCAGGCAATTGCCATGGTGCCGAGCCTGGCGATTCACCTGGATCGTGATGTCAACGCAGGACGGCCGATTAACCCGCAGACGCAAATGGCGCCAGTATTGATGCAGAGCGATACGGCTACGCTAGGCGAGCTAGTGGCGCAGTGGTTAGAAGAGCAGCACGGCCTGCGTGCAGTGGAAGTAGTGGACTTTGAATTAGGCTTTTACGATGTTCAGCCACCGTCCCTGGTCGGTGTTAAGCATGAACTGGTGGCCAGCGCCCGGTTGGATAACTTGCTCTCCTGCTTCATCGGTTTAGAGGCACTCTTGGCTTGCGATGGCAGTCAAGGCGCTTTGTTGGTGGCCAACGATCACGAGGAAGTCGGCAGTGCCAGTGCCTGTGGTGCCCAAGGCCCATTCTTGGCGGATGTGCTAAAGCGCATTAATGGCCAGGTGGGCAAGGGAGACGACGAGTCGCTGATTCAACTGATTCAGTCGTCGCTGATGATTTCTTGCGATAATGCCCACGCACTGCATCCTAACTTTCGCGACAAGCACGATGAGCGCCATGGTCCAGCGATTAATGGTGGCCCGGTCATCAAGGTGAACTCCAGCCAGCGTTACGCCACCAATAGTGTCACTGGTGCGCTGTTTCGCGATGTCTGTCGTGAGGCTGACGTACCCGTGCAGTCGTTTGTTACCCGGGCGGATATGGGCTGTGGCAGTACGATTGGCCCGATTACCGCCACCGAGCTGGGTGTGCCCACTATTGATGTGGGGGTGCCTCAATGGGCGATGCATTCGATTCGGGAAACCGCGGGTACTAAAGATGTCGAGTATCTAACCCGCGCCCTAACGCTATTTCTAAACCGTCCTGCGTTAAGCTAGTCCAAGCAAATAGCTGAGTTTTACTTAGCAATAAAAGCTTGGCTACACAAATTGGCAGCACAAAAAAGCCCGCTAAATAAAATTAGCGGGCTTTTAATATGCTTGGTGGCTACGCCCTGATTTGAACAGGGGACCCCATCATTATGAGTGATGTGCTCTAACCAGCTGAGCTACGTAGCCTTTCAACGGGGGCGAATGATACTGATAACCCCGCCTTCAGTCAATGTTTTATTGCTGGTCGTATGGGTGTTGCCGCTTACACATTAAAGCGGAAGTGCACCACATCGCCATCTTTGACAATGTACTCTTTGCCTTCCAGGCGCCATTTCCCGGCGTCTTTGGCTGCCTGCTCACCGCCTAGCGATACGAAGTCCTCATAGGCAACCACTTCAGCACGGATAAAGCCTTTTTGGAAGTCGGTGTGAATCACGCCAGCGGCTTCTGGGGCTGTGGCACCTTCTTTCACTGTCCAGGCGCGCACTTCTTTAACACCGGCAGTGAAGTAGGTTTGCAGACCCAGCAGTGAGTAGCCCGCGCGAATGACACGATCAAGGCCTGGTTCATCCATGCCCATCTCACTTAAGAACATCGAGCGCTCTTCATCATCCAGCTCGGCAATTTCGGCTTCCAGCTGATTGCAAACAGGCACCACAAGCGCGCCTTCTTCAGCGGCGATTTCGTTAACAATATCCAGGTAAGGATTGTTCTCAAAACCATCTTCATTGACGTTAGCGATGTACATAGTTGGCTTCAGAGTCAAAAAGCCGAAGCTCTTCACCTGTCGCTGCTCTTCCTCGCTTAAGCCAAAGCTGCGTAGCGGTAAGCCTTCCGCAACGTGGGGCTGAATACGATCAAGAATCGCCTTAGTGGCAATGGCCTCTTTATCACCGCCTTTCACCGAACGAACCAGACGCTGGCTGGCTTTTTCGACAGTATCCAGGTCGGCCAGCGCCAGCTCTAAATTGATCGTTTCGATATCGGCGCGCGGGTCGACCTGGTTGGCTACGTGGATAACGTTGTCGTTATCGAAGCAGCGCACCACATGAGCAATCGCCTGGGTTTCACGAATGTTAGCCAGAAACTTGTTGCCTAAGCCCTCACCTTTGGAGGCCCCGGCGACCAAGCCAGCAATGTCGACGAACTCCATGGTGGTCGGCAGTACTTTTTGCGGCTTGACGATCTCGGCGAGCTTATCAAGGCGCGGATCCGGCATCGGCACGATACCCACGTTCGGCTCAATGGTACAGAAGGGGAAGTTTTCTGCATCGATGCCTGACTTGGTCAGTGCATTGAATAGTGTGGACTTGCCGACGTTAGGCAGGCCGACGATGCCGCAATTGAAACCCATAAAATGTTCCTGAGAATAAGGTGGTAGGGCGTAAAAGTAATCGCCATTCTACGAGATGCGCTAGCCATCAGCTACCGGCGTAACTTAACAGCTTTTGGCGGCGTCTATGCTGGCTTGAGGCTGTGCAGCTGGTTCATTGCTTTGGCCCAGTCTCCCGCGAGCGCTAGCGGTAGGGTGGTGACACACTCGTCCATGGCGCGAACAATGGCCTCGTGTTCGGCCTTGCCGGGACGCCCCAGTACATAATTAGTGACTTGGCGTGCCTCGCCGGGGTGACCAATGCCAATTCGTACCCGGTGAAACTGCTTCTGGCCGCCTAGTGCGCTAATAATATCGCGCAGGCCATTGTGGCCTCCATGCCCGCCACCGGTTTTGTAGCGTGCTTGGCCGGGGGGGAGGTCGAGCTCGTCGTGGGCGACCAGTAGGTTTTCAGGGGCAAGTTTGAAAAACTGGCACAAGGCTGCCACCGCGGCGCCACTGCGATTCATAAAGGTGGCAGGGTTGAGCAGGTGCAGTTCATGGTCGCCTAGGCGTACCTTGGCGTAGTGGCCGAAAAATTTCTTTTCCGGTCGTAGCTCTGCATGGGCGCTCTGCGCAATAGCCTCTACCAGCCAGAAACCGGCGTTATGGCGCGTGGCTTCATATTCCGCTCCGGGGTTGCCTAATCCAATAATGGCTGTTACCTGGCTCATCTTCCCACCTCGCACAAAATATTCAGGAGACCAAAACTATCCAGAAGACTAAAACAATCCAGAAAACATGGTTGACGCCGCGCCAGCGACGGCCCTAAAAAAAATCAAGCGCCGAGGCGCTTGATTCTAACATCGTGTCAGCATCACAAGGGCCATGCAGGCATGGCCCCAATAAGATGCTTAACGGGATACTTACTCGGCGCTGCTGTCTTCTTCGCCTTCGCTTTCACCATCTTCATCTTCTGCATCAGCACGCACTTTTACTTTCGTGATGCTGAGTACTGCATTGTCGTGCTCTTCACCGTGGGACAGGTCAACTGAGGTGACGCCGGCCGGTAGGGTAAGGTCAGACAGGTGCAGTGTCGTGCCAAGCTCAACGGCAGCGATGTCGACTTCGATAAAGTCAGGCAGGTCTTTCGGCAAGCAGCTGATCGCCACTTCGTTGGCCAGTACGTGCAGTTCGCCGCCTTGGTCTTTGATACCGACACACTTCTCTTCGCCCGTCACGTGCAGTGGCACGTTGATGGTGATTTCGTGAGTCGCATCAACGCGCAGGAAGTCGGCGTGGGTCAGCAACGGCTTGAAAGGGTGACGCTGCAGGTCACGAACAACGACTTGCTCTTCTTTGCCTTCGATCATCAGTTTGATGACGGAAGAGAAGAAAGACTCATCTTCAATCGCTTTGTAGAAAGCGGTTTTTTCAACAGCGATGGACTGCGCGCCTTTTTCGCCACCGTATACAACGGCCGGCACTTGCTGGTTCGCACGACGCAGGCGGCGGCTCGCACCTTTCCCCAGGTCGTTACGAACGCTGGCTTTCAGGATAAAATCAGACATGGAATTGCCTCTTAGTTTAAGTAAGGAAGACGCCGCCGACCGCGACCAGACGACGACGTTTCCGTGGCCCCAAAAGGGGGCTGTATCGTCAGCGGATTAGTGGAACATCGCGCTGACAGATTCTTCGTTGCTGACCCGGCGAATCGCTTCTGCGATCAGTCCAGCAACGCTCAACTGGCGAATTTTTCCGCTACGACGGGCAACGTCAGATAGCGGGATGGTGTCGGTCACCACCACTTCATCCAGTACGGAGTTGGTAATATTATCGACCGCAGGGCCGGACAGGATCGGGTGTGTCGCATAGGCCACCACGCGCTTGGCGCCGTGATCTTTTAACGCTTCACCGGCTTTACACAGCGTGCCTGCGGTGTCGATCATGTCGTCGACTACGACACAGGTGCGGCCCTCAATCTCGCCGATGATATGCATCACCTGGGCCTGGTTGGCCTGAGGGCGACGCTTATCGATAATGGCGAGATCGGCATTCAGCTGTTTGGCGATGGCACGGGCGCGAACAACGCCGCCCACGTCAGGGGAAACAACGACGAGGTCGCTGTAATTCTGACGCTCGATATCATCCAGCAGAATGGGAGAGCCGTAGACGTTGTCCACAGGAACATCAAAGAAGCCCTGGATCTGATCAGCATGTAGATCCATGGTCATCACGCGGTCAACGCCTGCTTTAACCATCATGTCCGCCACTACTTTGGCGGAAATCGGTACCCGTGCGGAGCGCACGCGGCGATCCTGGCGAGCATAGCCAAAGTAGGGAAGTACCGCCGTGATGCGAGTTGCCGAGGCGCGACGCAGTGCGTCGACCATCAGGATCAACTCCATCAGATTGTCGTTTGTCGGTGCACAGGTGGATTGTAGAATGAAGACATCCTTACCGCGCACGTTCTCATTGATCTCGACTGCGATTTCGCCGTCGCTGAATTGACCCACCGTAGCGTTACCCATACGGCTGTCTAAGCTCTCGGCAATTTTTTGAGCGAGTGCGGGATTGGCGTTCCCGGCGAAAACCATCAATTTTGACACGCGCAGCCACCTTTGCAGTGTTGGGGATCAGGGGAAAAAACGCAGGCCATTGTTGGGTTGGCTGGGGTACCAGGATTCGAACCTGGGAATGCCGATACCAAAAACCGGTGCCTTACCACTTGGCGATACCCCAGCAATAACCTAACGCACTGACCGGGCGCTTTTAGCTGCCCAGAGCGGAACTATAAATAGCCCAGAGCATCATGTAGGGGAGAGGTGTTGAGTCCGCGTGCTACCCATGCCGGCCAATGTTGTCCCGCTAATTGCGCGATTGCTTGTGCCGATTGCTGTGTATCGAAAGCAGCAAATAGACAAGCCCCCGTGCCGGTCAACCGACTAGGTGCGTGCTGTGCAAGCCAGTTCAGGGCTTCCGCAATTGGCGGATAGCGTTCCTTTACCACGGCCTCACAGTCATTGCGCCACTCCTGCGCTCCCCCCTGCAGTGCGCGCGCCATAGTAATGGGGCGGCTGTCACGTGTCAATTGCGGGTCTTGGAAGACGCCTGACGTAGACACACTAATACCCGGGTGAATAATCACAAACCAAGGGGTATCAAGCGTCACCGGGGTAAGCCGTTCGCCAACGCCTTCGCCCCAGGCGCTATGGCCATGTACGAATACCGGCACATCGGCCCCCAGCTGAAGCCCCAGACGAGCTAGTTCGACTAACGGCAGATTGAGCTGCCAGAGGTGGTTGAGCCCCACTAATGCGGTGGCTGCGTTGGAACTGCCACCCCCTAAACCGCCTCCCATCGGCAACTGCTTATCGATCGTAAGCGTAGCGCCTAGTGCAGTGCCGCTATGCTGTTGCAATAACCGTGCGGCGCGTACGATCAAATTGTCATCGTGGCTAACGCCGCTAACCTCACTGGTTAACTGAATTTCCCCGTCATCGCGGGGGGCCAACGTAAGGTGGTCGCACAGGTCGATAAACTGAAATAGCGTTTGCAGTGCGTGGTAGCCGTCTTCACGACGGCCCACTATATGCAGCATACGGTTAAGCTTGGCCGGCGCGGGAAGCGTTAATGGCGCGTTCATTGAAACGGTTACCTTTACTCTTCGCTAGCTTGCCACTGGTTGACGACCAGCGTAATACGCACATCATCGTAGTGCATGACCATGCGCCGTGGCAGCCATAAATCGTCGACTTTCTCCCAGTCGCGGTAGTCGATTTCCCAGCCGTCTTGGGTAAGATGGCTAGGAAAGCCCAGTTCGTCGGTTTCTAGCTGATAACTGCCGGTATTGTCATTATCAGGATCACCGGGCAGGCCGCGCACCCAGTTGGGCATAGCGGTGACGGGGAGTGACCAGCCCAACTGCTCTTCCATAAGCGCTTCTGGGGTTTCTGCCTCAAAGCGGCCGTCGCTATTGGAGAGGGAGAAACGTCCCTCGCGCCCCTCAAGCACGTTGCGTCCGCCGCCAAAGGGCCCGCTGATCAGCATACGGAAATAGTAGGGGGTTTGATTCCAGTCCAGGTTGGCGCTGACGTTCTCTTCTGGGGTGCGCAATCCTGCCTTGCCGACCAGCGTCCAGGTATCGAATGCTTCTACATCGGCCTGCTGGCGTTCCCACTGACCTGCCTGGCGGCCACTTTCATCCATGGGAGCCTGGGAGGCACAGCCGGCGAGCAAGAGAAGCGCGAAGCCGGCAAGCCAGAGGCGCGAAGTGTGACGTGTCAATGGCCAGCGGGGCGAGGGGGACGTCAGTGTCAACATAAACAGGCTCCATGTCAGGTGGTTATAGCGCAAGGGTAACATGATGGGGGCGCTTAAAATGGGGTTCGCAGGGTTAGGGTGCCTCTGGCGGCGTTAGTTCAGGACTTATTTAAGGACTGAGCTCAGGGCTTAGCTCAGGATAACGCTCAAGTAGCCCGTCGATCAGTGGGTGTTGGTTCGTCCGCTGCATGATTTGCTGGATCAACTGGCGCGCTTCTTCATCACGCCCCAGTGCATTTAGCACTTCGGCCAGATGCGCAGCGACCTCCTGGTCAGGTAGCTGCATATAGGCGCTTTCAAGCCAGGGCAGCGCTTCTTCAGGTTCGCCAAGGCGGAAGTAGACCCAGCCCATGCTATCGAGCACGGCAGGGTTGTCCGGATCAGCCTCGTAGGCACGCTCAATCAGCTCAAACGCCTCTTGCAAGCGCCCTGGCAAGTTAAGGTCGGCCAGTGTGTAGCCCAGCGCATTGAGCGCTTCGGCATTGTCTGGGTCGGTGCGCAGTATCTGACGCAAATCCTGCTCCATGCCCGCGATGTCGCCTGCTTCCCAACGCCGCATGGCACGCATATAAAGCAGCGATGCGTCATCAGGTGTACGGCTAATTTCGCGGTCTAATAGCGCATCAGCGTCCGCAGGTTGATTTATTTCGTCCAGCAACTGGACTTCGAGCATCACCAATTCAGTAAAGTAATTATCAAAGCGCATCCGTTCAATGCGTAGGAAGGCGCGAGCATCCAGCAGACGATCTTCCTCAATCAGCATTTGCGCGGCCGCCGCGCGAGCGGGCAAAAATTCACTGCCCTCGCTGACTTGGCGATAATAGAGCAGCGCATTATCGATATCGCCTTGCTCTTGGGTGATGGCGCCAAGTAGGTAATAGGCTAAATCTGGCACGTTAGGTTGGCCAATCAGCGGCTGCAGCAAGCGTTGCGCGGGTTCGGGGTGCCCCTCTTCCAGATAAAGCTGGGCTAGCGATAAGCGCAGATCTTCATTGCCTGCATGGCTCTCTAGCAGAGCGTTGGTTTGCACTTCAGCCGCGCTAATATTGTTAAGGCGGATTTCTGCTTGAGCCAGTAGCAGGATAAACCGCACATCGTCAGGGGCGAGTTCAAGGCCCTGTTGGGCAGCGCGTTGAGCGGCCGGGTAATCCTCAACCTCCAGTGCCAAGCGAGCTTTCACCAACCATAACGCAGCAGATTCGGGGTCGAGCAACTCGACTTGATCAAGCCGCCGCTGGGCAAGCGTTGTATCACCCAGGGCAGCCTCAATCAGTGCCGTGCCCAACAGTACATCGCTGTGATGGGGCAGTTGGTCAGTGTTTGGGCGGGCTAAATGCTCACGCAGCTGCTGGGCGATCAACGTTAATGGTGCCTCTTCAGCCACCGCGATCTCTGCAAAGGCGGTGATATCGCCATGGCCGCCAGCTTCAGCAATCGCAATGCGCTGTTCAAGGCTGTCGAGCCAATCACCACGCTGCAGTGAAAAGGCCGCCAGCAGACGATTGGGTGCTTCTGCCTGGGGGGCAAGCTCTCGCCAGCGAAGTGCCGAGGCTTCGACTAATGAAGCTTCATCGCCAAAGCGGGCCGCGAAGGTGGCGCGTTCAGCAAGCGCTGGCTCGCGATAGCGCTTAGCCGCTTCCAGGTAGCCCTGGCTCGCGTAGCGATAGTCGCCACGCTGGCCAGCAAGCTCAGCGCCCAGCAGCGTACTGAGCCCCGCGGCATCCAGCCCGCGGGTTATTGGCGGCGCATTGCGCATTGGGTCATCGGCCCAGGTGCCGAGGTGGCTATCCTGAGGGCTGGGCGTAGATTGGCAGGCGCTCAGCAGCAGAGCAGCAGAAGCGGCCAAAGGTAATCGCATCGAATGCCGGAACATAGCGCTCACTAGTGAGAAGCCCGAACAGGTAGAGCCCTTTAAACCAGGGCCCAATAAAGAAAAGCGAGGTCGCATGCGTCTCTCGATTAAGTGGCCAGATGCCCAGCATAGCGGCTTGCCTGCCTGCGGCAAAGTGGTGTGGGCCAGATGATAGCCTGCTGTGATAGAATGTTCCTCCTTGAAAAAGTGGTCAGCAAACTTTATGCCTACTTATTAAAGACTATTGTAGGCAGCTTACAGATGTTTGTAGGTAGCGCCGAACCACGCTAAAGACTTGTTTTAGCAAGCCCTAATTGACGGTGCAGCCGCTTATCATCACGACGGCTGCCAAAAAGTCCGACACACTAGCGAAGACGCATAACGCATGACGCTTCTTGCCCTGGGAATAAATCATCGTACCGCCAGCGTGGCCGTGCGTGAGCAGGTGGCTTTTACGCCAACGCAGCTTGAAACCGCATTGGCTGAATTGCGTAACCTGCCACAAATCAGTGAAGCGGCGGTGCTCTCTACCTGCAACCGCACGGAGCTTTACTGTGTCACGGATGCGGCTGGCGAGCAGGCAGTACTCAATTGGCTCGGACGCTTTCATAACTTACGCGTCGATGAGCTGATGCGCTGTGCCTACCACTATCTAGACAACGATGCAGCGCGCCATTTAATGCGCGTAGCGGTTGGCCTGGATTCCATGGTGCTGGGCGAGCCGCAGATTCTGGGGCAGTTGAAGGATGCCTATCAGCAGGCGCGCCAATCCAAGGGCTTGGGTGGCGAGCTTGAACGCCTGTTCCAGCATACCTTCGCGGTGGCCAAACAGGTGCGCACCGAAACCGGCATCGGTAAAAACCCCGTTTCAGTGGCTTACGCTGCCGTCAGCATGGCCAGCCGCATTTTCGATGACTTTAGCCGTTCTCGGGCGTTGCTAATAGGCGCCGGTGAAACTATTGAATTAGTTGCGCGCCATCTAAATGAGGCGGGGGTCCGAGAGCTTACGGTTGCTAACCGCACCCGAGAGCGCGCTGAGTTGGTCGCCGGCCCTCTGGGAGGAACGGCGATCACCCTGCAAGAGATTCCTGACGCTCTCGAGAACGCCGATATTGTGATCTCTTCCACCGCGTCCCCGCTGCCTATACTTGGTAAAGGCATGGTTGAGCGCGCGCTCAAAAAACGTCGCCATCGGCCGGTATTTATGGTCGATATCGCGGTGCCTCGGGATATTGAGCCTGAAGTGGGCGAATTAGCGGATGTGTTTCTTTACACCGTGGATGACTTGGAAGAGGTCATCCAGGAAAATCGCCGTCACCGCCAGGTTGCCGCTGACCAAGCCGAGTCGCTGATCGAACACGGGGTGGGTAGTTGGCAGCATGAGCGGCGTATTCGTAATGGTGGTGAACTGATCCGCGACTACCGCCAGCATGGTGAAGCGCTGCGCGATCTTTCCCGCGACCAAGCGTTGGAGCGGCTGGCACGAGGTGAAGATCCGGCTAAAGTCATTGAGCGCTTGGCGCATCAATTGACTAACCGTTTGCTCCACCAGCCCACCCAGGCCATACGCGATGCTGCGTCTGAAGAGCACCACGATTTGCTCAACGCCGCTCCGCGCCTGCTGTTGCCCACTAAGCCTGCTTTTGAGACTACACCAGCGCCCCCGGTTAACCGCCAGAAGGATGATACGCCCGCATGAAAGAGACTCTGCGCCAACGCTTAGACAGCTTTACCGAACGCTTTGAAGAGCTGGCGATGCTGCTGTCGGATCCCGACGTGATCAATAACCAGCAACGCTTTCGCGATTATTCGCGTGAGTATGCTGAGTTAGAGGAGCTGGTGGCGGCCTGGCAGCGCTATCGTGATATTGAAACCAATATGCACGAAGCCGAGCAGCTTAGCCGCGATAGCGACGCGGACATGCGCGAGTTGGCGGAGATGGAGCTAAGCGAAGGGCGGGAGCGGTTAGCCGAGCTGGATATCGAGCTGAAGCGCCTGCTGGTGCCTAAAGACCCTGATGATGGCCGTGGGGTGTTTCTGGAAGTGCGTGCTGGTACCGGCGGCGACGAAGCGGCAATTTTTGCCGGTGACCTGTTTCGCATGTACTCCCGCTACGCTGAAAAACGTGGTTGGCGGGTCGAGGTGGTGAGCGCCAGTCATGGCGAGCAGGGCGGCTACAAAGAGATCATTTCCCGCGTCAAAGGCGATGGTGTTTACGCCCAGCTGAAATTTGAATCCGGCGCCCACCGCGTACAGCGCGTCCCTGCGACCGAGTCCCAGGGCCGCATTCACACCTCTGCTTGCACCGTCGCAGTGATGCCTGAAGTCGATGACGTGGGCGATATCGATATCAATCCTTCGGATCTGCGCGTGGATACCTACCGCTCCAGCGGCGCCGGTGGTCAGCACGTTAACACCACGGACTCTGCGATCCGCATTACTCACCTGCCTACCGGCGTGGTGGTGGAGTGTCAGGAAGAGCGCAGTCAGCATAAAAACCGTGCCAAAGCGATGTCGCTACTGGCCGCGAAGTTGAAGCGTAACGCCGTCGATAGCCAGCGTCAGACGCAAGCAGATGCACGCCGTTCTCTAGTGGGGTCGGGGGATCGCAGTGAGCGTATCCGCACCTATAATTTCCCTCAGGGGCGGATTACCGACCATCGCATTAATTTGACGCTTTATAAACTCAATGAAGTGGTCAGCGGCGAGCAGTTGGATGACGTGATTAGCCCGCTGATTCACGAGTATCAAGCGGAACAGCTCTCAGCCCTTCAGGATGTCTAATGACCCTTGATGCGCTGTTGAAACAGGCTGCCCAACGTTTGCAGGCGGCGGGTTCCAGCTCGCCGCGTATCGACGCTGAAGTGCTGTTATGCCACGTGCTCGGGCGTGATCGCACTTGGCTCTACACCTGGGGCGATAAAATATGCTCCTTATGGGAGCAGGCCCGTTTCGATGCGCTCATCGCTGCACGTTCCCAGGGCACTCCGGTTGCCTACCTTACCGGGGAACGCGAATTTTGGGGGCTGCGCTTAGCCACCTCACCTGATACGTTGATACCCAGGCCTGATACTGAAACCCTGGTTGAGCTTGCCCTAAAGCGGGCGACGCTCCCCTCAGGCCGGCTGCTCGATCTTGGCACGGGAACGGGTGCCATTGCCCTGGCATTTGCCAGCGAACAACCTCACTGGCAGGTAGTGGGGGTGGATCTGCGCTTTGAGGCGGTCGCGTTGGCAACCCGTAACGCGCGCTCGTTAGGCATATCCAATGCTAGGTTTTTACAGAGTGATTGGTTTGCTGCTTTGGAAACGTGTGCGGATGCAGATAAGCAGTTCGATATTATCGTCAGTAATCCCCCGTATATTGCCGCCGATGATCCTCATCTAGCCGAAGGCGATGTGCGTTTTGAGCCACGCTCAGCGCTGGTTGCTAACGCCTGCGGCATGGCGGATTTGCTGCATTTGGTAAACTCCGCGCAGCGCTATCTAGCGGCTTCTGGTTGGTTGCTGCTAGAGCACGGCTATAAACAGGCCGAAATGGTGCGTGAGGCGCTTGAGCGCGCTGGCTATAAAAACGTTGAAAGTGCTCGTGACCTGGGGGGGCATGAACGGGTTACCCTGGGGCACCTTTAATAACTGCCTGATTCATCAGTATTGGATCCTGCCATGAAACCAAAAAATAGAACGCTGGACCGTATCGACCTTAAAATCCTGCGCTGCTTGCAGGAAAATGCGCGTATTTCTTACGTCGATTTAGCTTCGGAAGTGGGTTTATCCACAACCCCTTGCCTTGAACGCGTTAAGCGTTTGGAGAAAGCGGGTATTATTCGTGGTTACCAAGCCATTCTTGATCCGCGGGCTTTGAAGGCCAATTTATTAGTTTTTGTCGAGATCAGCTTAGAAACGCAGTCGCCAGCGGTCTTTGATGAGTTTCGCTGTGCTGTGGAGAAGTTACCGCAGATTCAGGAGTGCCACCTTGTCTCGGGGCAGTTCGACTACATCTTGAAGTGCCGCATTCCCGAAATGGCCGCTTACCGCCAGCTATTGGGCGATGTGGTGTTAACGCTACCGGGCGTGAAAGAGTCGAAAAGCTACGTGGTGATGGAAGAGGTCAAAGAGAGCTTCAATTTACACATTCCTGCCTTTGAGGAATTTGAGGATAAGTAAGCCGATGATGGATGACCAGGCGCTGCTGCGCTATAGCCGTCAGATCATGCTGCCCGAGGTGGATTTCGAGGGCCAAGAGCGCCTGCAATCTGCCCATGTAGTGATTATTGGGGCCGGCGGTTTGGGCTCTCCGGCAGCGCTCTATTTAGCTGCTGCTGGGGTCGGGCGCATCACCATTGCCGATGCCGATCATGTCGAGCTTTCCAATCTTCAACGGCAAATTGCCCATCAGCAGTCCAGTATTGGTTTAAATAAAGCGCACTCTGCCCAGGCCAGCATGTGCGCACTCAATCCCCACTGCCAAGTGGTTGCGTTAGACCAACATGTTGAAGGCGAATCGCTTGAGCGGTTAGTCGCTTCGGCGGATGTGGTGCTCGACTGTACCGACCGTTTCTCAAGCCGCTATGCGGTGAATGCGGCGTCCCAAAAAGCAGGTGTGCCGCTGGTATCGGGTGCGGCAATTCGCTTTTCAGGTCAGTTGGCAGTCTTTGACCCACGCAATGCCGAGTGTCCCTGCTACGCCTGCCTCTATCCGCCCGACGAAAGTGGCGATGAAGCGCTAAGCTGCTCAGAAAGTGGCGTCATGGCGCCACTGGTGGGCTTGATCGGCTGCTTTCAGGCGGTTGAAGCCTTTAAGCTGCTTAGTGGCGCAGGTTCTGCCCACCAAGGCCTCTCTACCTTTGATGGTTTAAGCGGCCAATGGCGGCACTTCCTAGTGCCTCGCGATCCCGCTTGCCCAGTGTGCGCTCAGCGCCTCTGATGTGCTGAAAGCGGCTTAATCGTTAGCTTTTGCTTCTGTGGTGTCATGCTCTGCGGCGTTCGCACTCGTGGTTGAATGCTTTTCAACGGTTGCTTTTGGCGAGGTTTTAGTCATGCTGCCGATAGCGTCGCTAAAGGCACTTTTCAGCACATCGTTGTCGGGGTTCATATCGATACTGCCGTGGAAAACGCTGCCATCTTCAAGTACCAGGCAGGGGGCAACAATAGTGCCTGAAACCTGGGCTCCCTTATGAATGGTTGCGCGGTGGTGTGCCACCAGGTTTCCGGTTACCTCGCCTGATATATGCAGTGTGTGAGCAAATACATCGCCGTTGATATAGCCATTGGCACCTAGCGTCACGGTGTGTTGTTTACATGTGATAATGCCGCTTACGCGTCCCTCTACCGTCAAATCCTCATCGCTATTAATGTCTCCCTCCACTTGCGTATGACCCCCAATAACGGAGAGGCTTGGTCGTGCACTGCTGGTTGGCGTGCCTAGTGTTGCTGATGAGCGTGTATCAGGTGGCGTTAGCGCCGCAGCCTTATTCTCAGGTGGGGCATTCTTGGCTTTGTTAAACATAGGGTGGCTCCTAGTGAATGACGCCAGAGCGCCTTTGGGGTGCGTGGTATTGAGCATTGAATACCTTAATCGGCTTGTTACTGTCTCAAAGCCTGGAGTTAAGCCAAGTGAGTGGGCTTATTCACGCCGCCGCAATATAAAAGAGCGAGTATAACGTTAGCTGGGGCAACCACATCTAAAGCGGCAGGAAGCGGTATGGGCATTCAAGTATGGTTTATTGTGCTGGGCGTTGGCGTAATGACGCTGATCGTATGGGATGGCAAGCGCCGTAAGCTAAAACAGCGCGCTTTAAGCGCCGCAGGGAGACCACACAAAGCGCCTGCAGTGGATTCCGCTTCCATCTCAGAACACCCCTTTGAAGCAATGTCGCCACCTGAAGAAGCCTCCGCTGTGACGTCTCCCGCCATCCAGTGCATGCCAGGTGGCAGCCGAATTGGGTCAGCCACTCATATTTTAGGCAAAGTGATCGCCGATGAGCCTGTGCTCATTAAGGGCCGTTTGGAGGGGACTCTTATTGCGCCTAATCATCCTGTCTCTGTGACTGCCTCTGGCCACGTCGCATCGTATCTTGAAGGCAACAGTGTCGATATTGACGGAAAAATGGTCGGTACGCTTAAAGCCAACACTAAAGCCACACTGCTGTCTCGGGCGCGTATTCAGGGGATAGTCGAGGCGCCTAGCCTAGAGTGCATGGCGGGAGCTTGGCTCCAGGTGGATGTGGCTAAGAAGGTCAACCTACACAAAATTGCCATGGTGTCTTAACCGCTAGCTGCTACATCTGTCACGCTATTTATTATACCAACGTCTAGATTCGCTCTGCAGTGCTTCAGTTGGTTTTAACCTGGCCGATACCTAATTAAATGACTTATAAACGAAAAAGGGATCAACGGGATGAAGCACCTCTCTATTAAATGGAGCCTGACTGCTGCGTTAGCCCTGCTGGTGCTTATGATTGGGTTGATCAGTGGTCTTGGTTTTTTTGCTAATCACAATAGCTCTCAGGCGCTTGAAGAACTGACGGCTACCAACGTGCGGCTGACGAATTTAGCCAACCGCACGCAAGTCAATGCACTCAGAGCACAAACGTTTTTAGACCGCTCGGCAAGTTTTAGCACTCAGGGTAATCCAGAAAAGGGGCAGGAGAGCCTTGCCATGGCTGCAGAGGCGGTAGCTGAGGCAGAGGCACGTTTTAATGAGTTTCGTGCTGTGCCAATCAATCCTGAAGGCACACTTGCACCCCACCGTGATGCGATTATCAGCGCTTACAATGCCTTTGTGACAGAGGGCATTTCGCCACTGCTCGAGGCTGCCCCTTTCCAAATCCAGCGCAGGCAGGAGGAACTGGGAGTATTAAGCGCCGAGCTGGATCTGGCCATGAGCGGTTTTATTGCTTATACCGAAGAGCGTGGCGCTAGCGTCCTTCAGCAGGTCAATCGCTTGGCGACGACTATTGGCGTCATTGCGATTACCCTTTTAGTGATTTCACTGGTGGCCGTGGTGGTCATTCGGTGGGCAATGATGCGTAGCGTTGTAAGGCCCCTTCGGCGTGCCAGTGAGCACTTTGCACGGATTGCCGATGGCGATCTGACAGGTCAAATTGAAGATCGGGGCCGTAATGAAATTGGTCAGTTGTTCGGTGGCCTAGCGGCTATGCAGGAGAAGTTAAAACAGCTGGTGATAGCGTTGAGAGGCAGTAGCGAGCAGGTTTTCAGCGGGGCGGGTGATATCTCTGCAGGAAGCCAGGATCTCTCTTCACGAACCGAGCAGCAGGCCTCCGCGCTTCAGCAAACCGCTTCCAGCATGGAGGAGATGTCGACGACGGTAAGTAAAAATGCTGAAACGGCCGAAGAAGCGGATCAGCTCTCGGTGGCGGCGTCACAGTCGGCGGAGACAGGTGGTGAAGAGGTGGAGCGCACGGTGCAACTCATGCGTGAGATTGCGGCCAGTGCGAGCCAGGTAAACGATATTATCGGCGTGATTGACTCTATTGCCTTCCAAACCAATATCTTAGCGCTCAATGCATCGGTTGAAGCCGCGCGTGCAGGCGAACAAGGTCGTGGCTTTGCCGTGGTGGCCAGTGAAGTTCGCTCACTAGCGACGCGAAGTGCTGACTCGGCCAAAGAGATTCGTAGCCTGATCGAGCAGACCACCACGAAAATTAACGGCGGCGCTGAACAAGCGGAGCGCAGTGGACAGACGATTTACCAAACAGTGGATGCGATTCGTCAAGTCACCACTCTGATGGGCGAAATTTCGACCGCGACGCGGGAGCAGAATAGTGGCATTGAGCAGATTAACGCTGCTCTTACTGAAATGGATTCGGTCACCCAGCAAAACGCTGCGCTGGTGCAACAAACCAGCTCGGCGGCTAGCGCTCTAGAGGGGCAGGCCCGCGAGCTGGCCGACTTGATGGCTACCTTCCGCATTGATGAGAGTGCTGCAAGCGCTGTTGCGCTGACGCATAAGGGCGCTACTCGGCAGCAACAAGTTGACGGCCACATTGAGCCAGCGCCACGCCAGCAGGCGACGCAAAGTAAAAAAGAGGCCGTCGATGAATGGGATGAGTTCTAGGTCTGAATTAACTACAAGCTGCCGGTGACAAGCGCACTTATCATCGGCAGCTTTTTTACATCTCAGCACACCTCAGAGGCAGCTATCGCTTACGCGCGAGCAGAAACACGCAGACGCACATAATCTGCCGTCCAGTTTCCTTGCTCATCGCGTAGGCTGTGGCCCAGCAGCGTCATGGTATTCTCAAGCACGGCATCGCGCACATCCTCGTCGAGCCCATGTAAGAACGGGCTGGCAAACGTCTCAAGCCATCCAATCATGCCGGTGGGCAGCGGAGTCGGGCGTGGGATCAGCTCAATGCTTTCTACTTTGAAACCGACGGTTTCCAGCAGATGGCCATATTCATGGGTGGTCGGGAAATACCACGGATGACGGCCGCGGGCGCTAATGCCCCGAAACTGGAGAGCGGCAATCAGCGCGGTGCAAATAGCGGCGACATTGCCATGACCACCGAACTCAGCCACAAACCGGCCTCCCGGCTTCAATGCACGCTTAACGCCTGCGAGTACCGACTGAGGGTCAAGCATCCAGTGCAGCGCCGCATTGCTAAATACCGCATCAAACTCATGGTCGAAGGGCAGTTGGTGGCCATCAACAACGCGAGCGGTAATGCCCCGTTGGCGGGCGGCATTTACCATCTCTTCTGAAGCGTCAACACCGAGAACGTCAGCGCCCAGTTGCACAAGGCGCTCTGTCAAAGAGCCGTCGCCGCAGCCAAGATCCAAAATACGTTCGCCGGGTTGAGGCGCTAACAGCTTGACCACTTCGCTGCCTAGCTTAGGTACAAAATTAGCATTCTGGGCGTAGTCGCTGGCATTCCACTCTTGCCCGGGTGCATTTTGAGGGGTATGGGTCATATCGGCTTCCTGGCGTCGTTATTATTCCGTCAAAATTCAGTTATCAACGTATAGCCATATCAGTATAGCTTGCTGGTGCCTAACTTATTAGATAGCCAATGAAAATCATAATAAATGACTCGCCAGCACTATCTATTTGATAACTTAGATATCGGCCTTGATAAGCAACTTTTAATAGTGGTCTAGTAAAAAAAGCTAGAATGACACCATTTAGCCGCTGGAAGAGGTTGTTAATGAGCCCATCTATGCCTTGCTATAGAGTTAATTCTCCCGTTGGAGTGATTGCCGATACCCACGGTTTGCTGCGTGATGAGGCACTTTGTCTGCTGCAGGGGTGCGAGCTCATTCTTCACTTGGGGGATGTAGGTAGCAAAGAGGCAGATAAAACGATTTTGCAGCGTTTGGAGACACTGGCGCCGGTGCATTGCGTTAAGGGCAATATCGATACGGCGGCGTGGGCGACGAGTTTACCGACACATCAGGACATCATTGTGAACGAGAAGCACCTGCGCCTTGTGCACCGCTTAGAGGATTACGACCCGAGGTTGGCTTGCGATGCACTTCTGCATGGCCACTCCCATAAGCCCCGCAATGAATACCAGGAGGGAATGCTGCTTTTCAACCCAGGTGCGGCGGGAAAGCGGCGATTCAAACTGCCGATTACCCTAGGCAAATTATGGATAGATCAATATGGCGTACGGGGCGCGATCATGCATTTGCTATAGCCATGTTAACGCCATCCGCAATCCTGTCATGTTGTACAAATCTGTTACCCTGTTAGTTAGCTGTTTTAAATAAGCGTTATCAAGATAAGCGAGGTTCCATGAACGACGTTATTAAGCTGCTGAAATCCCACCGTTCGATCCGTAAATTTAGCGACCGGCCGATCCCGAAAGAATTGCTGCTGGAGCTTATCCAAGCCGGGCAGGGGGCAGCGACCTCCAGCCACGTTCAGGCGTATACGGTTATCCATGTAAAAGACCAGGCGAACCGTGAGCAGATAGCAGAGCTGGCCGGTGGGCAAGGTTATATTGCCACCTGTGCAGACTTTCTAGTTTTCTGTGCCGATATGAAGCGTCCCACGGAGGCTTCAGAGCGCACCGGTGCAAACGTTGTGCGGGGCATGACCGAGCAACTGTTGGTAGCAACAGTGGATACGGCGTTGATGGCGCAAAATGTGGCAGTGGCGGCTGAGTCCGAAGGGTTGGGGATCTGTTATATTGGTGGTATCCGCAATAATCCCCAGGAGGTTAGCGACCTGCTACGCCTCCCCAAGCACGTGTACCCAGTGTTTGGTATGTGCCTCGGCTATCCGGATCAAGAGCCTGAAGTGAAGCCGCGCTTACCCGTGGAGGCGGTTCTGAAAGAAGACTACTACACTGAAGACGGCGAACAGGTAGAGTCCTTCGATACGACCATGCAGGCTTACTACCGGGCTCGCAGTAGCAGTAATAAAGACACCGACTGGTCTCGCAATCTCAAGCCTTTGTTCGATAACAAGCTGCGCCCTCATATGCGCGATTTTTTAATCAAGCGCGGTTTTGAAATGAAATAAAGTGCGCTGCACACTATTTTTAATAGGATTTTTGGAAAAGAGAACGCTCAGTCAATCGGTTGAGGTTCTATTTTCCTCGCTTTCAGGAGCTTTACCGTATGCGCGTATTTTCAAATCCCGTCGGTTCCGGCTCTCTATGGTTCGATAATCTCGCAACCGCAGATGGTACCCCCGTTGCCTACGACCCTCAGGCCCGGGCCTTTGTGCCAATGCCTCCTTTCTGTATTAACCGCGACATTATCGGTTGCAACTGGATTGCACCTGAAGAGGGAGCTTTTTGTCGTGCTTGTGCCATGACAGCGCTGGCTCCAGATCCTAGCCTTCCTAATGCGATTCCTAATTGGGCCAAGACTGAAGCAGCCAAACGCTGGGTGCTTGATAACCTCGGGCGTTGGCACTGGTTCCGCCCGGAAGATCCAGGCGCGCCGCCGGTTTTCCATTTGCTCGCCGAAGGCCGTACGCCTGTGCCGATGGGGCACATTGAAGGGGTGGTGACCATTAGTGTAGCCGAAGTAGACCCCGTACTAGTCACGACCCGTCGTGAAGCGCTTGAAGAACCCTACCGAACGATGATTGGCCATATGCGCCACGAAATATCGCATATGCTGTGGTGGCGGTTAAGCCTGCGGGAAGACTTTCTTGATGCTTTTCGTGAGATGTTTGGAGACGAACGTCAGGATTACACGGCAGCACTTCAGCGCCACTATACCGATGGCCCGCCGCCCGATTGGAAAGAGCGCTATTTAACCACTTATGCCTCTGCGCACCCTCATGAAGATTGGGCCGAGACTGCTGCTCACCTGCTGCATTTAACCGATATTGCCGATAGCTTTGCGGCATCAGATCTCTCTTCACCAGAGCTGCCTAGCCATCAATGGGAGCCGTATGCAGAGCCTGATGCAGAGCGCTTGATCTACGTGGCAGCTTCACTCACCGTGGGCGTTAATCATGTTAATCGCTCAATGGGCTTGCCGGATCTTTATCCCTTTGTCCTCTCAGAGACTGCCCGACATAAGCTCGCTTTCGTGCATGATTGGCTACGCCGAGGGGCGCAGGGGTTATGACCTGTATTGGCTACGTCGGCAATAGTGAAGAATTTTCGTCATAACCTATACTGCAGTTTAAGGATTTTTCCGTATACCAATAACAATAAAACCGATGGCGATTAGGTTATCGGCTAACCCGCATGGAGACTGCATATGACTCTTGATCGTGCTTACTACCTGCTAGCTGCTTTCTACAGTTTAATAGTGATTATTGGGGTAATTGCTATATTGGCTGGAGGAGGAACGCTGCTTGCCCCCATTCATTTGTTGTTAGGGGCATTGTCGGTGATTGGGCTTTGGGGGTATATCCTCAAGCGCGGGTTTATGAACCCGCGTATGTGGAGGCCTCTGGCCGGTGTGCTGGCGGTGGGTATCGTGATTCAAATGTTCATCATGCTGACAACGGCGCTTTCGAGCGTTTTATTAACCTGGATGCTGACCAGCAGTATTTTTTCGGTCATGCTGGTGATTATGCTCTACCGTTATGGTGACCGAGATCAACCTCTCTGGGCATCTGATGAAGAGCGCACTGCCGCTCGACAGCTAGACGTTTTATTAAGCGATAGCTCTCCATTAACGGCCATTAAGCGTGATGGAAGCCGCGAAAATAGCGTAAAAGTGACTAAATCTAATGGCGGCTATAGAGCAAGCGTGACTCGGCGTTCGCAAGAGGGCCAAGAGCGCTTCGAGGAGCGTTTCCAATATCCTGAAACGCTCGTGTTTTTCTTAGAGAAATTCACCAGCGTAACGGTTGATGATTTTAGATGTTCTGCTTCGTTGGATGATCGAGAAAGCGCCGCGGCCACGGTATAGATAAAATATTCAAGTTATTAGTGAGGTACTAACATCTTGAGCTAGCATTTCTTCTAGCTGGAGGGCCAGCGTTTGCTGTATGTGCAAGTAGAGGGGGAGCAATGATTTCTTTAATCCACTCTCTGCTTGTTGCTTATTGATGTAGTAAGCACTTCTTCTTCCATGGAAGTTGATTGTTTCGCCGACTTTGGTGAAGTGAAAGCCTGTCAGAGCAAGAAGTCGGGGCAAGCTAGGTTCCATCATTGCAAAAACTTGAATTTTACCTAGCTGCCTCCCTAAAGCATAGCCGGTGACAAATAGGCCTGTGGCTAGTAGTGGGAAGAGCTGCCTCTCTTCAGTAGAAAAAAAAGTAACATTGTGATTGGTAGTCGAGCTTTCTAAAGAAGTAGAGCTATCTTTAAGTTTTATTCTGAAAAGGCGATTCACAGCCAGTCGTGAAATTTCATAGTAACTGCCTTGGGCAAGTTTGTCGGGATGCAGCTCTGCGTGTGTAAGGCTTTGGCTGCCATAAGATTGTAATGGGAGCTGGTTAAGTGGATGAGGTCTGGAGGCCTGAGGCATAACCACCCGCACGCAGCCTGCCACTAGTCCTGTTCTGCGGTGTTCTATCAAACAATGAATAGAGTTTTGGTCATGGATATCAAATTCGAGTTTTTTTATGGGGTCGCTGGCTTCTTCGTACTCAAGTTCTTCGCAGTAAACATCATGTCTTAAACGATAAGCCAGTTGTTTCTCATGCTCAGTTATGCAGAGTTTGAATTTGAACTCTTGTATGAATCTTGTAATAAATACCGCTGACGCATCCTTGTTCTTCACTTGCAGTGGTAAAGCGCTCATGTACTATCCCTATTTAAATCCAGAGTTAAGTATAAACGGTATCCATTATTGAGCACTAATTCCACTAAATGCTTCGATGATTTTTATAGGCCTGCCTAAATGAAACCCCTGACCATAAGTTATCCCATAGGCCTTTAGTATTGGCAATAGCGCTTCTTGATCAACGAATTCAGCAATGGTTTGCTTGCCAAAACCTTTAGCGATGTCGGCAATAGCACGAACAATGACGCGGCTGTCAGGGCTAATCAGCAGGCTGCGAATAAAGGAACCATCTATTTTAATATAGTCGACGGGTAACTGCCCAAGGTAGTGAAAACTACTGAAGCCTACTCCAAAGTCGTCCAGTGCGGTACGGCAACCCAGGTCACGTACTGCTTGTAGTACGCCACGGGCGGTAGAAAAATCGGTTACCGCGGCAGTTTCCGTTACTTCCAATATAAGGTGGTGAGGATCAGCGCCGCTAGCCGTCAGCTCGTCTGCCAAGTATTGCTTCAACCCTCCGTCGTGAAGAGACTGACCCGAAAGGTTAACTGCCAGAGTGATACCTCGATCCTGCAATTGGCTAAGTGCTTTTAAACTGTGTCGCAATACCCAACGGTCGATTAAAATAATCTGCCCGCTTTGTTCGGCAATAGGAATAAAGTGCGCGGGAGAAATTAGGCTCCCGTCTGCGTCGCGCATTCTTAGCAACACCTCGTGGTGTTTTACGTCCTGATCTTCCAAACGCATGATGGGCTGCACCATCAACTCGAAGCTATCCTCCTCTAGCGCATTGTGTATGCGTTCAACCCAGTAGACTCGTGCTTGCAGTTCGTCTTTGGCATTCTCCGACTTGGAAAGTAAATGCCAGTGCTGAAGGCCACTCTCCTTCGCTTTGTACATTGCCACATCAGCGCTAGCCATTAGGTCAGCAGGCGTATTGCCATGGGTTGGAAACAGGGCAATACCAATACTGGCCGTTACTCGATGCCGCCGCTCACCCACAACGAAGCCGATACCGTCTAATAGTTGGACAATATATTGCGCGACACTGATGGCTTGATCGGCGTTGGTATCTTCTAATAGGAGAGAGAATTCGTCGCCACCTAGGCGTGCAATAACGCCGCGGGGGCCAAGGTTGCGGAAGAGGGTGTCAGCCACTTCACGAAGCAATTTATCGCCTACATGGTGGCCACTTAGCTCGTTAACCTCCTTGAACTGATTCAAATCCAGTAGCAATACTGCCCCTTTTGTCTTCGATGGGCGTTCAAGGGCGGTTTGCAGTGCATGTTGGAAGAAGCGCCGGTTGTAAAGTTCCGTTAGCGGGTCACGTTCGGCCAGCCACGTTAGCCGAGCTTCGGCAGCCTTACGTTCGGTAATATCCAGACCAACCGATATACGTGACACCTTGCCGTCATTACCCGTTTGTAACGGTGCATGGTACCAAGCGATAGTATGAGTCCTGTGATCGGGCGTACGGAGTGTTTTCTCCTCTTGCTGGGAATGGGAGAACGTATTCACCTTGGTAGAGGCACCTGCCTCGAATACATCAACAAAATGACGCCCGAGTAGCGAAGCTTCATTAAGTCCTAGCATCAACTGGGTATACTCATTGACCAAGCTAATTCGTCCAGTGTCATCCTGGGCAATGATAAATACCTGGGCCGTATCCAGCAGGCCATTAACGAAATCTCGCTCTTTGGCTAGCTCCCCAATGCGCACGGCTAGTTGGTCACCGCGCTCTTGTACTTCACTCTCTAACAATTCAAGTTGGCGTGAAAGCTCAAGGGTAATGCTCTCAAGTACATCGATCTCGTCGGGAATGCGGCGGCGGTGGTTGGGAATGGCGGCGTGTATATCGCTAAATTTTCCGTCAGCTAGGGCAGGAAGCAATCCAGCGACTCTACGCAGTCGAGCCATTGGGCCCAGCAGTATGACCAATAGCAGTAGTTCAGCGGCAATCCAGCCGAGTACGCCTACGAACAAGAGTGTGCGAGTATCCTGGTTAATTGCCTTAATTTGCTCGGTAATGTCTGATATCAGCAGCAAGTATCCGATATTGCTACGTTCATTATCCTCTTCCATGCGTACTGCGCTGAGTTCTAAATGTCTGCCATCATGTTCAAGATTTAATGGTGTTTCCATTAAACGGCGAACAGGAGCTGTATCTGACGCTCGCTGCAAAGGTGCTAGGGTTTGCTCTTCGCTTGTGAGGGCTAGCAGTTGACCATTCCATGATTTTAGCTCTCGAGTTGCCGTCATCCCGCTATCTTCAGTGGGCCCGGTGACAAGTAGTGCGACTTCACTGCCAGATACCTCCTTGGCCTGCCGAGTGACATCGGCTAGCGAGCGGGTCAGTACGACCATACCAACGCTTTCTCCCGCCACTAGCACCGGCACGGCAGCGAACTGTTGGCAGCTAGCTGAACAACGCAATGTAGTGAGTGGCTGCTCGGTGTGCATCACCCGCCTGATCCAACTCAGAATGGGAAGCTGCGTTTGTGTATTGCCGGTGCCCCAATTACCCAAGACTTGCCCCTGGGTATTAATAATTAATATTTCATCGATACCCGCCTCAAGCTGTAGAGCGGGCCACTGGGAGTCTAGTGCTTGCTCAACTGCGGCGGTATTACCTGCTTGCAAGGGCGAGCCTAAGCTTGCCGAGGCCGCGGTTAACCCTGCCAACTGACGTAAATTTTCCGATGAGCGAACTAGCGCTAAACGAATTTCTCGCTGTTGGCGTTCATAGTGCTGGCTTCGGCTTTCTTGAAACTGACGGGTAAGATTGTCGTGGCCTAGCCAGGTAAAGAGCGTTACCAGCGCCAGCAGCAGCAGGCTACTTAACGCGATGACCCGCCATGTCAGGCTAAGGCGTTGGGGCGTTCGGAAAAGGGTAAATGGTTTCATCGCGGTAGCGTCCTAGCCAGGATCGAGGTAAACGTCAGAAGCGCAGCGATAATTGAAACAACCACATGCTCCATCTTCTGCTGGTCGCTGATGAATCTGGATTATCCTGAATAGGCAGCCAACCCGTGCCATCGACATGGTGGTATTCACCTGCCAGCATGACTTGAGGGTGCGGCGTCCACTGCAGGCCAACGGTTAGGTCATCTGCGAATTGGGTATGGGCTGGAACGCTTCCCCCTGTACTCGCCTCGAAAGATTTACCGTTGCGGTCTGCGCGGTTGCTGGTAAGGCTGTCATAACGCATTAACCACTGCCAGTCATTTGCAAAACGCCGAGCGTATTGGATATACCAACTTTCCCCTGTCGTGTCGAAGTTTACAGAAGACTGATTGAAGTTTTTTAACCCTGAACGGCGCAGTGCGTATTCAGTCGTTACACTCCAGAGTTCTTGATTGTATTGGAGTGAAAATACCCAGGGTGTAAAATAAAAATCTCCGTCGCTGACACCTGATTGATGTGACTCTATTTGGGATCTCACGTTGGCATTGCTAATCGCTGCAACGACACGACCTCCATCATGTTCATAACGAACTTGGGCAATCGTAGACTGCTGAGGATCGAAGGTGCCTGATATACGCTGAAGTTGAAGCGTATCGCTTAAATCGTCACCAGCCTGAGGCTTTCCTAAGCCAAACTGTCCTCGTAGTACTCCGTTGCTTAATCTCTGTTCCAAATAGAACGTTAGGCCGTCACCTGTGAGAGCCATTGAGCGTGTTCGGTCAAAATAGATAGACTGAGGCAGTAAGATGCTGGGACGGGTAAATGCCACATCGCGGGTTTGATTATAAAATCCAAAAGGATTTTTAATCCGACCAAGCTGAACACCAAACGTACGCCCTTGGTCAGAAATCATTTGGTAATCAATGAGACCGTAATCCAGTTTAGGTTCTGCGTCGCTGCTATTGCCTCCAGCTCGACGACTTAGCACCTGAGCAGCAACGAGTACATCCTGATGGGGGCGTAAGGAGACGTTGAGGCCAATTTCGGTAAATTCTATGCTGCCTTCATCCTGGCTGCTCTGACCAAAAAAGTTGTTATTGTCAGTCACGACCAGCGCCTGACTAAGAAAGCCATGTACCTGTAAAGTATCCAGAGCGTGTTCGTCGCTTTGGGCGGGAGCAGATAAACCCATTACAACGGTGCCTAGCAAAGCGGCAAGGGCTCTGCATTCATTCCATCGAAATGACTTGGACTCTATCATCCAGATACTCCCTTTCAAGATACCCAATGGCACCCGGCGTTGAGGCGACGCGCTCGCGCATCTCTTCCTGGTCATTTACTCGGTCGGGGGCTTGACCGGTACCTGAAAAAACCATGCGATCCCAGGCTAATTGAAGTTGGTGCGGGTAAACCGCCAACTGCTCTTTGGTAAAGCGAGCATGTACTGGGTTGTTGTTACTTAAAACGAAAACCCTAACCGCTTGACCATCCGGCCAGGTGCGTTGGCGCATGGCGAAAATCGCGCGGGTAGTATCACGGTTCAGCCAGTGGGTAGTGACGTCAGGGTGAGCCACTAAAAAAAGCGGCGCTTCTCGAGCGATGGCATTCGTTGTTGCGAAAGCGAGCCCCACCAACACAATAAAAGTAGTCGCTGCCAGTAAGGCCAATCGCATTAGAGAGCCGCTTATAATGGGTAATGGCATTGGTAGTGGCTTACTGGTTGATTGATGAACGCCAGGTTCACCCGCGGTGCCGTTCTGCTCTGCGCTGAAAATGTGTATGTATTGATGACGTGTTCTCCCTCGCAGCACTAACGAGACTGTTTTTATATTCAGTCATGATGGTATGACTGAAAGATACACATCTAAAGCAACTGTGCCGTATCGATACGGCGTATACGCAAACACTACATCAATTCAAGAAAAATAACAGAAAGTTATGTCAACGAATAACGAGGATAAGCTGTGGCTATTCCATTACCGTATGCTTGTACATAATAGCTAATCGTCTGTGCGACACTGCGAATGCCATCCATCTTAAAAGGATCATCCACCATGTTCACCGGCCTAAGTGCATTCCCGCTAACCCCCATGAACGAGCAGGGCATTAATGAGTATGAGTTTGTCCGTTTAGTTGCTTATTTAGCTGAGGCAGCGGTGGATTCCATTGGCGTGCTGGGCTCGACCGGTAGCTACGCCTATTTAAACCGTGATGAGCGCGCCCGTGTTATTCAGCTTAGCGTTGAAAATGCAGTTGGCGCGCCTGTCATTGCAGGCATTGGGGCGCTACGTACTCGTGATGTGCTGGCTAATGCAGAACGCGCTCAGCAGGCAGGTGCCAGCGGCGTGCTGCTAGCGCCGGTCTCCTACCAAAAGCTCACCGACGACGAGGTCTTCGATCTATACGCCACGGTTTGCCAATCGCTGAGTGTGCCGCTCTGCGTGTACGATAACCCTGGCACAACCCATTTTGAATTTAGCGATGAGCTGCATGGGCGAATCGACCAACTGCCCCAGGTTCGCTCTATCAAAATTCCGCCGGTGAACAATGATATTGACTCTGCAAAGGAGCGAGTGACTGGGTTGCGCAAGCTGATCCCCGCTGATGTCACTATCGGCATCAGCGGCGACGCGGCAGCAGCCACCGGTCTAAATGCAGGATGTGATGCCTGGTACTCCGTTATCGGCGGGTTATACCCTAGAGCAGCGCTGGCGATAACCCGAGCTGCTCAGGCGGGGGATGTTCAACAGGCCAAGGCGCTTTCAGACGGCCTTGAGCCGCTGTGGGCACTCTACCGTGAATACGGCGGTAGCCTGCGAGTGGCGGCTACCATTGCAGAAATCACCGGGAAGGTGAGTCAGCCCTGCTTGCCCCAGCCGCTTAAAACGCTGCAAGCGGGCGATCGTAAAAGAGTAGAGCAGGTACTGGGGCAGCTTGGGCTTGAGTAAAACCTTATTATAAAAACGCCCGGCCAAGGCCGGGCGTAATATGCCATTAAACGATGGTTACTCAACGAGCTTAAGCAAGCGATCTGGATAATTGGTGAACAGGCCGTTTGCGCCCATTTCCATCAAACGCTCCATCTCATCGGTTTCATTGACGGTGTAAACGTGCACCGGCAGGCCATTTTCATTTGCTTGACGAATAAAGTCGGCATCGATGACTTCTTGGCCTTCGTAGATATAGTTAGTTCCGATTCCTGACGCGTATTCCGCTACCACCTGGAAGTCTTCATCATTAATCTCTGCTGGGCCCGGTGTCACACCAGTCCACTCCACTAAACGCGATTCGTCCTCTTCACTGGGGTAGTACCAAACGAGCTGGATTAGCGGAATGTCATCGTTTAGTTCCTGCACTTTTAACAGGCTCTCCTGCTCGAAAGACTGCACTAATACTCGGCCACTCTCGACCATGTCGTACTCTTCCAGCGTTTTTACCAGGGCTTCTTCCAAGCCTGGGTTTAGCTGCGGTGACTTGGTCTCAATGTAGTAGCGAGCATCGTGACCGAAACGCTCGAAAAGCTCATCCAGCGTGAGGATCTGTGCCCCTGCAAAGTCCGCGTCTGCTTTATCAGCATTGGCTTCATTGAACCAAGAGCCGGTATCCAGCGCTTTCAGCTCTTCCATGGTGTAGTCGTTAATCTTGCCTTCACCATCGCTGGTGCGGTCAATGGCGTCATCATGAAATACCACGACTTCACCATCGGCGGTGATTTGGGCGTCCAGCTCTAAGTAGTCGACATTCCACTCATGGGCCAATTCATAGGCCGCCATGGTGCTTTCCGGCGCGTGGCCGCTGGCCCCGCGGTGGGCGATCACTTGGAATGACTCAAGCTCTTTGAGCTGCTCCTCCAACGGTGTGGACTCCGCCAGCGCGGTGGTTGTGGCAGCACCAGCAAAAAGCCCCAGTGACATTGCGGCGAATAGCGAATGACGTTGCATTAAAGCACCTTAATTGAATGTTCGTTCAATAAGCGTACATGGCCTGGAGCGTTAAAGCCAAGTGACGAGAACTGTTCGGTGATTCATCGAGAGCCGAAGAGAGCAGCCATCAAGCGAATACGCAGTGGGGCTATATAGTCACCTAAGGGCTAGGTACCCACGTTGAGACTCTTCACCAACGCTTGCGCTTCTTTTATAGAGGTCAAACGTACAAATTGAATAGGCGCATAGCGTGGATTCACCATATCGGCAAAGTAGCGTTTACGGTTTTGCCGCCACGTTTTTAGTGACCATAGCAGAACCGAATCACGGCTTAGAAATGTTTTGCGGAAGCTTTCGTGATTACCTGTACCGGGCCAAAGCTCCTCTTGGCTGATGATGCGTTTAACAGCACGGGTGAGGGCTTGGCTAAATACTCGCCAAAAGGGGTAGTCGATCCACACCACCATATCCACTTCGCGCCACTTTATATGCCGAGTACGGTCAAAATTACCGTCCAGTATCCACTCTTGAGGTGAGGCTGCTAAAGCCTCTTCCAGCTCGGCGAAGAACTCATCGTCCGGTGCTCCTTGCCAGTTAGCGCGCCAGAATAATTGATCAAGCTGGACGCATGGGGCGTTCAAGGCATCTGCGAGCTGCTTTGCAAGGGTACTTTTGCCACTGCCACTCGTACCAACCACATTAATTTTCATGGGAGTTCTCTTTAGGTGGCGCGACATTTTAATAAGTGCTCAAAGAGGCAGCAAGCGCACCATACGGCGTCAATGAGTACCCTGGTACCGTACCACCACTTTTAGAATGGACGCCCTCTATTGCCCCTCGGGGATAGCGCTTTACAGCGGCGAGCTGTTCCCGCAGTGGCAGGGCGATATACTGATAGGAGCGCTGGTAAATAAGAGGTGCGCCGGGTACGTTTATCTAACAATGGCCGCGAAGCCAGCGATGTAGAAGGCCTGTTTGGTGAGCTAGACGAGCGTATAAGAGATGTGCGGGTAAGGCCCAGAAGGTGAAGTGTACCTACTTACCGACAGCTCCGAGGGCAGGCTACTTCGAGTAGTGCCAGCAAAATAGTTCATGACCTTAGATGCTATTGTTGGCTTGGATGCGCCTCACAGAAAGGAAAGCCCATGATCCATTCAGAGCACCATCGATCTCACCGTTCCGGCTGGCTGCGTGCCGCTGTGATGGGCGCCAACGATGGCATCGTTTCTACTAGCAGTTTAATACTGGGGGTAGCCGCAGCCAATACCACTCAAAGCGGTATTATGCTGGCGGGTATTGCGGGCCTGGTGGCTGGCGCAATGTCGATGGCAGCGGGGGAGTATGTTTCGGTAAGCTCTCAGTCGGACACTGAAAATGCTGATCTCGATATCGAACGCAAAGCATTGGCAGAGCACTATGAACTAGAGCAGGAAGAGCTTGCCGCTATCTATGAAACGCGCGGCTTGGCGCCTGAGTTGGCACGAAAGGTCGCCGAGCAATTAATGACCAAAGACGCCTTAGGCGCCCATGCGCGAGACGAGATTGGCATCACCGACCTCAGTCAAGCGCACCCCCTCCAAGCCGCACTCTCTTCAGCCGCCACTTTCACTATCGGCGCACTGCTACCGCTACTGGTCGCTTGGTGGGCGCCACCTTCACTGTTGATCCCACTGGTAGCGGTGTTCTCTCTGCTTTTTTTAGCCTTGTTGGGTGGCATAGCAGCCCGAGTGGGTGGAGCACCAATCCTAAAAGCTGCAGCAAGAGTGATGTTTTGGGGCGCTCTTGCGATGGCCTTAACCTCCGCCATCGGGCATGTGTTTGGAGTGATGGCTTAACGGAGATGAACCATGGCAAATATCGTGGTATGCGCCGATGGCACCTGGAACCGTCCTGAAGAAGACCTGGAAAATGACTTTCCCACTAATGTGCTGCAGCTGGCCCGGGCGATCAGCCCTGAGACACAGGAGGCAAAGCAGCATGTGTTTTACGACTGGGGGCTAGGTTCTTATCACAATAGCCTTAGCGCGGGGGCTACCGGCGCCGGAATTCATAAAAACATCCTTGATGGCTACCGCTATATCGTTCAAAACTACGCCCCCGGTGACAACATTTACCTATTCGGCTTCAGCCGTGGTGCCTATACCGTGCGAGCGCTTAGTGGGTTGATTAATAACTGCGGCATTCTCAAACGAGCAGAAGCCCGATTGATCGTTGAAGCCTGGAAAATCTATAAAAGCCCAACCAGAACCAACCATCCCGCGGGTAAGGCAGCTTGTAAATTCCGCGCCGATTACAGTCACCCTGCTCGGGATGTACACTTTATAGGCGTGTGGGACACCGTCGGCGCACTGGGCATCCCGTTTAGCATTATGGGCCTGTTCGAGAGCCACGATGAGTTCTACGACACCAAAATGGGTGCCAACGTGGCCATTGCTCGCCACGCTCTAGCCATTGACGAGAAGCGGGAAGATTTTATTCCCACTATCTGGACGCCCAGGCAAGGCGTAGACCTCAAGCAAGTCTGGTTTGCAGGTGTACATGCAGATGTCGGCGGATCCTATAAACCAGACAAAAGCGGCATTCAAGCTTCGGACACACCTCTTGCCTGGATGCTGGATGAGGCAAACGCTGCCGGTTTAATCACCGAGTCACATATTCGCGACAACCTAACCGACGGTGCGAAAGGCCAGGTTCACAACTCCCGCAAGCATGTCTATCGCTTTAAACAACCGTTAGATAGACCACTCGTGCTTGATGACACCCTGATGCTAATTCACCCCAGCGTAAAAGCCCGCTATGAGCGCGACGCTAACTACCGGCCTCCCTACTTAAAAGCGTTGGTGGAAGAGTACGGGTGGCAGGGGCTCACTGTGGGTAAGTGAATAAATGGGTAAGAGATCAGTACGGGTTGAATTTCGCCTAAGTGCCTGCATTGATAGAAGGGTAAGCAATTCACAAGGAGTCGTTATGACAACGTTAGTGATTGGCGCGAATGGACAGATTGGCAAGCAGTTTTGCGAACTGGCCCAAAAAGTGGGCACGCCTATCAAGGCGATGATCCGCAGTGAAGAGCAGGCAGCCTGGTTCAAAGAGCGCGGCATTGACAGCGTGCTAGCCGATCTAGAAGGTGAGTTTGAGCACGCCTTTGACGGCTGCGACCAAGTGGTCTTCACTGCGGGGTCAGGGCCCCACACCGGGCCGGATAAAACCCTGATGATTGACCTTTTTGGCGCCATTCGTACCGTCGATATCGCCAAGCAAAAAGGTCTCTCCCGCTACATTATGATCAGCGCTATGCGGGCAGAAAACCCTATGGAAGCGCCCGAAAAGCTGCGCCCCTATATGGCTGCTAAATTTGCCGCCGATGCCCACCTTCGCAACAGCGGTATGCCCTACGTTATTCTCAAGCCAGGGCGTTTAACCGACGAAACCGCCAGCCAGCAGTTTGCCAGTTCATTGGATGAAGCAGGCGACAACCAAATCTCACGAGCCAATGTCGCCCATGCACTGCTGCATGTGGTGCAAACTTCAGGTGTGACCAACCAAGAGTACCTACTATTGGACGGTAAGCGTTCGATAGGCGAGATTATTCAATAATTGGTGTGGTGGTCACTACTCAATGCACATTTGCGTACTTATTTGCCCACGCTTCAATTAAGTAGAAATACTCTTATGCATCAAGAGGTGGCTGCTGCCACCTCTTGATGTTGACTGCATTTTATTTCACAGATCAAGTGTTAGTGCCGAGAGCTTGAGCTGGCGAACACGATGATGCGCTTCGCATTGCTAAATTCACGCTAATGAATACGGCTGTATTGACTACTAAGCCGCAGAAGCCAGCATGCCAGCCGAATGGGGTGCTAACACCAAATTGAAATAATAGGGTCAGTGCAGCACCTATTGCCAAGCCAGCGAAAGCGCCAGCACGGGAAGCGCGGCGCCAGAACAATGCGCCCAGTAGCATGGGTAGTAACTGCACCACGATGCCATAGGCGCCGAGCAGTAGGTCAACCAATGAGCCGGGATTGACAAGGGCAAGTAGGTAAGCCGCAAGTGAGATTAGCACCACGCCGTAGCGAGTCAATTTGAGCGCCTTATTGTCTGGCATGTTGCGAAGTGCTGGTAAGTGCTGGCCCACGTCGCGTACCAGAATAGTAGCGGAGGTATGAGCTAGGTTTGCAGCAGTAGACATGGCAGCGGCCAGGGCGCCGGAGAGAGCTACGCCTATCAGCCAAGCCGGGAAGTCAGCTAGCTCAACTACCAGCGTTAGCAATACTCGATCGGCGGAGTCAAGCGGGCTATCCTCCAACAGTAGAACCCCAGCAAAACCAATAATTAGTAATGGTATCAACAGATAGCTGTAAAGAGGGTAGAGCACGAATACCCGCTTGAGGGTTCGCTCACTGCGAGCACTATAGAATTTCATGAAAATGTGCGGCCACATTACGCAGCCTAGAGCACTTACCAGAATAGCCGTAGAGAAAGCGCCCCAGCCCATGCCGCCTGCGCCGGGCATGGTTAGGTATTCAGGGGCTTCTCGCTGTAGTTCGCGGAACATCTCGCCGACCCCACCAAAGAATTGGTCAGCCGTCGCCAAGCCCAGAAACCACGCCACGCCCACCATCATCACGCCCTGAAGTAGGTTGGTCCAACCGATACCTTGCAAGCCGCTTGCATAGACATAGGCAGCTACCACGCCACAGGCGAGTAAACTGCCGAGCCAGAAGGGAATGGTGCCAGAGGTAGCAGCCTCGAAGAGAAGTCCTGCACCGGCGATCTGAATGGTCAAATAGGGAATCATTGCTAGCACGCTAACCACGCCGATAAATAGGCCTAGCAAGTTGCCGCGGGTTGGGTAACAGGCAGAGAGGAACTCCGCTTGAGTCAGGAAACCATGGAGGCGGCCGAGTCGCGAAATGTAGGGGGCGATCAACCACCACACGATTACGGCCAGTGCCAGGTAGGCGATAATATAGAGTGCTGGAGCTCCTTTGCTGTAGGCCCAGCCAGGTGCACCCAAGAAGGCGAAAGCAGAGAATATCTCCGCTCCGAGAATAAAGAACAGCACCAGTAAACCCATGTGTCGTCCACCGGCCACATACCCTTCCAGAGAGGAGTTTTGATTGTGGCGTGCGCTTAGTCCCACTGTTAGCACAATCAGTAGGTAGGCCAGGGTAATGGTGGTGATCAGCAGTGAATCACTCATCGTCCACCTCCTGCGCGGCATCACTACGATAGGCAATGACCAGTCCCACGAACAGGGCAAACACCCAGGCTACATACCAGAACAGGAAAAAGGGCAAACCGATTATCATCGGTTCAATACGATTCGCTACCAGTGCACCGGGCCAGATCATGGCCAGGGCACAGACAGTAAAGTAAATCAGCATTCCCCTAGAAGGGAGCGAGGGCTGAGTTTTCATGTGCATACCTCGTTTTATGAAGTTGTATGGTTGTTTCGTTATGCTTTTGTAGAGTTATAAGTAGTTGCGTTAGCCTTAGTCAGTTCGCAACGAGCGCGTTAAGGCCTATCGCTAAAAGCAACCGGCAGCCGGTGGGAATAATGTCGTCATTAAAGTCATAACGAGCGTTATGAAGTGGCGGTGTAGTGTCGCTCTTCGCTGTGCCGAGAAAGAAGTAAGCCCCAGGGCAGCGTTGCAACATGAAGGAAAAATCCTCACCGCCGAGGCTGGGAGCAACGTCGCGTATTAGGGCCGACTCGCTGAGTGTTTGCACAATGCAGGCTTCCACATGACGGGTTTCTGCCTCGGTATTGATCGTCGCCGGAAATATGCGCTGGTAATCGACGTCAATGTCACCGCCATGGGCGATTGCTACCCCTTCACAAACACGGCGAACCATATGCTCCATGCGATCCTGAGTATCAACATCAAGGCTTCTCGCTGTACCGCTGATGTGCACCTCATCAGGAATGATGGCGAAGCCGTCCAGGTCGCCACCCTGCAAACCGCATAGACTCAAGGCGGCGGGCGAGAGTGGATTAATATCACGTGCGACCACGGAGTGCAGGCTTTGAATAAGGGCGCCCGCCATACGAACAGGATCCGTCGATAGATGAGGGTTGACGCCGCCATGGCCTCCTTTGCCGCGTACACGGATATCTAGACGGTCGGTGGCCGCCATGATCGCGCCGGGTCGAATAGCCACTTGGCCTGCAGGTAGCGAAGGCCAGTTATGTAGGGCATAAATCGCCTGCATAGGAAAGCGCTCAAATAGGCCCTCTTCAACCATTGCTCGGCCGCCACCCAGGCCCTCTTCGGCTGGCTGGAAGACGAGATGAAGAGTACCCGCGAAGTCACGATGTTCAGCTAGGTAGCGAGCTACACCGAGCAGTAGAGTGGTGTGGCCGTCATGACCACAAGCATGCATCCGGCCGGGCACTGCTGAGGTATAGCTGTGTTCGTTTAGCTCCTGGATAGGCAGTGCGTCCATATCAGCACGAAGACCAATATGTCGTCCGTTGTCAGGTCGTTTTCCCGTCACGGTCGCAACGATGCCGGTCTTACCGATGCCGGCTTCAAAGGGCAAGCCGAGACGTTCTAGTTCTGTCGCGATGAGCTTGGCCGTTTCGTGTTCCTGAAACCCCAGCTCCGGGTTGCGATGTAACTCGTGTCTTATCTGGATCAGTTCAGCGTGATGGCGCTCGAAGAAGTTTGGATCAATGAGTTCTGTCATAGTCAATTCGCATGGTTGAAGATGGCCTTTTTCATCTTGGTTGTTTCGGTGATATAGAGAAAATAGTTTTTTTATTAGCTTTCCATACTAATATTGGATGGATTGCGGTAGATGTTATGGCTAGGGGCACCAGATGGATTTCAAGCGTTTAAAATATTTCCAAGTGGTTGTGGAGGAAGGCGCCATATCATCGGCGGCCCGTCGGGTACCTCTTGCTCAGCCGGCACTGTCGCGTCAATTGCAGTTGCTTGAAGACGAGGTTGGTACGACGTTGCTGATCCGTTCGCGGCACGGCATTCGGCTGACTGCCGCTGGTGAAGCGTTCTATCGTGATACCCGGCGCTTGCTGGGCGAGTTTGAGCAGGCTAAGCGTAATGCACGACGCATAGCAGATGGTCAGTTCGGTCAACTGCGACTGGGAGTAACCGTCATGCATTTATGGGTGCCGCAGATCATCGGTTTGCTCAATCGCTTTCGTGAGCGTTATCCAGAGGTCACACTGAAGGTAGAATCATTGCTTTCCGGGCCTCAGGTTGAAGCCATTCGGCGTGGCCGGCTCGATGCAGGCATGTTGTTCTTTCCGCCAGAGGACGATAGTAGCCTGTGTTGTCATTGCCTTTATGAAGATCATCTTGTACTGGTCACCAGTGCGACCTCACACCTAGCGCATCACCCTCCAAAGTTTCTTGCTGATCTTAACGACGAGAATTTTATTTGGTTTGACCGCAGTGCTACCCCGGTCTATCACGACAAGCTAATTCATGCCTTTCAGCGAGAGGGCTTCACGCCACATGTGGTGCAAGAGGGAACCGACAATGCGACGATGCTATGCTTGGTGGCTGCCGGTATGGGCTGCAGTATCCTACCGGCAATGACCATGGCTGGAGCGCCAGAAGGCGTAGTGAGCCATCGCTTAGAAGACCTCAATCTGACTTTGCCTCTGATGCTGGTTTGGCGGCGAGATTCGGGGCTGTCAGCAGTACGCCGCCTAATCGAAATTGCAGAAACTGAATCCTTAGCGACGCATGAAATGAAGGAATGAGGTTTTATCCTTCAAAGGCGGCTTTGGCAGCAGCCGGGCGAAAGTCGTCCAGGTTTTTCGCCCCACGTTTGGCGTACTGAGTTAAAGCTGCATTAGCCGCGCCATTGGCTGGGTGCAACGATAGACGATAGTTCACTCACGCATTCACCCCCTTCATGCCCTCCGGTGTATAGCGCTCGCCGATAACCGGAAGGCGAGCAGTGGCCGCCTCAAGCTGTTGCTGCTCATCGGTGGTCAGGGAGATGGACGCCGCTGCCGCATTCTCTTCAAGGTAGCGTAACCGCTTGGTGCCCGGGATCGGTACGATGTTGTCGCCTTTGGATAGCAGCCAGGCCAGAGAGAGCTGCGCAGGGGTACAGCCTTTGAGTGCTGCCATGTCGCCAATCACCTCCGCGATTCGGCGGTTAGTATCCATGGCCTGTTCAGAGAAGCGCGGCAGGTTAGAACGAAAATCGCCTTCGCCGAAATCAGCGTTCTCTTGAAACCTGCCCGTTAAAAACCCTCGGCCGAGAGGAGAGTAGGGCACGAAGCCGATGCCAAGTTCCTTGCAGGTGGGCAGCACCGCTTGCTCCACGTCCCGTGTCCAGAGCGAGTATTCGGTTTGAACCGCCGTCACCGGGTGCACGGCGTGTGCGCGGCGCAGGGTCTCGTCGCTAACCTCGCAGAGGCCAATGTGGGCAATTTTTCCCTCTTTAACCAGTTGTGCCAAGCCCTCCATGGTCTCTTCGATAGGGGTTTCCGGGTTAACGCGGTGAACGTAGTAGAGATCGATCTGTTCGATGCCCAGCCGCTTTAGCGACGCCTCGCAAGCTTGGCGGGCATAATGGGCGCTGCTATCCAGGCTACGCTGATACTCACCAGGGTTGCGAACAATGCCGAATTTGGTGGCGATACGTACGTTTGGCTTATGGCTGGCAAGAAAACGGCCAATCAGCTCCTCGTTATGGTGTGGCCCGTACATATCCGCCGTGTCAAAAAAGTCGATTCCCAGCTCCACCGCCTGAGCCAACACCCGAAGCGACTCGCTATCGTCTCGGGGGCCGTAGAACTCGCTCATTCCCATGCAGCCTAAGCCAATGGCAGAGAGGGTCAGGTCGGTGCCGAGTGTACGTTTTTGCATGCTATATCTCCTGTAATGACTTACGAAACTATTGCCCATCAAGAGAGCGTGAGCCGTTATCGAGCTCTTGTTGAAACGCGCAATAACAGCGTGGCACTATCCAATAATGAAAAAAATGAACGAGTTCGGTAAGCCGTTTTCCAGTTTTGAAAACCAGATGCCCCGCGGGTGGGTCTGGGATGACACGCGCTCTTTTCTGGCGGTGGCCCGCCATGGCACTTTGAGCGGTGCGGCAGCGGAACTCCAACTGGGTATCGCGACGCTCTCCCGGCGTATCGAGCGGTTGGAAAAAGCCTTAAAGCTGCCGTTGTTTGTTCGTCAGCAGTCGGGCTATCAGCTTACCGAGGAAGGGGCCGGGCTAATCGAAAAAGCCGAAGCGCTGGAAGCTGCCGCAGCGGCCTTTTCCAGCGGGGGCGCACTCGCTACGCAGCTGAGCGGCAGGGTGCGCTTGGCCACCGCTGAAAACCTGGCTACGTCGTTGATTCTGCCCGCATTGCCAAAATTTTATGCTCAGTACCCAGGCATCCGGCTTGAGCTGGTGACCGATATCTCTACCGTTAATCTGCACCGCCGCGACGCCGATTTGGCGCTTAGAATGGTCAAGCCCGAGCGGGGTAATGTCACCCTTCGCCGACTCGGCTCGCTGGGGTTTGGGCTTTATGCTAGCCCCAGTTATGTGGCCCAGCGTGAGGTTCACCATGACGCGGGCGATTACGACAGCGATGCCTTTATTACCTGGGGCGAAACGCATGCGCACTTGCCTGCCGCTCAGTGGGTTGAGCGCGTTCTGCAGGGGCAGGAACCTGCGCTAACTACCACCTCGCTGGCGACCCAGCTAGCGGCGGCGAAAGCGGGGCTGGGGATAGCGGTGTTGCCGCATTTTCTGGCGTTGGAGGCTGGACTGGTGTGTGTCGCTGCGGATATTGGCGTGGATCAGCCCATCTATCTCGTTATTCAGACGGATCTCACCCAATCAGGCCGTACCCGGGCCGTGGCGGATTTTCTGGCTGAGCTGGTGGCCAGTAACCGCAAGCGCTTGAGTGGGTGATATAGTCACTAAGTCTTCACTTTTTATCCGACAGGCCATCCATGACACCCACTGATATTGGCAGCGCCTACGATCAGATCACCCACCTCTGGGAAAGCGAAAAATTCAATCTCGCTAACGGGATAGAGGCGCACAAAAGGGCGCTTTCGTTTGTGAAGGGCCGAGGAAAGGCACTCGATATCGGTTGTGGGTGTACCGGCCGCTTTATCGACTTCTTGCAACAAGAAGGCTTTACGCCTGAAGGCGTGGATATTTCCGATGAAATGCTGCGCCTCGCTAAGCAGAAGCACCCTGACGTGACCTTTCACCACCAGGATATTTGCCAGTGGCAGCCGCTGGAAAAATACGACTTTATCACCGCCTGGGGGACAGCATTTGGCATATTCCGCTAGCGCAGCAGGAAAGTGTGATGACCAAACTTATCGGAAGCCTGAATAAGGGTGGGGTACTGATCTTCTCTTTCGGCGGTACCGAAGAACCTAGTGAGCATACCGATAGTTTTATGGGGCCCGAGGTCTACTACTCTACGCTTGGCACAAACGGCTTCGTATCCTTATTGATGAAGTTAGGCGCGGTGTGCAGACATCTGGAGTACGATCAGCACCCGGAGTTGCATACTTATTTGATAGTGCAGAAAAGGTAGCGTCGTGCTTTTCATCAATTAACTATTATCAGGACTGATCGTAATGTCCGCCGATGGCAAAAATATAAATAGCTTTGTCATCGAACCGGTAGATCAGCCGATCTCTTTGTGAAATGCGCCTTGACCACAAGCCAGAAAGATTGTGTCTGAGTGGCTCGGGTTTTCCGATACCAGCCGTTGGATCGTCAGAGCGGAGCATTTCTTTTAAGAGTTTGCAGAGCGCTTTATGCAGCTTCTTATCTGTTTCACGCATTTTTTCATAGGCTTCCCACGTACGGCCCTCAAATACCAGTGATCTCATTCATCTGCTCATTATCAGGTTGGTATCCTTGACCACGACTATGGGTATCTAGAGAAGCCGCAATTTGTTGCATGAGGTCTCGGTTCTGAAGCACATGCAGTGTTTCTTGCTCTCTTTCCCAGTCCTCAGCGCTAATCACCACAAACGCCTCTCCGGCACGACGGGTTACCTTTAAGGGTTCGTGCTGGCTAATCACTTGTTCTACTACGCTTTTCAGGTTGTCTCTGAATTTGTTAACACTGATAATATCCATAACGTCACCATAATGTACGGAAATTCCGTACAACTATATCTCACTAGCTCCGACAAGGCCAAGCGCAGCGATAGCTTTATCGCTGCGCTTGGCCTAGATTTCCTGAATTCATAGTTGCACGTGCTGGTAATATTGTGCAGCTAATAATACTTTGTCTGCATGATGTTGCTGTCTAAAAATCTGCTAATGGTCGATGTGAATGGTCAGTCCCTCTTTCCCCATAGCAATATGGTCAGCGAGTATATTTTGCTGATACTCCCCACCATTTTGCCGCCGGAATGGAATAGGGGATTCATTAAAAAGATTTTCGAGGCGTAGACGCCAAGCGGCTAGCTCCTTCGCTACGCTGACTTTCGAAAGTTTGCCGGTGCCATACACGGCATGGGTTGGCAGTACATCCATACCTGGGAAAAACAGGGCGCCGTGGGTGATGGGGAATAGCAATTCCTCCAAGGGGCCATTAATACCTCGGGGTGAATAGTCCTCCGCTGGGCCACCCACCATTACCGACAGTAATGCCCGTTTGCCTTTGAGAATACCGTCTCCATAGCGATAACGATTGCCTTCATCTTTGTATCCGTAAGCAAATCCATAGGCGTACACCCGGTCTATCCAGCCTTTGAGAATGGCGGGCATACCAAACCACCACAAGGGAAAGTGGAATATGACGGCGTCGGCGGCAAGCAGCTTGTCCTGCTCTGCGGCGACATCCTGCGTCTGCTGGTGAGTGGCATAGGCGTGCTGCGACTCTTGAATAAAGCCTAGCCGGTCATTATTTATACGGTTGGGGAAATCGTGCTCATCAAACGTCGCTTTCCAACCCATGCCATATAGGTCTGACTGCAGCACGGTTTGGCCTTGTCGCTCCAGTATTTGTACCGTTTCAGTTACGAACCGGCGGGTCAATGATGTGGGTTCTGGGTGCGCATACACAATCAATATGGTCTTGGACACTCTAATGCTCCTACAGGCGAATTTACTTGGTGGATACGCTAGAGATTGTGGGCAAGAATAAGCTATCAATGAAATTAATAGTTTTATGATCTACTATATAAAATATGGATAATAAAAGGCTGGATCTTAATTTGTTGGTGACCTTAGAGGCTTTGCTTGAAGAGCAAAATGTCACGAGAGCCGCCGCACGGTTGCATCTTAGTCAGCCTGCCGTCAGCGCTCAGCTGAGCCGCCTTAGGGATATGTTCAACGACCCGCTGCTCATTCCGGCTCACCGCGGGATGATGCCTACCACCAAAGCGTTGGAGTTACTTACCCCACTACGTATTGCACTGGATCAGGTGCGAGAGACGCTGATAACGCACCAGCACTTTGAACCTGCCCAAGCGTCGCTGACCATTACGATTGCATGCACCGATTACCTTCAAGCGGTCATTGGATTGGCGGTCATGAACGAATTAAGGCGTCAAGCACCTGGCATTAGAATCGCCATACGTAGTCTGGAGCCACCCAGGCTGGAAGCTCAAATGGCACGGGGTGAAGTGGATCTTGCACTCATGACACCCGAAGAGGCGCCCAAGGTTTTACGAATCAGGCCGCTGTATGATGAGAACTATGTGCTGGTTGGGTGCTGGAATCACTCACAGCTAAGTGAAGAAATGACGATTGAAGAGTATGTCCAGCTCGAGCATGTAATCGTTTCGCTCAGCGGAGGCGATTTTTCCACTCAGGTGGATCAGGTCTTACAAACATTGGGTTATAGGCGCAATGTTGTTCTGTCGACATCTTCATTCCTGTTCGTCCTTGAGATTGTTGCTCACTCACGTTTTGTGGCACTGGTGCCACGGCGTTTAGTTGCCCAGCGTTCCGACCTTAAAGTTGTTGAATCCCCCATTAAATCACTGGGATTCAAAGTCGGTATGGTGTGGCATGAGCGCAATCATGGTCACAGCGCACATCGTTGGGTGCGTGAGCAAATATCACGTATCCTTTGCGCGAAATAAACGTTGATCAAGCCGTCATATTAGCAGCGTCCAGCCCCAACTCCCGCTTAAGCCACTCTGCCAGTGGCTCGCTTCGGCGGCTATCGGCTTGGCTGGGCAACCACAGGCAGAGACGGGCGGGGGTTTCGATACTTCCCCAGGGCGCAATCAGCCGCCCGCTCTTAAGGTCGTCCTCCACCAATAGCCTCGGCGCGATGGCGATACCCAGGCCCGCCACTGCCGCTTCCATCAAGTAGTAAAGGTGATCGAACCTCTGACCTCTGCTTAGCGCCGCCTCAAGCTCTGTCAGTTCCAGCCCTTTGGCAGTGGCCCACTGCGGCCACGCCTGGGGGCGGGAAGATGTATACAAGAGCTTATTGGCAAGTAGAGATCCAGGCTTTGTTGCATCGCACTGGGCCGCCAGCTGCGGGCTTGCCACCGCACATATCTGCTCTTCCATCAGCTCGAATACCTCAACACCTGTGGGCCAGGGCGGCTCGGCAAATGCCAGGGTGGCGCTGGCATCCGTTTGTGTACCCGGCTGCTCGCTTTCACTCACCACCACCTGCAATTTCAGCTGGGGCAGCTCGTGGTGCAGACGATCCAGGCGGGGAATCAGCCAGCGGGCCAAAAGGCTGCCAGGGCAGGCCAGGGTGAAAGGAGCCTCTTCAACATCACGCTTGAGCGCTGCGCAACTATCCTTCAAGCGTGAAAACGCTTCACCAACACCACTCTGCAGTCGCTCCCCGTGCGAGGTCAGTACAATACCTCGGCCCGCTTTGGCAAAAAGTGCTACTCCAAAATGGTCATCCAGGCTCTTTAGCTGGCGGCTGACAGCACCGTGAGTCACGCTTAGCTCATCGGCAGCGGCGGTCACGCTACCCAAACGGGCAGTGGCTTCAAAGGCGCGCAGAGCGCTAAGCGGCGGCATGCTGTGTTGCATGAGACATCCTGCTGATAGTTGACTTAAGCTCACATGTTGCTGACATCTTATCGATTTTTATCCCCACCTGCTTGCGCTATTTTCACTGCATTGTTTTCACTGCAATGTTCGATAACGCACTCAGAGGTCGCGATGAATCAACCTGTAGACGTATCCCAGAGCCTGCCCGATGCCAACGGTTTGTTTGGCAACTTTGGCGGCCGCTTTGTCGCCGAAACCCTGATGCCGCTGATTCTTGAGCTGCAAGACGAATACACCACCGCCAAAAACGATCCCGAGTTCCAACGCCAGCTGGCCTATTTCCAGGGCGACTATGTCGGGCGGCCAAGCCCGCTCTACTTCGCTGAACGGCTGACCGAGCACTTTGGCGGGGCGAGCATTTATCTCAAACGCGAAGAGCTGAATCACACCGGCGCGCACAAGATTAACAACTGCATCGGTCAGGTGTTGTTGGCTAAGCAGATGGGCAAAAAGCGCATCATCGCGGAAACCGGTGCAGGCATGCACGGCGTTGCCACCGCTACCGTTGCGGCGCGCTTTGGTTTGCCGTGTGTGATCTATATGGGCGCAACCGACATCGAACGCCAGCAGCCCAACGTATTCCGCATGAAGCTGCTGGGCGCGGAAGTGATCCCCGTTACCTCGGGCACCGGTACGCTAAAAGACGCCATGAACGAAGCGCTGCGTGACTGGGTAACGAATGTCGACGACACCTTCTACATTATTGGCACCGTGGCTGGGCCACACCCGTACCCCGCCATGGTACGCGATTTCCAGGCAGTGATCGGTCATGAAACCCGCGCCCAAATGCTGGAAAAGAAAGGTCGCCTACCGGACTCGCTGGTGGCTTGCATTGGTGGCGGTTCAAACGCCATGGGGCTGTTTCACCCTTTCCTGAATGACCTCAACGTGAAGATGATTGGCGTGGAAGCGGGTGGCAAGGGCGTTAAAAGCGGCCTACATGCGGCCAGCCTGAACGGCGGCACCCCCGGCGTGCTGCACGGTAACCGCACCTACTTGCTGCAAAACGAAGATGGCCAGATTATCGACGCTCACTCGATTTCCGCCGGGCTGGATTACCCTGGTATCGGGCCAGAGCACGCATGGTTGCACGAGCAGGGGCGTGTCGAGTACGTCTCTGCCACTGACGATGAAGCGCTGGAAGCTTTTCAGGTCTGCTGCCGCCAGGAGGGCATTATTCCCGCCCTGGAGACCGCCCATGCCCTGGCCGAAGTGGCCAAGCGTGCCCCCAGCCTGCCCCGCGAGCACTTAATGGTGGTCAACCTCAGCGGCCGGGGCGATAAGGACATGATGAGCGTCGCCCATCACCTGGGTGAAAAATTCGGGGTTAAACAGCTATGAGCGCGACACAGGAGAACGTCATGACCCATACCTCTCGTCTTGAATACTGCTTTGCTTCCCTCAAGCAGCAAAACCGCCCGGCGCTGGTCAGCTACCTAACCGCTGGCGATCCTGATGCCGACACCTCCCGCCGCCTGTTGCACGGGCTGCCAAAAGCGGGGGTAGATATCATCGAACTCGGTATGCCGTTCAGCGATCCAATGGCCGATGGTCCCGCCATCCAGAAAGCCGCGCTGCGTGCCTTGAATAACGGCCAGACACAAGCCAAAACGCTGGAAATGGTGCGCCGCTTCCGTGAAGAAGACAGCACCACGCCCATTGTGCTGATGGGCTACTACAACCCCATTTACTGCTACGGCGTCGAGCGCTTCTTGACCGATGCCGCCAAGGCCGGGGTCGATGGCCTGATCGTGGTAGACCTGCCGCCCGAGCACGACGAAGAGCTCTGCCAGCCAGCGGCGCAACACAACATCGATTTTATTCGCCTGGCCACGCCGACCACCGATGCCAAACGCCTGCCCAAGGTGCTGGCGAACGCCTCTGGGTTTATCTACTACGTTTCCGTTGCCGGTGTCACTGGTGGAAGTGCACCCACGCCAGAACGGTTGGAAGGCGCAGTAGCCGGGCTTCGTGAACATACGGAGCTGCCCATCGCCGTTGGTTTTGGCATCCGTACTGCCGAACAAGCCGCCACCATTGGCCGCTTCAGCGATGCGGTCGTCGTGGGCTCAGCACTGGTTGACTGTATCGAAAATGCCAACACGCCTGATGAAGCCGTTGAGCGTGTGCATGGTCTGGTAAGTGAACTGGCGCAGAGTGTCTGGGCGTGCCGAAAATAGGCTATTTCGGTGGCGCGGCTTTATAGATCCATGACCATCTCGTGCCATGCCATACTGCCATGATTGGAGTCTGAAGGTTTCACGTAGCGATACCCCATGCGTTTGTATAGTTCGACGTGACGCTCCTTACACATCAAATGAATCGTCTGTTTGCCCAGCGCTTTCATGTGCTCGACGAAGGCTCGCATCATCTTTGATGCGTAGCCCATGCCCTGGTACGCGGGGTCTATCACCACCGACATGATGACCACGTTGGGCGCCTTGGCATCATGGCCCTCCAGTTCCTTGAACGACTCGTCGGACATCACCACTTTATGCGCGCACCCGCTGTTGATGAAACCGATCACTTCTTTGTCCAGTTCCAGGACACGAAAGCCTTGCGGGTACTGCTCGATGCGTGTGGCGATCTTTTCCTGGGTGGCTCCCTCATCGCCTTCGTAGGCGGATTCCTCGATTCGGTAGCAGCGCATGGTGTCGGCTGGTATGGCGTTTCGGAAGATAGGTTCGTTCATGGTGCAGGCTCCTTTTCTGCCAGTCGGCGGGTTGGGTAGCAATTCGTTGACAGAATGATAAAGAAAACCAAAGATGTATGTCCTGCATTCTATTCAGGTCTTTATGCAGCTTATGCACTCCACTCTGCGCCGCCTTGATCTCAATCTGCTGTTGGTTTTCGATGCGTTATTACGTCATCGTAGTGTGATTATGGCGGCCGACGAATTGTCGATGAGCCCCTCGGCGTGCAGCCACGCCCTATCACGTTTGCGTGACGCCCTCGCTGACGAGCTGTTCGTCCGCACGGGCAACGCCATGCAACCCACGGCGCAGGCCGAACTGATGGCCGATGGTGTTTCAGACGCACTGCATATTTTGTCAGACCGGCTCATTGATAGGTCTCCATTTTCGCCCGCTACCAGCGAGAAAACCTTCGTCTTCGCGGCCACCGATTACACTGCCTACGCAGTACTGCCGCTGCTGGTCGCTCGGCTGGAGCGTCTGGCACCGCATCTGCATCTCAAGGTGATCTATGCCACCCACCATGACTCGCTGGATGAGCTGCGCGAGGGGCGAATCCATTTTGCGCTGGGCGTTTCGCACGGCCAGGCGACGCTGCCGGAGGGGGTAGCGGCATGTGATTGCCTGAGTGATGACTACGTGGTGATTGCACGCAAAGGCCATGAACGGATCGGCGATTACTTATCGCTCGAACGGTACCTGGCCGAACGGCATATCGCCGCTCGGCCCTGGGAAGATGCAAGTAGCGTGATCGACGGCGCTCTGGCACAGCTGGGGCGACAGAGAGATGTAGCCGTGCAGTTGCCAAGCCTCATGGCCGCGCCCTATATCGTTGCCCAGTCGAATTATCTTTTTACGTTGCCGCGTCGGGCCGCTCTGGAATGGGTCAACACGTTGCCGTTTATCGTGCATGACGTCCCCTTCGAGGCACCTCGCTATACGCTGCGCATGCTTCATCATGTCCGTCACTCAGGGGCACCAGGTCACCGTTGGATACGCGAACAGCTGATGTTGGCATTGGATAATGCGTCAAGCGAACCTTCCGATGCCTCGATCATTTAGCCCTTAATCGCGGATGATGAAGACGGTACCATCATGGTGGAGGAAAACGTGGAGCGGAGTATCGGGGAAGGTCTGAAACCCCAGGCCGCTGCCCATCAGCCTATGTAGGCAGTGTCAGACCCGATCATCGTCACGGTAGTGGCATGGTTTGGTCTGCCGTGTGTGATCTACATGGGCACCACGGACATCGAACACCATTGGGCTGTTCTACCCATTCCTGGATGACCCGAAGGATCACATGATCGGTGTGGAAACGGGCAGCAAGGGTACCCAAAGTGGCCTGTACACCGTCAGCCTGGACGGCTGGAAAGCTTGGCGGCTAGTCTAGGTGGATCAGGAGTGAAGTAACTGTGAATACTAATGCGAGCTGAAAGGAGTGCTTTGATGAACCTAACCACGCTGCTGTTGTTTATCCCTGCCTGCTTCGCCCTCAATATGGCGCCGGGGCCTAACAATTTGCTGTCACTGACCAATGCCAAGCGCTATGGTGTTAGGGCTGCTTGTCTTGCAGGTATTGGGCGGCTGGCAGCCTTTGTTGGCATGATTACGCTTGCTGCGACCGGCTTGGCTACGCTGCTTTACACCTCTGAAAAGATTTTCCTAGTCATCAAGGTAGTGGGTGGCCTCTATCTGTTATGGCTGGCGTATCAATTATGGGGTGCCGACAGCACTGAGAGTGTTGACGGAGACACTCAGCCCAAGAGCCTATTTGAGCTGGCGCGACAAGAGTTCCTGCTTGCCGCCGGTAACCCAAAAGCCATCCTGATTTTTACCGCATTCCTACCGCAGTTTGTGGAGCCCAGCGGCAATGTAGGGCAGCAGTTTATAGTTCTAGGTGCGCTGTTTTTGCTGCTGGAATGGGTAGCGATTGCCGGTTACGCCTATGCAGGCAGCTTTTTAAGCCACTGGTTTTCACGCCCCGCCATGCGGCGTTTATTCAACCGCTGCTGCGCAGGCTTATTAGCCAGCGCAGGGGTAGGACTGCTATTGGCTAAGAAAGAGTGAAACGTTGTTGCGATTGCTGGATGCTCGTTAAGAACTTTCTTCTTAGCGAGCGATAATTTCTGCGCGAAGTACCTTCTTCCCCTGAAGCCCTTACCCTCACTACTTGATGTGCTTTTCCGAGCGCTGGTCAGGTGAATGAATAACCTTTTTTCGCAAACGGCTTGCTTGTCACCGCTTGGTGATATAAAAAGTCACCAATCGGTGACAAGGTGATGTGTTGGCGACTCATGATGACAGCCTGCTCGTTGGTTAACCCTACGGGATAGTCCTGTTAAATAGCCTGGAAGATAGTATCTGGGTATTTAGCGAGTTATTGACGCAAATAGTCTGGAGTAATTCGGAATGGGTGATCGTAAACAGTCCGAACAGCGGTTAATTCGCGCGGTAGGTGACATTGTTGCTAAACAGGGCTTTAAAAGGCTGGGGGTCAACGCCGTGGCACGTGCGGCAGGCGTGGACAAAGTGCTCATCTATCGATACTTCGATGGACTGCCAAATCTACTTAAAGCTTACGGCGAGAGCGGAGATTTTTGGCCGGGGATTGCTGAGGTGCTGAATGATGATCCTGCCGCTATAAGCTTGCTTCCCATTCAAGCGCGCTTGGAACGCGTGATCCTGGGATTGCTAAATGCACTTCGCGCCAGGCCGCAAACTATCGAGATATTGGCTTGGGAAATGGTGGAAGACAATGCCTTAACCCAGGCGCTGGCCAACACTCGCGAACGCTGGGGGCTAAAGGTGATTGAAGCCATCTTTCCCGATGCAGAAGAGTATTCACAAGATGTCTTGGCGCTGGCGAATGTGCTGGTCGCGGGCATTCAGTATCTGATGATCCGTGCCCGTCGCGATGCAGCTTATGGGGGACTATCACTACATACAGAAGAGGGCTGGATGAGAATTCAACAAAGTGTGTCACTAGCTTGCCGAACCGAAGTCGAACACTCGCTCTCTGCAAGACAGCCAAGCCGATGAAAGCGACGATGGTTGCGGGGTTTGCCCTGATCGGTTTCGTAAGCGTACTGCTCCTATGTATTGGCTTCATCATGGATTTTCGATCCTTCGATCAGACTCAGGGCGGTTACGAACCTCCTTACACTGACTTCACCGGCCAGCCGATACACTGGCAAGAGCTTGATACCACGACAGTGGGCATGGTCCATCGCGGTTATGTGGTAGACGTTCTGATCAACTGCCGCTCGGGTATGATGACGTTTGATGTGTTTGGTATGGAGATCCCGTGGCGTAGCTTTTCTGAACGTGCCTTAGTGGTGCATAAACCACGGGATGCCTGCGAAGAGCGGGGATTCTCACCCAGGTTTTAAGAGAAAACTCTCAGCAGATGGCGAATCTGATTAACTAGTAGCGAGCTAGAAACAAGTGGCCTATTCAGATGCAGAAAGAGACGCCTTGTTGAGCGTGAAGGGCGTTGGCCCCACCGTCATCAAGCTGGAAAAATAGCCCGCAATCTAAGTTAGCCATTGCGAGAGCCCAGCAAGGGCGACAAGAAGCGGTGATATGGTAGCAATACCAAGTTAATAAAAAATCGATTTTTTTTGTTAACTGAATCTTTTATGGCTGAAGTGAACAAAATATTTAAAGGCGAGGCGTGCTGAAATGAAATTCAGAAGCACAAGCGGTACCACTATCGCACTCGCTCAGTTGCTTGTTGTAAAAGGCGCAGTGGCCGAAAATCTTGAAATGCACCTTACCTATATTCAGCACGCCGCCGAGCGAGGGGCTGATCTAGTGGTGTTCCCTGAGCTTTCGCTGACCGGTTATGAGCTTGAACTACTAGAACAGCTAGCGTTGCCGAAAGATTCAGAGGTGTTCGGCACACTTTCCACAGCCGCCGTTGCCCATAATATCGTCGTGATAGCAGGCTGCCCGCTCGTTAGTGAAGGCAAAAAACCGCAGATAGGGGCGGTTATCTGCTTTCCCAACGGCGAGCGAGCATTCTATGCAAAGCAATACCTGCACGAAGGGGAAGCGGTTTACTGTTCGACTGGCAATGAAAGTTATCTATTTACGGTTAACGGTACTCGAATAGCCTTGGCCATTTGTGCAGACTTCGCCAATCCCTCCCATTCAGAAACGGCTGCCGCCCAGCAAGCGGAGGTATATATCGCCAGCGCGCTGATATCTGAAGCAGGGTACGAGGTCGATGCACAGCTACTTGCCTCTATGGCGAAACGCCACCAGTTCCCGGTGCTACTTGCTAACTACATTTCCAACACAGGTGGCTGGCAAACCTGCGGCAAAAGCGGCGTCTGGAAGGTAGATGGTGAACTCGTGATCACGGCTGACGGCACTGAAGCCTGCATTGTGATTTGCGCTATAAACGGAGGCGCACTCGGCGCCTCGCTAGTGACCAATTTACCTATCGAAGACAGCTACCCAGTGGGCTAGCCCGCCCGCTTTATGATGGGTGCACGTCAAGCGAATCCCTCGGTGCCTCGCGGCGGTCGTTCATTCCGTAGTCCCGGATGACGGAAGCGACGCGGAGCCGGTAGTCGGCAAAGATATCCTGCCGGCCCGATTTCTGGACGGAACGGTGAGGTTCGAACGTGCGCCACTGCTTCACGGCTTCTTCGTCCCGCCAGAAGGAGAGCGACAGGATCTTTCCAGGATGTGTGAGGCTCTCGAAGCGCTCAATCGAGATAAAACCGTCGACGCCTTCCAGGTGTTGGCTCAGTCCGCTGGCAGCGTCCAGGTAGTCCTGTTTCCGTTCCGAATGCGGTAGCACTTCAAATATCACGGCGATCATAAAACACTCCACGGATAGACAGATTCAACGCCCAGTGTGCCGTCCACCACCTCAACGAAGCTGCGCTCCTCCTTGAGAATAAACTTCTTCTCTTGAGCCATGGTGAAGTTCGCGTGCCCGCCTTCGTCAGACTTCAGCCGGGCACGGTAGGCCTCATAGGCAGCCAGGCTATCGAATGCGATTAGCCCCCAGGCAACATTGTTAGTGCCCTCGTAGGGAAGAAAATAACCGATAAGGTGGCCACCGCACCGGGGTATGATTTGCCCCCAGTTCTCGGCGTACGCCTTGAAAGCGTCGCGTTGGAAAGGATCGATCTCGTAGCGGATAAAGCAGGTAATGCTCATAGGGGTATCTCCTTTGAACGGTAGCTAGGACGATACCGCGTTGTCGGCCCCTTGTGGTTCGACTAGAATCGAACCATGAGTGAAGGCCCTAACATTGTGCGCGTTGCAGCGCTTATCGGCGATAACGCTCGGGCGGAGGTTCTCTCCGCCCTGATGTCTGGTCGTGCGCTGACAGCGACCGAACTGGCGGACACGGCCGGTGTTACCAAGCAGACCATCAGTTTTCACCTTGGCAAGCTGCTAGACGCAGGGCTGATCACGGTGGAGCAGCAGGGCCGTCACCGCTATTTCCGGCTGATGGGGCCGGAGGTGGCCAGTCTCCTGGAGTCGCTGATGGGCCTCGCTTGCCGCAGTGAGGGGAACCGTCTTGTTACAGGGCCACGAGATCCCGCTCTGCGCAAGGCCCGTATCTGTTACGACCACCTTGCCGGGGAGTTGGGTGTTTCAGTGTATGAACAGATGCTGCGAACGAACATCCTTTATCACCACCCGGGCGGGCTACAGCTCACTGAGCAGGGAAGGGTGTGGTTTAATCAATTTGGTATCGATACAGACGCGCTTGCTTCTTCAAAACGCTCATTTTGTAGGGAGTGTCTCGATTGGAGCGAGCGCAGGCATCACCTAGCGGGCGCGCTTGGCAGTGCGCTGCTTACCCGAATTCAGGCGCTTGGCTGGGCGAAGCGAGAAAAAAATTCTCGCGTTATCGTATTCAGCGCCCAAGGGGAGAAGTTGCTGTCGGCAATGCTCGCACCGCAGAGTGCGCCAACGGTTTCAGCCCAACAAGCCGCTGTCACCTTTTAAGATTCTATAAAACTGAGAGAAATAATGGGAAAGCTCTTTTCACTGATTATATTGTTAGCGCTTGGCTATGCCGGTATTTACTTCTATTACGGCGTTGTCGTTGAACGGGAAGTTCAGCAGCAGTTGGATGACCGCGGCCTCACCGCAGTTAGCGTGGATAACATTGAGTATGGTGTGCTGGCGCCCATTAACACGACTGCGAATATTGAAGTAACCGTCACCTATCGCGGCTCTCAGGCGACGCTAGATTTGATAGTGCAGGGCCATCCCTTATTCTCTGATGAAGTAAGTGTCGAATTCGACGGCTTACAAGCCCTGCGACTGGGGATCAATTTCGGGCAGTAAGTGGTACCCACACATGCTCAACACCAATCGAAAGCGCCACGGCCACCAGCAAAGCTGCCATCAGCCAATTAAAGCCCTTAACGATAGCAGGGCTTTTAATACGGCTGCCTACGGCGCTGCCAATCACGATATAGCTACCGGGTGCGCCCGCGGCTAACAGCGACAGCCCGAATGCCCAAAACACCAAGCTAAGCCCATGAATGTCAGCGGCAGGAAACTGCAATGTGGTAATAGGCAGGGTGGCCACAATGGCTTTGGGATTAAGCAGCTGCATGACCAGCCCATCACGATAACTGACTAGCCGCGGGGCGTTGTCTGGCTCGCTTATATCAACACTTGAACGGGCAATTTTGCTCGCGAGATAAACAATATAGGCGCAGCCCAAGGCGCTCACCACGATGAGTGCTTCATCATCGATCCATGCAGCACCCGCCCAACCTAATACTAATAAGTACGCCAGCATCGCAGTACCCACGCCAAGGCAAAACCCAATCGACTGCCTGGCTTGCCCATTGATGCCAATATTCAAGCCAAGCAGATTCACAGGCCCAGGCGAATACATAGCGCCTAGGGCATAGGCGACAATTCCTAACATGGTTAAACCTCTATGCTGGTATTTAGGTGTAAGAGCCTGTACGAAAAGTCGGCGAGCGCAGGCAGTTTTCGTGCAGAGCCTAGCGTGCGATATCACGCTGGTACTGATGGGGCGTCATGCCATAAATTCGCTTAAAGCGGCGATTGAAATGGCTGAGGTCGGAGAACCCATAGCGCAAAGCGACCTCTGTTAGAGAAGCGCCTAGGTCTAGCGCCGAACGGGCCGCATTGATTCGGCAATTAATCACATACTGATGCGGCGTAATGCCGTAATGCTGACGAAACAGGCGTAAGAAGTGGTACTTGGAGATATGCGCCGCTTGGCTGATGTCATCCAGGGAGATATCCGTATCCAAGTGGGCGTGAATATAATCTTTCGCCAGGCCCAGCAGCGCATCGGGGCGGGTGAGCACCTGGTTGGGCTGAGAAATCCCGCCGAGTTGCACAGTACGCTCGATTACCTGATAAAGCGCATTCTCCTGATCGATACAGCTACCAGAGTGAGAAGTGACTAAGCGCGCCAGTTCCAAAATGGCATTGCGTAGCCGAATGTCCTGAACAAGAGTGTTATTTGAGCGAAAGTCCGCCGTGCGCTCGTGGCCCAGAGCATCAGCAAACAGGGCATTAACCTGCTCGGGATGCGCATATACCATCAGGTAATCCAGTGAGCGCTCTCCGCCCGGTTGGCCGTCGTGAACTTCCTCTGGGTTGAACAAGATAACGTTGCCCGGTGGGCTACGATGAAACTGCCCGCCGCTGAAGAAATCCTGACGCCCCGCCAGCGTAACGCCGAATGCATACTCCTCGTGGGCATGGCGGTCGTAGCTGAAATCCTCAATAGCAGCGTGAAGCACCGTCAGCGTTGGCACGTGCTGGCTCTTGATGAATTGAAACCGGCTTGCGTTACTCATGCCGCCCCTCCTGATTAGTCACACTACAAGCTTATGCCACCACTGCACCCTAATGCTTGTACATAATTGCTAATCGGCTGCGGGGCAGAGATTGGTGAGCTGTGCTCAGAAGATGGGGGATGGCTGCGTGCTGCTATACCCGGAGGTACAGCCAGGTCTCCTGGCTCATGGCTACAAAATAGCCCCTCCAAAGAGGGACTATTTGCCGGTCAACGAATGCCACCCACACACAGGTATTTGATTTCCACGTAGTCATCGATACCGTACTTGGAGCCTTCGCGGCCGATTCCCGACTCCTTGACGCCGCCGAAGGGGGCTACCTCGCTGGAGATGATGCCCTCATTGAGACCGACGATACCGAAGTCCAGAGCCTCCGCCACTCGCCAGGAGCGGGCGAGATTCTCGGTGTAGAAGTAACTGGCCAGGCCGAAGGGGGTATCGTTGGCAAGGGTGATGGCATCTTCCTCGCTATCGAAACGGATCAGGGGGGCCACTGGGCCAAAGGTTTCCTCGTGCATCAGCAGAGCATCTCGAGAAACGTCAGTGAGAATTGCTGGGTTTAGGAAGTTGCCGCCGCGTGTGTGAGCAATGCCGCCTGTCAACAAGCGGGCGCCTCCCTTCAGGGCATCGTCGATATGCTCCTGCACCTTGGCGACGGCACGCTCGTCGATCAGCGGCCCGAGCGTTACTCCCTCCTCAAAACCGTCACCCACCGAAAGTGCTTCTACGGCGGCCTTAAGCTTGCCGGCAAACGCATCGTAGACACCGTTCTGCACCAATATCCGGTTGGCGCAAACGCACGTCTGGCCGGTATTGCGGAATTTGGATGCCATGACACCATCTACTGCCTCGTCCAGATTGGCGTCGTCAAAGATAATGAAGGGCGCATTTCCCCCCAGCTCCATGGAGACCTTCTTGACAGTGTTCGAGCAGCGCTGCATCAACTGTTTGCCGACTTCGGTGGAACCGGTGAAGGTCAGCTTGCGCACTGCTGGGTTGTCGGTCAGCTCGTTACCGACTACCGATGCCTGCCCGGTGACGATATTCAGTACCCCCTTGGGGACGCCCGCCTGCTCGGCCAGCTCAGCCAGTGCCAGGGCGGAAAAGGGCGTCGCGCTGGCTGGCTTGATCACGATGCTGCAACCCGCTGCCAACGCGGCACCTGCCTTGCGGGTGATCATGGCGTTGGGAAAGTTCCAAGGGGTAATGGCGGCGACCACACCAATCGGCTGCTTGAGCACCAGTGTTCGTCGGCCTTCGCCTGTGCTGGGAATGATGTCGCCATAGACACGCTTGGCCTCTTCGGCGAACCACTCAATGAAAGCCGAACCATAAGCGATCTCGCCGCGCGCCTCGGCCAATGGCTTGCCCTGTTCGAGGGTCAGCAACTGTGCCAGGGCCTCTTGCTGTTCCATGCACAGGTCAAACCAGCGCCGCAAAATGATGGCACGGGCCTTGGCGGTCAGCGCCGCCCATCCGGCGCCCGCTTCCTCGGCAGCCTGAATGGCTGTGCGAACTTCCTCTGCGGAGAGGCTAGGTACATGGCCGATGAGTTCACCATTGGACGGGTTATGCACCGCCACGGTACGGCCGTCGCTAGCCGAGACCCAGGCCCCATTGATATAACACTGCTGGCGTAGAAGGGTAGTCGATTGGTTCATGTCGATTCCTGTCTTTGCTGTTATGGAATAGTCAGGCTGGTGGATCAGCTCGCGTTCAATAGCCGCGCTTGCGGTCGACGACGCCAATCATTTCGTGACCTGCCTGATGCCGGGCAATATTGTCCAGCAGCATCATCACGGCACTTTCCGGTTGGGTCATGCTGGCCACATGAGGCGTCAAAAGAACCCGGGGATGGTGCCACAGGGGGTGATCCGCGGGTGGTGGTTCCGGCGCGAATACATCCAGCACGGCGGCAGAGAGCTGACCGCTGTCCAGGGCGGAGAGCAGGTCGCGATCCACTAGGTGAGCACCGCGCCCCACGTTGATCAGTGACGCACCGCGCGGCAATTGAGCAAAAAGCCTGGCATTGAGAATGCCTCGGGTGTGGTCGGTCAGCGGCAACAGGCAGACAAGGATATCGCTGCCAGCGAGGAAGTCCCCCAGCGCTGCCTCCCCCGCATAACACTTCACGCCAGGGAGTTCGCGAGCAGTGCGGCTCCAGCCACGACAGTTGAAGCCTAACTCCACTAGATGCTGCGCCACCGCTGCACCCAACTGGCCAAGGCCCAATATCCCCACACAGCATTGCGCGGCCGGGCGCACCCGCCATGTTTTCCAAACGCGCTCACGCTGCTGGGTGATGTAACTCAATAAATCCCGATGCAGCCCAAGCACGGCCATCGCCACGTACTCCTGCATGGTGGCAACGATTCCGGGCTCCTGCATGCGCACGAGTGGCACATGGCTGGGCAGAGTATCCAGGTCAAACTGGTCGACACCCGCGCCGAGCGAGAAGATCACCTCCAGATTGCTGAAGCGTTCCAGATCCTCGATTGGGGCCCAGGTACCCAGATAGCGAACATCAAGGGGATCTCCATAGTCTGGCCAGTGGTGAAATGCCATGTCCGGTGCGTGCAGGGCGAACAGCCGCTCCCACTCTCGCCCTCGTTCGGGATCCGCGTTATAAACGAAACTCATGCTGGTTCTCCCATCATCCCAAGGCTTGGCTGGCCAGGGCATAACGTTTGGTAGGGCCGCTCCTTGGAAGATCGCTTCCCGCGACCATCTGAGGAATGCGATCGACCTCGCTAATACCGATCCCGTCAAGCCAGGCGGCCAGGTCGGCATCCAGGGTGTCGAGCCTCACGAAGCTGTTAGAGTGTCGGACCAGACAGGCTTCGGTCAGGCACTTGGCGGCGTCATGCCCATCCGCCATGACTGGGCCGATGACGTATCCACGGCCAAAGTCGCGACAAATTGCGGCGCCACTTAATTGGCCATCATCCTGTTCCAGCACCAACGCCTCACCCTGTGCCAGCAGGCTGGAAAGCAGTGCTTGGCGTGGGCTGCCGATAGCCTGTTCATCCAGGGCAATTACTGCCTCGTAGTCGCTCGCACGAAAGGCCCGCAGCAAAGTGTGGGGCGGCAAAGGGGAAAGCACGTGCCCCGCCATCGAGTCGGCAACCCACCCTTGGCACTGATGCACCCAGGCGGTCTCTTTGAAACCCAGTGAGCGGTACAGATCGGCCCCTGCCTGAGTTGCGTGCAGCTCAATGCGTGTGGCGGTGATGGCCTCCAGTAACGTCTCCATCACCTTTCGGCCCAGCCCCTGGCGCTTGTAGTCCGGTGATACGATGACCAGCCCCAGTGTTGCCAGCCTGGCCTCGAATGACCAATGCATCCCGGTGGCAACGAGCTCACCGTTGTGAACACCAGCGACACCACTGCCCAGCGTCAGCAACCGCTTCCAATCGCATCGCCGATGGGGCCACCCCACGGCGTTGGAGAGCTGGACGGCCTGGTCGAGGTGGCGCTCCTCCAGGGGAAGGAAGTCGATATTCATGCCGTTGGCTGCCTGCGTGCCAGCACAAGCAGCAACACCAGTGCGAAGGAAGCGGCTGTCAGCAAGGTGCTGATGGCGGCGATGGTCGGGTCGATTTCGTCGCGCAGCGCAGTGAACATGCGCACGGTCAGCGGCTGGTTCTGTCCACCCGAAATGAAGAGCGCCACCATGGTTTCGTCCAGCGCCTGGATGAACGCAAAGATCGCACCGGTCATTACGCTAGGCATGATCTGCGGCAGGGTGACGCTCATGAACGCGCGGAAGCGGTTCATGCCAAGGCTTCTAGCCACCATCTCCTGGGTCTGGTCGAAACCGTGCAGCCCTGCCGTGACGGCGGTGATCACATAGGGCAGCGCCAGCATCACATCCGCCATGATCAAACCGGGAATGGTATAGAGCATCCCCGACAAGGCGTAGATGAAGAACACACCAGTGGCGACGATGATGATTGGCACGATCAACGGCAGTAGAAGTACGATCTTCAAATAACGCATAAGCCAGTGGGACGAGTTATTGATGGCATAGGCAGCTGCCACGCCAATCGGTGTGGCGATCAATGCCGTGGAAAACGCCACGATCAGACTTGTCTTCGCAGCAGACATCCACCCTGGATTATTGAAAAAGGTTTCATACCAGCGAAATGAGAAACTGCTGGGTGGAAAGGACAGAAAACGGCTGTCCGAGAACGACATGGGGACGACAATCAGCAGTGGCAGGATCAGAAAAATCAGCACCAGCGCCACATAGCCAATAAAGCTTATTCGGCTCAAGGATAGTTTGTTCATTTTGCACCCAGTATCTTCTCGAGAGGGACGAGTCGGCTCACTACGTAGAAAATGGCCAGCACGCAGATGAGCAGCACGACACTGACTGCACTGGCGGCACCCCAGTCGCTATAGAGCTGGATGTTGCGGCTGACCAGCATCGAGGCCATGACCGTGCGCCCTCCACCCACCAGCTCGGGGGTGATATAGAAGCCGAGGCACAGCACGAACACGAGGGTCATGCCCGCCAAAACCCCGCTGAGAGAGAGCGGGAAGAACACCCTCATGAACACATGCAGGGGAGTGCCGCCGAGACTGGCACCGGCTTGTATCAGATCGCTGGGAATTTTCTGCATGGTGGCATAAAGCGGCAAGACCATGAACGGCAGCAGGATATGCACCGTGGCAATGATGGTGCCCAGCTCGTTATGCACCAGCGCCAGCGGTGCATCGATAAGGCCTACGCCCAACAGGGATTCATTCACCACGCCTGAGCGTTGCAGCAGGATCAGCCAGGCATAGGCCCTCACCAGAACGCTGGTCCAGAATGGCAGAATCACCAGCGCCAATACCAGCATCGACCAGCGCCGTGGCAATATCGACGCGGCATAGGCAATGGGGTAACCCATCAGCAGCGCCAGCAGCGTCACGATAAAGCTGATGCGAAACGTGACCCAGAACGTATTCCAGTAAATACCTTCCGTGAAGATTCGCTGATAGTGCTCCAGAGAAAAACCGTCGGCATAGAACGATTGACCGATCAACCAGCCAAGGGGGATGAGGAGCAGCACGAAAACCACCAGCACGGCGGGCGACATCAGGAGCAGCATGAGCGCATGCTCGCGCCGCCGATAGCCCAGTGACGCATCCCGGTGACTAACGTGAGGGTAATTATTGTTGATGGCGGTCGCTTTCAAAGGATGTCTCCTATCGGGAAATCGACAAGCGTTGCCGTAACTCGTAGGCGGGCCACGGCAACGGCGCTCTTATCGCTGCATGAACTCCAGCCAGCGACGTTCCGCTTGTTCACCTGCCGAGGAAGCCCACCACTCGTATGACATCAACACCTGACGCTCGGCATTTTCGGGGAAACTCGGCAACTCCCTGGCACGCTCATCAGGAATCTTGCCCGTATCGAAGGCGGCCGGATTTCCGGGGCCGTAGTCGATATGCAGAGGTAGGTTGGCCTGATACTCAGGGGCGATGGCTGCGTTGATGAACTCGACGGCGGTATCCTGATTGGGCGCGCCTTCGATAATGCACAGATGCGTGTTCTGCAAAACCCCATCGTTATAGGTGAAGTCAGCGTCAGCGCCTTCATTGATGATGGCGCTAACTCGGCCATTCCACATCATCAACATATCCACTTCGCCATCATAGAGCAGCTGCGCCGACTGCCCGCCGGAGGTCCACCAGGTGGTGATATGCGGTTTGATCTCCTCGAGCTTGGCGAAGGCCCGGTCAACATCCAGCGGATAAAGGTCTTCTCGTGCAACACCATCAGCCATCAAGGCGGCTTCGAGCGTTCCTAGCGGGTGGTTGCGCAGTGAACGGTTACCGGGATACTCCTCCACATTCCAGAAGTCCTTCCAGCTTTGTGGCGGATTACCATCGAAGGCCTCTGGATTGTAGGCCAGTACGCTGGAATAGAACTCGTAGGCAACCGAGTAGGGCGTCTTGTACTCCTCGGGCATCGACTCGGCGTTAGGAATCTGGCTGAAGTCGAGTTCCTCTATCAGTCCTTGATTGCCGCCCCGCACACAGTTCAACGGCGGGGTGTCGACCACATCCCACACCGCCTGGCCGGTGGTGCCCTGGGTTCTGATCATCGGCCAGGCGTCGGGGGCGCTCTCCTGGATAATGGTGATGCCCAGCGCCTCGGCCACCGGGTCGAGGATGGCAACCGTTTGTGCTTCCTGGTACGCGCCACCCTGGGAGACGAAAGTGATTTCGCCGTCAGCCAGCGTTTGCCCGGCGCCAAGCGTACCGATGACCATTACTGAAGAACCAAACAGGTATTTCAAGCAGTTAGTATCTTTCATCATGCGATCTCCAACTGAGTAAATGCTTCCGACGCCCAATCAGCGCCCGATTGCATCAAGGAACTGGTAGTAACCCGCTACCAGTCGAATACCGACTTCACGCAAGGGGTAAAACGGAACGGCCTGGAGCCGCTCCGCCGCAAGCAGCGCCACGTCAGGGCTTTCGCCCATGGCATAGTCCGCCGCCAAACGCCCGAGTAAAGTCGACATAGCCACTCCAGCGCCGTTGTAACCGGCGGCGTAGCAAACTCTGTCGTCAAATCTGCCGACATGGGGTAGGGCATCCAGCGTCATGCCCACATGCCCCGACCAGCGGTAGGCGATGCTGATATCGGCAAGCTCTGGAAAGAGCGACACCATGGCTTTACGCAGAGAGTCGAATGCCGCCTGGGAATCATTTTTACCGAATGCTCCCCGGCCGCCGAATACGACCCGGCCATCGACCTTGCGAAACCAACGCATCATCCTGCGCGTTTCACCGTAGCTTCTCTCCTTGGTCATCAGGCGGCTCTGCAGCGCCATCGGAAGCGGCTCAGTCGCAATGATCGAGCTTCTGAACGGAACCAGGCGCGACTTGATAGCAGCACTGACCGGGGTGATATCCGAATAGGCATTCGTTGCCAGGATCACCTGACGCGCCTTGATCTCACCACCTGGTGTCGTGATGCGGACACCATCCTCCGTGCGGCGAATATGGCTAGCGGGACTTCGCTCGAAGACGATCTCGCCATGGCGTCGATTAATTCCCTCTGCTAGGCCCCGCACATAGTCAAGCGGATGCAAGGTGCCGACGCCAAGCCCTAGCACTCCCCCCGTAAACGCGTGGGAGCCTGTCTCTTCTGCCACCTCGCCAGCGGAAAGGCATCGCAGCGAATCATCACCCAATTCCCGTCGCATCCATTCGGCTTCTTCGGTAATCGCTTCCAATGCCCTGGCCGTATGGGCGCAGCGCAGATTGCCGCAGCGCGTGAAACGGGCACTTTTCAGGTCATACTCCTGAATCAGGGCGTCCACCTCATCCACCGCCTCATGGCAGAGCCGGTGCATGGCAGTGGCGACTGGCATGCCGTGGGTCTGGGCGATGCTGGGGAACGATAGCCGGAACTTGGCGGATACCACGCCGCCATTGCGACCGCTTGCCCCCCAGCCGATAGGATTGGCATCCACCACGATGGCTTGGACACCTCTTTCGGCCAGCCGGTGGGCCGCTGTCAATCCCGTGTAGCCGCCCCCGATGATGGCAACATCGACCGCCTTGTCACTGGAAAGGCTCCCGACGCCAGGCGCGACACGCGCCGTGTCACGCCAAAGTGAAGCAATCTGGGATGCTGGCTGCGGCCCACTCATATCACACCTTCTCTACGGCGTCGGCCAACGCCTTGAGCGTGGGGAAATGAAAGTCAGGCTTTGTCACCTGTGCGGGTTCCGGTGTACCGCCGAATCCCGACTGGCCCTGGCGACGCTCTATCCAGCAAGTGGTGTAACCCAGCTCCTTGGCAATTCCGATGTCGTGGTATTGGCTCTGGGCAACATGCAGTATTTCCGAGAACTTATAGCCATGAGCCGCCTGACGACCACGGTTGTAAGCGAAGAATTGAGGGTTGGGCTTAGCCACGCCGGTCTCGTCGCAGGTCACGCTATCGTCGAACGGATCGTCAAGGGTATGCGAATAGCAGGAGAATGCCGTGCGGTCGGCATTGGTCATTGCTACCAGACGATAGTGCTTGCGCAGGCGCTTCAGTGCCGCCACTGAATCCGCGAAGGCGGGCCAACGAAACACCGCCAACTGGAAGGCATCGGCTGAAACCGAATCCGCAGGCAGCTTCAACTCCTCTGCCAGCGAGCGGTAGACATCTGCCATGGCACTGCTCGAACGGCCAGGGTAGCGATCCCGCCCACGTTTGTAGGCCTCGAAAATGGTGTCGTCGCTCAACTCCTGAGCAGCACTTCCACCCAGCCGACGGATAGCATCCAGTACACCGGTTTCGAAATCGATCAGCGTGCCCACGACATCGAAGGTAAGAACTTTAAAATTGGAAAGTTCCATAATCGTGAATGACTCCTTTCTGAGGTGCTTTGAAGTTATGTCAGGCGACGTTTGCCGCCGGAGGGGCGCATCCCGCACGAGGCACGATAATGGTGTCCTCTGGATGCAGTACCACGCTCAGACGCTCGCCGAGCGGTGGAATCTTTTGCAGTGCCGTATGGTGACTGGGCTGCCGCATGCTGATTGAGGTTCCATCTTCCAGTTCAAGAAACAGTCTCAGGCTATCGCCCTGGTATACGGCCTCCATGACCCGACATGGCAGGCGATTGATGTCCGGTTCATGTTGGCCGTCATCTATCAGCAGTTTTTGGGTCTGGATCGCCAGCAGTAGCTCAGCATGGGGAGCGATGGGCATGGCAGAACGCAGCGTATGAGTGCCTAGCTGGACAGTGTGCTCATCAATGCGGGTTACCGGGAGTAGGGTGGAATCACCGATGAAGCTGGCCACGAAGGAGTCTTTGGGGTTGTTGTTCAGCGTTTCGGGGGCGCCGATCTGTACCAGCTCACCATCCTTGAGGATCGCGACCCTATCGCTCATGGTCAGCGCCTCACGCTGGTCGTGGGTCACATACACCACGGTGGCCCCAAGCTTGCGATGCAAGCGGCGCAGTTCAATCTGCATCGTCTCGCGCAACTGCTTATCCAGCGCCGATAGCGGTTCGTCCATCAGGATCAGTCGAGGCTCGAACACGATTGCTCTGGCAAGGGCGACGCGCTGCCGTTGGCCGCCTGACAACTGAGACACTCCACGATCCTGATAGCCATCAAGCTCGACCATGGCCAGCGCCTGTTTAACTCGCTCCGGCCACGTTGACTTGGGCAGTCGACGAGCCCGCAAGGGAAAAGCGACGTTTTCGCCGACACTCATGTGAGGAAAGAGCGCGTAACTCTGAAAAACGATGCCGATATTGCGCTTGTGGGGCGGCATGTAGGTCATGTCCTGATCACCGACCCATACCGACCCTGATGACGGCATGACAAACCCGCCCAAGGCGCCAAGCAAGGTCGTTTTTCCCGAGCCTGAAGGGCCCAGCAGCGACACGAATTCACCTGGCTCAATATTTAAGGTTATGTCCTTCAGGGCTTCCGTGCTGCCATACTGCTTACTGATTGAACGTATGGAGACACCCACGCTATCTCGCTCATCCATAGGATTTATCACCTTTCATTGTTGTGATGCCTATCGGTTGACATTGAGTACAGCAGATAAGATGTCCGGGGACAATTGCGAAAATCTTGGTGTTATCATAAGCTCAAGTTATGCCAACATTGCGCCGACAACTACCCAGCGCCAACGCTCTGTTTGTTTTTGAATCAGCGGCTCGCTGCGGTAACTTCACAAAAGCCGCCGCCGAACTGGGGGTTACCCAACCGGCGGTCAGCCGAATGCTTGCGCTTTTGGAGGAGTATCTGGAGGTAAAACTGTTCTTGCGGACGCCTGGCAAGACCGTGCTGACGGAGAGTGGTGAGATACTTTATCAAGGGGTGATCGACGGCTTTCGCAATATCGAAGCGGCGATTCAGGAAATCCGGGCGCGCAGCACCGGGCTTGAAACCGTCACGTTATCGGTGTCAACCGCCTTCACCACCCATTGGCTCATGCCGCGCATGCACAGGCTGCAGGCGCAGCTACCCCATATCGATCTGCGCTTTCAACTGATATCGGGGTCGGTCAGCGGCTCGGTCGAGGATGTTGACCTAGGGATTCGCTTCGTCACGGGGGAGGACATCCTGCATGACGCCTCGTTGATACTGCCGGAGATACTGGTGCCGGTCTGCAGCCCGGCTTATCGAAAGCAGCAACTCGAATCGCCCGGCATCAATGTCTCCACCACCCTGATTAGCCTCAGCGACAGCCGCATAGACTGGTTTGAGCTTTTGCCCAATTTCCATCTGCAAGCTTATGGAACCACTCACTCGCTGGTATTTTCGGACTATGCTGTCGTAATCCAGGCGGCCCTGCTGGGCCAAGGTATCGCCATCGGCTGGCTGAATATCGCATCCCATTGGCTGGAAACGGGCTCGCTGGTGCCCGCCACGCCAACCGCGATTGCCACCGAGCGGCTATGCCACCTGGTTCACTCACGCAAAAAGCCGCTAAGCGAGGCCGCCAAGCAGGTGCGGGAGTGGATCATCGCAGAAACCCACAATGATGTTGTGAATGTGTCGAAAAAGTATCCAGAGTTGAATCTGGAGCCTCTGCTAAAGAGTCGCTAACACTTCATTACGACGAAACGACTCCACCCGACGATTCAGACCCATGGGAAGGGATTTAGCAGTTGAACCTTCAGCCATCGGTCGAGCGCGTGAGTGTCTCCCATTCACTGATTTCGTCGGCAAGCGCCGACAACTTGCTGCGCACCAGCGCTAGTGCATCGCTTCCCAGCAGCAGATGCTCCGGCGGCGTGTCGCTGGCTATTGCGTCCAGCATTGCGCGAGCTGCCTTTGCCGGATCGCCAAGTTGCTGACCGCTTTTCTCGACGCGGGCATTACGAATCGGATCAAACAGCGCATCGTAGTCGGAGATCGAGCGCGGCGAGCGGGACATCGAGCGACCAGCCCAGTCGGTACGAAACGAGCCGGGTGCCACGGCAGTGACATGAACATTGAACGATTTCACTTCCTTGCCAAGCACCTCCGAAATACCTTCCAGTGCAAATTTACTACCACAGTAATAAGCGATGCCTGGCATCGTGATGAAACCACCCATAGACGTGATGTTGAGGATATGTCCGCGCCGACGTGAGCGCATGTATGGCAACACAGCCTTTGTGACGGCAACAGCTCCGAATACGTTCACGTCAAACTGCCGACGCATTTCGGCCAATGAGGATTCCTCCAGGATACCTTCATGGCCATAACCGGCGTTGTTGACGAGAACATCGATTTCTCCGACGTTTGCCTCTATCTCGGCCACTACCCCGTCGATGGCATCGAAGTCGGTCACATCGAGCACACGGCCCACTGCTTTCTCCGGATTGAGTGCCTCAAATGCCTGCTTGGCCCGTTCGCTGCGTACCGTGCCGACCACCTGATGGCCGGTAGCAAGTGCTTCTTGAGCCAGCGCCCGGCCAAAGCCGCTACTGACGCCTGTGATGAGTAAAAGTTTGCTGGTAGACATGCAAATAGCTCCTGTGTATCAGTGGAAGATGCACATTACCCCTTTGTATTGCCTTCTTTCAGGCATAAAATTCTTATATTATTGCCTATTCTGATAATTCCAGTCGGTATCGCGTGAAAAAGACACTTTCCACTCCGCAGACGGCTGAACAGCGGCACATGGTGACGCTGCTTCAGGCGCTGGCGCCGGAAGAAGGATACAACCTCACGGCCCTGCCCGACGTGCGCATCCTGCGTTCGGATCGTTCCTTGTCTCGTACTCCCGTGCTGTACGACCCCGGTATCGTGATTGTTTGCCAGGGGAGAAAGCGGGGTTATTTCGGCCATCAGGTTTATCTTTACGACGAGCAGCACTATCTGGCGGTCGCGGTGCCGGTGCCCTTCACGATGGAAACCGAGGCGACGCCAGAACACCCACTGCTAGCCATATATATGCATCTGGACTTTCAGCTCGCCGCGGAGCTGATGATCCAGATCGACCGCCATCAGTCTCCTACCCAGAAAAACGTGGCCCAAAGCCTAATGTCCAGCCCCATGGATGCTGAGTTGCGGGTGTCCGTGACACGTTTTCTCGAAACGATGAGTCAGCCGCTTGAGGCGGAGATTCTTGGCCCCGCGCTGGTGAGAGAACTGTATTTTCGCGTGCTCACCGGTGCACAGGGCAATGCCATGCGTGCGGCGCTGGCAATGCAGGGGCAGTTCGGGAAAATCAGCAAGGCGTTACGCCACATCCACGCGACCTACGCTCAGCCTCTTAACCTGTCGCAATTGGCTAGCGAGTCCGGTATGAGCGTTCCGACGTTTCTTAATCACTTCAAAGCCATTACGCACACTTCACCCATGCAGTACGTTAAATCCACGCGACTGCATCAAGCACGGCTGCTGATGGTTCGTCAGAGCATGACGGCTGAGGCCGCTTGCCACGCCGTCGGCTACCTGAGTGCTTCGCAATTCAATCGGGAGTTCAAACGGCTTTTCGGATTGACGCCAGCTGCCGAAACGAAGCGAATGCGGGAGAACTTCGCGCTACCGCCTGCTTTCACCAAGTCGGATTACGTCTCGTCGCATTGAGGCTGACCTGAGTTTAGTCACAACGCCGCCATGCGCAGGCTAATGAGCTGCGCTACCAAGGCGGATAGCACCGTCTTGATAAATTGAAACCGGCCTGCGTTGGTTATGCCGCCCCTCCTGATTGGTCACAACCCGAATGCTTGTACATAATTGATAATCGGCTGTGGGACAATAAGCATTCAAGGTCTGGGTAGTGGTCAGGTTGATTGTGTCGGGTGATAGCTAGCTTTAGCACTTTAGGAGAGAGTCATGGAGCACATTGCCTATAACCAAGAAGTCACTGCGCTCTTGGCTGCTTGTGATTTACCCGTTGTTGACCTGCGGGTGAATGGCGACGTCTGTTTCTTCGGATTGCGCCAAGAAGGCGATCTTTTAGGCGTGATAGGGATTGAGGTGCACGGTGACATCGGGCTTCTGCGTTCGCTTGCGATTCCCGTAGCCCATCGAGGGAAGGGGCTCGGCCAACAGCTTGTCGCCTACGCTGAAGAGTGGGCCATTCGCAGTGGCCTAAAAGCGCTATATCTTCTCACCACCACTGCCGGTGAATTGTTTAAACGGCTAGGGTATGCGGAGTTATCTCGCTCGCAGGCACCGAAAGCTATCACTGAAACACCACAGTTCGCGGGGCTATGCCCGGCCTCATCGAACTTTATGTTTAAAGAGTTAAGCGCAAGCAATAGCTAGCCTCGGCGAGCTATTGAGTGGCGATTCCAGGCCTGCGCAATAATCTTGGCGCTATATGAGAAAAGAAGGAGAAGACGTGCACCAGTTAGCCGCCCAATGGGTAGTGGGATTACTGAGAGACAGAAATATCCCTTTTCAAATCTGCGGAGGGCTCGCAGCAAAGGGGTATGGATCTAAACGAGCGTTGAACGATATTGACCTGTTCGTACCCGGCGAGCATTTTGCAGCTGTGGTGCAGGCTGGCCAAGCGAACATATCCAAGCCCGCCACGCACTACTGCGAAGAGGGCTGGGATTTAACCTATGTCCAGTTCAAGTATGAAGGCATTAAGGTGGAAGTTGGCAACGCCGACGGCGCGCAAATTTTTGATGCAGCCAGCCAGGCCTGGGTGCCGCTCAATATTGATTTTGCCCGCTATGAAACAGTGAATTTACTAGGCCTGGAGCTTCCTTTGATGTTCAAGGATGACTTGATCCGCTATAAGTCGGTGCTCTCAAGACCGGTCGATATCGACGATATTCGCGCCATAAGATAGGCAATCTCCATTTCACCATCGCCCTCAAGCGACGGGCACAGTGCCGCCATCGATCACGTACTCCGTTCCCGTAATAGTGGCCGCCAGCGGTGATGCCAGAAACCCAATCAAGTTGGCCACTTCTGCAGGCTTCGAAGGGCGGCCAATCGGGATGCCACCCAGCGAATTCATGATGATCTGCTTGCCGCCTGCGTAATCGGTGCCTGCCTCTTGGGCAATCCGCTCGGCTAGCGCAACGGCGGCTTCCGTCTCGATCCAGCCCGGCGACACCCGTACCACGCGCACCCCTTTGGGTGACACCTCTTTTGACAAGCTCTTACTATAAGTGGATAGCGCCGCCTTGGCAGCCGCATAAGCCGTGGTTGATTCGGGCAGGGGGAGTTCACGCTGAATGGAGGTCACGTGGATAATCACCCCATCGCCTTGGGCCAGCATGCCGGGCAGCAGGGCGCGATCCAGCCGCACGGCGGGAAACAGGTTGATGTCGAGCTCTTGCTGCCACTCCTCCTCCCCAAGGGCAGCGAACCCGCCGCCGGGGGCGGATGAACCACCCAGTACGTGAACGATAATATCGACGCCACCCAAGCGTTCGTTGACCGCATCGGCTACCGTGGCACAGCCTTCGGCCGTCGTCAGGTCAGCGGTTACAAACAGCTCATCGGGCAGGTCGGCGGGGCGAGTACGGGCGGTTGTTAGCACTTGCGCGCCTTCCTCGCGAAAGAGTGCCACCGCGGCCGCGCCAACCCCTTGGCTGCCCCCGGTGATCAATACGCGTCGCCCGTTCAAGTTCAGGTTCATTAGTGGATCTCCAATGACTGGATTTGCGACTCGGCAAGCTGGAAAGCGTGGTCAAGTTGAACCGGGCTGCCGGGGAAGTTGCCGGTCACGGTGGCGGTAACCACCATCGTGTTGCCTTGTTGGGAAACACTGACCGGCTCGACGCGATACTCAATCTTGTCGCGGGTGGCGCGCATCCAGGCTTGAATAGCGGGTCGCCCGCGGTGCGTCTCGCCTTCGTCGAACACACAGGCATCTTGAGTGAAGCAATCCGCAATGTGGGTGGCATCCGCACCGTTGCTGATGCTGAAGTAAGTAGTGATCGCGTCTGGCAGTGACAAACTCATGATGGTCATCTCTCGCAGGGGGTAATATGCGAGAATCTTCTGCCTAGACTGACGCGTTATCAAGAACGCACAAAAAGGTAAGTGGCTCACCCATGAGAAAGCTTTATACGCCCGCTACCGCCGCAAGCGATGTGGAAAATGTATTAAAAATGCTGGAAGGGCGCTGGAAGCTCATTATTCTCTTTCATCTCTTCGATGGAAAAGTGCAGCGCTACTCCGATTTAGGAAAACTCATCCCCGATATCTCCCAGAAAATGCTCGCCCAACAGCTGCGCCAGCTGGAAGCGGATGGCATCGTGGCGCGCAAAGTCTATCCCCAGGTGCCGCCGAAAGTGGAGTACCGCCTGACCGAATGGGGGCAAACGCTCTGCCCGGCGCTGGATGCCTTATTGAAATGGGCAGAGCAGAGGGATCACTTCAACAACCCTGACGAGCAGAACGAACAAAACGATGCCGCCACCCAATGAGAACCGCCTGATGCACTACCGCATCATGACCATCAACGACGATGACGCCGCCATTGCTCTGTAGAGCGAAAGTGAAGGCGTGCGGCTGCACGATGCCGAGTAACGCTCCAGTGAAGCTTGCGGGGGCGGGTCTCAATAGCACCTATTCTTAGCTGCCCATACGCCTTCCCTGGCTCTAAAGATGTCACTCGTTTTTCACTGACATATATGGCTGACGAAAGTGGAAACTGGCGGTTGCCGTGCAAGCGTCTCCGGGCAGATGACGCTCAGGTTCTTGGCCAGCCCGGCATCACTGACCGGGATAGCACACAAAGTGCCCGCTCGGATCTCCGCTTCGACGCAAGCCGCCAGCACCAGTGATACGCCCAGGCCTGCTTTGACAGCCTGTTTAACCGCTTCGGTACTGCCCAGTTGCATTGAAACCTTCGGGAACGGCCCTCTTTCGCCGAAGAAACTCGCCAGCAACCGGCCCGTACCTGTTCCGGGTTCACCGCCCAGCAGGCTCATTCCTGCGAGGGTTTTCCGGTCTATTTCATGCCATTCCGCACAGGGGTGATCGGGTGAAGTAATTAACACCACGGGCTCCTGTCGCCAATCCATTGCCTGGAAGCCAGATTTCGGGTGCCACCACTCCATCACCGCTATATCCAGCTCGCCGCTAGTCAGTTGTCTAGCAATGTTAGGATTGTTATCAATCACAAGATCCAGCTCAGGTACCGCCGGAATGTTCTTGAACGTGCTCACGTAGGGCTGGAGCATGTAAATACCGATGTTGGAACTTGCCCCTACGCGTAAACGCGTACCGCTAACGACTTCTCGAGCACGCTCGTCCAGTTGCAACATACTAAGCGCAAGCGGCATAAGCGCCAGGGCTGCTTTGGTGGGCTCGCAACCCGTTTTACTGCGGCGTATCAACAGGGCACCTAGCTGTTCTTCGAGCTTTTGAATGTGCTGTGAAAGCGTGGGTTGTGCGATACCGAGAGCTTGGGCGGCGGCCTGAAAACGTCGGTGCTGAACCAGTGTGGTAAAACTTTTCAGCCAGACCAAGTTCAGCATGGAGTTGTCTCAGTGATAGTGGGCGAATTAGCCGCATCCTGAGGGCATTCTCCTTGTAACGCTTGAAGAATGTTGTCGGCAGCACGCTGTTCAATCATCAGCCGCACATCCTGGACGGCAGAGCCAATGTGTGCCGTAAATAGCGTGTTGGGATGTGCTCGCAAGGTGGGGCAAATCTCTTGCGGGCGATCCTCTCGAGCCCAATCTTCCATTTCAAAAACATCCGCTGCGTAGCCGCCTAACTGCCCTGACTCCAATGCTTCCAAAACGGCAGCTTCCTGCACTACAGAACCCCGGCATGGGTTGATCAAAAAAGCGCCTGGTTGCATCAGGGCCAAGCGCGCAGTGTTCATGGTATGCAGGGTTTGTTTATTGAGCGGCAGGGCCAAAATGACAATGTCGGCTTGCCCGAGCAGCTCTTCAAGCGACTTGCGCGCCACGCCTAGCGCGGCCTCCTCAGCAGCGGGCAAGGCGTCTGGCTGAGAATACAGCAAGCTCGCGCCCCACCCCTGGAGCCGTGTTGCCACTGCCTGGCCGATGGGACCCATGCCGACGATACCCACGGTCGCGCCGGCAACCCCCAGCCCATAAAACGTGGGCTGCCATCCCTTGAACTGGCCGGAACGAACGTACTCATCGGCCGCTCGGACATGGCGGATTAGGCTAATGGTTAGCCCGATGGTTAGCTCAGCCGTTGGCACCGTCAGCAGATCCGGCACGAAGGTCAGCCAAACGCCATGACGCGTACAGGCCTCCACATCAAAATTATCGTATCCCTTCAGGGCGGCACCAATAACTTTCAGCTTGGGACAGCCCGCTAGAAATTCCTCGCTGACCTGGTCCGGCATAAACACCATCATGGCGTCTGCGGTTGCCGCGCGGGCCTTTACCTCGGCGGCGGTCAAGGTAGTGGCTGACTGGTTGGTGATCACTTCACAGTGTTGTTCCAGCCTTTCCAACACACTGTTGTGTACCCGGTGGGTAATGAAAACCCTTGGTTTCATTTGATTTCCTTACTTGAATTTCTTACGAAGATGGCCGCTAAGGCTATCCACCATCGTCACCATAACGAGTATGACAATCAGGATGGCGCTGACTTCCTGGTACTGCATGACGCGTAAAGAGCCCATTAGCTCGAAGCCGATCCCGCCAGCCCCCACCATGCCCATCACCGTAGAGGCGCGGAAATTGTATTCCCAGCGGTAGATAGAGACATCAGCAAACTGCGGAAGCACCTGCGGGAGCACCGCGTGCCAATGAACCTGTAATCGCGTCGCGCCAGCGGCATTGGCGGCCTCTACCGGGGCTGGGTCGACATGCTCGATCGCTTCGGCAAAGAATTTACCCACCATGCCGATAGAATGAAGGCCGAGCGCGAGCACGCCCGGTAAGGCGCCAAACCCCACGGCAGCAACGAAAATAATGCCCATAATCAGCTCGGGCACCGAGCGAAGAGCGTTCAGCAGCGTGCGGGTTACGTGGAATACCACGGGGTGGGGCGAGGTATTGCGAGCGGCCAGGAACGCCAGGGGTACGGAAGCAGTGACCGCTATCGCCGTGCCGGCAATGCTCATGGCAAGGGTATCGACCAGCGGCGCTATCCAATCCATGGCGTTGGTAAAGTCGGGCGGTAGGGATTCTCCCATTAGGGTAGCGATGGCAGGCACCCCGTTGGCCAGGGTGCGAAAATCCAGCAGATCTACATACCAACTCGCCAGAAGAACCACTGCCAGCACCAAGCCCGCTTGGAAGAGCTTGCTCCGCCAGCCGCGGGCGTGTTCGTCCAACACGGCGTCAGGAGAAAGCGATGAAAGGGGTGGCGGCACTGTTTTGGACGGATTCATCATGCCCCCTTACATCTTGCCGAAGTCGAGGTTGAGCAGACTACCCATTTCCCGAATCACATCGTAATCGGCGTCCGTGATAACGGCGAAACCTTCGGCTTTTAGGTTGTCCAGAATCTCTTCATCATCGATGCTGATGAAGGCATCCTGGATCTGCTGCTTGAGTTCAGGGTCCAGGTTGGAACGCATCGCCCAAGGGTACTGAGGGTACTCCCCGCTGTGACCCAACACCCTAACCTGGTTGCGGTCTATCAGGCCGCGGTCCATTACGTGCTCAAAGATCACTTCCGATAGCCCGCCTGCATCCGCATTACCATTGGCCACGTTCACCGCCACGGCATCATGGGAGCCAACGAAATGGGCTTCATAGTCCTCGCCTGCTTCCAGCCCCGCCGATTCAAGCAGCACGGTTTTGGGAATCAGGTGGCTTGACGTAGAGGCACGGTCGCCATAGGCCATTTTCATGCCTTCGATATCCGCATAGGACTCAACGCCGGAATCGACATTGGCAATAATGATGGAGCGATAGGTGGGCTTGCCATCCACAATCATGGCGGCAAAGGGTTCGATCTCACTTTTGCTTCTTGCCATCACATAGGAGAGCGGGCCGAAGTAGGCGAGGTCGATGCGACCAAAGCGCATGGCTTCGATCATGGAGGAGTAATCCGTGGTGACGATTAACTCAATTTCTTTCCCAAGGGTACTTTCAAGATACTCTTTCAATGGCTGGTTGCGTTTGATCAGTTCAGAAGCGTTTTCATCGGGGAGTAGCGCGACTTTTAATAGATCCGGATTTGGATCAGGGTCCGCCGCCAAGGCCGGCATGGCGATTCCAAACATAAGACAGATGGCAAAGAAAAAGCTGAATAGCGGTTTCATTGGGCAATCTCCAGTTTTATCGGGGAGGGAGTGGTGGTTTGAGGGTTGGGTTCGGTGGTCTCAGCGGCGTCGGTCACAGCTCCGCGCGTGCCGTGGTAGATCTCGTTCAGGTGGCGTTGCTGTAACTGTGAGGGGGCCGCATCGAAAACGATTTGGGCATTCGCTAACCCGATAATGCGGTCAGCAAACCGCTGGGCATACTCCAGCTGGTGCAGTGAAATAATGGCGGTAATACCATCCTCACGGCATATATCTCGCAGTAGCGTTAGCACTCGCTCAGAGGTTGCCGGGTCAAGGCTGGCCACTGGCTCGTCCGCCAATATCATGGCGGGCTGCTGCGCCAAGGCACGCGCAATGCCCACCCGCTGTTGCTGCCCGCCGGAGAGTTGATCGACCCGGGTAAGCGCTTTCTCGGCCATGCCTACGCGGTCCAGGCAGTGCAGAGCAAGCGCCTGTTCCTGCCTGGGTAGCGGAAACAAACTGCGCCAGGTGCTGTGGTAAGCAAGCCGACCGGTCAGCACATTCTGGAGCGCCGTATGGCGTTCAATGAGCTGATGGTGCTGGAAAACCATGGCGGTTTTGCACCGATGGCGGCGTACCGTAGACCGGGTTTCGAGCGCACCTAGCTCGGCCGAGATCACTTTGCCAGTGCTGGGCCGCACCAAGTGGTTGAGAGAACGCAGTAACGTCGATTTACCCGCACCGGAAAGGCCGAGTAGTACCGTAAACTCCCCTTTGTGGAAATCGACGGTGGTGGGGCGGAGTGCGAGGACATTCCCAGGATATGTCACCCCCATTTTCTCGATGCGGAGCATTAAGTCAGAGGATTGAATAGGCTCCATTGGATCACCTTCTGCAATGTATAAGCTCACTTTATTGTGACTTACAATGCAACGGTAGCCCGCCTAAGTGACAAAGCTGTGTCGTTCAGGTGATAAGTTAATGACTATCCAAGGAGCGCAGGTAGCCAGTCAAACGGCTCAGATAACGCTTCTCTAGACCAATATCGTCACAAAACGAGGCCCACCAAGGCTGGGCGTACCGATCCGATATTCTGCTCTATTCGTTTGTTAATGGAGATAACCACAACGTTTAACCAAGCTGAGCCTCAATCGCGGCTTTATCAATGACCGACCAGACCTCCCTAATCTTGCCATCGCTAAACAGGTAGAACGCGTTTTCGCAAAACGTCACGTTTTTGCCATCCACCGCAAGGCCAAGGAAGCTACCTTTGGGTGTGACATCGAATCGCAACCTGCACGCGACATGGGGTGAATCAACGGCCAAAAGCTCAATGTTAAAGTGAAGATCCGGTATCTGCTCGTAATCGGCTTCCAGCATGGCGCGATAACCATCAAGCCCTAGGCGCCTGCCGTTGTGGTGGACATCGTCATGCACGAACTGGTCAAGGTTCGTCCAGTCTTGATTATTGAGGCAGGTGATGTAATCACGGTAGGTTGCTTCCAGGTCACGTTTGTTCATCCTGGTTCTCCTTTCTTGGGCAGGCGTGAAGGCATTCGCCAAGGGTATACAGGCTCAGTATCATAAGCAGCCTAAACCAAACCACAGAAGTCATCATTCATGTCGTGCCCACCTTGCCCCCATTGCCAATCCGAATTCGTCTATCAGGATCAAAGCCTGTTCATCTGCCCCGAATGCGCTCACGAATGGAACCCTTCTGAGGCTGAGGCAGAAGAGACCGTGACGGTAAAAGATGCCCACGGCACCCTGTTAGCGGAAGGCGACAAGGTAACGATGATCAAAGACCTCAAGGTCAAAGGCAGCTCATTGGTACTCAAGGTGGGCACCAAAGCGGTTATCAAGCGGCTCTTGGATAGCAAGAATCACCAACTGGACTGCAAGGTCGACGGCGTCGGCGACATGATGGTGACCGCCCACTTTGTGAAAAAAGCTTGAATAAGACCCCGGAATTCTTCGATTCACCACACGACGCAGTAAGCTGAGGCTCACCCACCATCACCACTTCACTCAGCGTTTAAGCGAAGCGTGTTTTCGGGTATCTGGTTCTAGGGCAACAAAATCAGCTCTAAGGCCTTTGACAGCGGGTTGGAAAGTATTCAAAAGCGCTATTTCCTTTCGATTTATTTAGCTAAAGTAAGACTAAAGCTTATCTGCCGGAAGGCCTTCAATGACTGATTTGATAATCCTGAGAGATTTCCTGGCCCTTTGTGAAACCAAGAGTTTTAGCCGCACGGCTGAGCATCGGCATGTTTCGGTTTCAGGCTTGAGTCGTCGTATTCAAGGCCTTGAAGAGTGGGCAGGCACCACGCTGTTTGAGCGGCGTAAAGGGGAGCTAGTGCTGACGGAGGCAGGGCAAAGCCTGCAAATGGTAGCTTCACAAGCGCTTAGCGCTTTTGATCAATTTCGCCGCTCCGTTGCTGATGATATTAACGATCAGAAAAGGCGGATACGATTTTGCTCACCACACATTATGGCTGCGATATTTTTTCCTCACTGGATGCCGCGCTTACAAGAGCAGTTCACACAGGCAAAATTTAGCATTGATGCTAATACATTGCCGGAGTGCCTAGCCACTCTAGATCAGGGAGAGGCCGACTATGTAACGGCACTATTCGATGGTGAACACCTTATTGCAAGGCGTTTGGGAGTAGAGAGTGATAGTTACACTTCAATTGAGCTAGATACCGAGTCTCTCATCCCTGTTAGCGCACCAAATGCCGCAGGTCAGCCACTGTTTAATTTACATGCTGCAGATGGCTCCCCACTCTCATTTTTGAATTATTCCCAAGAGTGCCATTTGGGTTGGTCGCTGAGTGCCATGCTGGTGAATCAAGGTTTGAATTTACAGCAACACCATGATGCTGGTCTTGCTGATAGTTTGCGTCATATGACGTTATCAAGATTGGGTGTTGCGTGGCTTCCCTATTCGCTAGTGCGGGAAGACCTTGGGGCTAAGCGGCTTGTTCGAGCGGGAGGTGCCGCTTTCGATGTGCCATTAAAAATCACCTTGCTGAGACGCACAGCGCCCCTCGCAGCAGAAGCCCAGCGGTTATGGGATGGGCTGCTGGAAATGAAAAATGTAAGAACCTTCTCTGAGGTTGTTTGAACGGCATTCCACGCTTCATTGCAATGTTGGCAATTTTTTCGCCTCTTTTATTCGGTAACGCAACCTAGCCAGAAAAGTAGCGGTGCTTGCTGATGTGGCAACAGGCGTTGCGATATCGTCGCGGCTTAGCGCCCAAAAAGGGTTAATTCTTAGGAAAGGCTCAATGCGCTGAGAACCCCTATGACGACAATGCTGCCTATGGCTTCTGCTCACAACTACCGCTGGTTCATTCTACTGATAGCCACCCTGGCTCAAGCAGCGGCATGCTTTTTCGTTCAAGGCATCGGGGCCATCAGCGTTTATATACAGGCAGATATGGCGCTCTCTGCATTTCAGATTGGGGCGCTGGTCTCTGCTGCTCAACTGGTGCCTTTAGTCGGGCTGTTAGTTGCCGGCGAGTTGCTGGACAGGTTCAGTGAACGCTTAGTGGTAGGGGTGGGAACCCTCGTAGTGGGCATCGCGCTAAGCGCTGCCGTGCTGGCTGAGAGTTACTGGGCAATGCTGCTGTTTTTGGTCATCGTAGGGGCGGGCTACAGTACCGCCCAGCCTGGCGGTAGCAAATCGGTAGCTGCTTGGTTCGATAAATCCCAGCGCGGCTTTGCCATGGGGATTCGTCAGGCGGGATTGCCGCTGGGTGGTGCGCTGGCGGCGATTATACTGCCAACAGTTGCGATCACCTGGGGGTGGCGCGCCTCTTTTCTGGTGGGTGGGCTGATTGCAATCTTCGGGGCGTTGGTCTTTATACTTTTTTACCGTACCCCTGGTGGCGTGGTGCCGGTAGCAAGAGCCTCTGAAGGTAGCGTAAAACAAGTCGTCTTATCGCGATTGGCAATGATTCGTGAACCGGCCATGAAACAGATCATGGCGTCCGGTATTAGTTTGATCTCGGTTCAGTACGGCATTTTGATTTTTACCGTGCTCTATCTGCATAGCCGCTTGCAAATGGAGGTACTGCAGGCGGCGGCGCTGCTATTCGTAGCCCAAGGGGCCGGGGTTGCCGGACGTATTTTGCTGGCGGCCTGGAGCGACCGCTGTCGCTCACGCTATTTTCCGGTAATGGGGTGCATGGTGGCGGTGATAGTAGGGCTGCTGGTATTGGTTTGGCTACCGCTTCACTCAACGCTCATGCTGAGTGGTTTGATGGCTTGGTTGGGCTTTTTTGGTTTTGGTTGGTACGGCCCTTGGGTAGCTTATGTAGCGGAGTCTGCACCTGCTGATAAAACCGGCTTTGTGCTAGGCCTGGCCATGGCGATTAACCAGCTGGCGATTGTATCGATACCACCACTCCTTGGGTGGCTGTTAGATATAAGTGGCAGTTTTATACTTGGCTGGAGTCTGCTGATCGCCATGACGTTATTGGGGCTATTAATGACCATCCAGCGGCAAGGAGACATTAATGAAAGCGATCGTGTTTGACGTATTTGGCACCATTGTTGATTGGCGCTCCAGTTTGATTCACCAGTTCAATGAGCTAGAGAAAGAGTTGGGGATTGAACTGCCTAGTGAAGTGCTGGCTGATCAATGGCGTCAGCTTTATGCGCCTTCCATGGACAGGGTACGCAGAAGGGAAATCCCCTGGACGGTATTAGATGATCTGCATCGAGAAAGCTTAGTCAAACTACTCAATCAACATGAGATTGCGCTAGACAAAGCGACCATTGATCGCGTCAATCACTTTTGGCACCAATTAGAGCCCTGGCCAGATGTTCAGAGTGGCCTACAGCGCTTGAAAGAGCACACCATCATCGCAACGCTGACCAACGGTAATGTCTCATTAATGGTCGATGTTGCCCGTCACGCCAAGTTACCGTGGGATATGATTTTTTGCGCCGAGTTATTCGAGCACTACAAGCCTGATTCGGAGGTTTATTTAGGAGCTTGCCGTCTGCTACGCCTACCGCCTGAAGAGGTAATGCTGTGTGCGGCGCATAATGCTGACCTGCGTGCTGCCCGTGCCTTGGGAATGAAAACGGCGTTTATACCCCGTCGTACAGAATATGGCCCCCAACAGAGCAAAGATTTAGAAGCAGAAGAAGCATGGGATTTTGTGGCTGAAGACCTCGTCGCGTTGAGCGAGAGTCTAATAGAGTGAGCCAACAATGCATGCCGTTAGGGCTGGATAGCATTTGTTGAGATAGTGGCAGCTATAGGTATTGAGTGTTTGAGCAGTGAGCTTATCCCCAGGCTTTATTTAATGGTAGAACGAGCAGACGCGCAAACACTGCGCGTCTAGTAACATCTTTTTATCGCAAGGAATGCAAAATGCAGTTAGCTCGATTTTTTGTCGCCATCATGTTGTTTTTTTCATATCGGCTCAAGCGGTAGCAACTGATTGGACTCCACCTGATAATCCTGATTTGCTTCAGATCTTACATGAGGCGCGACTGGATATGCAGGCCAAGCGGTACGAGTCTGCGCTGGAAAAGCATATTTGATTTCACGAGAATGCAGAGCAAATAGATGAAAGTATCTCTGCAGTCAGAACATCATTTGCACTTTATGACTGGGTGAGGCTCGGACAAGAATATCCACCGGCCATGGATGAACTTCTTCAGGTGAGAGGAGGCCTGATCACTAAGTTGATCAATGAAGAGTATGATCGAAATGCATTTCGCGATCTTGTATCAATAAATGCAGTTCTCAATGAGGATTCAAAGACAACGGAAATCTTTAAACTCCTCGACTCGGAGCAACCAGAGGCTGCCAATAGAGCTTTCAATTTCGCGCAACCGGCGTTGATCAAGGAGAAAGAATATGAACTGTATGTGAAATACGTCAATCCACAGCATGACTTTCTACGTATGAAGCATAGCTTTGAAAGCGGCATGCTAAGCGCTAACAACTCAGATTCTAATACTTCTAGATCCGATTTCTATATTAATTCATTTCGCAATAAAGCAGCGACATTAGTTGCAGTTCTTGTGGTTAATGACCGCGAATTAGAAGCAGCCGAAATTTCTACATTAGCAAAGGAAGTGCTTGATGACCCACAATTTCATGAGGAGTTGGAGGATGCGTTAGCTGGGACTGTACCTGTTCCTTGGCCTTAAGTTAATAAATATGGCAGCAGGCCGCAAACAACCCCGGGAGGTCTTGGATCAACTTCACTGATCAGCCAGCTACCCCATGCACGACGCAGTGAGCTGTAGTTCATCCAACAGCCTTAGGCAACTCCAGGTGTTTGTATGATCGAATGAGCTATAGGAGTTAATCCTCTGCTGTCAGCATGAAGGCTTCTACAGCAATTATTAGACGTGCTACTTACCTGATTTTTTTACCAAAACGATGATAAGAGTATTTGAAGACCAGGATTTTGAAGCCATAGAGGAAATTTACACCCTCGCCAAGCTAGATGAGTTCCGGTTTGAGCGAGGCCCGTTTGAGCTGATACCGCTTCGGCAAGACGAGGAGCGCCTACGAGGGCTGATGGAATCAGTGATATTTGTTTATGCTGATAAGGGCATTCGTGGGTACGGGGCAGTTTACGAAAATGAGATTCGCACGCTGCTTGTTCACCCGCTTTTTCGCCGCCAAGGCGTCGGTAATCAACTGTTTGGTCATATGATTGCCTGGATCGGAAGACCCGTTACGCTCTGCGTCGCAAGAAGCAACGTGGCGGCAAAAGCGCTCTATCAGCAATATGGTTTTAAAGTGACCGAGGAGTTTGAGGCCTGCTACAACGGTAAGCCGGTGTTAGCCAATAAGATGGAGCAGTCCAGCACTATTTTTGGAAAATCTAGTGCGGACACAGCGTTTTCTAGAAGCCGTACAAGGTAGATATCTGGAGCCGATCCAGTCTTGTTTTTTATACGGCAAAGCCGTATATTTAAGCAATGCTATTCATCGAAACGTCTACGTTCACCAAGCTATTACCGAGTTATCTTACGGATGAGGAGTACCGTGGGCTGCAAACGTATTTGTTGCAGAAACCAGATGCGGGCGACCTTATTAAAGGGTCGGGTGGTGTTCGTAAAGTTCGTTGGTCATCAACAGGTTCGGGAAAGAGTGGCGGTATCCGAGCTATCTATTATTGGAAGAAATCTGACCACGAGATATGGATGCTCACGCTGTATAGTAAAACGGAGCGCGCCAGTATCCCTGGGCACATGCTCAAGCAGATAGCGGAGGCAATCAAAAATGGTTAAAAGAAATCTTGGAGCAGAGATACTCGACGGCATTAATGAGATAAAACATTTCAAGAAAGGTAGGGGAGCGCTGCGCACTAACGAGTTAGCAGAGCCCTCGCCACCCAAAATGATTCGGTTGAAACTGAACCTATCTCAATCGGCCTTCGCAGGGCTTCTGGGAGTAAGCATACGTACCCTTCAGGACTGGGAACAAGGCCGTAGAGAGCCACAGGGCCCGGCCATTGCTCTTTTGCGTATTGCTGAACAACGCCCGGAAGTCTTTGATCAACTTCATTGATCAGGCAGCCACCCACCTCACGACGCTGTAAGCTGAGGCTCATCCACCACCACCGCGTCACGCAACGTTTCAGCGAAGCTTGCCAGGGCGGGTGTCCAGGACTCTGGTTCGGGGGCGACAAAATAGGTATCGACATTGGCGATGGACGTGGGCAGTTCCAGCGTATGAATCCCGAACCGGTGCTGGTGGGCTTCAACCGTCCCACGGGGTAGCACCGTGTAACCCATCCCGGCAGCAACGCAGCCAAGCATCGCGTCCAGGGAGCCGAACTCAAAAATCCGGCCTGCATTGACGCCGTAGGAAGCCAGCAACAGCTCGATACGCTGGCGGTAGCTGCACCCCTGGCGAAACGCCAAGAAAGCAGACGTCAGCAGTTCTTGTGAAGAGGGCATTCTCGTCATAGGTGTTGAGCCGACTAAGACAAGCTGCTCGCTAAATGCTTTGAGCAAGTGGTAGCGGCCATGCTCGAGTCGCCCGGCCACGAAGGCACAGTCCACCTGCCCGTTAAGCAACAACTCGACCAGCTCAGCCGTGGGCCCGGTCTTTATCTGGATATCAACGTCAGGCTGCGCTGCGTGGTACGCCGCCAGTATCGGCGGAAGGCGCAACGCCGTCGTGGTCTCCATGGCGCCTATACGCAGCCGCCCACACGCCTTCTCTTGGCCTTTGAACAGCGATACCGCTTCGTCGTGGGCTGTCAGCATGCGCTCGGCGTACTCCACCAGCGCCGATCCGGCACTCGTAGGGCGAACGCGTCCTGCACGGTGAATCAGCTGTACGCCTAACTCTTCCTCAAGTTTCTTGATGTGGGCCGTCACATTGGATTGCACCGTGTGCAGCTGCTTAGCCGCCGTCACGAAGCTGCCGGTTTCGGCTACGGCCATGAATAGTCGAAGTGATTTCAATTGCACGCGCCATCTCCCTGTCAGGCTATCTTTAAACAAGATAGTAGCGATCAAAACTAATCGTTTCTAGAAATAGTTCCTCGCGCGTAGTCTGACTGTGCACTAACGCGCTGCCCACCTTGCCCGAAAGGCGGCACGAAAAGGACACAACATGATGAATCGATCACTCACTACTCACGATCTGCCCGCCCTGATGACAGGGATAATGGCGACCCTGGCGGGAATTGGCATTGCGCGCTTCGCCTATACGCCGCTATTGCCTGCGATTATTCAAGAGGGTTGGTTTACCGCGAGCCAAGGCGCCTACCTGGGGGCCGCCAACCTGCTGGGGTATTTTATCGGTGCACTCGCAGCTCACTCGCTGAGTGAGCGCTTTTCTCCTCGCTTGGTGATGGCCGCAAGCTTTGCGGGTATCGCGCTAAGCTTTGTGCTCTGCGCCGGGGCAGGTGGTTTCCTCTGGTTCTTCTTCTGGCGGTTGGTGTCGGGCATTGCCGGGGCCATCTTAATGGTCGTTGGTCCCTCGCTGGCGTTGGCGGCCACACCACCTGAAAGGCGAACGCGTGTTGGTGCCATGGTGTTTACCGGTATTGGCTTTGGGGCACTGCTTTCGGCCTTCATCGTACCGTTACTTCTTGGGTTAAGCCTGACAGTCACCTGGGGCACGCTGGGGCTGCTCTGTATTGCCGCTGGCCTTTTGTGCGACTGGGGAGTGGCGCACTTAACCTCACCCATAACGGCTAGCTCGGTGGGTAATAGCTCCACAGGGTATGCGGGTGTAAAGGTCGTTGTGCTGCTTGTCATTGGTGCTTATGCCCTGGATGCGATTGGCTTTGTGCCCCATACCGTGTTCTGGGTGGACTATCTCGCCAGGGAAAACGCCCTGGGCAATCAAGCGGCTTCATTGCAGTGGGGTATCTTCGGGTTAGGCGCCTTGTGTGGGCCGTTCATGGTGGGCGTACTGGCGCATCGAGTGGGCTGGCAGGGTGGCTTGATGATCGCCTTTGCGGCGAAGGCCGCCGCTGTCTTGCTGCCGGTGTTCTCGCTTGCACTGCTCAGCCAGTCGGTTTCCTCCTTCATGGTAGGGGCAATGATCCCCGGTATTGTGGCACTCACTTCTGGCCGCCTTGCTGAGTTGGTAGGGCCAACCGCCCACAAGAAGCTCTGGGGGCAAGCCACCGCCGCCTTTGCAGCCGCCCAGGCAGTGGCGGGCTATGCCATGTCCGCGCTTTATGGCGCCTGGGGTAGCTACGCGCCACTGTTTGCCATCAGCGGCCTTATTCTCGTCGCGGGCTTTTTACTGGTGCTTCTTAGCCGTGGCGTACAGCAGAGGCATTCGTCTGGCCAACAATCTACACAGCAATCTTCAAACCAAGGGAGGCAATAATGGAGCTCTACCTAAACGCAACCTCACCCTATGCGCGCCTGGTGCGCATCGTATTACTGGAAAAAGGCCTAACGGACACCGTGACGCTGAAGTGGTGCGACCCTTGGGCAGACGATGCCGAACTCTTAAAGGCCAACCCCGCCGGGCGTATTCCGGCGTTGATAACGGAGAAGGGGATCACGTTAAGCGAGTCACTGCTGATAGCCGTTTACCTGGATGGCGTTAGCCCAAACAAGCCGATGATTCCCACGGCTGGTTTAGGTGAGGTGCTGCACCTGACCGGGTTGGGTCAAAACCTGATGGATGCCGCGTTCAATACCGTGATTGCCAGAAAGCATTACGGCAATGGAATTGATGATAGCGAGCTGGGGCAGAGGCGTTCGCGGGCCATTCAGCGGCTATTAAAGCAGCTGGACGGTGAGCTTGGCGAAATACAACAGACCTCAACTATCAATCTGGGTCACATTGCCACCTCAGTGGCGCTGGATTATCTCGCCTTTAGGCTGCCAGAGGTGAACTGGAAAAAAGACTACCCGCTGCTTCTGGCATGGCACGCTAGCGTTACTGCGCGAGAGAGCTTTCAGCAGACGGCTTTCTGTTAGGACTTTCTATTAGGAGAAGTGGGGGAGGAAGCGAGCTCAGTGCTGGATCTCAGCCCGCAACTTTTCCACTTCTTCAACCGGCAGTTCTTCAATATCTGCGATCATTTGATCATCCTTTTCGGTGCGAGCGATCAGCTTTCGGGCCGCGTTGCGTTTGCCTTCCAAGGCACGTTGCTCGGCTTCCTGACGCCCTTCCAGACGCCCTTCCTGACGCTCTTTTTGCACCAGATTTTCTAAGTTTTCTGCCAACATGTCTTTATCCTCCACCAAACTGTTGAGCCGCTCTAGATTAACTTCTGCACCAAGCCGCTGCAGATGACGTTTAATCCAGCGCGTGATGACCTTATCAATGCGTTCTTTGTTCGGATCCGCTTTGATAATGGCCACAATACGATCAACGGCTAGTTGCAGGGCTTCCCAACTCTCACCGGCGTTTTCGACGCTGAACACTCCGCTTAATGGTGTCTGAACTAAGCCTAGCTGTTCATCAGTATAGCGCCCTTCATCGACTAGGTAATAGCGTAGGTGGGGCTGATAAATCTGAAGAAAGTCGGGCGGTTCTGGGGTGATCATCTCGAAGATGTCTAGCGGTGCCGTCCATCGCTCTGAGCCGTTATACAACACGACAGGGAGCACGGGCGGCAACCCTTGGCTGGGCGTGATGATCTTCTGTTTGAATAGTTCGCTATAGAAACAGGCGACGTAGTGCAGTAGTCGAATGGGCATAGTGCGATCCACCGAGGACTGAAACTCCAGCAGAATATACAGAAATACTCGTTGGGTGAGGCCTTTCCATTTCACTTCAACCGACCACACCACATCTTCAATCTTCTCTTCAAAAAGCGGCGTAATGTAGTTGCCGCTGTGGCTCTTCAGGGTGGAGAAATCCATCAGCTTAGCAATCTCAGCAGGCGTAAAGCCTTCGATCAACTGTTGCACGAATTCGGGGTAGCTAAACAGCTCCTTGTAGCCGGTATCATGATGTTTGTGAATGGTGCCCACCATGAGTGCTCCTTATTCAATGTGCCTAAGCGAGTGCATCGCAAAAAACAATATACCTAAGAATAAATAGCGGGGGCTTGGCAAGCAACTGTTGTCGGGTTGGCGTTAGACACTGCCTGCATTTGATATATCCAGCCCTTATCACCCATGCCAGACTGCATATTCAAAATAAGAATATTAAATAATCCTTTTATGCTTTTTAGGAAATTAAGGATGCACTAAAATGGTGCCCTTTCTGAGCCAGGCCGCTGGGCGCCTGCCGCCGTGTTAGGTCAAAGATAGGGATGTCACCATGAGTGAGCCGGCAAGTGATCAAGAGGGGGCGCACTTTAAGCGCAGTATGCAGACGCGCCATTTGGTGATGCTCTCCTTGGGGGGCGTGATTGGCACCGGGTTGTTTTTGAGTTCCGGTTATACCGTGCAGCAGGCTGGGCCTATTGGGGCAGTGTTGGCCTATCTGGTAGGTGGCATTGTTGCTTGGCTGGTGATGATGTGCCTGGGCGAGCTGGCGGTGCATATGCCGAATTCAGGCGCCTTCAGCGCGCATGCCAGCCGCTATATTGGCCCCGGCACCGGCTATATGGTGGCCTGGATGTACTGGCTCACCTGGACGGTGGCGCTAGGGTCAGAGTTCACCGCGGCGGCGGTGTTCATGGGGCGCTGGTTTCCCGACATCCCCGGCTGGTACTGGAGCGGCATGTTTGCGGCGATTGTTTTTGGCGTTAATGCGTTTACCTCGCGCTTCTTTGCCGAGTCTGAGTTCTGGCTCTCATTGATCAAAGTGATTGCGGTGGTGGTGTTTGTGCTGGTGGGCGCCGTGGCGATTATTGGCTGGGTACCGCTGCATGATGCCGCTGGCGCTGAGGTCGCCTCACCGGGGCTATCGGCACTGTGGGGAGAGGGCGCCATGCCGCCCAACCTGATGGCCATTGGTACCGCCTTACTGGCAGTGATGTTTGCCTTTTCCGGCACCGAACTGATTGGCATTGCCGCCGGAGAAACGGTAGACCCGGCCCGCAATGTGCCCAAGGCGATCCTCGCGACCCTGTGGCGGTTGATCCTGTTTTTTGTCGGCACCATCGTCGTGATTGCGGCACTGTTACCTCAAGATCAAGCCGGGCTCAGTCAAAGCCCCTTTGTGGCCGTATTCCAACGCCTTGGCGTGCCGGGTGCAGCCGATATCATGAATTTTGTCATCATTACGGCGCTGCTTTCGGCGGCGAATTCAGGGCTTTATGCCTCGTCGCGCATGCTATGGACGCTCGCTGACCAAGGCACCTTGCCCAAGTCGCTTGGCCGCCTCAACAAGCGTGGCATTCCGATGAATGCCCTGCTACTCAGCATGGTCGGCGGCCTGGGCGCGCTGTTCTCCAGCGTGTATGCCCCTGAAACCGTCTATTTGGTGCTCGTCTCGATTTCCGGATTGGCCGTGGTGGTGGTCTGGATGGCGATTGCGCTTAGCCAGTTTAACTTCCGGCGCCACTACCTCCGTGAAGGCGGGCTACTGAAGGATCTGGTTTATCGCACCCCGTTCTACCCCTGGGTGCCGATTATTGCTTTTGCAGCCTGTCTGGCCGCGTGCATTGGCATTGCCTTCGACCCGCATCAACGCGTTGCGCTCTATTTCGGTGTGCCTTTCATTGGCCTGTGCTACCTGATGCACTTTGTGCGCCACCGTTCGGCCTCCCAACGTTCTGAACCTTCGCCCGACGCCGTTGAGGAAAACACCGTATGAATGAGTTGAATCCGATCAAAGCCCTGTTGGACGACGTACCCTTTATGGTCATCGACGGTGCCATGGCCACCGAGCTGGAAGCGCTAGGCTGTGACCTTAATGACGCCCTCTGGTCGGCGCGCTTGTTGGCGCAAGCCCCGGAGAAGATTCGTCAGGTGCATCAAGCCTACTTTGAAGCCGGTGCCGACTGTGCGATTACCGCCAGTTACCAGGCCACGGTGCCTGGTTTTATGCAGGCGGGGATGACGGCAGAAGAGGCGCGGGCGCTGATTCAGCTATCGGTCACCCTGGCACAGCAGGCGCGGGATGCGGTCTGGCAGCCCGGCCAGACTGACCGCCCCAAACCGCTGGTGGCCGCCTCCGTCGGCCCTTATGGCGCGTATCTGGCGGATGGCAGTGAATACCGAGGCGGCTATGACCTGGATCGCGCCGGGCTGGTTGAATTTCACCGTGAGCGTTTTGAACTCTTGCTGGCGGCGGGGGCGGATCTACTGGCTGCTGAAACTTTGCCCTCACTGGAGGAAGCGCTGGCGATCACCGATTTGCTGGCTGAGCATCCGGGCGCCCAGGTCTGGATCACTTTCTCGGCGAAGGATGGCCAACATATCAGCGATGGCACGCCGATCGCAGAATGTGCGAGGGCCCTGGCCAACTGCCCAGGCGTAGCGGCGATTGGTGTGAACTGCACGGCGTTGGCCCATATCAAATCGCTGATTGAGGAAATCCGCCGTGAGTGCGATCTGCCGGTGTTGGTGTATCCCAACTCGGGGGAAGTGTACGACGCGGTAACCAAAACCTGGCACCCGTCCCAATGCGATCATACCGGTGCCGATCTTTCCGGATTGGTACAAGGAGTTGAGCATTGGCTTGAAGCAGGTGCGTCAGGCATTGGCGGCTGCTGCCGAACGACACCGGAGGATATTCAAGCGCTGGCCCAGTGGCGCCGGTCGCGCCAGATTGTTTAGGCCTTAATGCTGAGTCTCTGCCCGTAACTTTTCTACCTCTTCGACGGGCAGTTCTTCGCTATCCGCGATCATCTGCTTCGGCGCGAACTTATAGTGTCGGCTGATAAAGTTGAGCCTCGCTTAGTGAGCCGCTTTCCAAAGCGCGCTGCTCAGCTTCTCGACGCTCTTCTTGACGTCCCTCCTGACGCTCTTTTTGCACCAGATTTTCCAGGTTTTCTGACAACATATCTTTATCCTCCACCAAACTATTGAGCTGCTCCAGATCCACCTCATGTGCATGGTGCGATCCACCAAGGATTGAAACTCCAGGAGAATGTATAGAAATACTTGCTGGGTGACGCCTACCTGGGCACACCGCTCATTCGAAGCCGCCTTTCGTTCCCAAGCATTAAAAAAACAAGTCACATGGACAAATCATTCTTCGGTGCTAGGCTGAATACTAAAATATTAATAACACCATAATGACACGGCTCATACGCAGAGTGCCCACACGGCACGCACTCTGCCGAATTCCATCTCACCATACTCCCGCATGACCGTCGAGAGTGAGTGAGTAGCCATCTCCCTAGAGTTGACCAGATTCGAATGAATGGCGTACGGCTACGTTTCTTACCTTAGGAAACAGCGACAAAAATAGCAGATCAAGAATAACAAGGGGGAGTTGAAATCATGCCTACCCAACAACCGAGATATACCCCTGCTGTACTCAAAGAGCCTGCAAATTACGGCGTTCTTGAACAGCTGGCGGGAACCTGGGTTAACTACAACCCAGACAACAAAACGACCGGGTGGGGATTACATACCACTTGCCTGCCTTCCCCAGGAACCAACTCCGAAACCATTCCCGGCAAGTTTCATTTTCTCTGCCAAGACTATAAGGAGGAGCTTACCTTTACGTTAGTACCCGGCGGAGTACGCAACCGCGGTGGCGCCAACGAACAGTTCAGCGGAGCGGTAAAGTACGAACAGAGTATTCATGATCTCGATGGCAACCTGCTTCATGACGAAAACGGTATGTACCTCTGGTTGAGTACTCTTTACAACCATCCCGCCGACGACGAATCCATCATGACCGATATCGGTTATCCCGAATTATCAGCGGGTGCTGGCTCCGACGGTCCGGTGTATGTGCCTCCTTATACGGTCTCCCGCAGCGGCACGATTCCCCATGGCAGCACTGTGTTGCTGTTGGGTACAGACTCCGAAAAGAAGGGGAAACCGGAATTTCCCCATGGCACAGCCGCCTGGGATCCCAATCACCTGGCCATCTCACCAAGTATGGGGCTGGCAGGCACCACCGCTGACACCCCCATCAATCTCGATGAACCGGCACCGCCCTGGGTTCACGACCCCAGTCTTGCGGAGAGAGATCCAAGCGGCAACAGAACCTACACGCAGCGCATTTTGGCCGACGATCACTACCCCTATTCGGTGCGTCCCGATCTTCGCTTGCGCGATGCCATTCAGGATCAGGAGATCAAAAGATTCGTACTGATTGAGATGCGCACCCGGGAGGCCGGTGGATCCGAGGGTGGACTATTGAACACTCCATTCGTAGAGCGATTCGCTCGCGTAACCGAGATGAACTTGCGGATGTGGATTGAGACTGTCTTTGAAAACGGCAAGGAAGTTCTGCAGTTGCAGTACGAGCAGATTCAGTATTTTGAATTTCAATTCGGCACTGATGGCGGCACGACCCGCTGGCCACACATTCAGATCAACACTTTACGCAAAAAAGCGTAAGAGTACGCCTGGCCGCACGGGGCCTCGACACTGTTAATGACGGCAGGCGTCGGATTCCCACCACCTGCCGCGGAAACAGGCTAATCGGGGTAACGAAACATAAGGAGATGAAAACCATGGCGCCATCAGAAACAGCGAGAGAGAACGTTTCTCCAGGCCTGTTCGACAGGCTTACAAGCACCAGTGTACCCGTATTACAGGATCTCCAGGAGGCAGCGCAGCTCGCTTTACAGGTGGAATTTACCACTATACCTGTCTACCTCTCGGCACTCTATTCCATTTCAGACACTGGGAGCCATGTCTACCAGACCCTGCGCAGCGTTGCGATGGAGGAGATGTTTCATGTCAACCAGGCGGCCAACATCATCGTTGCCTTGGGCGCGCTGCCCAAATTTACTGGCGATGCGGTTCCTACTTTCCCCGGCTATATGCCACAGGCCAACCCGAAGACGACCCCTATGGTCGGCCTGTTTCGTGCATCCCCCGATGTATTCGCTAATGTCTTTGCCGCCATCGAAAGCCCGTCGCAGTACGGCGCGCCTCCTCAGGGCGACAACTACGACAGCATCGCGCAGCTGTACGGCGCATTGGTTGCGGCGGTGGATGCCTATCCCGGAAACCCCTTCAGTACAACCGGTGTTCCTGGTCGGCAAAGAACCAATATCTATCTCGGCAAATTTGGCGGTAATGTCAACGAAGTGATGGACAAGGAGAGCTTCCACGCGGCGGTTAACGAAATCGTCGAGCAAGGAGAGGGAACCGTTCCCCCTGAAAAGCCTCTGGTTCCGGTTGAGAGCTTCGGTACTTACAACCACTATGGCAAGCGTACCGATGGCACCTACGGGCCCATCCTCGGCACCCCGTACGAGCTGAGCCATTTCCTCAAGTTCCGCGAAGTTGCGCTCGACAGCGCCAATTTCCCGGCGACGCTCCCCATCATCTCCAATCCCGATAGCAGCGACTACACCAACCCGCAGGCCAAGCGGCTGTCTGACAGCTTCGATGATCACTACAGCCTGATGCTGCACGCCTTCGAAGCCACATTCAAGGCTGGCGACTCCGACCCTTATTTCAGTGTCGTCCTTTCAATCATGCACCGGGTGCTGCCGCATCTTGCCCGAGCGTTGATGTCTACCCCGGCCTTTGCCGACGGCGACAGCTCCGTTGGCCCCAATGCCGCACCGGCATGGCGCTACAGAAGCGATACCAATCGCACCTTTGGGGAACTGACGCAGGAGCTTGAAGACGAGCTCGATCAGCTGTCGACATCACCCAGGGAAAACGCATTGCGCACGCACCTTAAGACAGCCTTGGCAGGCGACAAAGAGATAGTGACGTCAGCCAAAGCGCTGGGCTTGTAATGGGCTAACGTTGAAAGGAAATCATCATGACTGACTACAAAATTTACCCGCCTATTGGCATTGCCCGTGTGGGGAACGCGCCGGAAAAATGCTATATCGGCCCCGAGACATATCGCGGTCTGCCCATTAACCTCGACGGAAGAGACTTCACCCAGGATGACTTCCGGGATGAACAGGGACGCATGTGCCGCCAGGCTGCGCGCTTTCATATTTTTCACGGCGACGAAGAGATCACCCTGGATACGCCCGGAGTAAAGGCGATCACCTGGACCGTGCACATGGCGAACAAGAAAGCCAGTTGGTATGAGTTCGCCACCAACGAGGGAGAGCAGGGCTACGCCAGCAATCACCCCTTGCGCAACGCCGATGTGGAAGACCGACACCGCTTGATTATCGACCCAGGGCCACGCCAGATCAGCGGCGCCGATGCCGGTCCCGTCCCCATGGACCGCGATACAATTCCCGAGGGCTATAAGGGCGCAAACTTCCCTAAGGGCATTCTGTATCCCAATCGGGAGTGTATCGACACCTTAGGAGAGCTGCGTACCGACACAGCCGGTCGCCTGCTGGTGTTGGGCGGTTTGGGTGTTTCCGGAACCGAAGATGAAAGCGCCGTGATCAAACAGTACGCTAATAATGATGGCTGGTGGGACGACACCGGTGACGGCCCAGTCAGCGCGGTAATCGAATGGGACAATGGCAGTAGCAATCCGGCTGATCCGGCCTGGGTGTCTGTGGCGCCGCCTTCCTATGCGCCAGAGATCGCCAACCTGGTAACGCTCTGGGACACCATCTTCGACAGCGCTGTGCGTGCTGGACACAACCCACAGATAAATAATCAGGGCATGTGGCAAAGCGGATCCTATGGCTACAAGCCCAACTTCCAGAGCGAGATAAAACCACTACTGGAACGGGCCACCACCTACGCCTGGGTTGCGGCAATCCCTCCCAAGCCCCACAGCTTTGACATGGAGATGCTGGGGGCGGTACCTGATCATGAGGATCACTACCGTGGCCTGCGCAATTGGATTCTGGATGTTCTACGACCACCGGCAGCTGAGAACTCCATTATCTCCGGGCGGGGAGCCACCATGATGCCCTACCTAGCGGGGGACAATTGTCTTATCGGTGGGACGTTTACATCCACTTATCTACGTTTGACAGATACCCAGTTCTTCTTTGTTCAACAGTGGGCGGCGGGGCACTTTGTCAACGAGCCTGTTGCCGATAGTGGCCCTCAATCACTGACACGCAATGTTCTGGAAAACTGTGTAGGAGGTGCGTTTTCTCCCGGTATCGAGCTCACCTGGATCACCCGCAATCGAGCCATCTACAATCGTGACGACCCTTTCCGTATCAATACCGCACCGCCCACCGAAGGGCCACTCAACCTGGGCTTTACGCCTACTGCGATGGAGCCCGGGGATCTCACTCGTTACATGGCCATACCCTGGCAGGCAGACTTCAATGAGTGCTCCTCACAACCCATCGGTGAACGAGTTTTGTGGTGGTGGCCCGCACAGCGGCCTGAATTCGTCTACCTGGAACCGAAACCCCAGGGAGTACGCCAGGCGACTATGCCGATACCGGATGAGCAGACGGGAGGGCAGGTTGCCTGGATCGGCACCGATTTCGATCAGATGCGGGGAGATTTCATCTCCTTTGCCGACGACGTACAGATGGTGCAGTACTGGTCGCGGCTGGGCTTCGTGATGGAAAAAGAGGTTCAAGGCGAGCGCCGCTTTGTGGAGGTTGCACGCACCTTACCCCGACCTTTCACACCGAATGGCAACTGACTTCGATCTCGTTATCCTCGGCGCTGGCCCTGCCGGTTGCGCCACGGCTCTCGCCGCGATAGCGGCGGGGGTCGAGCGCGTGGCGATACTGGACAGGCCTGCCCGCCAGGCCTTCAAAGTGGGGGAATCCGCGGCGCCTGACGTAGTCGCTAAATTGAGGCTGCTGGGTATATCGAATGACCTTGGGGCGAGAGGGCATCGACCCTACTACACCAATCTCTCCCTATGGGCAGGAGAGCGCAGGTTCGACGATTTTCTCCATCGCTCGACAGGGGATGGCTGGCATCTAGATCGGGAGCGCTTTGACGAGGATCTGCGTCAAGCCAGTGGTGAAAAAGGCGCGCAGCTACTAACGCCTGCGGTGTTGGAATCTCTACGCTGGGATAGTAGCGAGTGGCAACTGCAAATAACGTATCAAGACAAACAGCACCTACTGAGTTGTCGTTACCTCGTCGATGCTTCCGGGCGCGGAGCTACCCTCTGCAGGCGACTGGGGGTAGAGCGAAAGCGTCTCGACGATTTGGTGGCGGTGGCGTGTAAATGGCCCAATGTCGGCAGGCTGGAGGGCATAACTCTGGTGGAATCGGTTGCTGACGGCTGGTGGTACGCTACCGGTTTGCCAGATGGTTCAGCACTGTTGGCGTTGATGTCGGATGCATCCGTTGTGCGCCAGAAGGGGCTGCGAAATAGCGAAGCATTCTATGCGCTCTGGGGCCAGACAGAAGAGCTACAACAGTGGCTGCAGCCTTCTCGCCAGCACGCACTCTCGCTTACCTGCTTTGCTGCATACAGCGGTTTTGTGACCCAAGCAGCTGGGCCGGGCTGGATCGCAGTGGGCGATGCCCTGGCTACCTTTGATCCTTTGACCTCTTCGGGAATTTCCAACGCACTGGGCGACGGTTTGGCAGCGGCACCGGTAATCACCGATTGGCTGAACAGGCATGACCTGCAAGCGGCAGAACAGTATGCGCTTCGCGCAAACAGGGGAGTTAACCGCTTTATCAAGGAGTGGCAAGGCCAATATAGCTTGGAGCGACGGTGGTCGGATCATCCATTTTGGGCTCATCGTCGTGAGGTTGGTTAGAGAGGTCGATGCACTGGCCAAGCAGGCGCAAATAAGTCGTGAAATGCACTTCACCGGAAGGATCACGGATGCCAAAGCCCCTGCCGCCCCACTGATGGTCTTCAAGCGGGATCATTGTGGACAGGCCGGCTTCGGTCAGGGCAGCATGGATCTGGTCGGCATCTATCGTCTAGGAGCGCTAGCGTGTTCTCAGTGGGAAATCCCTGCATCGGCAGCGGCTCATCAAATGCTTCCAGTGCCGAGATGGCTGCTTTCGAAGGGAAGACTCGTTGAGTAGCATTCTTTGAGAGATAGCGTCGCCCGCGTGTATCCGCATCAGCTTGCAAGTCTAGTTCATTCATCTTGGCCTCCTGGTTATTATCTCTGTTTCATGAAGCCTCATGCGGCATATAACGCCGGGTCGTGGCCCAGAATGCTAGCGCCAATAGGCTTAGCGAAGCGCCTAAAATGCACACACCCTGCCAACCTGCATGAGCATAGGCGGTGGTCGTGCTGATGGCGCCTAGGCCACTACCGATCGAATAGAACAGCATGTACAAGCCTAATAAGCGGCTATGTGCCTCAGGACGTGTGTGAAAAATCATGCTTTGATTAGTGACGTGAAGAGCCTGCCCACCCATATCAAGCAGCACAATCCCGATGATCAGCGCCCATAGCGACCACTCCATCAATGATAGTGGCCCCCACGCTAGCAGCAGCAACACCAGCGCAGCTGCACTTGTGCGCTGCCCGAGACCTCGATCTGCCCATTTTCCGGCGCGAGCGGCTGCGAGGGCTCCCACTACGCCAGCCAAGCCAAATGCGCCAATGGCCGTATGAGAAAACTCATAGGGTGGTGCGCTAAGTGGCAATACCAAGACACTCCAGAAAACGTTGAAGGCAGCAAACATTAGCATCGCCAGCACGCCGCGAATTTGCAGCACTCGCTCTTCCCGCAATAACACCAACATAGAGACAATCAGGTGTGGATAGCTCATGGAACCTGATGCAGCTTTTAGCGTCGGCAGCCGACGCCACAGAGGTAGTGCCACTGCCAGCATTATGACCGCAGAACACAAATAGACGCCTCGCCAGCCGGCCAGATCGCTTTACACCACCAGCGAATACGCGGGCAAGCAACAAGCCAATAAAAACACCTCCTTGCGCTACACCGACGACACGACCCCGTTCATGAGGGGCGGCAGCGCTAGCCGCGTAGGCGATTAACCCTTGCGTCATCGCTGTACCGAGCAAGCCAACACCGAGCATTCCTGCCAGCAGCATTGCGGTGGATTGCGACAATGCTACAACCACTAAAGAGGCCACCAACGCCAACAATTGCAGCGCCATTAGGCGACGACGATTCACCCGATCCCCTAGTGGAACGAGCAGTAGCAAGGCCAAGGCGCAGCCGACCTGAGTGGCCGTGATCACACCGCCAACGGCTGCATGACTGATACCGAAATCCAGGGCCAGTGAATCTAACAGTGGCTGTGCGTAATAGACGTTGGCGACACTTAAGCCGCTGGCCGCAGCGAAAAGTAGCACTAAGCCACGCGGCATGTCCGTTTGGACGACCGGTTTGCTGTTATCACGAAGCGATACAGGCAGTACCGAAGACGCCTTCATAGCCACCTCTCATTCAATTGGTTTCAAATAAAAACTAGTTGGATGGTAGGTAATCTGGTTTTAAAATGCAACTACATAGGTTGCCATAAACACATGGAAGGCAAATATCATGCCCCGCCGCAAATCAACACATACTGAAACCTGCCCGGTGGCACGCTCTGTCGACGTTATCGGAGATCGATGGTCGCTGCTTATCGTACGAGATGCTTTTGACGGCATGAGTCGATTCGGTGACTTTCAGCGCAGCCTGGGCATGGCTCGCAATATTCTGGCCGAACGTCTGCGTCGGTTAGTTGAAGCGGATATCCTGGAAACTCGGCCTGCATCTGATGGCACGGCCTATCAGGAATACGTACTGACAGCCAAGGGCGAGAGTCTATTTCCTGTGGTGGTGGCTCTGCGTCAGTGGGGAGAACGCAACTTGTTTTCACACAGCGAGCAGCACTCCCAGCTTATCGACAAGTCAACAGGGCAGCCGGTGCCCTATATGGCCCCTCAGACCGGTGATGGCGATGTACTGGCCCCGGATGACGCGATAGTAAGAAAACTCCAGTAGCATCATTAGTTAAGCCTCACGGCCATTGCCCAAAACGGTGGAGGAAATACGCCAGGTGGGCTAAGCACTGGCTGGTTGGCATCAACTGATACCGGTACTAGGGCAGGGTGACATCGGCTTGAGTGGCGCTAATCTGTTGAGATTTCATTGCCGACGAAAGCGTAAGGAAGTCCGCCAGTTGCTGGGTGGCACGCTTCTGTGACGCCTGAACCAACACGAGTTCCACCATTGGCAGCTCCGGAAATCCCTCCCGCTTGCCTAGAATAAGGTGGTCTTCAGCTAGCGCGCTGGTGGGAAGCACACCGATACCGAGACCTGCCGACACAGCGGCACGAATATTGTCATAAGAGGCACTGACATAGGCGCTGTAGCCGTGCTTTCCGGGCTGATCCAATGCGGCGAGCGCTGCGCTTCGGTAGCAACAGCCATCAGGAAAGATAACAAGTGGTATATCAGACATACGGTCAAAATCATGCCTTTGCGCGGCCACCCAGTGGAGAGGTTCTCGCCGCAGCAGATGACACTGCCAATGCTGGTCGCTTGGGGTGAACTCTCCCACACATTTAAAGATGGCGAGATCAAGGCCGCTGTTATCGAGTTGGAGGAGCAGTTGCGAGGAGAGCGCAGAGACAACTTCCAGGCGCAGATTGCGGTTTAGCTCGGCGCAGCGGGAAATAGCGCCATGTAGATCCACCACCTTGAAATCATCGGGAACACCAATCAGCAGACGTCCGGCAATTTCCGGTTGCTGCATGGCACTCACCGCTTCAGACGTACGGGTAAGTATCTCATTGACGGCGGGAAGAAACCGCTCGCCGTCTGCCGTCAAGCCAAGAATGTGACCTTGACGACGTTCAAGCAACTTACAGCCGAGTATCTCTTCAAGCCGCTTCAGGCTTTGGGTGACCGCAGACTGGCTGCGGTACAACTGAAGACCTGTCTGCTGAAAACCATTGCCTTCGGCCAACAGTACGAAAGCGCGCAGGTGTTCCAGCGTGACTCGCCTATCGCCCAAGGGGGAAGGTTGGCAATTAAACACACTATCTCTCCGTACCGAATATTAATTCAACTAATTATGAACGGTTAATAATTAATTTCCACTACATGTAACTCCCATGCACCATCAGTTTCATGGTGATGGTGCAAAAGCAGAATGGCGCTTTAGGGGGCTGCATGAACAATTTCGTATTAACTGGTTTGGTGGTCATTTTCAGTATCGTTTGGAGTTCGGCATTTATAGCGGGTGCCATTGCACTGACTGATTTCGACCCCTTTACGCTGCTCACCATCCGGTTTTTATTGGGTGCGTTACTGATGCTGCCCATTTGCCTTAGCTGTGGAGGCTTCCGGTTATCAACTCATGGGGATCGCACCGCTATTAGGCGCGGATTGCTGCTTGGCGTGCTTAACAACGCCCTTTACCTGGGGCTGAGCTTTGCCGCATTGCAGACGGTTCGCCCCCAGGTCGTTATTGTTATTGTCAGTTGTGCACCGCTGGCAACCAGTTTGCTATCAGCATGGTGGGGCGTAGAACCTCTTTCCCCAATGAAATTACTCGGCGCGGCGCTGGGGTTAGTGGGAGTGGTGATCATCTCTGGCGTTGCTAGCGGAATGCAGGTTGATGTCTGGGGAGTGCTTATGGCAACTGGGGGTATGCTTGCCTTTGCCAGTGGCACCGTGTTCTTCCGCGGTCAAGGCGCAGGCCTGCCCATCTTGCAGGCTAATTTCTGGCAATCCATTGCTGGCGCTGTCGCTCTTCTTCCCATGGCAATGGTATTCGGGCAACCGCTTGCCGTGCCTTCTACCGCTACGATGATAGCGATTGCACATCTGGTACTTGTCGTCACTATCGGTGGGATGAGTCTCTGGCTAGTGCTGATTCGAATCAGCGGCGCCTCGATGGCATCGAGCTACCACCTTCTTAATCCGTTTTTCGGTGTACTACTTGCTTACCTAATACTAGGGGAGCCGTTGCGCATGGCGGATTTCATTGGGGCTGGGCTGATTGTCATCGGCCTGTTTCTGAGCACTCAGGTAAGGGCGAGAGCACCGCAGTGTTAGGGCAGTCGTAGTGAATTAGAGAGCAGTGGCAAAAACATGACGCAGGTCATGGCCGTAGCCTAAAGTGTGATGCGTCGAGCATGGGATTCAACGAACTTTGCTGCTAGGCTCATTTTACTAGAGCTAAAAAAGCCGCAGGGAACAATCTAATGCCACAGGCACCTCGCATCGAGCTTCACCCCGTTAGCCAACGCGTGCAGGTGCATGTGGGTGGCAAGTTGTTTGCCGCCTCCAGCCAAGCCTTCGAACTACGCGAAACTGGCTACCCGCCACGCCACTACTTCCCACGTGAAGACGTGCGGATGGATTTGCTTACCACCTCAGAAACGACGACCCACTGCCCGTTTAAAGGCAGCACGGTGTATTTCTCGTTAGGCGAAAATAAAGATATTGCCTGGAGCTACGAACAGCCGATTGAAGGGATGGAAGCTATAACGGGTAAGGTGGCGTTTTATGAGCAAATTAGCAAATGACGCCTTTTGGACCCAAAGCGGACACAAAAAACTTATCATATCCGCCGCATTCTTTCCTGAAGCTGTTAGTTTAATTTATTAAGATAACTAAGGATTAAATAAGTATGGAAGAAGAAAGATCGTACAGCTTACCATTGAAAGCTCTTCCATCATTAGAGTACTCCTATCACCTTCAGGATTTAATTGAGCTTAATGAATACCTCTCTTCCAAGGGGCTAAGGTCAAGAAATACAAGGATTGAGAGATATATAGAATATTTTTCTTTGGTTTTGGAAAAAAATGAAGATCCATGGAAGGTCTTTAAAAATTCTTTGAAAGGGCCTTTTGAAAGTCCATTAGATTGGGAGCTTTACATATTACGGGAAGTTCATGAACTTATGTGGATATTAAGAGGCATGAAGTGTAAGGAACCTTTAGGTGGTGTTGAGAAACTAGAGCTTATGATAGGAGGAAGTGATTTTGCTGCACTAGATAAAGACTCAAGCTCTAGAAACGCTCAATTTGAACTTAGGATTGCTAGTTATTTTTTGCAATGTGGCTGCCATGTCGATCTTACTACCGAAACTGATGTTATTGCCATTTCCAACAAAGAAGTCTTTTATATTGAATGCAAGAGAGTCTCCAGTAGAAAGCAATTAGCCAAAAGGATAAGAGATGCTGAGGTCCAACTGCAAAAACGAATGCCCTTAAAACATGATGGGAAAAAAGTTTTTGGCTGCGTTGCTGCAGATGTAACTAAAGTTGCATATCAGCATAATGGCTTAACATTTGCAGTTACTAGTGATCATGCAAGAGATACAATACAAAAGGATTTGCAAGATGTGGTTAGCCACTTGGAGGCTAAGCCGGACTTTGGTACAAAGAAAAGGATTTTTAATTATTGGTTTCAAATTCATATTCCCTCGTTAGTTGCTCATCCACCATCAGTAGCTACAAGATTCTCTTCATTCCATAAATTTAATGAACGCTCGAATAGAAAAGAAGTTAGGGCAGCTAAGAATTTCTGTGAGATTTTTGAGTCAGCTTCACTAATTAGCGATAAAAGAGAAAATCCACCTCAGCAACTTAAGCCTCAAACTGAATATCGTATCCCAGCAGGCGCTACTTATTCATTTGACAAAGATGTGGTTTGTAGTGTTTTGAGAGAAAAGGAAGGAAAAGAATGGCCACTTGACAAGGAGTTAGCAGTCCTAGAAATTAAAAATGATGTCCATTATTTCTATGTTGCTGATTCAATAATTGCTATGCCAATAATTGAAAAAAACATACACAAAAGTGGGTATGAAGAGCTGGAAGAGTTAGCTTTGATAATGATAGCTATTATGTTTGCACAAAGGTTCCCGTATGAGCAATCTGTTTAAATCGTTATTATATAAAAATATCTGTAATTTTTATGTGCTGTAGTAGTGAAAATGATATGGCAGTTAACGACCCAAAGCGGTCATCCTGGGAAATATTGTTGGCTAGTTAATATGTTAGGGGGAGAGAGTGGCTGAGACCTTGCAGATAGCTTTTTACATCGTTAGTCCTATTGGTACATTTCTTGCCGTTGCGACGGCTTACTACGCGATTTATCGCCAAACAAAGCCGTGTGTTGTTGTCTATTATGAACTAAACCCTGACACAACCAGCCTGATTGATCTTGTAATACGGAATATCGGGACGGGTACGGCGAGAGAAATATCCTTTTCAGTACCACTTCCCATTTTATGCTGGGGCATAGAAAAGCCCGACAGTAGCGAAAGCAAACAAATTGATCACAAAATCCCCTTTTTGGCACCAGGGAAAGAGTTGAGATTCAATGCAGGGCAATATGGTGGTCTGAAACATAGAGTACAGGATGGGATTGGTGTAAGCTCCCAGTACATCTTTCGAACTCCGTTAAGATCAAGCAAAAAAGGGACAGACTCTTCTATGCTGGATGTGAATTACATGAAGCATGCTAGCACCAAGAATAGTGCAGCTCAGGACTTATCTGATGCTCTGAAAGGAAAGAATCAAACAGTATTTATCAACATGAATAAGAGCTTGGCTAGCATCAGTAAATCGTTATCGGAACTGGCAGAAAAGAGGGATGACGCCTAGCCAACCTAACCAATCCAGGCACAGTGACGTCCTTTCCGTTGCGCTTTCGGCTCCATTCCTAGAGTGCGCATTCTGCAAGCGTTATGTTTGAGCTTATATAGTGAGGTCAATGAAATTTACATGCGCAAACGACCCAAAGCGGTCATTCTCGGTAATGCAGCAGGATCGCGAATTTTGGCTATAATGCCTAATTAAAATTAATATGGAAAAGGATCATAGGCTTTGTAGAATCTGGCAAGCTGCATTTGCCGGAAAAAGTGCCAGAGCACGTTCATTTGTTCATAGAACGCGACTTCTAATACGCTGTTATGTGTGAGGAAGAGTGCACAGCTTATGACTGACGAAGATAAGTTTCCCAAAGTTGTCTCAAGTCCTCATTATCATATTTGGACGGATGCCTTACATGCCCGCGCCTTAGCGCACCAGGCTCAAAACAAATGGGATCGTGGAACCTATGTTCGTTGGGCAATTACTACGAGCTGGACAGTCCTAGAAATGGCGTGCGAGGAAGCACTCCAGACAAATGGTATCGGCAGACGTTTTAGAGAGAATCTGGATCGCGCAGTAGCACAACTCGGTTTAGTCAGAATAGATTGGGGTAGTGGCACATGGCAGAAAATTGCTGAATTACTCCGGATTCGAAGGGAACTTGTGCATATTAATCCATCGCAGGCAGCTTTGTTTATGGAAACGAACACTGCGGAAACCGCGATTATGACAATTCGAGACGCAATAAAAGACATTTATGCAAGGGCAGGGAAAATTGGGCCACCATGGGTAGAAGACGATTACGATCGAGGTTGGGATAAAGAGCAAGGTTCGGGTGCCCATTTGACGGCCATACACGCTGGCGCAGATCCAGATTCACCTGACGTAATAAAAATTGGCTATGTTTATAAAGATAGAGAGTTTATTAGTTCGGTTTGCCCACCTGATACCGACCCTGAGTCGAAACTCACTGATCTAATCCAGAGTGTTCGTGTTCCTATCAGCCGTGTACGAGCGTACAGAGGCCAGACTCTCATTGTGGATCGCGAGTTGCCGATGCGGGGCACCTGAAAAGCATATTGGAGTGAGAGAGGCGATGCGTATATAACGCCCCTCTGTCCGTCTGGCGATATTACCTAACTCAAATCCAGAGGGAGTGGTATGGAGCACGTGTGCAACGTTATTCTGAAGAGCGTAAAGCTGCTTTCTTGACAAAGTTACTGCCACCCCACAATCGCAGTGTGGTGTCAGTCGCCACTGAAGAAGGTATCTCTGACGCGACGCTGTAAAACAGTGTCTAGAAAAAGGAACGCCTGTTCCGTGTTACACCCCAGGCGAAAACGGATGGTCACTAGACGCCAAGCTCGCCGTCGTCATCGAACCTCCCACCTTGTCAGAAACAGAGAAATCGATGTGTCTTTTGCTGCATCACAATGGCTCGTGTGGGTATTTACGCACCATGGGCTATATCCCGTATTCGTAAATTGACGAGGTCGCAGCATCGTAATTTACTATCGATGGCTAAATTGAAAAGGGCTAGGTCGCTCGTCTTTTTGGCAATCATTAGGCGAACACCTATGGCCAAGATATCTCGAAGGCGCAGAGGCGCCTTCTGCCCAACCAACTTGCCTTTATTCCAAGGTGTAGGTGTAAAAGAGATTTTAGTCAAAAAGTTCATGGCATGATCCTCCATCGGGTGGGGGTCAAAGAATGGATCAATTCGCGCACGTCATGTGCTAAGGTTAATTTACGGTCGTGGCTCGACCCAAAACGGACCTCTTAGGGGGCTAGGGATAATCTGCAAAGAAATTTGTAAGAGACATTTAAGCGGTAAGTGTGAGGTGGTAGATTAAATAGGTTGAGCCTACCTTATTTAAGACTGTTCTTGAGCTGAGCTTGATGGTTCTTTTTATTATAAGAGTGCGACTTTTATGGCTATAGATAACTACACTAGAGATGAATTTGGAAGAAGACTGAACCAAGTTGTTTCTCCATCCAGGCCAATCATATCTATTGAGCATTTGGTCGGCAGAGATGATCAACTAAAAAGAATAGAGAAGGCCTTATATGCTCCTGGAAGAAATGTATTTATTTTTGGAGAGCGAGGTGTTGGAAAAACATCGCTAGCCGCTACCGCCGCCAACCAATGGCAAAGTTCAGATTCTGAGTATATTGATATTTCATGCGCACCGGACTCGACAGTCAAGTCTATTGTGGCGAATATAGCTAGCCAGGCCATTGGATTTAAATGGAGTTCCCAAACCAAAACTGTAGAGCGAGCAACATTTGGATTTAAGTGGTTATCATATTCTTTGGGGAGTGAAATTTCACCCACTGACTTTTCTGAAAAAATAAAAAGTATAGGTGATGCTCTAGAAGTATTAAAGGAGGTTGAAGCGGTTCATTCAGAGACCCCTGTAGTCGTGGTGGATGAGGTGGATCGTATTGAGAGCGAGAAAGAAATAGATTTCTTGGCGGATCTTCTTAAACAGCTTGGAGATAAACGAGTCAATTTGAAGTTTATTTTCACTGGTGTCGGCTCGACTTTAAATGAGATATTAGGGGCGCACCGGTCAGCAATAAGGCAATTAGAGACAATTGAACTGCCAAGATTGAGTTGGGATGCCCGTTGGGACATAGCTATTAAGGCGCTCTCTGAGTTTGGCTTAGAGATTCCGAGGTCGATTTATATTAGGTTAGCTGCGGTGAGTGATGGGTACCCCTACTATGTACACTTACTTGTTGAAAAATTGCTTTGGGTTATTTTCGAGAAAGACAGTTATAAGAAGGTTGTTGATTGGGATGATTATTTTGAAGCTTTAGATCATGCTATTCATGGCATTACCGCAGAGCTAGCAAGGCCATATGAGCAAGCCATTAATCAGCGTAGCCAAGATTACGAACCGGTTGTATGGTCAACCTCCGCAGATATATGGCAGGGAGCATATCTATCAGATATGTATAATCTCTATAAAAGCATAATAGCGCAATTGGAAGATGAGCCATTATTGCCTTATCAAAAGTATTCAACAAGAGTACGCAACTTACTGAAGCCAGAAAACGGGGCGATCTTGATTAAGGGGGCAAAGCAAGGTAATTATACTTATAAGGAGAAGATGATTAGAGGTTACATTAGAATGCAGGCTGAAGCCAACCGGGTAGAGATAATAGACAAAGAGGCCGAAGCTACTATAAAAAACTATGTGCGGGTTCCAGCCAAAAATACAGGATATTTTAAATCCAAACCACCTAAGGGGCTCGGTTAATTACATTAACTGACTATCATAAGCTGATTGAGTTGGTCGATAGCCAAGTCATCTATTTTTATATTAATTCATTTTTTATATGCTTTAAGAGTAAATCTAAAGATATAGCGAATAAGCTTCGAATACAACGAGGAGGCGTCAGTTTAGCTATTGCTAGTTTCGTTCAGTTTTAATCACGCTCTTATCTATCTTGGAATAAGAACGAGGTTACCGTAATTGAACTAATCTAAGCAACCGAGATTTGGCGTGAAGTAAATAGCATTTAAGCACTTAGAGGTTTAGCTGCGCATTTTGATGGCTGGCTCCCCCAAAATGAACCAAACGCTCGCACAGTGTTACGTAAATATGTCGAAGAGTGCGAGTATTTAGAGGAAAACCACGAAGTCTTGATTCAAGCCTGATATCTGAAATGCTTGTCGGATTCTTTTTTGATTTTTGTAAACTGTTGGGTAAATTCATTCAGCGTCATTAAGAGTCTTAATCATTTATTACTAGAAACCTTTCCAGTCTATCGCTGAATTCTAACGTGATAAATCATAGAATTCTCAATATCCGCTCCTGGCCAGAAACAGAAATGCTCATGTACAAGGCGCTATCGACACAAAACGGCCTTGTCACCAAAACTGAGTGCTCATACAGGCAGGACTATGCAGCATGAGCCAAGATTGGTGCTATACTACTGAGATATATATTTAGTGCTAAGTGATGTCAATGTATTATGAGGCGATTATGCACCCGGTATAACAGTATTTTAGAGTGCGTGTGTGTCGAATTGGAATATAAAGCGCGCTAACTAATATAATTGTTAGTTTCTGAAAAAAAAGCCTAGAGGATTAGAAACATGGACTTTCCTAAAACACGTTTCATAATCAGGCTCAAAGAAGACATCACCAATAGTCAAGAAGTTATTGAGCAATTTCTCTATCGTCTAGCTCGTGTGGCGGGAGTTTATAAAGAAGAAATAACTGAATTAAACATAAGAAAAGGCTGCACTATTGTAGAGGGCTATATGAATCGTGCAGCAATTGAACGGCTATATGAATTTTATGAGTACCTGAAAGTTAATGAAGCAGATACTGACGAATTAAAGGAGCTTCAATCAATTATTAGGCAGTTTGAAATTGAAGCATTGGTTGACATTCCCGCATCTAACGAAGTTGCCAATTTCGAACCGCTACATAAAAATAAGAAAGTATTTGTTCTTGTTCATGGATGGGGGGGGGACAAAGAAAGCACATTTGGCAATTTACCCGAATATCTAAATGAACAGCTTAATATTGATATAGAGTCTTATCCATACCCTTCAGGTTGGCTTAAAGAATCTCCATCTGTTACTTTTATTGCCAGAAACTTAGATAACTGGATTAGAAATAATTGCCAAAATTGTGAAATAGGTGTTCTTGGGCATAGTCTAGGTGGCTTGGTAACTCGTTATTTTGCTGTCATACAAAAGCATCGCAGAATCTCTTTGCCTATTAAGCAAATCACCTTGGCGGCGTCGCCAACAAATGGCGCCCACCTTGCGTCTCTAGCAACAAAGATTCCATCATTCAGTTCAAGTCAAATTGAAGAGCTTCGCCCTAATTCTGGGTTTCTTGTGGATTTAAATGAAAGGTGGTCTTTATGGTGCCAGGACAATATTCCAAATTCTTGCCTACTTGCGACGATGTATTCTCTAAACGATAAGGTGGTCAGCTACACTAGCGCAATTGGAGGAGACAACGAAGCGATACCTATCTATAAAGAGGATCACATTAGCATTGTTAAGCCGAAAACTAAAGAAAGCGAGGTCGTACTTACAATAGTGCGATATGCAAAAGAGGCTGGTCTTCAAAACAAAAAGAATTCTCACTAACACCCGCATACATACAAAAAGCGCCACCAGCTTCTCGCCGGCAGTTATTTGTTGCTAGCAACATCAGAATAAGTTGAAGGTCAGCTTCTGGCCGAAAACCGACACCATTAAAACTTTAAATATAGGTTTTGCTTACATGCTCACCTAGCCCCACTAACCCTCATAACCTCCCTAGCCACCGCATCATTCAAAATCCCCCGTTTGGCTTCGATTAGCGTGAGCCAATCGCGGGCGCGGGTGATGCTGGTGTAGACCAGCTCGCGGGTTAGGATGGGGTTGGGCGTTTGCGGTAGCAGCAGGGCGGTGTGCTGAAATTCCGAGCCCTGGGATTTGTGTACCGTCATCGCGAACACAGGTTCAAATGCTTGCAGCTAGCAGGGTTTACGGCTTGATGGCTATCACTTGCGATCAGGTGGGTTTATAAAATGGGCGTGCGGTAGATACTATTCTGTCACTATCGATTCAATAGGAAGAACGCTAATGTCATTAACGCAACTGCTGGTTCCCACCTATACACAAATGCTTGGTGCGCTTTCGAGTTGGCTGAAAAAGGCACAGGCACAAATGCCTGAAGCTGACGCACAAGCGCTGCTATCCGCACGTCTCGCACCGGATATGTATCCGCTGTCGACTCAGGTTCGGTTTGCTTGTGTACAGGTTCAAGAAGCGGTTTGCCGGCTTCAAGACAAGGCGCTGACACCCACTATCAGGGCACTGCTCGAAGAAGGGCGAAACGCCGGAGAGCAACCCGGTTCATTCGCGGATGCGCAAGCGCGTATTGATGAAACCATTGCTTTGCTCGACGGCCTTTCCCGCGATGCGCTGGATGTAGACGCGGACAAGCCCCTGGTGCATGAGCTTCCCAACGGCATGGTTCTCGATTTAACCGCTGAACAATATGCGCGGGATTGGACACTGGCTCAGTTTTATTTTCACCTCATGACCGCCTATTTCATATTGCGCAGTGAGAAGGTCGAACTTGGAAAAGCCGATTATGTAGCGCACCTGTTTCCGTATATTCGCCCTGAAACGATCCCTCAAGCTTGAATGCTTGGTTATGGCGAGCAATGTGACAGCGTATCCGTTGAACGAGCTCAGCATACAGCCAGCGAAAGTTCACTGGCTGGTTTTTCTCTGCGCTGAACACCAGTCCCGCTTTAAAGTAGTGAGCCTTACTCCGCGTACCCACTCACTCTCATAACCTCCCGTGTCACCGCATCATTCAATATCCCGCGTTTGGCTTCGACCAGCGTGAGCCAGTCGCGGGCGCGGGTGATGCCGGTGTAGACCAGCTCGCGGGTGAGAATCGGGTTGGGTGTTTGCGGTAGCAGTAGGGCGGTGTGCTGAAAATCAGAGCCTTGTGATCTGTGCACCGTCATTGCGAATGCGGTTTCTACCGAGTGTAGGAAGGAAGGCATCAACCATTGTAAGGGTAATGCTAATATCGATTTTATTAGCTAAAGGCCGTAGCCATGGGAGATAATTGAATCTTTGCAATTTATACGATCCAATACTCTCATACCATTGTAATGAATGGTTTGTTTAAAATGCCCCCTAAAACCTAGGCACTTTTTTGCCTTAGGCTGTGATTTTGGTGAAGACTAGCGAGGCACCTAGTGCTATGAGTGCAATGCCAATACCCTTGTCTACAATGCCTTGCCGTTTAAGTATCCGCTTACGCATAGCAGGCGCGGCGAAGAATAGTGCAACAATGCTAAACCAGACCCAGTGAGCGGCTGACATGAATATACCATAGGTAAAATTTTGACTCAGAGTACTATCAGGTTGGACAACTTGGGTATAAGTAGCAATTACAAATAGCATTGTTTTAGGGTTGAGAGCGTTAGTGAGAAACCCCATCCTAAAAGCAGCGGCTGGTGATGGCGCGATATTTGTAGCCTCTCCAAACGTCAGCTTTGTTTTATTTGTTAGTGATTTATATCCCAAGAAAATAAGATATGACGCTCCAATGATTTTCATAGCCATAAAAAGCGTGGGAGACTCTACGATAAGTACTGCAATACCGAACATGGTGTAAAACACATGCACTTGGACGCCGCAGGCAATTCCTAGTGCTGAAAATAATCCAATCCGTGAACCGAATGCATAACTATTGCGTGTTACCATCGCAAAATCTGGGCCTGGGCTAATAACTGCTAAAACAGTTATAGTAGCTACTGCTATCAGCTCATTCATCAATGAAACTCCAATAGTGAAGGCGAGGCATCCGCCCCGCCTAATTTTCAACGCTTATTGAAAGTAATAACAAGTACATCACGGTAGCCGTGCTCATTTGAGTCTTCTGCTGTTATGGGGGTTACCCCATGAAGGGTTCTTTCATCATTTACAATTGCAGCATCGAAGGGGGTGGTGAGAGTGTGTCGAGCAAGTTCTTTTCTTTCTCGATTGTAGATGCTGGTTTCACCACTAAGCACGTTTTTACGATTGACGAGCATCATAAATACAAAGCTAACTCCATCACGATGAATTCCTTCGGGGGTAGGAAGTGCCTGATTGTCAGTAGCAATGATCCGAAATTGGTGCACCTCAATATGCCAGCCATAAAATGGGGCGATACTACTAAACGTTCGTCTGCACAATTCAAGTGCTGCCATCAATATTTTACAGTCAGCGATTGCAGGCTCTATAGGCGCAAAATCTCTAGCTATCCCGCCATTAAGGGTGTTGTAGTCAAGGCTCTGGTAATGCGGTTGGCGTGGTTCAGGTTTAACGCTTGAGCTGGGCTCTGCACTGTAAACCCCATGGCGACGAAAGCGGTACTTACCTCCATCTTTCATATGTTGGTCTTGTTCCAGGCGGTTCCAGCTGTTCTGGAAGTCTTCCCAATCCTCTAACAAACTTTCGTCATCTAACGTAATTAGGCTATGTACATGTTTAGCAGGCAGTAGTACGAAGTCATTTCTTGCGATGTTTTTGCACAGATCAATCACTTCGCTATGAACACGATCATACATGTGAGGTTGTGGTTGTGGCGGCGTTGGGGATGATATATTTTGCATAACTTCACTCCCTGTATGGTTTTATGTTGCACCTCTTATTGAGGTGATTTAATTATTGAATGCTTGCAAAGCTTATAAAAGCGATTTATCGTGAAGCAAATCTGATAGATTTCATCGAGTATATGAAACTTCCATCTCTTGCATCATTTCGCTTTTTTGAAGCGGCCGCGCAGACAGGTAGCTTTGTAAAAGCCGCCGAGTCCTTGCATGTCACACACGGTGCCGTCAGTCGCCAGGTACGGCTTTTAGAAGATGCTTTGGGGGTCGAGTTATTTGAACGGCGTAACAGAGCCATTTTCCTCAATGACGCAGGCCGCTCATTACATGAGGTTACTCATTCCGTTTTCGAGCAACTCGAGGGTGCTGTTTATCGATTACAGCATACTGCTCAGAATGAAGTGCTGACGTTATCTTGCGAACCAACCATTGCCATGAAATGGCTAATCCCACGATTACCCGCATTTCATGAAGCTAATCCTGATATCAATCTTCACCTAGTTGCTGCAGGTGGCCCAATCGACTTTGCACGAAGCGGTGTTGACTTAGCGCTTAGGCGCGATGACTTTCACTGGGAGCCTGACATTTATGCAGAGAAAGTATGTGAGGAGTGGGTGGGGCCAGTAAGTCGAGTTAAAAATAGCATCAATGACAATTTTGAAGGTGAGCGTTTGCTACATGCTGGCACTCGTCCTAATGCCTGGCCAATCTGGGAAAAGCTTTCCAATATATCGACCAAAGGAAGCGGTCGAGTTGAGTATGAACACTTCTATTTATGTATACAGGCTGCTGTTTCTGGTTTAGGTATCGCTATGGCATCTTTCTTAATGGTTCAGGACGAATTGGAAAGCGGGCAACTCCATGCACCTTATGGTTTTCTGTTGGATGGCTCAGCCTACTATCTCTTATCACCTGAGTCGCTAGGCATGAATAATAAATGCGCGCGTTTTCAAAGTTGGTTAAAGCAAGAAATGGCCGCTTGTCTGCAGTCGTAACAAGACTAAATGGTTAGTCAGCGATCCAATATCCATGTCAATAAAAGCTAAACATTACTGATAACACAGATGATATCTTTAATAAGTAAAGCGCCTTTGATCATATGGTGGCCATCGTCGCCAAGGCACCTCTATAATGCTTGAATCGGGTATCCCGTCTAGGTGACCAGGATGGAAAGCTAGTTTGTATGCATCCGTGTGCGGGACAATATGTACATTTCTAGGTCATTCATTGGCAAACCGCCAATTTCCTGGCATTCAGAGCGCCCGCCGGAAAAAATATATCCTTGGCGACCATGTATGTTCAGTACGGCGATTTCATCGATTCCCGAGAGGTACGAATCAGGAGCCCCCGTGAATACAGGCATACAAACCCCTGTCGAAATGAGAGGGCGCAATATTTGATCCGTCATGCGACGTTCTCTGGTGATAACCGTTAGCTGGTTACCCGTCAATCGGATCTCATGGGGATTCCAAGGATCCAAAGCCACCTGAAGCCTCTCCTGTGTATCGGAATCAGCAACTGCTGCTATCTGCCACCCTACTAGCAGTAGTCCTATAATAATGCTTCCCGCAACCGGATTACGCATATCTTCTCCTATGACGATTGAATAACTCTCCTAAATACCTACCTCATTAGCCAGCGCTTCAACATCGAACGGCTCAATAGCCTTGAACACTCCCGTCTTGGTCATTTTTCTCCGTAGTTCGAAGCGCTCAAGGGTAGCCGGTGGCTCAATGTTGGCTAGGGCCTTGAAATTGATTTCTCGCCACTGAGACTTGGTAACCAGTACACTGTAGAGATAGTTTTCGGTGGGCTGACCAGTTCCGGTGTCGAGGGTCGGCACGTAGGCCGATATAAGCGCTACCTGAACGGTTGGAAGACGGTGGTATATCTCACCGAGCACTCGCATCGCCACGCCATGGGCGTAGTCGCGATACAGCATGCGCCGCCTAGTGGCGGCAATTTTTTTGACAGAAACTTTCGGTTGCTTAGCGGCTAGGGTGTACTCCACATCCGGAAAGGCATCCTCCTCAGGTAGCTCGATGTCGATAGCGATGGTGCTGGCATCATCTCCGAGATCAAAACTCACGCTCGTCTCCCTGGGCCACGGGATTTCCCCCAGGTGTTCCTCAAGAATATTGGCCATGGCATCGAGGTTCGTCAGCACTAACTCGGTTTCCTGCTCACGTCGTTGCCGCTCCTGCTCGTTAAAGGCCCGCGCTGCCTCCTCCCATTCGCTAAAGGCGCGAGTATATTGTTCAGCCCGCCGCTCATTTTGCTCTTCTAGCCGACGCCTCGCAGGGGGCCAGATACGGCTCCAGAGTGTTGGCTGAAGAAGAGGATTGCGCTGGGGCTCGGGTTCGGGAAACGCTCGACTCTGAAATGCTGGCTTGTCTCGTGGGGACAGCGTATCGCAATGCACTGTTGCCAATGCAGAGAGGTCGGCGTTCAGCCGATCACATGCTTGTTGGAGCATATCGCGCATGCCTTCTCCAGCGTACTTACGAAGTACACGCAGCTCTGTCTCGTCATATGGCTGGCCATCATCGTCAGTGATCACGAACTCCCCGTCCTCTTGCACACGAACACACACCACCGCAGAGCCCCCTGCCTTGAGCTGCTGCTCAAGAGCTTTGCCGGGAGAGGGCGCTCCTGCCTGGGTGCTTCGACCTCCGCGCTTGTTGAGCTTCTCACGGTAGGCTAGGCCGGTACCCGGCAGCCCCACATTGCCATATACACCGCGACTACTAACGTTTAATTTGGCGCCACGAGGGCCTATAGAGGCCCCGATTCCGCTTTTGCTGAGGTTCAGGCTAATGCCTGGGGCAATACGGATACGCCGATTAAATCGAAGTGCCATTCTCCGCTCCCTGTCTTATTACTCGTTATTATCGTCTTCAGCCTTGTTCCTCAGCTTAGACATGGTATTGCTTAATCCTGCCCTCTGGATGCAGAGGGCACGTCACCTTGCCCACCATAGTGACGGTGGGCACGTTCCACCTTCAGCATCACTTTAAGTGCGTGCGTCGCTAGGCCTGAATAGACCTTCAATCCTGAACAGACGCAATGTGAAGGCTTTGACAGCCCATTGGCCAGGAAGGACGGCAGAATCGCCAACTGATCGACTCTGATCCATAACTAGAAACGAACGGGGAGTGCAATGTTGCTCGCCGTGCTTGGAATCTGGGGCGGCGTCGACAGCTTCTAGGTCTTATTTGGCGGTAACCGTTGATAGCTAGAATGGGACAAATTTGCTTAGGGTGCTAGGATTAATCTCATAAAAGTATAACGACAATCCTCATACGCAAGGGGGGGCTCTATACCAACAGCTTCTACCTCATCTTCATCACCACCCGAGATGCGCGAGTGATTATTGGTGGCGCCAAGCATGGTGACAGCTATCGACCCAAAAAGCGGACTATTAATAAAAAGCAGTGATCGGCTATAAATGACGGTCGGTAACAATTATTCTCGAACCTCGATTCCTCTCGGCTCTCAGTCGACTCGCATATATCGAGGCATGTTACTAACAGAACAATATTAGCTTTTTGGACGCCCTATGTGCTGTCTAGGTGCGCATCCTACATTTCGTTTGAGAGGCGCATTAATGGCAGAAAAAGCCCCAGATTTTCTTTCGTCCGGAGACATCTCGCTTCGGTTTATAGAACTCTGCCAGTTTCGTCGGCTGGGCAAAATCCGGCTGGAAATTGACAAAAAAACGACCATCTTAGTTGGCGCGAACAATAGTGGTAAAACCTCGGTTCTAGCCGCCCTTCGCCATTTCCTTGCGGATCAGCCTTCTTTCGGAGCATTCGACATCAGTATCTCGCAATGGCCAGAACTGCGAGCTTTAGGGAGAAATTGGGAGGCGCTGACCGAAGACCCATTAACAGTAGCTGGGGCCGAAGAGCTTTGGGAAAAGCAGTTCCAGATAATTCTTGCGGCCATGCCAACATTGGATCTCTGGTTTGATGCGGAGCCCGGCATGTATCACTACGTCGCACCATTCCTTTCCAAGCTCAGTTGGAAAGGAGGGGCCGTCGGTGTTCGTCTGCGATTGGAGCCAGCTGCAAGCATTGATGATCTAAAGCAACTGGCTTGGGCCTATCACAATGCGCGTTTACCGGTAAAGGACATGGGGGCGGACTCGCTAGCATGGCCAATTGACCTGCTCGATTTTTGGTTACGTGAGCCATCTAAGCTCGGCCATGTTCGCGCCTACAAGCTAAGTGCAGATAATAATCCTGTGACGAGTCCTGCGACTTACGCTACTCAGACACTCTCTGGAGATGCCAATCCAATTGAGCGCAAGCACCTATCTAGACTCATACGCGTTGACTTCGTAGCTGCCCAGCGTGGGCTTGGAAGTGAAGAAGCAGATTCTAGGTCTGTTTCGGGGCCGCACCGAGTCGGAATGTTTTCAAACCAACTTCTCAAATTTGCCCAGCAGCACTTAAACGTTTCCAGCACTGGACACGGTCACCGTGCGGATCTTATCAAAGCCGTGGCTGAGGCACAGAGAGATTTAGATGGGAAGATTCATGACGCCATCGCCGATTCAGTTGAGGAAGTGAAGGAACTTGGCTATCCGGGCTTACATGATCCCCAAGAGATTCGCTTCCGAACTCGCATTCAGACGGCGGATCTGCTCGATCATGGCACAGCTGTCCAGTACAGTATGCAAAAGGATTCACTAGAAGAGCTCCTTCCCGAACATTCTATTGGGCTTGGTTACCAGAACCTCCAGTCCCTTAGCTACCAGCTAGTTTCCTTTAAAGCTGCTCGGCTCCAGCCTGAAAAAGGTTCTCCTGAACCCGTTCACTTGGTGATGATTGAGGAGCCTGAAGCGCATCTTCACGTCCAAGTGCAGCGCATCTTTCCCGAAAAAGCGCACAAACTTATCAGCCCTTTGAAGAGCGCGTCCGGCCTTAAAAGCCAGCTGCTCATCAGTACCCATTCTAGTCATCTTGCTCATGCAGAGAACTTCGACCGACTCCGATATGTTCGTCGCATAGCCAAGAGTGCGACGAATTCAATGCCAGCGACCGAAGTGGTCAATCTTGGACAGGTCTTTGGTGATGACAAACAGACCCGTCAATTCGCGGAACGCTACTTCCGTGTACAGCATACGGATTTGTTGTTCGCCAACGCAGCTGTTTTCGTTGAGGGTAGTGCAGAGCGAATGCTTGTGCCGCTCTTTATTGAGCGAGATTTTAAGGCATTGAGGAGCCAATATGTTTCCTTTTTGGATATTGGTGGGAGCCATGCTCACCGACTCAAGCCACTCGTCGAGAAACTCCGTATTCCTACGGTCATCATTACTGACGTTGATCCCTCTGAAGAGAAGGAGGGCAAACCCAAGAAAAATGGAGAGCCTAGTAAAAGGCTCATCGCTGTTGCGAACACGGGACAAGATGGGCTTCACTGCGGTAACCAAACTCTTCGTGTATGGCATCCGAAGCTGGAACAACTGGATGATTTTAAGAACCCGACTGAAGCTCAATTAGTATGGAGTGAGGTAGCAGATTGCCTTGTGCGTTTCGCCTGGCAATTACCTGTAGAAGACGCTGGCGGCAGCTGGCCCAGCACGTTTGAGGACTCACTAGTCCTGACGAATTTGCATTGGTTTAAGAGCCTGATGGATGAAAAATTCGATGAGGATGGTGAAGAGATTGAAGCACCGAAGGGGGCACTTGGCTCGGTGGCAAAAAGGGCTGCTGAAACCGAAAGCTTTCCAGAACTGCTAGTTGCACTTCATGCGCTGATGCACAGTTCATTCGATAAAGGTGAGTTCGCTGCTAGTATTTTTGAAATGATCTCTTCGGATGAGCCGATCGTGGCTCCAAAGTATATCACGGACGCGCTGGCCTGGTTGGAGCAGCAGCTTGAGCCAATCCAGGAGTCGATGATATGAGTGTGATACCTGTTGTTGACGACAACAACCGAGATGCTGGGGTTGTCGAAGAAATTTGTGGGTATCTCACAGAGGAAACTCCGCGCAGTTACTTCTTATTTGCTGGTGCAGGTTCTGGGAAAACGCGTACGCTCGTAGAGGTGCTACGTCGGATGACAGGCGTTTTGGAGCATGAGAAAGGTAACCGTTTTTCGCGGAGCTTGAAGATGTATGGGCGCTCGATACGCGTTATCACATATACAAAGAACGCTGTCTCAGTAATTAACGGGCGTCTAGGCAACAACGACTTAGTAGTTGTTTCTACTATCCACGCTTTTTGCTGGGAACTCATTAGCGGATTCAACGATGACATTCGTACGGCGCTTATCGCTCTCGAGGAAGCTCGGTTAGAAAAGAAGACGGCGGAAGCTCTAGCGAAGCCAAGAGGAATAACGGCGGCAAAGCAGCGGGATCTGGACGAAATCAAGAAAGGTATAGAAGGGTTCAGAGAGACGAATGTGTTTATCTACCATCCGGATCGCGAGACGTATGGCCCCGGTGCACTTGCTCACAAGCACGTCCTCGATGTAACAGCATGGCTCCTTAAGAATGTGCCTACGCTCCAGACTATCCTCAAAGACCGTCATCCAGTGATACTCATTGATGAGTCACAAGACACGATGAAGGGTATGCTGGATGCCTTGATGGAACTTGCGGAGCTAAGGAGTAGTAGTCTGACTCTCGGGCTGCTGGGCGATTATCGGCAGCGTATCTATACTGACGGTCATTCTGACCTTCCCAGTTTGGTTCCTCCGGACTGGGCGACGCCCGAGCTGCAGATGAACCATCGTAGCCAGCGTCGAATCGTCACTCTCATCAACAGAATCTGGGAAGCGAAGCTTGAGGGGCGGGCCCAACCTGCAAAAGGCGTGGAACAGTGTTCCAGGACCGAGAAGACTGGTGGGGTTGTTAGGCTCTACGTCGGAGACACTAAGCTTACTCCGGAAGAGAAAGTTCATGGCGAACAGTGGTGCACAGACCAAATGCGAAAGGCAAGCGGTGCAGCTGCCTGGAGCAACGGGGAGTATCAGCTACTCGCTTTGGAACACAAACTGGTTGCAACGCGAGGCTCTTTTCTCGATGCATTTGGTGCAATGAACTTGCTTGATCCGAATGCTGCCGCACCCTCGGGTAGTGGTGAAAACAGAGGGCCTGCAGCAGTGCAAGTTTTATTGAATGAACTTGCTGAGTTAGAGACCTGTATTAGTGCCGATGGTAATGTAGATGAGTTTAAGGTCACAGAAGTTTTTCGGCGCTACGGCCTTCTCGATGATATGCCAGTAGATATGGCTGCGCGAGAATGCCGTGCCAACGAAATGCTTCAAGCTATTGAGTGTTTTGCCGCTGCCTGTGAAAACCCGATTTCGACTGTGCGGGATGTGCTTGAACCAGTCTTAACAGCAAGACTGTTCGCGGTTGATGATCGTCTTTTATCTGCTTTTATGGACAAATCACCTCCACCACCAGTGCCCGGTAGGGGCGAAGATGAGTCCAGGCAGGACCGGATGCGTCGGGGCTGGTGCGCATTGTTCGCTTCTCCCTGGAATCAGTTGCAAAAGTATCGCTCCTATCTTTCTGGACAATCAGCACTGGCAACCCACCAAGTCGTTAAGGGCTCTGAATTTCTTCATGTCATGGTCGTGATGGACGACAAATTAGCTGGAGGCAATCAGATTTCCTATGACAAGATTTTTGGCGGTACTAAGCTTAGCAAGACGGACACAGAAAACCTAGAAAAAGGCAAAGAAACGACCATCGACAGAACACTGCGCTTATTGTACGTTACTTGCAGCCGTGCTGAGGAGTCACTTGCACTTGTGCTCTGGTCATCGGATCCCGCAGCAGCCTTAGTAAGTATTAAGGACAGCGGCTGGTTTACTGAAGAGGAATTCGCAGCGATTCCGTAGATTTTAAACCGTTGGCATAAGCTTTCTAGACGAGCCTTTGCCTGATGGGAGCAGATACTAGTGTCCTATAGGGGGCGTTAATCTATGCTGATTGAATAGCAGTGGTTGCTGACGCCCACATTAAGTCTTAACAGAAAAGCAGCATCTCCCTGCGTTTAGCTTCTGCATGTGCTAAGGTTAATTTATAGTCGGGGCTCGACCCTGAGCGGACATCCCGGCAGAGGCGGCATGCTGGTTCAGCAGTGTTATGCAGCCGGCACGATAATCTATGTTGTGCTGCTTATTTATACTTGGTTTTTTTTGATTTCAATGGGATAGGTCGTAAATGAAAGGCGGTATAACCTCAATGAACGCGCCGTCGGGTTCATTGAGGTTATGTAGTGGGGGGTATAATCACTGTTGAACTAAACCGCTTCGCGGTAGCTGTCGACGAACCACGTTTTTCACCTCATCGGGCCACACTGTTGATTGACCCACGTGGGTCATACAACAGGAGTGACGACGATGACTGCCTTGCGACAGAAGATGATCGCGGCCATGCGTCAGCGTGGCTTTGCGCAACGTACCCACAACACCTACCTGATGGTGGTCACTGAACTAGCACGTTATTTCCACCGCCCGCCAGACACGTTGAGTACCGACGACCTGCAACACTTCTTTAATCACCTGGTTCAGGAGCGTGGTTTGTCCGCCGCCAGTTGCCGTGTTTATCTGCACGGCGTGCGGTTCCTGTATTTGCACGTGTTGCAGTGGCCTTCGTTTGATGTGCCGCTCACCGTCCCCAAAAAACCGCAGCGGATTCCAGAACTGCTGACCCGCGACGAGGTTCGGCGGATCCTGGCCGCCTGCCAAAACGCCAAGCATCGCATGATGCTCGAACTGTGCTACGGCTGCGGATTGCGTGTAACCGAGGTCTGCCACCTGCGAGTTAGTGACATCGACAGCCAGCGTTACCAACTCCGTGTGACGCAGGGCAAGGGCGGCAAGGATCGTATGGTGTTACTACCCGTGACCCTGCTTGATCGCTTGCGCGAATACTGGCGCGCCTATCGGCCAGTCACATGGCTGTTCCCGAGCGCTCTGTTTCCCGATCAAGCCCTACACGCCAGTGCGCCACAGAAGGCCTTTACCCAAGCCAAGCGCCTGGCCGGGATCGAGCGGGTCGGTGGCATCCATAGTCTGCGCCATGCCTATGCTACCCATGTTCTGGAGCAAGGCCTTCCCGTCCATCAGCTCCAGCGGCTACTGGGCCACCGTCACCTCCAGTCGACGATGCGCTACCTGCACTGGCTGCCGAGCCAGCAAGGGGGAGATCAGTGTCATATTGACCTGGTGGCCGCCTTGGAGGTGAGCCATGACTAAGGCCGCTACCTTGCAACAGGCGCTGACCCGCTTTCTCGATCCAACCGGTCTTGATCGCCAGCGCCAACGGGTGTGTACCCATCTGCTGGCCTGCCGAACGGAGGCGATGGGCGGGATGGTCTTGCAGTGCTCCGACTGCGCTCATGTACAGCCACACTACTTTGGCTGCCGCGATCGTCATTGCCCGCAGTGCCAAGGCCGCGCCATAGAACAATGGGCCGAACGTCAGCAGGCCAATATCTTGCCTGTGCGCTATTACCACGTCGTGTTCACGCTGCCGCACAGTCTTAATGGCTGGGTTCAGCTTCATCCCGAGGTGATTCACCGGTTGCTGTTCCAGAGTGCTTGGCAAACGCTGCGCACTTTTGGACGAGACCCCAAACGCCTTGGCGGCGAAATGGGGATGATCGCCGTGCTTCACACTTGGGGTCAGAACCTGAGCCAACATGTGCATCTGCACTGTTTGATTCCAGGCGGTGCCTTGGGTGACGATGGCCGCTGGCGTGGGGCGCATAGCAACTACTTGTTCCCGGTGCGGGCCTTGTCATGCCACTTTCGCGGGCACATGGTGAGCGCTCTGCGCAAGGCCGCCAATGCAGGCGATCTCCACCGGGTAAACCGGCCCGGAGATGTCGATGCTCAACTGAACACGCTGATGGCCACTGACTGGGTGGTTTACAGCAAGGACTGCCTTGAACACACTCATACGGTAGTTCGCTACTTGGCGCGCTACACGCGCCAGATCGCCATCAGCAACGCGCGTATCCTGGCCGTCGATGAGCACCAGGTGACCCTACGCTACAAGGACTATCGCGACCATGACCGACACAAGTCGCTCATCCTCAATGGCGAGGAGTTCGTACGCCGCTTCCTGCTTCACGTCCTGCCCAAAGGACTGATGCGGGTGCGTCACTACGGTTTTCTGGCCAATCGCTGCCGTCGGCAACGTCTGATGCAGGTTCGTCGAGCACTAGCGGTGGTTGAGCAAGCACCGGGTGCCGATATGGCTGCCAGCGATGCGGAGCTGGCCTACACCTGTCCACATTGCAAGCAACCCACATTGCGGATGATCGGGACGCTCACACCCCAGCGCCACACCTACGATCAACCGTCTAATCATAAGGATCAACACTATCGAGCATGATGTAACGCCCTACGACGACAACCGACTTGGCTAACCGGCTCGCTAGCGGGTCATGGATAAGCTCGTCCCGATGATGGATTTTAGCCATCAGGCGCGCTACATTGGGTTAAATTAGATTTGGAAGTGCTGAAATGATGGCGAAACTCACGATCAGAGCGCGTTACCCCAGACATGCCAATGCACGGCTTGGTACCTCAGGCCGCACGCTGATCAATACAATCTCCTATTAAATAGCTGCCTGATGGACGCGCCTTAGTCCAACAGGCATTTATTCGCCATGCTCCGCACGGCGAATAAATGCTTCACTGTTAGGCGCATTACAATCCATCAAGTTCAATTAAAAAAGTAAAGAGGGATAGATGATTGAAGGACGAAATTTAGACAACCTTGGTGGTGGAAATGATGCTATAGAAGCCTTGTCAATAATAAGGCACTATTTTGGTGAGGGTTATTTAAACGCCAATAATAATCATAAACTTCCAAGGCTTTGGGCGCGACTAGACAGATTGGCAACAGTTGAGCTGTATGTGTTTGGTAAATGCTTACTTAAGATTGCAAAAGAAAATGAAAAATGGTTGTTTGAAACAGTAAGGGGTATAAAACGTCAGTCACCTGATTCTTCACATGGATTCTTCACTGAAATACTTTTTCTGGGAATGTTTGGTCTTCACCGCACTAAAATCCTGCCAGCAGAAAAAAGTAAAGCAGGATATGATTTTTCGGTTAAATTTCCCAATGATATACGACACCTAATTTCAGTAAAAAATATTGATGCATCTGAATCGAATAAAGTGTTCCAGAGGAACTCCAGAAGGCTTAGAAGAAAATGGATAGGAAAAATAAAGTCTTTAAATATTCGGGTTGGTATAAGAGTCGTATCTGGTAAGAACTTGGTCGATAGTGATTTCGATGATATTATCGCGATTTTTAAAAACATTAAACCAAACTCTCTGCAAAGAACTTATCAGATAAATAAAGACATCAAGGCTATTCTTTTCAATCTGCCTGAAGATGATTACAGCTCTTCTTCGAAGTTTGTTTCTGATATGGTGCAAATATTTTGTCCACCGCCAGCTTCAGAGTGCAAAAGATACGTCAAAAAAATCAGAAGTGCGGTTGGTAATATAAGAAAACACACTGTGAAAGATGAAAAAACATCATTAGTTGTCTTTATGAGAGTTCATGTTCACGCTGATTACAACTTTATTTCTGATCAAGTAAAAGAGATAATAAACGAAGATGGAAACGCAGTTGATTGCGTTATATGTTATCAGCCAAGTTATGTTCGTGACGAAAAGAATAGCTCATTGCTAAACCACTCTTTTAAAATTGAAGCGTCAGCAAGCTTTGCTACAAGAATAGCTGGTTCTGACTGGTATAAAGTGGATATCCCACTTGGTTCATCTTCTCTAAGCCAGTCAGATGTTAAGGTTATCGACATAGAAACTGGCGATCAGGCATTCTTATCTGCTAGTGATTATTTTTTTCAGCAAGGTGATTTTTATATCAACGCTAAAAAAGAAGCAAATGGTAGTTTGTATTGTGACGACATAGGTTCACCTGCTATCGGGATCAGAAAGCATGGGGTTTTCCAAGGTCTTGTAGTAACACCAAAATCAACAGTAGAGCACGAAGAACTACTAATTATCTAGAGCTCCTAACAAGTAAATCCAGGTGACGCCAACGGTGCACCTGAGTTAGACGTTAACTTGAGTCGGCTGCAGTGACGAGAGATAAACCAGAGTAAGGGCTATATGAACTACATCTTTCTCGATACATGTGTCTTGCTGGATGTTTCCACGAAGAGGAGTGATCTCCCCCTTGTATCTGCACTAGAGGAACTGGTGTGCTCAAACAGTGTAGAACTGGTCTTAGCCGATCTGGTTATTGAAGAGTATGAGCGAAATAAAGAGAGTGTGGCGAAGAAAACTGCTCAACGTTTGTCTCAAGAGTTCAAACAGGTCAAAGCTGTGGTAAATGAGTTTGCTGGTGAAAAGCAATCCGAGACCATGGAAGTTCTAAATGATATCAATGCAAGGTTGCCGCTTTTGACTGAAGCGAACTACGCAACGATCCATAGAGTTGAAAGGTTAATTGAATCCGCAACCGTCATTCCAATTAGTGACCGTTCTAAAATCGCCGCCGTTCAACGTGGGCTTGAAAAAAGGGCTCCGTTTCATATTAGCAAAAATTCTGTCGCGGATGCTGTCATCATTGAGCAGTTTTTTGAATTTGTGAGCAGCGTCGACAGTAACCATGATACTTGCATTTTTGTTACTCATAATCACAATGACTTTTCCTCGAAAGATCATCGAAAGCCGCATGCAGATTTTGACGAAATATTCTCAATCTCGAACTCTTTATACTTCAACAATCTAGCTTCAGCTATCGATCATATTGATCCAGACTCGCTCGCTGAATTCGAGTTTGAGCACGATTTTACAGAAGAAACTCGAGGTTTAAGAGAAATGTTGGACGCTATGGATGAGCTGGTTGATAAAGTCTGGTACAACCGCCACCAAAATCGTATGTGGGGTATTGAGCATGGTGAAATTGAAGTCATACCGGAAGGAACCAAGCGCTATGGATCAAATGTAATTCATGAGCATATCCTCGAAGGTGCTATCAAGTCAGCCAAACGCGTGGAAGGAAAATATGAAGACATAGGTCCATGGAGTGACTTTGAATGGGGGATGATCAATGGTAAGTTATCGGCACTGCGTTGGGTGTTAGGTGACGAATGGGATATGTTAGATACCTAAATTTAACAAAGCATTACAACGAATAAGCCGTTGAATGCTGCGTTATGCTCAAATGAGTGGAAAATGAGTTTAGATAAATTTAAAAGAAAATTTATATCTTATAAAAGACTTCTAGAGTATGACACGTTGGGGTCTTTTGACTTTTTCACATGTATTATTTGCTTAGATAGTATTGAGAGTGCTCGGTTTAGCGAGTTCTTGGAGGCTTTAGCAGATAAAAATTATTTAGTGCTATGTAAAGTAACCCCACTGGCTGTACATGAATTCACTCATTTTGTAGATTCGACCTCTACAGTTTGGGGTATGAACCACTTAAAAAAGATGAACGAGGCATATTGCTCGAATAACGAAGTAGGTGGTTCAGAGCACGAGTTTTATAAAGCAAAGAGATTTTTAGAGCACGCAAGATCATTGCGCCTCCCCGACTACTATACGTTAATTGATGGGAGTATAACGCCGGATAGACCATGGCAGTCTAGAATTACCATGGGTGAGAAATTTGGTCTCGACGGAAAACTATCTGGAGAGCCGGTTCTTTTTTCGCATTTTTCAAATGCTCATGGCGACTTATTAGCAAGATCTCCCGTTTCAACAGTGTCAATTCTCGAAGCGTCAGCCATGGCAAATGAGATGATAACAAGACTGTCTCTAATTAGTGAACTGGATGAGGCTGACAAGCTAGTTGAGAATGGGTTATACCAACGAGAGTCGTTGAGTTTCATTTACAATCAAAATATTACGGAATATTCTGTCTGCGTACATATAGTTGCCAACCATTTGTTGTGCAAAGATATTTTTGTTGCCTTCCAAATATGTTCAATTATTACGCGACTAGTTCTTAACTTTTCTGGAGCATTAATCGAAAACGTTTTGGCGTCGGAGATCCACGATATTTTGGGCATACCTAAGAATCATGAGTTTGAAAAAAGAGTGAGGTCAGGAATACGTGGTCGAGATCTTGGAATATTGTATTTTCTGATCTGTAGTGCTCTACCAAAAAATACGGCTGACGATCCGAAGACAATGATCGCGGGAATTCGACTAGCGCTAGAAAAGATTAACTTGTCACTAGAATTGCTTCGCGAAGAGGCTCGCAAGGAGATTGAGTCGATAGCGAACGATCTGGGCAGTAGTAAGTTAAAAGCAATTCGGTTGCTGTCTATAGCTGGGTTCGATAACTTCTCCAAAATACCCTTAACTACCAGCGGCCTAAACGTATCAAATTTATCGCTACCTCGTGTGTACCTCGGTGACGGCACTGAGGTTGATATTTTCAGAAACGACAACAGTCAGCTTAAAGATGTTGGTATCGAGGAAATATTTGATGAGTTGTATGCGGGCCAGAAATGGGTCGAAAGGTTCTCCGAGGCTTGTACAGCATAACAAGTGGCTGTTGTCTGACTCACCTGCGCTGCGCACGCTGCAAAGCCAAGCGTTATATCAGCATTTCCTCAACATCTGCTCTTGGCCGAAAACCGACACTACCATCAAAGGTAATTCCAATTTTGTTACAACCTCCCCATCCCACTAACCCGCATAACCTCCCTCGCCACCGCATCATTCAAAATCCCCCGTTTGGCCTCAATTAAAGTGAGCCAGTCGCGGGCGCGGGTGATGCCAGTGTAGACCAGCTCGCGGGTGAGGATTGGGTTGGGCGTTTGTGGTAGCAGCAGGGCGGTGTGCTGAAACTCTGAGCCTTGGGATTTGTGTACCGTCATCGCGAACACGGTTTCTACAGCGTGTAGGCGGGAAGGCAGCACCCAGTGAATCGGGTTTTCTGTGTCGCTGGTCGGAAAGGCGACGCGTAAAAGAGTCCTGCCGGGAGTGCGGGGATCTGGCACCGCCATTGTGATGCCGATATCGCCGTTCATGAGTTTCAGGCCGTAGTCGTTTTGGGTGACCAGCACCGGGCGGCCTTCGAACCAGCCTTTTTCTAACGTGTGGTCGTTGCCGAATAGCAGCTTCTCACGGCGCAAAGTTTTGGCGATGCGCAGGTTTAAGCCTTCTACCCCCCAAGGGCCTTTGCGCAGTGCGCACAGCAGTTGAAAGCGGCTATAGGCGTTCAGTACTTGCTTAGCCCACGCATCGTAAACGTCTCTGTTCTCTTCAAACGCCAGTGCCGTATCAGGCCGCTCGCTATCTAATGTGTTTAGGTAGTGGCAGTAGCCGGTGGGCGGAGCGATGGGCTTGCCTTTGTAGTCGGTGCGGCCTTCGCCTGCGTTGGGAAACCGTTCCGGGCTGCCGGTGATTACCAGGCGCTCCAGGGCGCTGTCTTCGTTCAGTGCGTCAGGCTTTAGCACTAGGTGGTGCAGGTCGGCATAGCCGTTATTGAGTACGCCATGCACGGCTTGGTGTTTATCCCGTTCCCGCAATGTTTCACTTAGCGGCTGGTTAATCGCCTGGGCGAGCTGGCCGATGCCGCTTGTTTCAGTAAAGCGGTGGCTTACCCGCAGCATGGTAATGGCTTGGTCCAGCGGCTGGCCGTTGGGGTCGATTAATTCATTCGGCAGCGGGTGACCGGTGAGTTCGGCCAGCCAATGCGCCGTGGCGGGGGTGTAGTGGGCAGCGTCGGCGCGGCGGCAGAGGTCGCCCAGCACGGCGCCAGCTTCCACGGATGCCAGCTGGTCTTTGTCCCCCAGCAGCACCAGCTTGGCGCTGCTGGGCAGGGCGCTGAGCAGCGCCGTCATCATTTCGATATCCACCATTGAGGCTTCATCCACCACCAGTACATCCAACGCCAGCGGGTTGGCGGCGTTGTGGCGGAAGTGGCGGGTGTCTGATCTTGCACCTAATAAGCGGTGAAGTGTGGTGACTTCGGTTGGAATGGCGGCCTGAAGTTGCTGGGTGCTTGAATCGTCGTCGAAGTGTCGAACCAAAGCTGAAGCTCCCTCCCACAAGTTGACTAAGCCACTAAAGGGGAGCTTTGCAACTTGTCCGGCGATGGATTCATTTAGCCGGGCGGCGGCTTTGCCGGTGGGGGCGGCTAGGCGAATGCGTAGCGGGTTTGCGCTGGGTTCTGCTAGCTGCAGGGTTTGCAATAGTGCCAGCAGGCGCACCACGGTGGTGGTTTTGCCGGTGCCGGGGCCGCCGGTGATGATCGCGAACGGGCTGCGGGCAGCAAGAGCGCAGGCGGTTTTTTGCCAGTCTATGCTGTTGCTGGCGGGGAATAGGGTATCTAGGGCATCTTTGAGTATTTGGGGGTGACTATCGTCACCCTTCGCCCGCTGAAGCTCCCTCCCACCAGTTTTATCCAGTTCTGCGGTGGCTAATCGGGCGGCGATTTCCTGGTGTAGGGTTTGCTCGAATTGCCAGTAGCGGCGTAGGTAGAGTTTGCTGGTGTTGTCGCTGTGGCTCACTACCAGCGGCGAATTGCCGGGGCCGTCGCTGATCAGCGTGGGGTGGTGGAGCGCGGCCTGCCACTCGGGCAGCGTTAGCATAGCCAGCACATGGCTGGGCAGCGGCGGTGGGTCGTTCAGGTCGTCGCCTTCCGGTGGCAGCGAAAGCGCAAAATCCGGCGCTTCCAGCGTCGCAGCTATATCCAAGCACACGTGGCCACGGCCAAGCTGGTGGCTGGCCAATGCCGCGCCTAGCAACAGCAGCGGCGGGGTGTTCTGGGTTTCGCGGTCGAGGAAGCGCACCAGGGCCAGATCCAGATCCCGCAGCCAGCCACGGGAAACCCAGCGCTCACACAGCAGGAATAGCGCGGCGGTATCGCTTAGCGCGGGGTGCGGTTGGGTAGCACTGGCGGCTGATTCTGTTGGTGGTGTTACCGATGCGGTTGAATCAGGTGCCGCGGGCGGCGCGTCATCGGCGAACAGGTCAAGGTTCATGGAGCCCCCGTTCTTGGAGGCTAAGTCACGCTTACTCATACTACCGCTTCCTGGTTTGTTACTGCGGTGTCTGCCGCTGCGCCTGTAAAGAGTGCATCCAGCGCTTCGATCAGCGCGACCGGTGCTGGCACAGCGTGTACCCCGCGGGCAGTGGTGCGGCTGCCGCGCAGAAACACCGTCATCGAGCCGCCCAGGTGCTGGTGCGGGTCGTAGTCGGGCAGGCGCGCTTTCAGCAGGCGATGAAGTGCGAGCAGGTAAAGCGCGGCTTGCAGGTCGTAGCGTTTTTCGAGCATGGCGTTGCGCAAGGCGTCGGCGGTGTAGGCGCTGTCGTCGCTGCCCAGGTAGTTGGATTTCCAGTCGAGCACATAGAAGCGCCCTTCATGTTCAAAGGCGAGGTCGATAAAGCCCTTGAGCATGCCGTTGAGGGTGTCGGCATCCAATACGGGGCGTGATACCCCTGGCAGTAAGTGGTCACTGACCAGCTCATCCAGCTTGCGCGTTTGTACCTGGTGCGCGGCAAACCAGAACTCCAGTTCCACCTGGTAGCTTTCGAGTTCACATAATGCCACCTGGCTGCATTCGCTGGACTGTGAAGGGGCCGATGACAGAGATTGGGGCAAGGGAAGCGGCGTGGCGAGCAGTTCTTCAAGCCAGCCCGCCAGGGTGTCGTGCCAAGCCTGCCAGCCGCGCAGCTGCACGCGCCGCCGCAGCATGTCTTCCCGGGCGGCGGGGTCTTTCAGCGCATTGTTAAAGCCTAGCTGGCCCGCCCACTCCAGCAATCCATGCAGGAAGGTGCCGGGGCCAGGCCCTCGCGGAAACCGGTGCAGGTGAAACGCTTCGGTGTTGATGGCGTTGTCGTGGGGTTCATCCAGCACTTCCAGGGTGGTGGCTTCCTGGGGCGTGGTGGGTTCTGGCGTGGGCGTTGGCGGCGCCGCGCCTGGCATCGTTTCTGAGACGGCCCCTGAGGTACGCAGCGCCGAGTAGCTGGCGATCCACCACTGTTCACGGGCGGCGCGCAGCGGGGTGCGGGCGTGGCCCAGTGCCTGCTGTTCCGGCGCCGGGGTGAAGCGCAGCGCGGTGGGTTCCGGGGCGTTACTTAGCGCGATATCGCTGCCTCTTACCAACTCGCCTAGCGCGTGGATAAACGTGCTGGGGGCAATGGCCTTGCCGCCGTTGATCAAGTGGCCGATGGCGCTGTTCTCGCCGCTTTTTAGCGGTGCCAGACCCAACCAGGTGGCGTGGCGGGCGCGGGTGAGCGCCACATAGAGCTTGCGCAGGTCTTCGCCCAGGCGTTCGCGGTCGGCGGTGGCCAGCGTGGCTTCATCGGCGCTTAGGCTGAGTTGCAGTGTGCCGTCGCTAGCGTGCCAGCGCAGTGGCAGGTCGGTGTCGCTGACTGGGCGATGGTTGGCGATAAACGGCAGGAACACCAGCGGGTACTCAAGCCCCTTGGATTTGTGAATGGTCACTACCTTGACCAAGTCGGCGTCGCTCTCCAGGCGCAGCTTGTGGCTGTCGCCGTGGCTATCCGGGTCGGCAATGGCTTCCGCGAGAAAGCGAATCAGCGCGTGTTCGCCATCCAGTTCCTGGCTGGCGTGCTGCAGCATTTCACCCAGGTGGAGCAGGTCGGTTAGCAAACGCTCACCCTCGGCGAACTCGCCCAGCAGCCGTGCGGCGATATCAAAATCGACCATCAAACGGCGCACCAGCGGCAGCACGCCCTGGCGCTGCCACAGGCGGTGGTAGTCGCTGAACTGCTCGACCCGCGCTTCCCAGGCCAGCTCGCTCTGGTTGAGGTGGTCGAGTGCTTCAAGGCTTAGCCCAAGTACTGATGTTGCCAGGGCGGCGCGCAACTTGGCTTCCGCCTGGCGGGAGTTGGCCTGGGGCTCGGCGCAGGCGCGCAGCCAAATGGCTAACTGCGGGGCGATGGGGGAGCTGAACACCTTATCGTGATCGGAAAGGTAGACGCTCTTGATGCCCCGGCTGGCCAGCGCTAGGCGAATCGCCCGCGCTTCCTGCAGGCCGTTGACCAGCACGGCCATGTCCGAGGGGGCCAGCGGAGTGAGTCCGTTATCGCCGCTGTCATCGGCAGCTTTCGTAAAGCCCGCCTGTTGCTGGCGGCCTGCTTCCAGAAGCGCGGCCATGTGCGAGGCGCAGCGCTCGGCCATCTCGGTTTGGTAGGCGGTTTTGGAGAGCGGCTCGTCGCTTTCCAGCGGCCATAGGGTCATCGCTGCTAGCGGTTTGCCGTTGAGTACCAGCGTATCTTTGGTGCCTTTGGCGTTGACGGGGTTGAACGGCAGCGGGTTGTTGCCGCCATCAGCACGGAACAGGAAGGCGCCGGCATCATGCTGGTCGGCGTAGCTGAAGCAGTGGTTGACCGCTGCCACCATGGCACTGCTGGAGCGGAAGTTGGTGCCCAGTGTGACGTGGCGGCCATCGGTGTCGTGCCGGGCCTGCAGGTAGGTGAAGATATCCGCACCGCGAAAGGCGTAGATCGCCTGCTTGGGGTCGCCAATCAGCAGGATGGCGCTGTCGCGGCGGGGCGTTGCGACGTCATACACGGCGTTAAAGATGCGGTACTGAATCGGGTCGGTATCTTGGAATTCGTCGATCAGTGCCACGGGGAACTGGCGCTGAATCTGCGCGGCCAGGGCCTCTTTGTTGGGGCCTTTCAGGGCGCGATCCAGATGGGTGAGCAGGTCATTGGGGCCCATCTCAGCGCGGCGCTCCTGTTCGCGCTCCAGCCGGGCGCGGCACCACTGCACGGCGTGAATCAGCAGGTCGTTGCGTGGCTCGGGCAGGGCATCCAGCGCTTGCGGTAGCTGTGCCAGCGCTTCCCAGGCTTGGGGGCAGGGTGGTGCGCCCTCTTTCCAGATATCGGCCATGCCGTCGGGGGTCATGCGTTTCCAGGCGGCGTCGGTGAGCGCGGGGCGGTCGGCCTCCGTTTCGCACCACTCGCGTAGTGCGCCTAGCCAGTTGGCGCGGCTTTTGGCGTTGAAGCTCTGGCCCTTGAAGGCTTTGCGCGTGGCTGCGTCTTCCAGGGCGGGTACCAGTTCGTCCAGCCAGGCGGGCCAGGGGGCTTTGAGTTCGCTGAGCTGGGCGCTGCGTTCGGCCTGGGTGGCGGCCAGGGTTTCGCTGGGTGCGGGCTTTTCGCCACCCAAAGCTTCGCTTTCGGGCAGTAGCCGTTGCAGCGGAACGTGCAGGTCGTCCGGTGATTTCCAGTAGCGGGTGACAATGCCGAGGGCGTCGCTGTCCAGCGGGTAGTAGAAGCTGCGCCAGTAGTCGCGCACCACTTCCTGTTCCAGTTCGCGCTGGTCGTTTTCCAGGTTGAGGGAGAACAGGCTGCCGCTGTCGAAGGCGTGTTCGCGCAGCATGCGGTAGCACCAGCTGTGGATGGTGGAAACCGCGGCTTCGTCCATCCATTCGGCGGCCAGCGCCAGGCGCCGGGAGCAGGCGGGCCAGGTGGCAGGGTCGTATTGGTCGCGGAGTTCTAGGAGCAACGGATCAGCAGTTCGCTCGGCAGCAGGCCGACGCGAGGGCGCCGTGAACCCATCCGTGGGGGCTACTTTTGCCATCCCTGGCAAAAGACCCTCGCTTTGGCCTGCTCCCTTCGCTTGGTCTGTATCCTCAGCTCGAAATACTTCTGCTGCTTCTACCAGCCGGTTGCGGATCCGTTCGCGTAGCTCTTGGGTGGCGGCGTTGGTGAATGTGACGACCAGGATTTCCGGTGGCGTGAGCGGGCGGATAAACGCGGTGTCGTCGTCAACGCTGTGGCCGCCGAGTACTAGCCGCACGTAAAGCAGGGCGATGGTGAAGGTTTTGCCGGTGCCAGCGCTTGCCTCTATCAGTCGGCTGCCGTGGAGTGGGAGGCCCAGGGGGTCAAGAGATGTGATAGAAGGCATGGCGGTATCCCGAGCAGTATTCACTGGTCAGCACGGCAGGGCGCTGTAGGACGAGGCTTGTCCAACGCTTATTTGAACACGAGAAGGTAGCTGGGTAGAAGTCGGGCTTTTCTGGAAGTCGTTACTATCTCTGTTTCAGGCTGCCTGTATTCAATCAATAAATACACATCATTGTTTACAGTTATTGAATAGGTTCTGGTTCTTAATTTAAAAAGTGCATTTTAACCAGTGTGCTTGAGTAGGGATATAAAGCTGGCGTGGCTTAGCTATTGAGACCGCCGTCTTTTATATATTTTATTTGTCGTTATAAAGGAAGCGTAATGGGGCGCTTCCGTAAGCTGTTGATGATCGCCTCGGCTGCTTTAGTCAATATACGTCCCCTGCGAACACAGAGGATAGTCGTTGCAGAGGGGAGCTCGTTTTCTGCGATATCGACAATGGCCATGGTTTGGTGCTTCTCTTCATGGCTCACCGCGTAGTCGGGTAATATGGTGAGGTTGCCGGTCTGCATGACGTGCACCTTGATCAACTCGATGTGGTCGAGTTCGAAGCCAATCTTTGCGGTGAGGCCCAGCCTTAACAGGGAGGTATCAAGTGCTCGCCGAGTATGGAACGTTGGATCGAGCATTGTCAGCTCGTAGGGGGTTAAGTCTTTCAGGTTCAACGTACTATGCTTGGCCAATGGGTGTTGGTGAGGCATGGCCGCCTTGAATTGGGTCGTGAATTTTTCAACGATACTGATACCAGGATAGAAGTCATCTTGCATGGTAATTCCGAAATCCACCTGATCATTTTCAAGGGCTTGGTAGACGGCCTCTGCCCCTGAAATACGCCCTTTGAATTCGACGAGTGGATGGGTTTTTTGAAACTCTGCAATGGCGGGGAACAGCCAGGCCCTAGCAACGCCTTCGATAGTGGCATATCTCACCGTGCCTGCCGTCAATCCGTGTATATCGGCTATCTTGGCTCTTGCCAGCTCCATTTCACGCATGGTGCGCTGCATGTGGAGCGCCAGAACCCTGCCTTCTTCCGTAAGCAGCATCCCATCTGCGCAGCGATCAAACAGCGTTGTCTGGAAGCTGTGCTCAAGGTTCTGGATTTGGCGACTAATGGCCGAAGCGCTGACATGAAGGGAGAGCGACGCCTGGCGTATCGACCCCGTTTCCGCGACGGTCAAAAAGTACTTGAACATTGAAATTTGCATGTTGGTTCCCTGTTTTTTTAATTAAAACAATAATGTAGATAGGTGTTCACATTTCGGCAACGAGTCGTGCTAACAATAGCGTTTTTCTCATACCCTGACGCTCCCTATGCTCTACCTTACTGCAATGCAGTACTTGGGTATCTCTTGATAGCGACAATCGTGAGCTCAGTAAGCTATGTGAAGGCTTGTATAAATATGTGTCTGTAAACAGGTCTGTAAATATAGCTTAAGGAAATTCGAGACGCTTGCTCAACACGGTTTGTTATAAAACTAACAAGTAAAGCTAAAAAGAGATGTTGGCTTTGGCTCTACGCTTAAAGGTGACTTAAATGTTGACAGGAATGAATCGGAAGTTGTTCTGGTTAGTGCTTATATTGGCACTTATCGGAAGCTGGCTTCCCTACTTTAATATTCTCAATGAACTGGTGTGGGTAGGCCCACTATCTCTTCCTCTGGCCTGGGTATTGACCTGTAATATAGTGCTGACACTTTGTGCCATTGCACTTTATCCGCTCTACTTCAAGCCACTCTCTGAACGTATTGATGCATTTGAGCATCAGGAGGGCGGGCATGAATAGCACCGCTGTCACTATCATCATACTGATCGCGTTCATCGCTATCTTTGTCGTGATATCGCTGCGTGCCCGGCAGCATAATGCGTCGACCATTGACGATTACGTCGTGGGTGGGCGCTCCATGAATACCGCGCTGCTGCTGATGTCCATGGGGGCGACTTACTTTTCTACCTGGACGCTGCTGGGTTCATTCGGTGTCTATTATCGGGAAGGGATCTGGTTCGCGGGCTTTACCACCTGGGCGATCATTCAGGGCAGTGTGTTTATTTGGCTGTTTGGCACGCGCATTTGGTATATCGGTAAACGCTTTAACTTCATTACACCTGGGCAAATGGTAGAGCACTACTACTCAAGCCCCACGCTTCGTTTGCTGTTTTCCATTGTCGGTATCATCGCCTTGGTGCCGGTGATGCTGATTCAGGTAACGGGCAGTGCCCGTGCACTGGAAAGCCTGACCGGCGGTGCTATCCCCTATGCCGTTGGGGTTATCGTGACCTCGGTGGTGGTCGGCTTTATCGTGCTCTGGGCGGGCTTCAGGGGCACCGCATGGGCGGATGCCTTTATGGGGACATTCTTTGCCACGGTACTGGTGTTCACGGCGGTCTTCATCATCGGTAAAGCGGGCGGCTGGTCGTTTCTGCAGAACGTGGCGGAAGTTGAACCACAGCTATTGACGAATAAAGGCAATCCGGTGGCCATGCTGGAGTTATGGGTTGGGCTGAGTTTTGGCGCCTGGGCGTTGCCCCACATGTGGCAGAAGTTCTACTCGGCGCATTCAGCGAAAGTGTTGGGCAAGGTGGCCATGTTCACCCCTTTCTGGAACTCCTGGATGATGGCCTGCATTCCGCTGGTGATAGGCCTTTCAGCCAACATTCCTGGGCTGGTGCCAGGGGCGGCGGACAATAGCGATGCGATTCTGCCCCTGATCTTTGCTGAATATGCCCCTATTCTCGGCTCCTTTGTGGTCGCCGGTATCCTTGCCGCTGCCATTTCTACCATCAACAGCCAGTTGCTCTCTTCGGCAAGCTTGGTGGCTGAGGATGTATGGCGTCGGTTCTTTGATAAAGAGATGAGTGAAAAGCGCTTGCGCCTGGTCAATAAGGTGGTCATTGGGCTGATCACCAGCATTGTACTGGTGCTTGCCCTTAGCCCTTCTGGGGCTGGCTATCTGGTGCCCGTTGCCTCCCTGGGCTTCAGCCTTGGCTTGCAACTGGTACCCACCGCGCTTGGAATGCTCTATTTCCGCTGGATTACTCCCGCTGGTGCGTTAACCGGGATGGTGGTGGGTGTCATCACACTGTTCGTAAGCGCTGCTACCGATTTCACTCTGTTCTTTGGCCCGGGTATCAGCGCGATCATCGTCAATGGCATGTTGGTGGCCCTTGTTAGCCGCTTTACCCAGGCTGCGCCAGTGAACGGCGACAATGACTACCATGCGCTGTTCGCTCAGCTCTATGGCAAGCAACCTACACAGAAGGTAACTGCTCATGCAATCAGCTAAAAAAGTCGCCGTCGTTCAGGCGGGATCCCACCCCTTTGACCCTATGTTGACCGCCGAAAAAGGGGCAAGGTTAATCAGTGAAGCTGCCTCCAAAAAGGCAACGGTGGTGGTTTTTCCAGAAGCTTTTTTGGGGGGCTACCCTAAGGGTGCAAGCTTCGGTAGTCCGGTAGGCAAACGGACCGAGGAGGGACGTGATGAGTTTCTGCGCTACTACCGAAGTGCCATTGACCTTGATGGGCCGGAGCTGACCCTGATTACTGATGCAGCTCAGGCACATAACGTCTTCGTGGTCATGGGGGTGATTGAGCGTACGGCCTATACCCTCTATTGCACGGTACTGTATATAGATCCTGAGCAGGGCTTGGTGGGCAAACATCGCAAACTGATGCCTACTGGCGGTGAGCGTATCATCTGGGGGTTCGGCGATGGCTCGACGCTGCCGGTTTTCAAGACCGGTGCAGGTACGGTGGGTGCGGTGATTTGCTGGGAGAACTATATGCCCATGATGCGCTCGGCCATGTATGACAAGGGGGTCGATGTTTACTGCGCGCCCACCGCTGATGACCGCGATACATGGCTGGCCAGCATGCAGCATATCGCTCTTGAAGGACGTTGCTACGTGTTAAGCGCCTGCCAGTATCTGACTAGGGGCGATTTTCCCGACGATTATGACTGCCTGCTGGCACCGGCGAGTGAGCCGGAAACGATACTGATGCGAGGCGCGAGCATGATCGTAAGCCCCATGGGGGAAGTTCTCGCCGGCCCACTGTTTAATGAGGAGGGCATTCTCTATGCCGAGGTCTCCCAGGACGTCATCGTACGCAGCAAGCTCGACTTCGACCCGGTCGGCCACTATGCCCGCCCGGATGTATTCAGCCTGCATGTGGATACAGAAGCGAAGTCGCCGGTAAGAAGTGACTGATCACGTTTAAGCTTGCTGTGAAATCAACTCATCCGATGGCTGTTTCATGCTCCACTGGATCAGCCATCGTTGAGATGGAGTATTGCCATGACTTTTCATATCGACTACCCCCGAGTGGTACCCGAGCGGCGGCCACCCGGTCATGAACCGGCGGCCCCGCGCTATACATTGCGCTGGACACGACCGGTCAATCGACTCTGCTGTGTCTATTTTGGTATTCAGGGGCGCGAGCTTACCTGGGATGACCAGGCGGCGTTTTTCAGCCGTATCAGGGACTCTTTTGTTATCGACTCCGCGCCGGAAACTCACGAAACGCTGCGCTTTACCGATGAAACGGGCTACACCAATGCGGTGCTGGTCGCTTACTGGACCGATCCTTCGGTCTATATGGAGTGGTTGCAGGATGCTGCGTTTATCCAGTGGCTTGCACAGCCACAGCGCACTGACGATACGTTCGGCTATTGGCGGGAGACCATCCATGTCCATTATGACCGTCATGAAACGATCTACTCAGAAGGTAACTATCGAATAGGGTTGGGGCGTTGTCCTGACACCAAGGTAGTTCCCATGACTACCAATGGCTATTTTGGCGCTGCCCGTGACCGCTTTCCGGTTTCTGCGGTGGATCCACTGTCGAGCACCTTTAAGGTTAAGATGCCTGCTCCGGGTAGCAAAACGACACTCGGGCGACGTTTGTTTGCTCAAGTTCCTCATAACCTGACCTCGATTCGATCCGGTCAGTATTGGGGGAAGGCGAAGCAGGAACAGTTTGACGACTACGAGGAGTCATTACGCCCCAAATTGATGGAAGGTATGCAGTACTTGCTCGACAATAAGGAGGAAACGGGCACGCTCTGCTTGAGGGTCATGTCAAACCTTGATGATAACGGTGACGAGCGCTACGAATCCTCGGTACATGCTTACTTTGCTTCTTTGGAGGAGATGGAAAGCTGGGCCAGTTCACATCCTACTCATAAAACCATTTATGACCATGCCATTGCTAAAAACAGGCAATATGGGAAAAAACGCGAAGTGGTCACCTGGCATGAAGTCTTCCTGCTAACCGAAGGCGTGCCATTTGAGTACATCAACTGCCACCCTGAAACTGGCATATTGCCATTTTGCACGCTTTATGAGCGTTGTTAATATATTGTTAGTCGCTAAGAGTATCCTGACTCATGCCGCTTCCCCACTTTAACCAATCGGGCGCGCTTCGGCTAAGACCCTCGCTTGGGTGGGGCTTGGCTCATCAGTCGATACATAGGTGACAATTTCCACCGGCAGTTTGAGGTATTCTTCGAGTATTTGTTTGAGTTCAGCGCAAGGCTGTGGCGGTATCGCTGTCTGGGAGATCAACAGTAGATCAACGCCGCCGCCTCGCTTTGAATCATCTAGCCTTGAACCAAACACATGAGTTTCCACCGAATCACCAATAAACTCGCTCACACCAGAAAGAATGATTGCGCGATGTGTTTGGGTAATACGCATGAAGTCAGCTCCTTAACTGTATGACAGCCCCGCCACCTGATAATCTTATCGCCGAGCCACTTTAGGTGCATTTTAGTTTACGCTACCGGCGGCTTCGGTTCACTCTAACGATGGGATCTCATGCTGACATCGCTGCTGGATAATGACTTCTATAAGATCACGATGCAGAACGCCGTGATCAAACGCTTTCCTTATGCCCATGCGCGCTACGCCTTTATCAATCGTGGCGAGCATGCTTTTCCTGACGGCTTCGGCGCCGAACTTCGCCGCGAAGTCGATAAGATGGCATCGCTGCGTTTGAGCGATGAGGAGAAGCGCTATCTCGAAATAACGTGCCCTTATCTCGACCCTACGTATCTCGATTTCCTTGCCGGGTTTCATTACAACCCCAGCGAGGTGATTGTAGAGCAGCAGGGGAGCGATCTTTCGGTGATCATTGAAGGGCCCTGGTATCGCACCATTCTCTGGGAAGTGCCGCTGATGGCGTTAATCAGCGAGCTGTGGTATCGGTTGCGTGGTGTGACGATCACCCCTGACGCTGATGCGATGATTGAACAGCGCGCCCAGGAGAAGATCGAACTCTACCGCCGTTTGGGTCTGAAAATCGCTGAGTTTGGCACCCGGCGGCGCTTCTCTTCTGACGTTCACGACCGGGTGGTTGGTGCACTTAGTCACCACGGCGGTGAGGCCTTCAGTGGCACCAGCAATGTGCTGATGGCCATGCACCACGGTGTTAAGCCGATCGGCACCCACGCTCACGAGTGGTTTATGTTCCACGGTGCTCGCTTCGGTTTCAAAATGGCCAATAGTCTGGCGCTGGAGCATTGGGTGGATGTGTATCGCGGTGATCTGGGGATCGCCTTAACTGATACCTTTACCTCTAAGGCCTTTTACGACAGCTTCGATAAGAAGTTCGCCAAACTGTTCGATGGCGTTCGCCACGATAGCGGCGACCCTATCGAGTTTGCTTCCCAGACCATCGAGCACTACGAACGCTTGGGCATCAACCCGCTAAGTAAGACGATTATCTTCTCCGACGCGCTAACACCGGAGAAGGTCGAGCGGATACATGCCTTCTGCAAAGGTCGCATCGGCATGGCGTTTGGTATCGGCACCAACTTCACTAACGATGTTGGTGTTGAGCCGATGAACATGGTGATCAAGATGGTCGAGGCGCGCCCGGAAGGGCAGGGCTGGCTGCCGGTGATCAAGCTTTCCGACGTGGCGGAAAAGAACACCGGCGACCCGGAGATGATCTCGCTGGCGAAGCGCATCTTGTCGCTGAATGGGAAGAATGCTTAGCCTCTAATCTGTTCGAAACATGGAAACCGCTTGTGGCTGATACCTCCAAACCACCCCATAATCCTCATGATCGGTTCTTTCGTAGCGCGATGGAAAACCACGCCGTCGCGCAGGGGTTCATGCAACATTATTTGCCCAAAAAAATCAGTGCTGCCTTGGATTTGGACAGTCTCAAGCTGGAGCATGATAGCCACCTCGATTCAGCCCTGCGAGAAACCGTCTCCGACTTGGTGTACCGTTGTCAATTGGCGGGGCAACCTGCGTATCTAGCTGTATTGGTCGAACATCAGTCAAGCCCCGACCCACACATGCCCGTGCGTATCGGGCACTATTTGTTTGGGATGCTGACCAAGCAGTTGAAGCAGCGCCCCAAGGAACCCCTGGCACCGGTTCATGCACTGGTGTTCTACCACGGCCGTCAAACACCCTACCCCTACTCGATGGATCTTGCTGACTGCTTCAAAGATCCGCTGGGGCTAATGGAGACGCTGTTCCAGGGGCCAATACCATTAGTAGATGTAAATCAGCTTGATGACGAAGCACTAAAACAACAGCAATGGATAGGCTTGGTTGCTCGAGTGCTAAAGCACATTCGCGAACCGCACATCGATCCTTACCTGATGGAATGGCTGCGTGACTGTGCGAGCTTTGATGAGCACAGTCGCCAGCAGTTGGATTTCATCGCTACCTTGCTAAACTATGTGGTAGGAACAGGCAACGTGATTGACCTTGATCAGTTGATTGAAGAGAGCCATCGCTTGCCCCAGCCTATAGGAGACACCTTTATGACCATTGCCACCCAGTTGGAAGCCCGAGGTGAAGCGCGAGGTGAAGCCAAAGGCAAAATCGAGGGTAAACTCGAAACCGCTCGGAACCTCCTGCAAGAGGGGGCTGACCCCCAGTTTGTAGCCAAGGTGACGGGGTTGCCTATTGATGATGTTAAGCGCCTTCAAAACCACGCTGAATAAGGTAGGCCCTAATTTTTCACTGATCGGTGCAGTGGCGCATAGAGCGCTTCGGCCAGCGTGGCGAAGTTGTGACCCAGAGCATCCTCGTTGAATAGCTTTTCAAAGCTCGGCCATTGGTGGGAGAGGTAGGCGCTTTGGGCGACTTCGCCGGTTTGAAAGCGTCCGCCTTCGTAGGCGGTTTCGGCGGCGGCGTAGGCATCGCTTTCCCTTGCGCTATCGGCTTCCAATTCCGGCGTGCCTTGTTTGGCCAGCCAGGCGAAAGCGGCTTGCGGAGCCAGCGGTAGCGGGGCCTGCATGCCATCGCACCAGGCGCTGAGTAGGGCATCTAGCTGGTAGCGGGCATTTTCGGTGTCTAAAGGCTCCAAGCGCACATGGCCTGCTTTTGAGAGTAGCTGGGTAGTCATCGGGTGTTTGGCATTGCCCGCTAAGTGGGCGACCCAAGGGCGTAGCAGGTGCTGCCAGCGATATTGACCGCGGCCACGCCCTTGGCTGATTAAACTACTGCTGAGCAGTAGCAGGCGGCAGCGGTTGCCCGCGTCATCCTGGCGAAGCTCTCCCAGCCAATCTTCCAGCGTTACCTGCCCCTCAGCGCTTTCAACAACATGCACCGCTTGGGGCGCCGCTACTACTTGTGGCCACTCTTGCAACGCTTCTTCGTAGGCGCCAAACAGGGCGTCCATTGGTTCTGCCAGTGCTTCGCGCATTCGCTCGCCAAAGGCACCCACGGCTAGCACGCCCTGGCCTTTAAAGCGTTCCAGTGCTGCGTGCAGGGCTTCCACTCGCGGCAGGCCGTTATCCACGGCGTGGCGCTGGGCGGCGATTAACTGATCCTGCAACTGCCAGTTCTGTAGCCCGTCCAAAGTGAAGGGCTCTACATCCAGTTGGGTAAGCTCTTCTTGCTCGAAGTAGACCCCCAGACGGGTGTTGAAAAACGCCTTGGCGGGTTCGCGTAGAAAGCTGCCTAGCTGGTTCAGGGTTAACGTGCTCTGCTGTTCGCTGTCTGGTTTAAGCGTTGCTGGTCTCTCGCCTGATTGGCTTTCGCTTCGCGGTGCGTGCAGGGCGTGCCACTCGTGAGCGTATGTGAACAGTCGCGCTTGAGCGGGGGAGTCGCTGGCCTGGGAAGAGAAGTAGCGGCGGCTAAACGGTTGCAGCGGGTGCTCGGTGGTTAACGCTTCCAGCAGCGGCTCGCCGTTTTGCGTGTGCCAGCCCGCTTCCAGGTGGTCGCGCAACTGACCGACCAGCACCGAGGGCGGCATGGGGTTGTTGTCGATCTGGCTGCGGCCCACCCAGCTAATATAAAGCTGCTGGCGGGCAGAGAGCAGCGCTTCCAGAAACAGGTAGCGGTCGTCTTCCCGCCGCGAGCGGTCGCCGGGGCGGTAGTCGCTGCCCATCAAGTCAAAGTCCAGCGGCGGCTGGGAACGGGGGTACTCGCCGTCGTTCATGCCCAATAAACACACCCGCTTAAACGGAATGGCGCGCATGGGCATGAGGGTGGCGAAGTTGACCGCGCCCGCCAGGAAGCGCTGGGAAAGACTATGTTCGTCGATTTGCCCTAGCCAGTGTTCACGTACCATGGAGAGCGGCAGCGGGTCAAAAAGCTCGGCCTCTTCGGTGCTGTCCAACAGCTGCTGTAGCGCGGTTTCCAGCTTGGTGAGCATGACGCTCTCTTGAGCGTCGTCGGTCAAGAAGTAGGTTTCCAGCAGTTCACGCAGCCGGGCCACCCAGCTGGCGGCGTCGGTGGGCTGGCAGAAGGTTTCCCAGGTGCTTTCCAGTTTTTCCAGCAGATTTGCCAGCGGGCCTGCCAAAGAGGCTTCCAGCCCGCCGATATCATCGAATGGCTCGATGCCTTGCCACGCCTCTGCACTTCCCACCGTATACCCCAGTAGCAACCGGCGCAGGCCAAAGGCCCAGGTGTTCTGAGTTAGCCCTTCGGGTAGATCCAGCCGGGTGCGCTGCTCGGCATTGAGCCCCCAGCGGATGCCTGCACCCTCGATCCAGCGGCTGAGGGTGGGCAGGTCGTGTTCATCGATGCCAAAGCGTGCGCGCAGCGCGGGGACTTCCAGCAAGTCGAGCAGGTCGCTCACTGAAAGGCGCAGCTCCGGTAGGCGCAGCAGTTTTTCCAACGCAATCATCATCGGTAGGCGGTGGCGGCTGGCCTGATCCGACAGAGTATAGGGAATGTAGCGCGGGTCGTCGGGTCTAGCGTTCGCGTTGTAGCTACCGAAGGCGGAGCGGTACTGGCCGAATACGGCTTCAATATGCGGCGCGTAGCGGTCGATATCCGGCACCATGACGATGATATCCCGCGGGCGCAGATCCGGGTCGGCGCTGAAGGCCGCCAGCAGCTGATCGTGAAGTATCTCCACTTCCCGCTGGGGGCCGTGGGCGATATGAAACACGATGGAGTCGTCGCTGGCCGGGTCTAGCGCGGGCCAGTGGGTTTGGGTCTCCGCTACCGGTCGCAGCTCGCGAATATCGTCCTGTAGCTGGCTGAGCAGGCAGTTGCGCTCTTCGCCGCTGAAGGGCTCGAACATGTCGATGCGCAGCGCCTGCTGCTCGAATAGGGTTTGGTAGTTGCCCGCGTCGTCGTGTTCGTCTAGCAGGCGCAGGTAGTCGCGCCCCTGTTTGCCCCAGGCGGCCAGCAGCTGTTGGGCGTGCAGGTGCAGGGCGTCGTCGGCATCACCGGTGCCCAGCACATCCAGGGCGTCGGGCATGCCGGCCTTGCGCCGCTGGCGGTAGCGGCTGGCGCGGAGCAGGTCTTTGTGCTCGATGATATCCGCCCAGTAGTACTGGCAGGGGTTGTGCACGCAGAGCACGATCTGGCAGCAGCGCGACAGCGCCGCCAGGGCTTCTAACGTCTGTTGCGGCAGCGATGAGATGCCGAAAATAATCAATCGCCGGGGCAGGCCGGGTGGGCACGCTTGGCCTTCAAGCTGAACGGCGGCTTCCAGAAAGCGGCTGTGCACCTGGGCGCGGCTGCTATTAAGGCCCGCCTCGCCTAGATTATTAGCCACATCGTCGCGCAGTGCGCGCCATAGCTCTGGCTGCCACAGCTGGTGTGCTTCCAGCGGGCGGGCTTCGCCCCGGGCAGTGATGAGTACATCGTTGCCCTTGGCCCAGGCGTCCAGCCAGTCGGCGCGATACACCTGGTACTGATCGAACAGATCCGCCAGCCGCTCGGCCAATTGGTAGTGCTTGCGCTGGTCGCGATCCACTTCTAAAAAGCGTGCCAGCGGCGCAAAAGCTTCCTGCTCGGCAAGGCTGGGCAGCAGGCGCAATAAGCGCCATATCAACCGCGATTTATCAAACGGCGAGGTTTCGGGCACTGCGTGCTCGTCGTGCGTTAAGTGAGTCAGCACCGTGCGATAGGCCTGCCATAGAAAACGCGCAGGCAGCGTGACGTTCAATGCTGCTGCTATGCCTGCACCGCCTTGGGCCGGATCCTCCGCTAGCGCCAGTTTTAGCCACTGCCCAATGCCGTTGCTCTGCACCAGAATGGTCTCGTTCTCCAGCGGCGAGAGCGGATGTCGGCGCATCCACTCCACCGCCAAACCGCGCAAATCTTCCAGGCGATTGGCATGTACCACCATAAAGCCTGGCGTTAACGGCGTTTGCGAGAGCAGCGAGTTTGCAGACATGCACGATGTTCCTTAGTTAATCATTCCTTTACGGCAGGGGCGGGATGACTAGGATATGTTGACGTTTGGGAATGAGGCACCGGCAAGATCAGCCGAACTCACTGGTCAGAGGTGTTGCTAAAAGCAAGGAATGGGCGATAAGCGCTCTAGCTGCCCGCTTCTGGCCGCGATAGCGGTTTAATAGATAGGCGCAACCCCAAGGAGTTGGCTACTTTGCTAATGGTCGCAAAAGCCGGGTTTCCTTCCCCCGATAGGGCTTTGTAAAGCCCTTCACGGCTCATGCCTACGTCTTTGGCGAGTTGGCTCATGTTGCGAGCACGGGCGATATCACCAAGTGCGGCGGCAAGAAGAGCAGGATCATTTTCTTCCATTACTGCATCAAGATAGGCCGCAATATCCTCCTCAGTTTGAAGATAATCAGCAGTATCGTAGTGACTGAAAGTGACATTAGGAACGGTCATGGTGTTACTCCTTCCATTGCGCGGCAATGGCTTTGGCTAGTTCGATATCGTGGGATTGGGTGGCTTTATCACCACCGCACAGCAGAACCACGATTACTGGCCCCTTGGTAATATAATAGACGCGGTAGCCTGGCCCATAAGGAATTCGCAGTTCAGAAACGCCTTTACCGACCGGCTTCACATCTCCAGGGTTGCCCAGACTCAAACGTCGGATGCGGGCTTCAACCTTGGCGCGGGCACGGATATCGCGAAGCTCGCGTAGCCATCTATCGAAGACATCGGTTTTAATCAACTCGATCATGGTGATAACTATAGTTGGCAGTTCTGAGAGTGTCAACTTTGGTTGACGTCTGATCAAAAGCAAAGAAACGATGGGGGGAACGCTATGGTGTCAGAAGTTAATCATCTTGCGGGATGCGATATATATCGCCAAGCTATGCGGATACCGTGAACAACGCTAAGAGAGATTTCTAATGTCTGATTCATCGCAAAACTCCCGTCGTCACTCTTCCCAAGTGGTCGATGGCCCAGGCAAAGCCGCTAGCCGCGCCATGCTGCGCGCCGTGGGCTTTACGGATGCCGATTTCAAGAAGCCTCAGGTGGGTATTGCCTCTACCTGGAGCATGGTGACGCCCTGCAATAGTCATATTAACGAGCTGGCTGAGTTTGCCCGTGACGGTGCCGATGCAGGCGGTGGTAAAGGTGTTATTTTCAATACCATCACCATTTCCGATGGTATTGCCAACGGCACCGAAGGGATGAAGTATTCACTGGTGTCGCGGGAGGTGATCGCCGACTCCATCGAAACCGTCGCCGGTTGTGAAGGCTTTGATGGCTTAGTCGCCATTGGCGGTTGTGATAAAAACATGCCGGGCTGTCTGATGGGCCTGGCGCGTTTGAATCGCCCCAGCGTGTTCGTCTATGGCGGCACCATTATGCCCGGCAAGGGGCATACCGATATCGTTTCGGTCTTCGAGGCGATGGGTGCGCACTCCCGTGGTGATATCGACCTGATTGAGCTTAAGAACATCGAAGAAACGGCGATCCCTGGCCCTGGCTCCTGTGGCGGCATGTACACCGCCAACACCATGGCGTCGGCGATTGAAGCCTTGGGCATGAGCCTGCCGGGTAGCTCGGCGCAAAATGCCATCTCCCAAGAGAAGCGTGACGACTGCAAAGCGGCGGGCGAGGCGGTGCTGGCGCTGCTGGCGGACGATATCAAACCCTCCGATATTATGACCCGCGAGGCGTTCGAGAACGCGATAACTGTCGTCATTGCTTTGGGTGGCTCTACCAATGCGGTGCTGCACCTTATTGCCATGGCGCGCACCATCGGCGTTGAACTGTCACTGTCCGATTTCACTGAAATAGGTAAGCGCGTACCGGTGCTTGCCGACCTGCGCCCCAGCGGCCACTACATGATGAGTGAGCTGGTGGCGATTGGCGGTATTCAGCCGCTGATGAGAATGCTATTGGATGCGGGCTTGCTCAACGGCAACTGCTTGACCGTCACCGGCAAAACGTTGGAAGAGAACCTTGCTGAGGTTGAGCCTTACCCTGCTGAACCGCCGATTATTGCATCGCTGGGTAATCCGATTAAAACGGAAAGCCATCTGCGCATGCTCTACGGCAACTTGGCACCGGAAGGCGCGGTAGCGAAGATTACCGGGAAGGAGGGCACTCGCTTCTCTGGTTCAGCGCGGGTATTTGGCTCGGAAGAAGAGGCCCAGGCGCGTATTAACGATGGCACCGTCGTTGCCGGCGATGTGGTGGTGATTCGCTATGAAGGGCCGAAAGGTGGCCCCGGCATGCGTGAAATGCTCACACCGACCTCGGCGATTATGGGCCGTGGTTTGGGTAACGATGTGGCGCTAATTACCGATGGGCGCTTCTCCGGTGGCAGCCACGGTTTTGTGGTCGGCCATGTGTCACCAGAAGCTTTTGACGGCGGCCCGTTGGCGCTGGTGAAAGATGGCGATACCATCACCATCGATGCTGAAGCGGATACCATCGACGTTGATCTCTCCGATGAAGAGCTGATGCGCCGTCGCGCCGCCTGGCAGCAGCCAGAACCCCGCTATACACGCGGTGTGCTGGCTAAGTATGCGCGTTTGGTTAGCTCGGCCAGCACCGGCGCGGTGACCGACCAGGAGTAATCCGTGTTGTCGTTATGAGCGTATCCTCATGAGCGCGCTGTCATAAAGAATTAAAGCGCAAGGCTTAGTATAAAAGCCTTGCGCTTTTTTATTGGGATAACAGGTGGCCGAAATGGTGGAGCAATCGCAGGCAAGCGAGCGCATAGGTGAGGTGTTTTGGATATTTTTAGCACTCGGCTTAACTTCTTTTGGCGGCCCGGTAGCGCACCTGGGGTATTTTCGCACGGCCTTTGTGGAACGGCGCCAGTGGCTCTCTGAGCAGGCCTATGCTGATCTAGTGGCGCTGTGTCAGTTCTTACCGGGGCCCGCCAGCAGCCAGGTGGGCTTTGCTCTTGGCCTATTGCGCGCGGGGCCTTGGGGGGCTGCCATGGCGTGGCTGGCGTTTACACTGCCCTCGGCGATTATCCTGGTGCTGTTTGCGTTTGGCGCGGCGGTGCTGGATGGCCCTATTGGCAGTGGCATTATCCATGGCTTAAAAGTGGTGGCGGTGGCGATTGTTGCCCACGCGGTGTGGGGCATGGCGCGTAATCTCTGCCCGGATAAAACCCGCACGGGAATCGCGCTTGCGGCGGTATTTACGGTGGTGCTGGTCAGTGGCCCACTGGGTCAGGTGTCGGCGATTGTGTTGGGGGGCTTAGCCGGGCTAACACTGTGTCGCGATAGCGCTGCCGCTACGGCAAGTGAGTCGCTGCATTTTCCGGTGACGCGTAAGGCAGGCATGGTGGCGCTGGGGGTATTCGCAGGGCTGTTGATTCTGCTGCCGTTATTGGCGGGGATGGCGGTTTGGCTGGATATCGCCGATGCGTTTTACCGTTCAGGCGCATTAGTGTTTGGTGGCGGGCACGTAGTGCTTCCGCTGTTGGAAGCGGAAGTGGTGCAGTCGGGTTGGCTTACGTCGGATGAGTTTTTGGCTGGTTACGGTGCCGCCCAGGCGGTACCGGGGCCGCTGTTTACGTTTGCGGCTTACTTAGGCGCGCTGCTGCCCGGTATCAATGGTTTAGTCGGTGCTTTGCTGGCGCTGCTGGCAATCTTTATCCCCGGCTTTTTGCTGTTAGTGGGCGTGCTGCCGTTTTGGAATCAATTTCGTCAGTGGGGCAGTGCCCAGGCGCTAATGCGCGGTGCCAATGCGGCGGTGGTAGGCATTTTAGGCGCAGCGCTTTATCAGCCGGTGTGGACGAGTGCGATCATTGGTGCAGAGGAGTTTGCCCTGGCGTTAACCGGTTTCTTGCTATTAACCGTATGGAAGCTGCCCGCTTGGGTAGTGGTGGTTGTTGTAGCGTTTGGGGGTATTGCGATTGCGCCATGAGCCGTCATTACGAACGAAGTGAAGTAATCTCGGGATTGGGGTAGGCGTGAAAAAAAGCTTTCTTGGCAGACCGCCGGGAGGCGGCCTGCGTGGAGTGGAGAAGTGGGAACAGCAGAAAAAGTGTCTGCTATGGCGCCTCCAGCTCTAAGGTGCGACGCAGGGCGTGAAGTTCATCCACTCCCAGATGCTCAAGCCTTCCGGCGAGCAGGTCGCTGATTTTCTGAACGGGAAGCCCTGCCCGGCGGGCAATTTCTCGGCTTCCTAAGTCTGATACGGCGATCAGACGCGTGATAATACGCATTAATCGCGTACGTTTTTCAAGTTCCCTGACGTCGAGGTCAGGGCTGCTTCGCGGAGGATCAAGCTGTTCCGCAGTGGCAGTTGCGCGTGCCGTGCTCATGTGGCTCCATCAGTCTGAAATGACAAACACACAATGCCGCCAACCGGTGCGCATTTCAATGCCTATTTTGATGAAAATTTCGCGACCTCGGCAACGCCCGCAAACGGGCTAGCTCTGGTAGACTATTCGCCTTCCTATTTTGATGTGTGCCTGACTCGGCGCACGCTGTTTTTTAATTTAGTTTCGCTTTTTATAGGCCGTTGGGCCGAGGAGTTTTGCATGTCGTCGAACAGCGCACCCAAGGTGGGCGTGATCATGGGATCCAAGTCCGACTGGCCAGTCATGGAGCACGCTGTTTCCATGCTGGAGCGTTTGGGCGTGGCTTATGAAACTCGCGTGGTGTCAGCACACCGTACACCTGACCTGCTGTTTGACTATGCCAAGAGCGCTGCCGAGCGCGGTTTGCAGGTAATTGTGGCAGGCGCGGGCGGTGCTGCTCACTTGCCAGGTATGGTGGCCTCGCAAACGCCACTCCCGGTACTGGGTGTGCCGGTGGAGTCGAAAGCGCTAAAAGGTTTGGATTCGCTGCTCTCCATTGCCCAGATGCCCGGCGGCATCGCAGTGGGCACCTTGGCGATTGGTAAAGCGGGCGCGACCAACGCAGGGTTGTTAGCAGCGCAGATCGTTGGCCTGCAAGATGCGACCGTACGCAGCGCGGTTGAAGCGTTTCGCGCCGAGCAGACTCAGAAAGTTCTCGACAACCCTGACCCGCGCCCCGAGCCGGAAGCGGAATAAGGAGTCTGGCTATGAACTCTGGTATTGCAAAAAACATTGGCGTACTGGGTGCAGGTCAATTAGGCCGCATGTTGGCGCTAGCGGGTTATCCGCTGGGTAATCGTTTCACTTTTTTAGATACTACGGGTAATCCCAGTGCTGGAATTGGCGATGTAATTGTCGATCCTAATAACCAGCACCTGGCTGAGTTTTTGGCCAAGGTTGATGTAGTGACCTACGAGTTCGAACACCTGCCCGTTCAACTGTTGCGCGAAATTGAGCAGCACAAGCCGGTTTATCCCAGCAGTCGTGCCATTGAAGTGTGCCAGAACCGGGTCGAAGAGAAGACACTGTTTGATCGTCTAGGCATTCCGACCCCTGCTTACCGGGTAGTGCAGAGCGCCGAGCAGCTTGAAGCCGCCGCCCGTGAGTTGGGTTGCCCGGTGGTGGCTAAATCGGTCACTGAAGGCTACGACGGCAAGGGGCAGGCGGTATTGAAGCAGCCCGAGCAGGCTGGCGAGGCGTGGAGTGCTATTGGCCACTCTCAGTTAGTTGTTGAAGCATTTGTCGATTTCGTGCGGGAAGTCTCGATGATTGCCGTGCGCGGTCGTGATGGTGAGGTGGTGTTCTACCCCATGGCCGAGAACCAGCATGTGGATGGCATCCTGCGCTACTCCGTGGCGCCGCTGCCTGATCTGGATGCCAGCGTGCAGCAAACCGCTGATGGCTATATTCGTGCGCTGCTGGATGAACTGGATTACGTGGGCGTGCTAGCGCTAGAGCTGTTTCAAACCCGCGATGGCAGCCTGCTCGCTAACGAAATGGCGCCTCGCGTGCATAACTCCGGTCACTGGACGATGGACGGCGCAGTGACCAGCCAGTTTGAAAACCACCTGCGCGCGATACAGGGCTTGCCCTTAGGTGATACCCAGGCGATTGCGCCCACCTGCATGATTAACGTGGTTGGTCGTGAAGGCGACAACGCAGCGATTCTAGCGCTTGCCAATACGCACCTGCATCGCTACGACAAAGCAGAGCGCCCTGGTCGTAAGCTTGCCCACGTCAATATTCTTGCGCCTAACCATGCCGAGCTGCTGGAAAAAGTTGACGTCTGCAGTGCCTTACTGCCCGAGGCACCGCCGGCTGCGTTGAGCTTCGCCATTAAACAGTAGTTTCTAAAGCCGTCTGCCTAGCCCAGACGGCTTTTTTACGCATGTTGACCAACCACACAACTTATAGCGCTAAAAATACTTAAATACGCTAAAAAGGAACGACAACAAAAATCAGCCATTAGGCAGACCTTTGGAACGCCGTCTGGGCTTAAGCCAATTGACCAATTAGCAGCACCCATAAAGCGATTAATGCAAAGTGGCCGGGGTACCACGCTAGCCATAAGCGCCGCGGCATCACTAAGTAGACAGGGGGGATTCGTTGCGCTGCGCCTGCAGCAAGTACCAGCACGATGAGGCACGTACCTACGGTAAACGATTTGGCCATGTCAGAGGCATTCATCTGCCCGGCAATCCAAAGTGCCGGAAACGCCGCCAAGCCTGCCCATAGGCGCGCTTGAAAATGGTTTTCAGCTTGGCTCAAAGCGTGCATCGCGAACATTAATAGCGGAATCAGCAGCAGCCCGTTGTGCCCGTACTCCACCCAAAAACCGAGCAAGTACCACACGGTCACACCTACCGCTGCACCGGCTAACAACCAGGGCAAACCTAACGTTTGCTGCTGGTAGTGCTGCCAGCCTTGGCGCACTAGCGCACCTAAGGTTAAACCACTGGCCAGGGTAAAGCAGACGTTGAGGATAAATGCGTCTGATGAGCGTGGCATCATCATGTAGGGGAGTTGGGCAACCAAGCCGATAATTAGAATTCGGCGCGAGTAGCGCAGTGGGTTGCGGGTATTAAACAGCCCGTGCCAGGCCACCATGGCGGCAAACAGCGGGAAGGCGATACGGCCAATGGAAGACCCGGCCCAGCTTAGATCCCAATCGCCGGGCAGCACATAGCGAGTGAGGTGATCCACGGTCATGGTGATCAGCGCCAGCCACTGCCCCCAGCCGGTCCAGTGAGAAGAGAGGCGAGGTAGCGTGCCTGCATGTGGGCTAGTCGGGTGAGCCATAAAACCTCCGTGTTGAACATGCTCGATGATACACAGACAGAGGTAGCTTTACCTAGTTCACTGAATTTTCAGCGTTAGGTAGAAACGCATCACCCCGGCGGTTGCCGGGGTGATGGACACTAAGGCTTGCTGTGATGCTTACTCTTGCCCACCGAAATAACGGTTGTAGATCTCGTCGTAAGTGCCGTCTTCTTTCACTTCAGCCAGGGCTTCGTTGAACTGCTCAGCGAGTGCTTCGTCGCGTTGACGGAACGCGATACCAAAGCCATCACCAAAATACTCTTTAGGTTCGGTGAGCATCTCGCCGACAACAACGTAGTTGCCTTCTTCGCTATCCAGTAACGTGGACTTACCGACTGGGTAGTCGAGGAACAAGATGTCCAAACGCTCGGACTCCATGTCCAGCACCATGTCATCGGCGGTAGAATAGCGGTTGATGTCGGCGACATCGCCATACATGTCGGTGACGTAATTGTCCTGCAGAGTGCCGCGCTGAACGCCGATGGTCATGCCGGCGAGCGACTCTTCATTGGTTGCATCAAGGTCGGTGCCTTCAGGAGCAAACCAGGCGGACGGTGGGGTGATGTAGGGGTCAGAGAACAGCACTTGCTCGCGACGGTCATCATTGATCGTCATGGAGGACATAATAGCGTCGTATTTACGTGCCATGAGACCCGGGATAATGCCGTCCCAGCCCTGTACAACCCATTCACATTCAACGCCGATACGCTCGCAGAGGGCGTTGCCCAGGTCGATATCAAAGCCGGTCAGCTCGCCATCCGGCGTGCGATATTCCATCGGCTCGTAAGGCACATCAACCCCGATACGTAGTTGGTCTTCTTGCGCCTGGGCGGCGCTTGCTGCAACGGCTAAGCCTAGCAGTGAGACAGACAGCAGTTTTTTCATTATGTATCTCCTTGGAAGCAGAGTTCATCTAAGCAACCACCGCCTAATGATGGCGTTGCCTATATGGCGTTGACCACGTTAGTCACAGGTTGCGTTGTGATGATCATTGATAACTTATCCTAACTCGGCGTTGACGAAAAGCGCTTGATGATTCGTAAACCAACGTTTGTTTCACACTAGGAGTTCTGTGGCTGTAGATGTGCGAGCAGCTTTTTTTCTAGATAACGAAAGAGATACAGGATGGTGAAGGTTAAACACAGGTATATCGCTGCCACAAACAAGAATGCGTCAAAAGGTGCATAAAAACGCGCATATACAAAGCGCGCCGCGCCGGTCAGGTCCATAATCGTCACTACGCTGGCAATAGCGCTGGCATGTAGCATGAAAATGACTTCGTTGCCGTAGGCCGGCAGTGCGCGACGAAAAGCGCTGGGGATAATAATGCGCCGCATGGTCTGCTGAGGTGACATGCCATAGGCACGAGCCGCTTCAATTTCACCTTTCGAGGTAGACTTAATCGCGCCGCGAAAAATCTCGGTCGTATAGGCGGCGGTGTTGAGGGTAAATGCAATGAGTGCGGGAACGAACGGTTCTTCAAGTATCACCCATAGCCAACTTTCTTGGATTCCGTCCACGAACACCACGCCGTAATAAATCAGGTAGAGTTGGATGAGTAGCGGTGTGCCACGAAAAACATAGGTGTAAGCAAAAATAGGCCACTTAATCCAGGCGTGTTTTGAACCACGCCCAATGGCAAGGGGTACCGCAGCGATTAAGCCAATGACCAGCGATAAAAAGACCAGTTGCACCGTGGTGGTCAACCCATCGCCATAGTAGGAAAGCGTTTGCAGCGTGAAAATACTGTTCTCGGCAAGCTGATTTTCGAGCCATGTCATGAAAGCGGTCATTAGTCTGCCTCCCCATAGCCAATGTTGTAGCGTTTTTGCAGACGAGCAAAGATCCATTCCGAAACGCTGGCGATGAGCAGATAGATAAGCGCGACAATAATCATGAAAGTGAAAGGTTCGCGCGTCGCTTTAGAGGCTTCTGAGGCGACACGCACCATATCAGAAAGCCCGATTACCGAGACCAGTGCGGTGGTTTTGAGCAATACCATCCAGTTGTTGGAAAGGCCAGGCAGTGCATGGCGCATCATCTGCGGAAAACGGACGCGACGAAAAACCAGCCCATCGCTCATGCCATAGGCTTTACCTGCTTCGATTTGCCCATTATCGACCGCCATAAAAGCGCCGCGAAAGGTTTCCCCCATATAGGCCCCGAAGATTAGCCCAATGGTGACAACGCCCGCGACGAAGGCATTAATATTGATAAAAATATCGATATCGAACGAGTAGTAAATCCAGTCGGTGATCATGTTGACGCCAATTTGGCCGCCGAAAAAAAACAGCATCATCAACACGAGGTCGGGCACACCGCGAATAAGTGTGGTGTAAAGCGTGGCAAGACGATGAGCTAACCAGTTGCGCGACATCTTCGCGCTGGCGGTCAGGAGCCCTAAAATAATCGCTAAAATCAGCGACAACACCGCTAATTGGATGGTGACGCCAGCCCCTTCGATCAGCCGGGGGCCATACCCTTGTAAATCAATCATGGTCAGCCTCGCGGATCAGTAATTAGGTGCCAGGAATTGCTGCAGGCGCGGTGATTGCGGGTTGCCTAACACTTGATCGGGCGGGCCAGCCTCTTCCACCAGGCCCTGGTGAAGGTAAATCACTTGGCTAGAGACATCACGGGCAAACCCCATCTCGTGAGTCACCACGACCATGGTGCGCCCCTCTTCAGCGAGGTCGTGCATGACTTTCAATACGTCACCGACCAATTCCGGGTCAAGGGCGGAGGTGGGTTCGTCAAACAGCATCACTTCTGGATCCATCGCCAGTGCGCGGGCAATAGCGCCGCGCTGCTGTTGGCCGCCGGACATCTGTGCTGGGTAGGCGTTGGCGCGGGCCGTTAAGCCAACCCGATCGAGCAGTGCATGGGCGTGCTCCAAGGCTTCTTTTTTGGGTTTTTTCAGCACATGAATCGGCGCTTCGATGATGTTTTCGAGCAGCGTCATGTGGGCCCACAGGTTAAAGCTCTGGAACACCATGGAGAGCTTGGCGCGCATTTGTACCACCTGCTTCCAATCTTCAGGTTCGCGGCCGTGCTTCGTGGTCTTAAAGCGAATGGGTTCGCCATGGACAATGAGGTCGCCATCGTCGGGCTGTTCAAGCAAGTTCATGCAGCGCAAAAAAGTACTTTTACCCGATCCAGAGGCACCAATCAGGGTAATCACATCGCCCTTTTGGGCTTGTAATGAAAGACCTTTCAGAACTTCCGTATCGCCAAAGCGTTTTTTAATATTACGCACTTCAAGGGGAGTAGGCGTAGCGGCCATATCATTGGCTCCAGTACAGAGTTGCCGCAGCAACAAGTGGGTTTGTTTGATGCGGCTGGCGCGAAAAAGGGGCGATTCTATCAGGCTGGGCGCATTATGCGCGCTTTCCTTCTAACATTATGCACTCGACGATAGTCGTATCGACGTCGAGGGTCCTGTTGTCGCCTCACCATTGTTATTGTCTTGGCTAAAGTAGATCCTGCTTGGGGGGTTAAACGATAGGCGCCACCAACAGCGCGGCACGGGCGCCCACCTCTACTTGTGCGTTAGGAAACACCACATGAAGGGGCGTATCGCCTACCCGAAACTCACCCGACTTACCGTCTTGGGCCAGCAGAGTGCCGGGCTCAAAGCGGCTGAAGTTGGCTGTGTCCTCGGCAAAACAGAGTGTAAAGTCCTCCGAGTGACGCATTAATTCGTGTTGAACCTGGAAAAACTGCATTTGCGTGGCGGGCTGATTGGGTGGCGTATGTCCTTCACTAAGCGCGGTGAGTAGTGTACGCATCGGTTGTAATGATGCCATATCGTTGTGGCCAAAAGGCGCTACCCGCCCTAGCTCAAAGGTAAATGCCTGAGCGGCGTGATAGTGCTTGCTGTAGTGGGAGAATGTCCAGCTGTGCTGATGTTGGTGCAGCACCGCCTGCATACCCGCCGCCGCCAGCCAGCCCCACTGCTCAGCATCGGTGGAGGATTCGGCAAAAGGCTCCACTACAAAACGGGGGTAGCGGCTATCCCGAATTGCGGTATGTAGGTCGTAGTGCAGTTTGGGGCGCCCGGCATGGCGGGCATAAAAACTATCCACCGCGGCCATTAATTGCCTGGCGCGATCTGGCTCCTCGCCCTTGGCGGCTAGTTCGCGGCTAAACAGCCGGTTTAAATTGGTGGTAAGGAAACGCTGCTGCGCCTTAAGCGCGGGCAGGTTGCCTAAAATCACCAGCACAGGAGCGCCGAGCGATATGCTGCCCGCTTCTACGCCGCTTAACCATTCACCCACCAGTTCAACCGGTGCGGTTTCATTGCCATGGATCGCCGCTGAAAAAATGCACGTGTGGGCGCTTTGGCTTACCGTGTTAGGGGTGAGCTCCAAAATACCAGGCGCATGCAAATGATAAGTGCCGCTGGCGAAGACGCCTTGGCTGGCGGTGGGGAGTTGCCCATCAAGCGACCAGTCGAGCCATTGGCCTAGCATTGTCGCTCCTCAGTTAACTGTTTTGAGTATCGTTGTCAGTATAAAAGCGAGCCTAGGTTTACCACGCTGGGCGTATGCCACAAGCCCGCAGGTCGTTCGCGTGTAAAACCCTAGCGTATTCGTGAAAAAGCGTCTTCATGAAACACGCGGAAGCTGAAAAGTGGCTTTATTTAATCGCTAACAGCAAAAAACGCCCATGGGGTGCATGAGCGTTTTTCAATTTGTTCATCACGTTACGCTGAACGCTGGCGCTGCATTTCTTCCTGGTACTCGCTAGCAAGCGATGTCTTTTGTTTATCTTGCAGGCCACGGCCCGCCAGCTGGAAAACCTCTTGCTCTTCTTCATCCAGGTGGTGAGTGACTAAATCCTGGAGCTGTTTGGCGTGGGTCAACCAGTGGGTTGCACTGTAGTCAGTTTCATCAAGCAGTTCTAAAAGCTCATCAATTTCATGATGTTCGGCAACGCTATGGCGGGCTTTTTCCTGAGTCAGGTCGATTGACATCATTGGGATATAGAGCGCCCGCTCTTCGGCAGCGGCGTGATAATGCAGCTCTGCCCGTACCTGCTGATACAGTTTATCTCGCTCATCGCTGTCTCCATGTGTTTCAACTAAGCGGGCGAGCAGGTCGCGCTGAATATCGTGATCCTTGCGCAGGGCTTCAAAAATCGTCATTCCAGACTCCTTGGATACGTTTGATGTAGGCAAGTCAAAAGCTAGTGGTGGTTGGCGTAAAGTGCAAGATGGCGTTCGTCGATGAAATCGACGCCCACGGACGAAAACATTCGCTTTTTTCTATGCTTGAGTGCGCTATGTTGTGTTTACTACTTATTAGGCGACGCCCACTTTAGGCGACGCTCACTGCACTACTCATAACTGCACTATTCATAAGTGAAGGAGATAGTAATGACAAAGGTACTGGTACTTTATTATTCCATGTATGGCCATATTGATACGCTGGCTCAGGCCGTGGCAGAAGGCGCAAAGGGTGTGAGCGGTGTTGAGGTGGCGGTGAAACGCGTTCCTGAAACCATGCCTGAAGAGGCGTTCAAGAATGCAGGCGGTAAGCAGGATTACGACACGCCGGAAGCGACGCCTCAAGAGCTTGCCGATTACGATGCGATCATTTTCGGTACGCCCACCCGCTTTGGGAATATGGCCGGTCAAATGCGTACCTTTCTGGATCAGACCGGTGGCCTGTGGGCGAACGGTGCTCTGCGTGGCAAAGTCGCTAGCGTGTTCACTTCTACCGGTACTGGCGGCGGTGATGAGATGACCATCACCTCTACTTGGACCACGCTGGCCCACCACGGCATGATCATCGTGCCGATTGGTTACGGTCTCGAAGAGCAATTTGATATTTCCAAAGTCAGCGGCGGTACGCCTTACGGCGCCGCAACCATTGCTGGTGGTGATGGCTCACGCCAACCTGACGAGCGTGAGCTGAAAATCGCCCGTTTCCAGGGCGAGTTGGTCGCGAAAACGGCGGCTAAACTGGCCAGTTAATTAGTTCACTAGCCAAGACATATACGAGTCAGCCATGTAAAAGCCTCGCTGGATATATCCGGCGAGGCTTTTTTGGGCTGGGATATTGGCTGGGATTATAGTCTTACTACGCTCCACGTGCCGCCGTGTAAATTGTGTAGACGGATTGGCTGGCCGTCATAAATAGTCGATTGCGGCTCTTGCCCGCAAAACACACGTTCGAGCAGACTTCAGGTAGCAATACTCGGCCCAGCAAGGTGCCTTCCGGTGAGAAAACCACTACTCCGTCGATACCTTCACCACCATTGGCACTTGACCAGATATTGCCATCCACGTCGCAGGTCATGCCGTCGAAAATCGTGTCTTCGCTGGTCACGATAACTTGCCGGTTACTGACACTGCGACCATCTTCACCCAGCGACCAGCGAATAATTCGCGCGGGTTCGTCGAAATGGGTGGGGGCACTGTCACTGGCGTAGAACCCTTCGCCATCCGGCGTTAATACAATACCGTTTGGCTTATAAATATCGTCGGTCAGCATGATGGGCTCATCCAGGCTGTCATCGACGTAATAGATGGCCGTTTCTAGCTCCAGGTCTCGTTTTTTGCCCTCGTAGTCGAAGTGAGCACCATAGCCTGGATCAGTGAAGATCACTCCACCCGAGGGCAGTGCCACCACGTCATTAGGGGCATTGAGCGGTTTGCCCTGATAGCGCTCTGCGAGCACCGTTGTGCTGCCGTCCCACTCGTAGCGTAAAACGCGTGAGGGATAGTGCTCGCAAGCAATTAGCCGCCCCTGATGATCGAAGGTATTACCGTTAGAGTGGCCGACATTGTCTCTCAATACGCTGACTTGACCAGTGGATTCGTCCCAGCGCATCTGCTTGGCACGAGGTATGTCGCTGAAAACAACATAACGACCTACGGCGTTCCATGCTGGCCCCTCTGTCCACAGACCTCCACTCCAGTGGCGTTCTAGAGGACTGTTAAAAATCATGTAATCACTAAAGCGGGAATCTTCGACTTTCCAGGCATCGATTGGGTATCGTTCCGGGGTGGAACCTTGTGAGCTCTGCAAAGCAAAAAGCTGGGGCGATGTGCCAACAGCGGCCAGGGCGGCCGATGCCGAAAGGAACTGACGGCGTCCAAGTTTCATAGCATTGTCCTGATGGTTGTTTGTTGATGTTGTTATGAGCGAAGTGAAACTGATGTTTCTTCCACCCTCAGGACAAATGTAGAACATAAGCGATTAAAAAACATACATTGGCTGCCCGGTTGGATTCAACCAGACAGCCAATCTTTATGCCATATGTGTGTCAGTGCGAAATAGCGTTGGCAATCGCCTTGCCTAGGCTTGCAGTGGTGCCTTCTCCACCCACATCGCGGGTAAGTACGGTGGCATCCCCTTCGCTCAATACTTCCTCAATGGCCGTGACTATTGCGTCACCGGCTTCTTTGTAACCGAGGTGCTCCAGCATCATGGCGCCTGACCAAATTTGACCGATAGGGTTGGCAATACCCTTACCGGCGATATCCGGCGCGCTGCCGTGTACTGGCTCGAACAAGCTCGGAAAGTTGCCTTCTGGGTTGATGTTGGCTGAAGGGGCAATGCCTATCGTGCCGGTGCAGGCGGGGCCGAGATCAGAAAGAATATCGCCAAACAGATTGCTGCCCACGACGACATCAAACCAATCCGGGTGGAGAACGAAGTTGGCGGTAAGAATATCGATATGAAATTTATCCACCGCGATTTCAGGGTAGCCCTTCGCCATTTCGACCACACGTTCATCCCAATACGGCATAGTGATTGAGATGCCGTTGGACTTGGTCGCGGAGGTGAGCTTTTTACGCGGGCGAGTTTGGGCCAGTTCAAAGGCGTATTTCAATACGCGGTCTACGCCGGTGCGGGTCATGACCGTGTCTTGAATGACCACTTCACGGTCGGTGCCTTCAAACATTTTGCCACCAACGCTTGAGTACTCGCCTTCAGTGTTCTCACGCACCACGTAAAAGTCGATATCCCCGGGTTTACGGCCTGCTAGCGGGCTTTTAATGCCGGGCATGAGCTTGCAGGGGCGCAGGTTGATGTACTGATCAAAGCGGCGCCGGAATTGCAGCAGTGAGCCCCACAGGGAAATATGGTCGGGTACTTTGTCGGGCCAGCCCACAGCGCCATAAAACAGCGCATCAAAACCTTTTAACTGCTCAAACCAATCATCCGGCAGCATTTTGCCGTGTTCCAGGTAATAGTCGCAGCTGCCAAACTCAAAGGTGGTGAACTCAAGATCAAGATTAAAGCGCTTGGCGGTCGCTTCAAGGGCGCGGATGCCTTCAGGCATGACTTCGGTGCCGATGCCGTCACCGGCGATAATGGCAATACGGTGGGTCATAGTGGTTCCTTACCTTGTTAGTTACTTTTTATGCTTGTGAGTCGTGAGTCGTGAGTCGTGAATAGTAAATAGAGTGTAGCGGCTATTTTGATGGAGATAATCAGGCTACCATTCAAGTTATTGTTGCGTGAAAGTGCAGAATGACTGAGGAGCGATATGGCGCACCTGGATGATTTGGCGTTTTTTCAGCACTTGGCGCGGGCGGGAAGCCTGACGGCGACTGCTCGCGAGCTGGGGCTATCGCTCTCGGCTGTAAGCAAGCGGCTAAAACAGTTGGAGGCGCGCCTGGGAGTAGAGCTCGCGGCTCGCACCACGCGGCGATTGACGCTAACCGCAGAGGGTGAGCGCTATTTGGCCCGTGGCGCGCTGATTTTAGATGAGTTGGATGAGCTGGAAAATTCACTGGGTGAGGGAGTCGATCAGGCGCTTAGCGGACGTTTGCGGGTAAACGCCACTTTTGGCTTTGGGCGCCGCCATATTGCGCCACTGCTGTCCCGCTTTTGTGCCGATCACCCCGAGGTGGAAGGGTGGTTGGAGTTAACCAATTTTCCGCTCAATCTGAGCGATCACGGCTTTGATATTGGTATTCGCGTGGGCGAGCCACCGGAGTCCCGCTTGGTCGCTCGGCGTATTCTGGCCAATCGGCGGGTGCTCTGTGCGTCGCCTGCCTACATTGCCCAGGCGCCGTCTTTGCAAGTACCGGCAGATTTACAGCAGCACGCTTGTTTGGTGATTCGCGAGAACGACAGTGATTTCCCCCTCTGGCGCTTTGAACAAGTCGCTCAGCCTGCCAAAGGACTGCCTGGGCAGACACAGTCGATAAAGGTCAGCGGTCGATTAGCCAGCAACGATGGAGAGGTCATTACCCGCCTGGCCTTGGACGGCCACGGTGTCATGCTGCGCTCCTGGTGGGACGTTAACGAGCACCTTGCCAGTGGCGCATTGGTAGCGCTGTTGCCAGGCTGGCAGGGGGTGCGGGCAGATTTTTATGCGGTGTTTGAACAACGTCGCCATGTGCCCGCCCGGCTGCGCGCTTTTATTGACTATGTTCAGCGAGAGATAGCGGGGCGGGTACCAATATTGCCTGAAGGGAGCTAATCAGAAGCTGCTTATCGGCTAGGACAAGCCTCGCTTTGGTTAACATCAATCAGCTCTTCAGTAGGGAACTCCAGCTCGGCTGCTCGCTGACGCAGGCGTCCTTCTGTCGCGCTATCCATTTCCGCTGTACGTGAAAGTATCCACAAGTAGTCGCGGTTAGGGCCTGCCACTAACGCCCACTGGTACTCCTCATCCAGCTCAAGGACGTTATAGCCGCCGTAAAAGGGGCCAAAGAAGCTTACCTTTAAGCGCCCAACGCTTTCATCGTCAATAAAGTAGGCGCGGCCTTCAGCCTCATCCCACTCTTGCTCTTCAAGGTTGTAACCACGGTTGATTACTCGAACACCGCCATCATCGCGCAGGCTGTAAGTAGCGGTCACGCAATCAAGACCGCGTTCAAAGGAGTGATCCAGGCGGGCAATTTCGAACCACTGGCCCAGGTAGCGGTCTAGCTCAAAGTCTGTTACTGGCTGCGTGCCATCCGGAATGCCAGTGCAGCCGGTGAGTAGGGTCATACTAACGATGCTGCTTCCTAGCAGGGTTTTCATTAACGCGCTCCTTGGCGATGATTCGAGGGTGATCGACTATGGTTAGTGCTATCTGTTGCTATTTTGCCATACAGCAGGAGAAGGCGGTGATGGAGTGTTTTCGTTTACATAACAAATAAAGGAGTGTGTATGTGGTGCCAACAAGAGATTCATTTGCCCGAAATGGCGCGCGGCTTTCATTTGATTACGGATGATGTGGCCCGCGCACTGCCTTGTTTAAGTGACTGCCAGGCTGGCATGCTGCATTTACAGCTGATGCACACTTCTGCCTCGTTAACGCTCAATGAGAACACTGATCCGGATGTGCGCCACGATTTAGATGCTTTTCTGCGTCGACTGGTGCCCGAAGATTTACCCTATTTCCACCACACTCTGGAAGGGCCTGATGATATGCCCGCCCATGTAGCCGCCAGCCTGCTGGGTACACAGCTTACGCTAGCGGTGCGCGATGGACGCCTGGCTTTAGGTACTTGGCAGGGCATATGGCTGGGAGAACACCGCAATCAGGCTGGGCCACGTCGATTACTGGCCACCCTAAACGGGTGTGAAGCGCGCTAGCTTGGCGCGCCACCTCGACTCAGCGTTGCTGTATAGTGGTTAATAACCTCATATTATCTTTGAAAAAGCGCTTTTAAATGCCACGACGCTCCTTTCTTCGCCTTTCCCGACAGCGCAGGTTGCGGCTGTTCTTTTTTCTTAATCTTGCTCTGGTGACTGGGCTAATTGCTCACCAAATTTGGTTGTATGTAGCAGAACCCAAATTTGAGTCGGTGCATACCCTTGAAGTGGCGAATATTCGCGAGGTGTTGAAGGAGCGAACCGACTATCGCTTTGCGGTGGTGGGCAATATCAATAACTCGGTGAGCGTGTTTCAAAAGGAGATTGTGCCGCTCATCAATCAGAGCGGCATCGATTTCCTGATTTCCGCTGGGAATGCCGTCAATAGTGGGCAGCAGGAGAGCTACCAGGCGATTTATCAGAGTCTGGAGCAGCTCAATGTCCCTTACTTACTCACCTACGGTGAAAATGAAGATAGTGATTTCGGTAGCTATCTGTTTTACGAATATTTTGGGCCGCACTTTTACTCGTTTGTAGCGGGCAATAGCCACTTTATCTTTCTTGACGGTACCGGCAAGTCCTCTACCTCCTGGCAGCTTGATTGGTTGGAGCGTGAGCTTACGGCCTCAGAAACACAGCATCGGTTTCTATTTGTTGGTTTGCCGCTGCACAACGTAGTGCGCGACGCGCCGCTGTTTGAAGCGGACAATTATCTCAATGATTCTCGCTTAGCCGATGGCATTATGGCGCTGGCAGAGGAGCATGACGTTGACACCGTATTTTCCGCCAACTTAACGCTCTTTTCCCAGCAGACGATTAATGGCGTGGATTACGTGACCACCGGAGGCGCGGGAGGCATCCTCATCGATGCCGATAGCAGCTTTCACCACTACGTCATCGTCAATGTAGAGGGTGAGAATGTCGCTATTGCGCCGGTGCGGTTAAATGTGGATAGCCCTGGCTGGTGGCGGATGGTGAGTAGTGTGGCTTCCACGGTGTATGCATTTTTCTACGTTAGCTATACGCGGTTTTTGCTGATTGTGGGTATGTTGACTCTGCTCGCACTGCGCTTATATCGGCTAATTTTCGAAGATCGCGACTACTATCCTGATTTTGATATCGACCCAACGCCTTTCCTGGGTAAATCTCTGCGCGTAGCGATGATCTCTAATAACTACTTTCCTTTTGTATCGGGGGTATCGGTCTCGGTGGATCGCCTGCGCAATGGCTTATGTGATCTAGGCCACACCATCCAACTGTTAGTGCCGCGCTACCGAGAAACGTGGCAGGACGACAGCTCAATAAAACGCATCCCCACGCTAATGGCATTTGGGCAGAAGGGCGAGTTCCGGTTAACCAATCCGTTCAGTGCGCGTTTTCGTCGTTGCCTGCGTGGGTTTAAGCCGGATGTTATTCATGTTCATCATCCCTTTTGGCTCGGTTCCATGGGCCTGTTTATGGGGCGTCGGCTCAAGGTGCCAGTGATCTACACCTATCACACCCGCCTGGAGCACTACGCCCATTTCGTGCCGTTGCCCGGTGCGCTGTTTCGTAATTTGATTTCCCATACCCTGATCAAGCGCTTCTCTAATCGCTGCCAAGGAGTGATTGTGCCGACTTATTCCGCCGAGGAGTATCTGCGCATGATTGGAGTGAAGACTCCCTCGCTGGTGCAGCCCACAGGCATAGATGTGGCACGCTTTTCTCACGTTGAGGAGAGTGAGTTGGAAGCGCTGCGCGAGCAATTAACTATCGACCCTGCAAGTAAAATATTGATTAGCGTCTCGCGGATTAGTAAGGAGAAAAACATTGGCTTTATGCTGGAAGCCCTCGCCGAGCTTCAGTCACAGGGGCATGATGATCTTCATCTGCTACTGATTGGTGATGGGCCAGACCGGGAGGCGATTCAAAACCAAATTGATACTTTGAAACTGACCTCGCAGGTCACCCTGGTCGGAGCGGTACCGCCTGAGCGCATGGCGCTTTATTACCATCTTGGCGATATATTTGTGTTTGCTTCGACCTCAGAAACCCAGGGTATGGTGATTCTTGAAGCAATGTCGGCGGGGTTGCCGGTCGTGGCGGTGCGCTCAAGCGGTATCGATGATGTGGTGCGCCAAGGGGTCAATGGGTTCAAAACACCGCAAAATCGTCAGGCCTGGGGGCAAAGGGTGGTTGAGTTAAAAGATAACGCTGAGCGACGCCGGGAGTTGGGTAAGCAGGCCAGCCACTTTGCTGAGGAGTTTGATATTGCCAACTTTGCCTCAGCGGTGGCGGGCTTTTACGCCGAAGTGCTGGCCAAATATCACTCGCCTTCGCGGTGAGGCTGTTTTTTTGCCGCTTGGCGGCGGTTAGCATAGCGTTTAAGGCCTATTAACAAGCTAACGCCAGCCGCTAGCCCGACAGCCGCTAAGATGATTTCTTTGGTCGAGGCAGCGGTGAACAGTGCGCCTAGCTGGCTGCCCAATAAGATCACCGCTGCCAGCCCCGGTACGATGCCCAGGGTGGAGCCGATCATATAGTCGCGAAACTTAAGGTGAAAAGCGCCCGCCAGCATATTGGTGAGCGTGAACGGGGCGAGTGGCAGCAGGTTAATCACCGTCATGGTGCGAATGCCGCGCTTGGATAAGTAACCCGATAGGCCACGCAGATGACGCCCGCCATAACGCATAAGCGCCTCACGGCCTAACCAGTGGCCTACCCAGTAAGACACAATCGAGGAGGTCAATGTGCCTAGCGTGGCGTACACCAGCCCCCATATCGGGCCAAACAGTAAGCCAGTCACCACCACCAGTAGGCTAAGTGGAAACATCACCAGCAAGGCGCTGGCATAAGTGGCCATTACCGCAGCAAACATCCAGGGCGCGGTACGCCACTGGCGAATGTAAGCGATAAACTCGCTAAGGCGCGCCTGGGTGAGTAGGTCGTAGCGCTGCAGTACCTGCCACATGACGCCCAGCAGCACGACGATTACCAGCAGGCCTACGCCCTTGCCCAATGTCCGCGACATGCCCACTCCCATCGGCTAAAAAAGCGCTAGCATACGCTAGCCGTCCAATGGGATGAAGGCGCTTTTCCATTAAGTGCAGTTGTTAATCAGCGGTTTATTAGTTGTTGAGCTGGGCTTCAATGACCGGCCAAGCGGGGTCGCCGTCAGTGGTGGTGACGTCTGCCAACATTGCTTCAATGCGTTCTGGGTGGTCGTTGATCCACTGTTCGGCGACGTCGGTAAGATCCTGCTCTTCCTGGCCAAACGCCTGAATCATCCAGCTCTGCTCTTCAGCCGAAAAGGTAAACTGCTCAAAGAAGGTCACTACGTTAGGGGTGGCTTCAGCGTAGCCACTGCGCAGCAGCGTCAACACATCGCTTTCACCGTTGTTCTCACCGAACAGGTCTTCAGGATCTTCCAGGTAGCGCATGGGCAGCTCAAGGTTCATCCAGTGGGGCGTCCAGCCTACCCAGACAATCGGTTCCTCACGGGAGATGGCGTCACGTGCAGCGGAAAGCATGCCCACTTCACTGGTATCGACTACCTGCCAGTCACCTAACCCCCAGGTGTCGTTGTCAATGGCGTTGTGAAGAATCTCACTGGCAGCAGAGCCTGCGCCGAAGCCATAGATTTCACCCTCGAACTGCTCGCGATTTTCGTCTAGATCAGCAAAGCTCTGAATGCCACTCTCATACAGATATTCCGGCACCGCCAGGGTCATTTGCGCACCATCGACGTTATTCGCCACGTCAATCAGTACACCCGACTCCTTGCGGGGATTGAACATCTCACGCTGGGCGGGCAGCCAAGCCCCTAGAAAGGCGTCGATATCGCCGCTTTCGATACCCTGGTAAATCACCTGTAGGCCGATTTCCTGGGTGCTGGTTTCGTAGCCGAGTGGGTTTAATAGCTGTTCGGCGATAGCCGTTTTTACTGTAATGCCGGGCCAGGCGGGCACACCGAAATCGAGGGTTTGGTCGTCGGCGTGAGCCGCCGAGGCAAATAGCGCGGTAGTGGCGAGGGCAATGCCTGAGGCGAGAGGCTTGAGGTGTGTCATAGGATCTCCTTGCTAGGTTTTTGTCTGATAGGTGTTGTTGTTAAACAGTGATTATTGAATACCGCTAAACGTTACGGGCCAGCACGCGGAGGCGTGAAGCCAGCATGTCGCGGTCTAAATAGGTGCCCTGTAAATGGCGTGCGCCGCTGTTGGGATCGAACTCGCGCCGTCCGTGGAGTACGCGACGATTATCAAAAGCGACCATTTGACCAGGGCGAAGGGTGAACTCTAGCTGGTGCGCTTCGCTGTGGAACAGCTTCCACAATAGAGCGTAGGCGCTGTACCAGGCGTCCATCTGCTCTACTGGTAGGTGAAGGGCATCGCGAATCCAGTTATTCAGGCGCATCTCAACCAGATTGCCTGCGCTATCCAGAGTGATCACCGGTGCCCGCATTGAAATATCGTGGGTTTCATCCTGAAAGCGAAAATCAATCGGTGTTTCGCTAAGAATCGTCAGCGCTTCTGGAGACTCCTGGCGCAGAGCTTCTACGACCCGAGCGCCATCAGCAAATAACGATTCGCCGCCGCTGGCACCGTTTTGCAGGCAGTAGAGCAACTGAATGTCTGGCGGTTGGCGCCAGTTGGGTAAATCGATATGCAATGGCAACCCTACCGCGGTATAAGCCGCGTTGTTGGGATTGGGTTTGGAGCGCACATCAAAGCGGGCGCCAAAGTTGGTGGCGCGCAGGGGGCCAATACGTTCAGCTAAGCGGCTTACTTCCTCTTCTACCAATGGGCCGTCGGTAATCAGTGCCAGCCCGTCGCGTAGCATGGCGGTTAGCCAGGCTTTCTCGCCTAGAGGGGTTAAAAAATCGCTATGGCTGATGTGCTCGGGAGTGAAGTTATCGACCCAAGGCTTAGCGTTGGGTACCGCAGAAGTCAGCTCGGCTTCCGGGCGGCGCTGGTAAAGCCAGCCGCTATGAAAGGCACTGACATGACCATCTTGCCATTGCAGGTGTAAGTGCCCATCTAGCAGAGCAACGCTGGGTGGCTCAGTGATGGGTTCAAGCGGCAGGTAGAGCCTTTCCCGGGTCTGCGGATGCCGGCAGGCCGGGCAGGCGCAGTGGTCGCGCAGCCAGAGCAGGGGCAGAGTAGTTTTTTGACCATCTAGCCACTCAAGGGCAATGCCATTGTGGGCAAGCGTCGCTTGAGTGAGTACCGGGCCCGCTTGATAAGGACTTAATTCGCCCATCTCAGGGGTGTTTGCATGGGGGGGCGTTAAGGTGGTCTCTGCTGTGCTGTTCATTAAAACTCCGATTCGCTCCCTCTGTGGCATTACGTAGGGGTGTGCGTTTGTGCCAACCAGGATGCGGAGTAGCCGCAGCAGTGACAAACGATTAATCTGACCCCTAAGACATCATTTAATTTATAGGTCTCTTTTTCATGAGCCAATTACCGCCATTGTTATGGCTACAAGCCTTTGAATCTGCGGCGCGTACCTTAAGCTTTACCGCTGCAGGCAATGAGCTGGGGGTTACCCAAGCGGCCATCAGCCAGCGCGTCAGGCTGCTGGAAGACCGGGTGGGGCAAAAGCTCTTTGTTCGTCATGCACGCAGCTTAACGCTTACCCCCGCTGGGCAGGCGTGGCTGCCGAGCATTCACGATGCGTTTGTGCGTATTAGTGAGGGCACCCTGGAGGTCTTTGGCAGCACCTCTGAGCAGCCAGTGACGCTGCGTGCCACGCCGGTTATTCAGCAGTCGTGGCTGGCGCCGCGTTTAATTGCCTTCCACCGGGCTCATCCCCAGGTGTCGATTCGTGTAGTAAGTGCTATCTGGCCCGATGACTTTGGCCCCGAAGGGGCGGATATCGAGATTCGCTATGGCAAAGGGGAGTGGACGGGCGTTGAAATGCAGCCGCTAGGCGAAGAGCAACTGCTGCCCGTTTGCTCGCAGGCGTTAGCGGACACGCTTACTGCGCCGAGCGATCTGGCTGGGCATACGCTGCTGCACGCTGTCGGTTTTGGCGTGGGGTGGCCGGGGTGGCTGCAGGAAGCGGGGGTTGCTCACCTGGAAGCGCAGTGCTGGTCGCTCACTTGCGATAACCAGGTGATGACACTGGCGCTTGCTAGCCAGGGCGGTGGCGTTGCGTTAACTCACCGACGCTTAATGGAGCAGCGTAGCGATTTGGTGGCGCCTTTTGAGCTCAGTGTGCCCAGCGATGAGCGCTTCTGGTTGGTTCGCCCTAGCCGGCGCCACGTTAGCGACGAATCCGAGCTGGTATGGCGGGGGCTTTGCGATTCAATGTGATAAGTGGTTATTGCTGTTTTAAAGTCTTTTCACCAATTTCCTTGCCATTTTGGTGCAGCCGTGAAAAATGATGCGCTTTCATTGTTTAAAAAGGCGTGATCTTCATGGACTTTACTCTCCCTCCGTTGCTGACATCGCTGGTGGATCGCGGCAACGGCTTGCTCTGGGGCAGCGTGCTGATTTATCTGCTGATTGGCGCGGGTCTCTATTTTACTGTGATGACACGCGGTATTCAGCTGCGCTATTTCGGCCATATGTTTAAGCTGCTGGGCAGCTCCCGACAATCAAACGGCGGTATCTCTTCGTTTCAAGCGCTCTCAACCAGTCTGGCGGCCCGAGTCGGTACCGGTAACCTGGCGGGTGTCGCGGTGGCTATTTATTTTGGTGGCCCTGGGGCCATTTTCTGGATGTGGATGACCGCAATGGTTGGGATGGCGACCAGTTTTGTGGAGTCCACCCTGGCTCAGGCGTACAAAACAGACCACGGCGACAACACCTTCCGCGGCGGCCCTGCGCGTTATATTGAGCGTGGTTTGGGCTTGCGCTGGCTGGCTGTGCTGTTCTCTATCTGTTTGATCATTGCCTTTGGGTTAGCGTTCAACAGCGTTCAGGCCAACTCTATCGCCCAGGCCATGGAACAGGCGTTCGCCATTCCCACCTGGGCCATGGGGTTAGTTTTGATGGCTGTTGTGGCGCCGATCATCTTCGGCGGTTTGAAGTCGATTGCCAAGGTGGCTGAACTGGTGGTTCCGCTCATGGCGCTGCTCTACTTAATTCTGGCGCTGGTGGTAGTCGGGTTGAATATCAGTGACTTGCCTGCAGCGATCATGACCATTGTGCGCAGTGCATTTGGCTTTGAGCAGGCGGCCGGTGGGGCAGTAGGCTACGCGGTATCCCAGGCGATTATGAACGGCATTCAGCGCGGGCTGTTTTCCAATGAAGCGGGGATGGGCTCAGCGCCCAATGCCGCGGCCACGGCCTCTACGCGGCCAGATCATCCTGCTGCCCAGGGCTTTATTCAGATGCTCGGGGTGTTTCTGGATACCCTAGTGATCTGTACGGCCACGGCGGCCATCATCATTATGGCGGGGCCGGAGCTGATGGCGGGCGATGAGAACAACGGCATTCAGTTGACCCAAATGGCGCTTTCCAGCCATGTGGGCGATTGGGGCGGTATGTTTATCGCGGTGGCGATTCTGCTGTTTGCGTTTACCTCGGTGATTGCCAACTACTCCTACGGCGAGTCCAACATTGAGTATCTGGCCGGGCGCCGCGCCCCGGTTGCCGTGTTTATTTACCGCTTAGCGGTGCTGGCGATGATTATGATTGGCTCGGTGGCAAGCCTGGGGGCGATTTGGAACTTCGCCGACCTCTCTATGGGTATGATGGCTATTATTAACCTGGTCGCTATTCTGCTTCTCTCGCCAGTAGCTTTCGCACTCTTCCGCGACTACGAAGCGCAGTTGAAAGCGGGCAAAGAGCCTGTGTTTGATCCCAGCCTTTTTCCCAAGCTGGTTAATAAAGTCGATCCCAAGGCCTGGCCCAAGAAGTAATCAAGCTTAAGAAAACGAGCTATAGTCATTTAATCCACTGGCTGTGCCCCGCTTCGCATTTTGCGTCGCGGGGCTTTTTATTTTATTGGCCGTCGCATGATTCGATTTAATCGAATATAAGTCGGAAAACGTTGCGCTTTTGCTTATTAGAAAGCGCCGTAGAATAGCTTCCAATCCTTCCCTGTACATTTTGGAGCTTTCAATGACGACTCGTGCCCTGGTAATTACCTCTTCTATTCTGGCTGAAAACGGCCAATCCATTGCGTTGGCTAATCGCTTTATCGAGCAGGCGAGCACCCGCAACGATGTAAACGTTACTCAGCGTGACGTGGTGAAAACCTCGCTCCCTCACCTGGATATTAGCGAACTGGGGGCTTGGCAGGTGGCGGCCGCAGAGCGTACCGCTGAGCAGCAGGCGTTAGCCGCGCGCTCGGACGAACTGCTGACTGAGCTGCGCACCAATGATGTGCTGGTCATTGCGGTACCGATGTACAACCTGGGTATTCCTTCACAGCTGAAGGCGTGGTTTGACCGTGTTCTGCGTGCAGGTGAAACGTTCCGCTATACCGAAAACGGCCCGCAAGGGTTGGTAGAAGGCAAGCGAGCGATTATTCTGGCAGCGCGGGGTGGTCAGTACGCGGGTACGGAATTTGACAGCCAAACACCACACCTGAAAGCCATGCTGGGGCTGATGGGAATTAAAGAGGTTGACGTGGTCTATGCTGAAGGGCTGAATTTGGGTGAGCAGCAGCGCGAAGCTGCAATAAAAGAAGCTTTCCAAGCGATCGATCAACTGGTTGAGGGGCTTTAAGCACATTCAGAAGCGCCCTCAAGAAATAAAAGGATAGTCACATGGCTCGGCCGGAATTACTCGAACAGATTTACACTATTGTCGATCAAATTCCGCCGGGCCGGGTGACGACCTATGGCCGCATTGCCGCCATGACCGAAGGCGCGACGCCGCGCATGGTAGGTTCGGCGATGCGTCACCTGCCGGATGGCCACCAGTTGCCTTGGCATCGCGTGATCGCATCGTCTTTGAAGCTTGCCGATCACGGCGGTGCAGAACGCCAGCATCGCAAATTGCGTGACGAGGGTGTTCTGTTTGATGCCAAAGGCCGCGTACCCGCTCACCTAGTCTGGCCTGATTAAGCTTTAAGGCACTTTTAAAACAACAGCGCCGCCCAAATTGGGCGGCGTTATCGTATTTACGAATGCCTTTGATAAATGCGACTCTGTGGCGGGTCTTGGTAATGTGCTTTACACCTCACCCCTCACATTTAACGCCTCACTTTTCCCCACATTTAACCCCTCAATCCTCCAGATTGGCACCTGATTTCCACGACCAGTCGCGCCAGCGTAGGTCAAACAGATCCTTGCGGCGGTCTTTAAGGTTGGTCACCGAACCTTCGGCACGTACTACCGTTAGGCGAGTGAGGTCCAAGTCCGAGAAGAAGATCATCTCGGTATTGGGAGTAGTTTCCGCCAGTACCGCATCGTGGGGGAACGCGAAGTCAGACGGCGAGAACACCGCTGATTGGGCGTACTGGATATCCAAGTTTTCAATCGAAGGCAGGTTGCCGACGCTGCCGCAGAGCACCACGTAGCACTCATTTTCGATCGCCCGCGCTTGACTGCAATGGCGCACGCGCAGGTAACCGTTTTTGGTGTCGGTCCAGAAGGGCACAAACAGAATGTCCATATCCTGGTCGGCCAGCAGTCGGCCCAGTTCCGGAAACTCCACGTCGTAGCAGATCAGTATGCCCACGCGGCCAGCGTCGGTATCGAACACCTGTAGCTCATCGCCGCCCTCGATCACCCAGTCGCGACGCTCTTGAGGTGTAATATGCAGCTTGGCCTGGCGCTCAACGGTGCCGTCACGGTGGAAGAGGTAGGCGATATTGTAGAGTCGGTCATCGTCACCTACTTCAATCATCGAGCCGCCGACAATATTGATATTGTAGGAGACCGCCATACGTGACAGTTCAGACTTAAAACGCTCGGTGAAGCCGGCCAAAAAGCGAATCGCGCCCATTTGATCCTGCTGGGCGGCGCGGTCTTGGAGGCCCATCAACGGCGCGTTGAACAACTCTGGGAAAACGGCAAAGTCACTTTGATAGTCGGAGAGCGCGTCTACGAAGTACTCGATCTGCTGAAGCGCGGCTTCCACCGATGAAAACTCACGCATCTGCCACTGCACCGCACCCACCCGTACTTGGGTCGGTTTGTTGTCGAGCACACTGGCAGCGGGCTCAAACAAAATGTTGTTCCACTCCAATAGGGTGGCGTAACCGCGCGACTGCTCATCTTCAGGCAGGTATTTGCGCAGTAGGCGCTTTACCTGAAAATCGTTGGCCTGCTGGAAAGACAGAATCGGGTCGTAGATCTCTTTGCGCGAGACTTTATCAATGTATTGGGCAGGCGTGAGTTCATCGGCGTGCTGGTGATACTCAGGAATACGCCCACCGGCTAAAATCGCCCGTAGGTTCATTGAGCGACATAGCTCTTTACGCGCTTCATAAAGGCGGCGGCCCAGGCGATAACCGCGGTAATCTGGGTGAATCAGCACATCCAGCCCGTACATGGCGTCGCCATTCTCGTCATTGAGGATGATCTCGCGATGGCCAATCAGGTCATCGTACTTATGCGGGTTGGAAAATTCGTCGTAATCCACCTGAACGGTGAGTGCTACGCCCACCAGAAGGCCATCGTCTTCAATCGCGATTTGGCCGTCGGGGAATTCCTGAATTAATTTGTCAATGGTGCGCTTTGGCCATGCTCCGCCGATATCGCGATAGACGGCGTCCATCAATGCCTTGAGCTGATCGTAGTCATCGCTCATTAGGTTGCGCAGATTAAGATGCAGTTCTTCCAGGGACATATCAGGGCTTCCCAGCGTTAGAAATCGACGGCCATTCTAGCATTATCGGGCGCTGCTCGGCTTATCCGAGGTTAAACCACGTGCTAACGGGCGTGTCAGCGTTTGCGCCATAATGACACCCGCCAGTATCAGCAGCCCACCGGTAAAGTGGAACCCTGCCACTTGTTCACCCAAGAAGGCCATCGCAATCAGTGCGCTAAACAGTGGCATTAGGTTGATGAAAATACTCGATTGATTGGCACCGATCTGGCGAACCGCGCGCATCCACAAAAAGGTGGTGATGATCGAGGCAGGAATGCCCGCGTAGACAATCAGGCCGATATTCTGACTATCAATAGGTGTCATTGGCCCCATCAAATAAGGCGGTAACAAGAACAGCACCGCAAAACAGACCTGGGCGTAAAGCATGACCCAGGGCGGTAAATTCATCGACCAGCGTTTGAGCATCACCCCATATAGCGCGTAGCAAGTGGCTGCTACCACCATCAGCGCATCACCAAGGGCAACCTCTAGCTGTAGCAGCGAGAGCGGATTACCACGCCCTAGCAGAACGGTAACCCCCACGAAGGCCAGCACGCCGCCCACAATGCCGCCCAGGGTCGGCGGCTCGCGAAGAATCAGCGCGCTCAGCAGTACCGTTAACAACGGCACCATGGCGGCGAGAATCCCCATGTTGGTAGCGGTCGTCGTTTCTGCCGCCACATAGGCCAGCCCTTGCCATAGGCCCATGCCGAGTAGTCCAAGCAGCGCTAGCTTAGGCCACTGGCGGCGAATTTCGTCGCGGTGGCGTAACGCTGCAGGGAGTACAAACGGGGTCATCACCGCAAGGGCAAGCAGCCAGCGTAAAAAAGCGATACTGCTTGGCGCGATGGCGCCTACGCTAAGCTGATTAATGGTCATATTGCCCGACCAGATAAGCACGGTGGCGAGTGGCGGCAAAAAATACATCAAGGGCATAGCAACGGTTCCTTATCGTTAGCCGGGTAATGTGACGCGAATTTGCACACTGGGCAAGGGGGAGAACGGCAAACCTGGCAATATTCAGATAGGTAAAGGTCTGTACGTTGCGGCGAGTATGTCATACGCTTGTTTGAATGCGTTTTAACACTGTTACTAATAATACCAAGGAGTACCGTGATGACCCGTGCGCCCGCCTATCCGCACCTTTTCCGCCCGCTGACCATTGGCCATTTGACGCTGCCCAACCGCGTTTTGATGGGCTCTATGCATACCAATTTGGAAGAGGCGCCCAATGGCTTTGAACGCTTAGCGGCATTTTATGCCGAGCGTGCGCGGGAGGGGGTTAGCCTGATCGTCACCGGCGGTATTGCCCCTAATGCGGAAGGCGCCGTATTCCAGGGCGCCCACGCGCTCGTTGATGAGGCGCAGTTGCCAGAACACCGCCAGGTGGCAGACGCGGTGCATGCTGAGGGCGGTCATCTGTGCATGCAGATTCTTCATGCCGGGCGCTACGCCTACTCGCCGGATTTGGTAGCACCTTCGGCTATCCAGGCGCCGATCAATCCCTTTATGCCTAGAGCACTTTCTAGCGATGAGGTTGAGCAACAAATTGCTGACTACGTTCGCTGCGCAAGCTTAGCCAAACAGGCGGGCTACGATGGCGTTGAGATCATGGGGTCAGAAGGTTATCTGATCAATCAGTTTATCTGTCAGCGTACCAACCAGCGTGACGATGAGTGGGGCGGGGCGTTTGAAAACCGGATGCATTTTGCCGTTGAGATCGTGCGCCGTGTTCGCGAAGCGGTGGGTGAACGATTTGTGATTATCTTCCGCCTCTCGATGATTGATTTGGTCGAAGAGGGCAGCACCTGGGAAGAGGTCGTCACGCTGGGCCAGGCGATCGAAGCCGCCGGGGCGAACGTGATCAACACCGGTATCGGTTGGCACGAAGCGCGGGTGCCCACCATTGTGACCAGCGTGCCCCGCGCTGCCTTTACCGAGGTGACCCGGCGGATCAAATCAGCACTATCGATTCCGTTGATTACCACCAACCGTATCAATATGCCTGAGGTAGCCGAGCGCGTACTGGCGGCGGGCCACGCGGATATGGTCTCCATGGCGCGGCCTTTCCTGGCAGATCCCGCCTGGATACGCAAAGCCGAAGAGGGCTTGGCTGAAGAGATCAATACCTGTATCGCCTGTAACCAGGCCTGCCTGGATCACACCTTTGCCGGAAAGCTGACCTCCTGTTTGGTCAACCCCCGTGCCTGTCATGAAACCGAACTGGTGATAGAGCCCGCGCAAACCCCTAAACGCGTCGCCGTGGTGGGCGGTGGGCCCGCGGGTCTGGCAACGGCCGTGACAGCCGCTAGCCGCGGACACAGCGTGGTGCTGTTCGAACAGCGCAGTGAGCTAGGCGGGCAGTTTAACTACGCGCGTAAGATCCCCGGCAAAGAGGAGTTTAATGAAACCCTGCGCTACTACCGGGTGATGCTGGAGAAATATGCGGTAGAAGTACGTCTAAACACTACGGCAAGCGCAGAAACCCTCGCCGCTTTCGATGAGGTGGTCATGGCCACCGGCGTTAAGCCCCGGGAACTCAATCTTCCAGGTCACGACCACGGCAAGGTGTTGAGCTACGCCGAAGCGATTGAATCTCCCGAGCGTGTTGGGCGTAAAGTAGCGGTGATTGGCGCGGGAGGTATTGGTTTTGATGTGTCCGAACTGCTGGCCCACCAAGGCCACCCAGCCTTGGACATTGCCGACTGGTGCGACGAGTGGGGCGTTGATTTGGCAGTCGGCGAGCGGGGCGGTTTAAAAGCGCCGACGGCTCCAGTGGTTCCCCGCGAAATTGTCATGCTCCAGCGTAAAACTTCCAAGCCTGGCAAGTATCTGGGGAAAACCACCGGTTGGGTTCACCGCGCATCGCTTAAGCAGCGGGGAGTGAAAACTCTCACCGGCTGCGAATACCTCAAAATCGACGACGAGGGGCTGCATATTCGCCGCGATGGCGTTGACCAAGTACTTGCCGTGGATAGCATTGTGGTGTGCGCCGGGCAGGAGTCAGTGCGCGATCTACTGGCGCCGTTGGAACGCGCACGGGCGGTGGTACATATAATCGGCGGCGCGGATGAAGCTAGCGAACTGGATGCCAAGCGGGCAATTGAGCAGGGCACTCGATTGGCCGCTAGCCTATAGGCTGGATAGAGTAAATTTCATAAATCCCCATTCACCATGTTCGAGGGTAGGTTGAAGCGAGGGTCTTTCGCCATGGATGGCGAAAGTAGCGTCCATGGACGGATTCACAGCGCCCTCGCGGAAACCTGCCCTCGGCCACCGACGTGTCCCGAGATAGTTCTGTGTAGGTGAGTTGAGCGGGTGACGTTAGCCCATAAATGGCGATAGACTAAATGACTAATCTAGTTATTAAGAATAGCTAGATATTAAAGGCGCGAGTGGCACCCAGCTCGCGCCGTTCGATCGCCAGATAAAAGGACTGTCGTCATGACCTCGGAGTGTAGCCCGCGTTTTTTAGCCAGTGATAACACCTCCGGTATCTGCCCGGAGGCGATGGAATATCTACTAGAAGCCAATCGTTGCGATGACTTGGCCTACGGTAACGATCTCTGGACAGCCCGTGCCGCGGATCGCTTTCGCGAGATGTTTGACTACGACTGCGATGTCTTCTTCGTTTTCAACGGCACCGCCGCTAACTCCCTGGCACTCTCTGCAATGGGACGCAGCTACCACAGCGTTATTTGCCACGAGCTGGCGCATATCGAAACCGACGAGTGCGGCGGTCCAGAGTTCTTCTCTAACGGAGCGAAGCTGCTGACCTCTCCGGGTGCCAATGGCAAGCTAACGCCGGAAGGCATTGAGGCGCTGGTCACCAAGCGCAGCGATATTCACTACCCAAAACCTAAAGTGGTATCGCTCACGCAAGCCACCGAAGTGGGCACGCTCTACTCCCGGGAAGAGCTCATGGCGATTCGTGCCATTGCCGATAAACATGACTTGCGCTTGCACATGGACGGCGCCCGCTTTGCCAACGCTTGCGCCAGTCTAAATGCCACTCCCGCAGAAATTACCTGGCAGGTGGGAGTGGATGCGCTGTGTTTTTCGGGTACCAAAAACGGCTTAGCGTTTGGCGAAGCGATTCTGTTCTTTAACCGTGAATTAGCCGAAGATTTTTCCTACCGCTGCAAGCAGGCAGGGCAGTTGGCTTCCAAGATGCGCTTTGTCTCAGCGCCGTGGTTAGGGCTACTAGAAAGTGGTGCCTGGTTAACCAACGCACAGCACGCCAACGAGATGGCGCGCTACCTATCGGAAGGGCTGCAAGCGCTACCCGGCGTATCGCTCATGTTCCCTACCCAAGCCAATAGCGTGTTCGTTGAATTGCCGCCCCACGCTATTGAAGCGTTGAAAGCTAAAGGCTGGACCTTCTATACCTTTATTGGCGCAGGTGGCGCGCGTTTTGTATGTGCGTGGAACACCACCGTTGAATTGCTGGATGGTCTATTGGCCGATATTCGCGCGGTACTTGAGCGTTAAAGCCGTCAGTTACTCTCTTTTTTGCCGCTGTTGGGCGCTTTTGACCTAGTGATGTCGCTGCCTAAAGCAGCGACATCACTGCTTTAGCGCTTTGCGTTTATTTGAGATGCTTGGACTAACGCAACTATTCGTCTGAATAATTCTCTTATCTATATCGCTGCTGCGTTGAAGGTTTTAGTCATCACTTTTTGCTAATGCTGACTACGCTAAAAAAGCGACACCTCGTTTGGCACGCCGTTGCGAAACATTTGGCTTGACGGTGACTGCCTGGGGATGGGCCACAGGAGAGTTTCATGAGCATCTTTGATCACGTTCAAGACCGTTTTTCCCGCGTTCAGCAAGAGGACATGAGCCTGGAGGAGTATCTGGCGCTTTGTCGCCGTGATCCGAAGGTTTATGCCAGCGCCGCCGAGCGCATGCTGGAAGCCGTAGGCGAGCCTGAAGTGATCGACACGGCGAAAGACCCGCGTCTATCACGTATTTTTTCCAATAAAGTGATTCGTCGCTATCCAGCCTTTGCCGAGTTTCACGGTATGGAGGAGGCCATTGAGCAAATCGTCTCCTACTTCCGCCATGCGGCTCAAGGGCTTGAAGAGCGCAAACAGATTCTCTATCTGCTTGGCCCTGTGGGCGGCGGTAAGTCGTCGCTGGCAGAGCGTCTTAAGCTGCTGATGGAGCGGATTCCGTTCTATGCCATTAAAGGCTCGCCGGTCTACGAGTCGCCGCTTGGCTTGTTCTCACCCGAAGAGGACGGCGAACTGCTCGAGAAAGAGTACGGTATCCCACAGCGCTATTTGCGCAGCGTAATGTCGCCCTGGGCGGCAAAACGGCTAAATGAGTACGGCGGCGATATCTCCCAGTTCCGGGTAGTGCGTTTGTACCCATCACGGCTTAACCAGATCGCTATTTCCAAAACCGAGCCGGGGGATGAGAACAACCAGGATATCTCGTCGCTGGTGGGTAAAGTCGATATTCGCCAATTGGAGCTTTACTCCCAGGATGATCCGGATGCCTACAGCTTCTCTGGCGGTTTATGCCGTGCTAACCAGGGGCTGATGGAGTTTGTGGAGATGTTCAAAGCGCCGATCAAGGTGCTGCATCCACTGCTTACCGCGACGCAAGAGGGTAACTACAACCCCACCGAAGGCATGGGGGCGATACCTTTTGATGGTGTAATTCTGGCCCACTCCAACGAGTCGGAGTGGCAGGCGTTTCGCAATAATCGCAATAACGAAGCGTTCCTTGATCGGGTTTATATCGTCAAGGTGCCTTATTGTTTGCGGGTTACCGAAGAGATCAAGATCTATCAAAAACTACTCGAAGACTCTTCGCTTAACGCCGCGCCCTGCGCACCGGACACGCTGCGCATGTTGGCCCAGTTCTCGGTACTGTCACGGCTAAAAGCGCCGGAAAACTCCAATATTTACTCGAAAATGCGCGTTTACGACGGTGAAAATCTGAAAGACACCGACCCTCGCGCCAAGTCGATTCAGGAGTACCGCGACGCCGCAGGCGTTGACGAGGGTATGCAGGGTCTCTCCACTCGCTTTGCGTTCAAGATTCTCTCTAAGGTATTTAACTTCGACAGCACCGAGGTGGCTGCTAACCCAGTCCATTTACTTTATGTGCTTGAGCAGGCGTTGGAGCGCGAGCAACTGCCATCGGAAGTGTTTGAGCGCTACTTGGGCTTTATCAAAGAGTATATGGCGCCTCGTTACGTGGACTTTATTGGTAAGGAGATCCAGACCGCTTACCTCGAATCCTACAGCGAGTATGGCCAGAATATCTTTGACCGCTATGTGACCTACGCAGATTTCTGGATTCAGGATCAGGAATACCGCGACCACGAAACCGGCGAGTTACTAGACCGCCAGGCGCTCAACGAAGAGCTGGAGAAAATCGAAAAACCCGCGGGTATCTCGAATCCTAAAGACTTCCGCCACGAGGTGGTCAATTTTGTGCTGCGGGCGCGGGCGCAAAACAACGGTATGAACCCGAGCTGGCAGTCCTATGAAAAGCTCAAGGGCGTTATCGAGCACAAAATGTTCGCCAATACCGAAGAGCTGTTGCCGGTGATTTCGTTCAATGCCAAGGCTTCTCGCTCGGATCAGAAAAAGCACGAAGACTTTGTGGCGCGGATGGTCGATCGCGGCTACACCGAAAAACAGGTGCGGTTGCTATCCGAGTGGTATCTGCGCGTGCGCAAGTCCCAGTAATGGATGGTGTGCTTAAGATGAGCGTTTAAGGAGGTCGTATGACCTACTTTATTGATCGAAGGCCGAACGCGAAACATAAAAGCGCGGTGAACCGGCAGCGCTTTTTGGAGCGCTACCGTAAGCATATCAAGCGCTCGGTTGAAGAGGCCGTTAACCGCCGCTCGATTACGGATATGGAGCGTGGTGAGAACGTTTCGATACCGGCAAAGGATATCTCCGAGCCGGTCTTCCAGCATGGTCCGGGTGGGGCGCGTAATATCGTTTCACCCGGTAATAAAGAGTTTGTCGCCGGTGATAAAATCCGCCGCCCCAGTGGGCAGGGGGGCGGTGGTGGCGCAGGCGAGGGCGGCCCCTCTAATCAGGGTGAAGGCGTCGATGAGTTCGCTTTTACGCTGAGCCGCGAAGAGTTTTTGGAGTTTGTTTTTGACGGTTTAGAGCTGCCCCATTTGCAGCGCAAACCGTTGAAATCGCTTGAAGAGGTCAAAATGGTGCGGGCGGGGCTCTCCCGGGACGGTGTGCCGTCGCGGATTAGCATTACCCGCTCTATGCGCGAAGCCTATGCTCGGCGCATTGCTATGCGCGCGCCGATTAAACGGGCGTTAAGAGAGGCGATTGATGCCCTGGAGGCCGAAGAACGCAAGGACACGGTGCTGCGTAATCCCACCCGCATTGCCGAGCTGAAAGCCGAAATTGAGCGTCTGGAGAAGCGCATCGCGGGCGTACCGTTTATTGACACCTACGACCTGCGCTACCACCAACTAAGCGCACAGCCTCAGCCTTCCAATCAAGCGGTGATGTTTTGCGTTATGGATGTCTCCGGCTCGATGACCCAAAACCACAAAGACATCGCCAAGCGGTTTTTCCTGCTGCTCTATCTGTTCTTGGAGAAGCACTACGAGAAGGTCGAGTTGGTTTTTGTGCGCCACCATACGGCTGCTCGGGAAGTCAGTGAAGAGGAGTTTTTCTACTCGCGGGAAACCGGCGGTACGATTGTTTCCAGTGCGCTGAACCTGGTGAATAAAATCATCGAAAAGCGCTATCCCGTTGGCCAATGGAATCTGTATGTGGCCCAGGCGTCCGATGGTGATAACTGGGATGATGACTCGAATATTTGCCGCGACTTACTGGTCAAACAGTTGATGCCGCAGCTGCAATACTACGCCTACGTTGAGATCACGCCCCATGACCATCAGTCACTGTGGCATGAGTACGAAAGTGTGGTGAAAGAGTTCCCCGAGCGCTTTGCCATGCGCCAAATTGTGGAGGCGGGCGATATTTATCCGGTCTTTCGTGAACTGTTTAAGCGCCGCTTAAGCCAGTCCTAGTGACCTTGTATACAGGTTAGTGACCGCGTGTAGAGGAGGGGGCTATGAGTGCGACCCGCAAGCGTAAGCCGATTGCCACCGGCTCCGATTGGAACTTCAGTGTACTGGAGCGTTTTGATGCGGAGCTGGCCAGGCTCGCTGATGAGTATCGGCTAGATACCTATCCTAATCAGATAGAAGTCATCACTACCGAGCAGATGATGGATGCCTATGCGAGTGTAGGCATGCCGGTGGGCTATCACCACTGGTCGTTCGGCAAGCAGTTTCTAGCCGTCGAGCAGGCGTACAAGCGTGGCCAGATGGGCTTAGCCTATGAACTGGTGATCAATTCCGACCCCTGCATCGCTTATTTAATGGAGGAGAATACGCTGATGATGCAGGTGTTGGTGATGGCTCACGCCTGCTACGGCCACAACTCCTTTTTTAAGGGGAACTACCTGTTTCGCACCTGGACCGATGCCTCTTCAATTGTTGATTACCTGGTGTTTGCGCGTAAATATATCGCCAAGTGTGAAGAACGCCACGGCGTGCAGGCCGTTGAGCAGTTACTGGATGCTTGCCATGCGCTACAAAACTATGGGGTCGACCGTTACAAGCGGCCCTCGCCGATCTCTGCCGAGGAAGAAGCGAAGCGCCAGGAGGAGCGTGAAAGCTACCTGCAAACCCAGGTGAATATGCTCTGGCGTACCATTCCTGAGGCACCTATCAGCGATTCACCGCTGTCAACGGGGGGCCTGCATGCTGACGATGACCCATTGGGCTTGCACAGCGGCGGCCACTATCCTCCGGAACCTCAAGAGAACCTGCTCTACTTTATTGAAAAAAATGCGCCGCTGCTGGCGCCCTGGCAGCGTGAAATCGTGCGGATTGTGCGCAAGTTGGCGCAGTATTTTTATCCTCAGCGGCAGACCCAGGTAATGAATGAGGGCTGGGCGTGCTTTTGGCACTACACGCTGATGAACCGGCTCTACGACGATGGCAATGTCGATGAGGGATTAATGCTGGAGTTTCTGCAGTCTCACGCGGCGGTCATTAACCAGCCAGCGTTTGATAATCCTCACTTCAGTGGGATTAACCCCTATGCTCTTGGCTTCGCAATCTTTATGGATATTAAGCGGATCTGCGACGCACCCACCGATGAGGATCGCGAGTGGTTCCCTGATATTGCAGGCACTCCGTGGCGGGAAACGCTGGAGTTTGCGATGCGCAACTTCAAGGATGAGTCGTTTATTCAGCAGTTTTTATCACCGAAGGTGATGCGTGACCATAAACTGTTTTTGGTGGTGGATGACGATCAGGTGGAGACCCTTGAAGTCGCAGCGATTCATAACGAACAGGGCTACCGCCAGGTTCGGGAAGCGCTTGCCACTCAGTACGCGCTCTCTGTCCGCGAACCCAATATTCAAGTGGTTGAAGCGGCTATTCGTGGGGATCGCTCGCTAACACTCCATCACGTGCAGGATAGTCGCCGCCCATTAGGCCGCAGTGTTTATCCGGTGATTCGCCATCTACAGCAGCTATGGGGCTTCCCTGTTCATCTTGTCTCTTTGGAAGAGGGACGGGTAACGCGGCGTTTTCATTGGCCGGTAGAGGATGAAAGCCCGGCTTCTTAGTTGCTAGTGTGACTAAAACAAAACTACCCCGCTCAAATGGCGGGGTAGAGGTGCTTATACGACTATCAAGTTTTAAATGCTTAAGCCTGAGCAGTCCAGGATTGGCACCAGCCAGCGGGTGCTACGCTATTCTCTGGAAATAGCTGGCAACCCTCAGTGTCTGCATTAAAGAACATGCAGTTATCGCAGCGTTCGCCCTCTTCATAAGCGGGATGATCGCTGGCCTCACTGGCGTCTTCTACATAGTTAAGCGCTTGGGCGTTGCTTGCGGAAGGATCAAGACGCGGCAGCTCTTGGGCGAAAGCAGTTTTAGAAAGAATGCCAGCTCCCAGTGGAAGGGCTGCAAGACCCAACATGCTGTTGCGCATAAAGTCACGACGGCTCTTATTAGCCATGATTTCTCCTTATCGTCACGGTCTGACGTTTGGTCACGTTGTTGGGTGGTTATCCACCTCTTTGTGCTCCGCGTAGTCTTATAAGCCGGAGCTCTCTGCTACATCTTTCAATCAGTTGTATTTTCGACCTACTATTTTTTTCAACCTACTACAATTTAGGCCAGCCGTTTTCAACCCTATTCTTAAACTACATGCTAGCGGATGTATAAGGGTTGTGCGAATAGTGCTGCTGGAATAGCGACAATTGGTCACGCTGTCGCCGGGTGCTGCGCTCGCTTCCTCGTCGCTGCTATACTCTGCCCAGCTTTGACACTACTTTTATGACCATTTTCTCTTAAGGGGCGCGCCATGCAAAACGCAGTCATTTTAATCAATACCGATAAAGGCCAGGTCAAGGCCGTGGCCGAGCGCTTGGCCGATGTAGAGGGCATTAGCGAGGTGTACTCCACCTGCGGCCGCTACGACTTAGTGGCCATTGCTCGCACCCGTGATTTTGAAAGCTTGGCTGAATTGGTGACTGAGCGCCTGAACGCCGTAGAAGGTATCAGCGATACAGAAACCCTGAATGCCATGCAGGTTCACTCCCGCCACGATCTTGAAACCATGTTCTCTTTGGGTTGGTAGCCCTTTATTATTTGGTTACACGCAAAGCGTTCACGAACGCAGTGAAAATGAAAAAGCGCTAATGTAAGCATTTAACAAGGGGAAAGTCTGTTGGGAACATCGCTTTTGAGCTGGCGTCGACAGGGGCGACGCCTGGGCATTGCTGTGCTTTTTGTGGTAGTTGGCACAGGGCTGTGGGAGTTTCAGGAGCGCCAGCATAAAGATGCTTACACCTGGATGGGGGTGCCAACGTGGGAGGAGTTTCGCCCCACTACGATGCACCGAGTGCTGCGCAATGATGGCTACTTGGTAGGCTGGTCCGATGTGCGGGTCAATCCGCTATGGGTAAGTTATCAGGTTGAAGCAGTAGACGACTCGAGCATCGGCCCAAGGCCAAATTTTCAAGCCGATTGGCGCACGCTATGGCCGATAGGCACCGACAGCTACGCCGGTAGCGGTTACGACCGGGGCCATTTAGCGCCAAACTACGCCATTGCAGCGGTGCATGGGCGCAGCGCTCAGGTCGATACCTTCCTAATGAGCAATATGTCCCCGCAACGGCCCAACCTGAATCGGCAGCTCTGGCAGCGGTTAGAAGAAGCAGTGATGGATCACTTTGCGCCGCGCTTTGACCGGTTGCAGGTGATTACCGGCCCCATTTACCCAGAACACTTTATGGATAACGTGTTCAACCGGGTAGGGTTGGTCGAAGTGCCTTCGGCTTTTTACAAGATCATAGTAGCGCCGCACAACGAGGCACCATTAGCGTTGGCGTTTATCATGCCACAAGACGTTCAGGGCAATGAGCCGCTGGATGACTATTTGGTGACCATTGATGAGATTGAGGCACGCACAGGGCTTAACTTCTTTCCAGAGTTAGCAACGGAAGTAGAGTCTGTATTGGAAGGAGAATTACGTACACAGGGGTGGGCACTTGACGAAGTGGCAAGGCGCCCGGGGCGGTATCAATAGCCGTTTAAGTACTTAGTGGCTGGCATGCCTGGGGTTTAGCTTGTATCCAGCACCCAATGGCGGAAGGCGCGCATGGGCTCTGTCAGGTGTCGGTGCTGTGGCGTCAAAAGCGATAGTTTTCCTCGGCTGGGTATGGTGAGTGGCAGTGCTTGAACAAGGTTGCCTTGTCGAAGCTCGGCATCTAAAAGCCGCATCCAGCCTAGGGTCACTCCCTGGCCGGCCAACGTAGCATTCATCAGCAGTTGGAAGCTGTTGGCGCGCAGCGTATGCAGGGGAGGCTGCCATTTCAGGCCTAGTTCACGGAACCATATTTCCCAGCTTAGCCAGTCGTGGTAATGATCTTCCACCACCATAAGTGTGTGATTCACCAGCAGATGCGCAGGCTCAATGCTATTGCCATGGCGTTCCAGGTAAATGGGGCTACAAACGGCTGCTACCCTTTCATGTTCAAAAATGGCGTCAGCTACAAGGCCCGGTGGATCAACTTCATTGGGCACATGGTAATAAATACCCAGGTCGAACTCCGCCAGGTCAAGGCGATGTGGGTCTTCTACCGTCAAGATGCGAATTTCGATGTTAGGGTACGCGCGCTGAAAGTCGGGCAATTGGCGCGCCAGCCAGATCGACGCAATGGTCGGGCTTGAGGCGAGGGTTAATTGTCTGTCGTCTCCACGTCGCCTGAGACGGGCAGTTTCATCGCCTAAATCGCGAAGAAGGCGTTGCACGACTCGAAAGTAGTGCTCTCCGGTTGGGGTGAGTCGCAGTCCTTCATGATGACGCTCGAAAAGTAGGCGCCCTAGGTCATGCTCAAGACGTTTGATTTGCCGACTAATCGCGCTTTGCGAGAGATTTAGCTCGTTTCCAGCTTGCGTGAAGCTACAGTATCGTGCGGCAACCTCAAAGGCGCGCAGGCAAGATAGCGGCGGTAAAGCATCACGCATGGATCAAGCCTTAAAACAGGGAGTCAGTGATTTCAAGCATACCACTGCCGAGCGGCGGCTGCTGCCCGGCCGGGTTGCAGAGGCTAGACGGCCGTACGAGGAATCTCTCGCTGCCACGATTTATCGCTCACCAGCTTATCGTCTTCATAAGCGTGCTGTTCGGCATTCAGGTAAAACATGTGTTCATCGCAGCGCAGGTGATAGCGGCTAAATACGGTGACGGCAAAGCTGTTTTTTTCTCCTTCACGGCGAGCGCGGTACACCCACTCGATATCTGCACGTGTCCGGGTAGCATCGTCAGGATGACTGGTATAAGTCTCCTTGGCGTACTGTTCAACCTGCAAGCCGTGTTCAAGAAACTGAATATCTCCCATGTCATCTTCAATGATGACGCTGACTTCGCCGCTGCCCACATCTTCGCTGATCGTGCGCTTGGGATGGCCGGTACGCAGTGTCTTCACAGGGCAGGGAGGGGCGCTTTCTGGCGGCTCGAAAGGCATGGAAATATAGGGCGCTTTGGATCGCGGTAGCTCTAGGCTAGGCGTACCTGCCTTGAGGGTCAGATCTGCGCGCTTTTTAGGCGACCACACTAATGGGAAGCTGGCGCTGGAGAGAGCAACCCTCAAACGGTGGCCTTTGGGCAACCGATAGCCAATAAGGTCCATGGCAAGCCTTACCTGCATGGGGTCACCAGGTATGGGAGGGGTAACTGTGCCCGCGTCGTCGCGCAAGTTTAGGTTAAGTGTCCCGTAGGTGATCAAGGCACTTTCACCGCTAGGTGATACGTCGCATAGGCGTGCGTGCAGTTGGCCGCACGCCTCGCTACTTGCCAGCGTCAGTGAAACGCAAGGCTGCCCCAGGATATCGAGCCCATGTGCATAAGGTTCGGAGTCAAATGTCAGTGACAGCGCATCGTCTCGGCGCTGGTCGGGTGGGAAGTCGGCTCCAAACCAGAGCGGAATGTACTCTCCCTGCAGTGCGCCAGTAGTAAGTGGCGATGCAATCAGTTGATCCTGGCTGAGGCGGGTGCTGGGTAAAAGGCCATGGTCACCCATGGTTAGGGTAATGGATTCACTCTCGTCGTCCGGGACTGGCCAGCCATGAGTGCGAACCCACTGTCCCGGCCGCTCCTTATACTTTGGAGCGGGCGGAACGCCATCCTGAAGGTAAAAGGTGCAGGTAGGTTCGTCCATTACGCCGGTCTCAATACCTTTGAGCCAGTAATCCCACCAGCGCAGCGCTTCTTGCAGAAAGCCAATCGCCGGATCAGGCAGTGAAAAGTGTGGATACTTGTGCATCCAAGGGCCCAGTAGCGCTTTTTTCGGGCATTGAAGATGCTCCATCATTCTAGGGATCGTATTGATATAGGAGTCGCCCCAGCCGCTTATCATGTAAACGGCCGCTTCGATGTCGGCATACTCCTCGCAGATAGAGCCATGCTTCCAATACTCATCGCGATGCTGGTGAGAGAGCCAAGTTTCAGCTAGCAGCGGCATATTATTGAGGCGAGACATCCACATATCGCGCCATTTGTCGCCAACCAGTGCGGGGTCTGGCACCGCCGCAGAAAAGCTTAGCATAGTGGCCGCCCAGCCTAGATTCTCCAGCAACATATTGCCGCCCTTGTAATGAATATCATCAGCGTAGCGGTCATCGGTTGAGCAGAGCGTGATGATGGCTTTGAGCGGTTCGGGGCGCAGGGCGGCTACTTGCAGGCTGTTAAAACCACCCCAGGATATTCCCATCATGCCGAGCTGGCCGTTACACCAAGGCTGGCTGGCAATCCACTTGATCACTTCAAGGGCATCTGCCTGCTCTTGAGGGGCGTACTCATCTTCCATCAAGCCATCTGATTCGCCGTTTCCACGCATGTCTACTCGAACGCAGGCATAGCCGTGACCAGCGAAGTAGGGATGGGTCAATTCATCACGAATTGCGGTGCCATCGCGTTTTCGGTAAGGGAGATATTCCAGGATGGCTGGAACGGGGTGTGCTTCAGCGTCAACCGGTAACCAGATGCGTGCAGCTAAGCGGGTATCGTCAGCCAGTGGGATCCAAATGTTGTCTATTTCGCGGGTGCGATGCGGAAAATCCTGCTTGATAATCATGAGTCACGCTTGTTGCTGGTGAGTGTTGGAACACGACTAAGTTGATCCGGATTTTTTAGCCAGACCCAAAGCGAACCGGTTGCCATCAGCACAATGAAAAGTGCGGGAAGTCCGCCCAGGTTAGACAGCATCTTGACGCCATCAATGCCGACAAAACTCACCATCACCCAGGCGACGATACCGACAATCACCCCCCAGGTTACTTTCATGGTAATACCTGCATTGAGGTCTGAATCAGCTGTCAGCCCACGGGTGCAGAGATTGCCAATGGCATCGGTTTGAGAGTCGGCAGCCGTCACATAAGAGATATACGCAATGAACAGCAGTACTGGTATCCATAGCCCTGAAAGGGGTAGCTGCTGGAACAGCTCATAAAGAACGTTTTCCACCCCGCGGTCATTGAGGATGGTGTAAAGATCGACCCCGGTGTGGGCTTGATAGTAAAGCGCAGTTCCAGAAAAGATTAGAATCCAGACACTGGCGAATAGTGCGGGGTAGAGTAGGTTGACGCGAAGAAACTCTCGCACGGTGTAGCCGCAGGATATCTTACCGAGAAACAGGGCGGCGACGGGAGCCCAGGAGAACCAAACGGCCCAATAAAATATTGACCACCATTGTGGCCACTGATCTTCCCCCGCCGTGCCGGTAAACAGACTCTTAGTGAAAAAGTTATCGATGAATACACCAAACGACTCGACCCCGAGAGCCAGGCTGAAAATGGTGGGGCCTGCGATGAAAGCGAACACACCCAGAATAAGCAGCAGGACAGCATTAAGTGATGAAAATCGAGCAATGCCTTTTTGCAGCCCGCTGGCGGCAGAAAGAACGAACGTGGTCACGATAATGGCAACGATAACGCCAAGCCGTAGAGGGCTGGTTTCGCCACCCATGTATTGGCCTACGCCGCCCGCAAGCGTCAGGGCGCCTGTGCCCAGCGAAGAAGCCATGCCGGCTACCAGGGCGTAGAGAGAAACCGCATCAATAAGTCCTGCAAAGCGTCTGATTCCTGGGCCGAAAAGTGGCTCCAACATGCTGGAAATAGAGAAGCGAAGACGCAGGTTGTAAAACGCTAGGGCAAAGATCAATGCAGGTACGGCATAAATAGCGTAAGGCGTGAACGTCCAATGTAAAAACATGGTCGACATCGCAAACACCATGGCATCGCTTGAACCAGCTTCCAGCCCACTTGAGCTGGGAGGGCTCATGAAATGATAAAGCGGTTCGGCGGTGGTCCAAAATAAAACGCCGACGGCCAAGGTGGTGCAAAGGGTGATTGAGAACCAGCGTAAAGGTGATAAAAGAGGCTTTGCGGAAGAACCCCCAATACGAACATGGCCGATTGGAGAGAAATAAACGATAACCGCCATAATGAGAAGGTAAAGGCTACCTAGACTGAACAGCCATGAAAAATTATTCAGGATTGCTTCATTTAGTCCACTCGCAACGGCTAGAAAGGCCTCTAAATTGATATAGCTGGCAATGACTGCAGCAAATAGAACAAGAAATGTTGGCCAGAAGACCAACGGTCGCAGCGATTTCATCGGCATACCGTTTTCCCTTTATCGTTATTGCTATGCATGAACTTCATGGCATAACAACCTAACGTCATTCCAATCCTGATATAAAGCGAAGACTCGGAATGGGGGTATGCGCTGAATGCATGGGCCGCCGATGGATTAGCAGGTCATTAAAGACAGCAAACGCTTGGAGTTAAAATCTAAGATATGCGCGATCAGGAAGCCAGGATTTGAGGCGACTTAAATCCGGTGGAGATAAAGGGATGTATAGGAGATAAAAAAGGGGGGTAGTGAGAGTGGCAGAAAATCTGAAGATACTATGATGATGCGGACTGGCCCATGTAAGTCATGGTGCCCAGGAGAGGACTTGAACCTCCACGTCCATACGGACACTAGCACCTGAAGCTAGCGCGTCTACCAATTCCGCCACCTGGGCGCATCATCTAACGCTTGGATTAACTACTTACTGTTTGTGTTCGTATGGTGCCCAGGAGAGGACTTGAACCTCCACGTCCATACAGACACTAGCACCTGAAGCTAGCGCGTCTACCAATTCCGCCACCTGGGCGAACACAAACCTTGCCTTGCTTAACACCGTACTGCTTATACCAATAGATAGCATAAAAGCAGTTTGGTGCCCAGAAGAGGACTTGAACCTCCACGTCCATACGGACACTAGCACCTGAAGCTAGCGCGTCTACCAATTCCGCCATCTGGGCAAGTGGCGCGTATAATACCGGGGTGATGGTTAAATGCAAGACCCCTAACGTGCTTTTTATAACGCAAATTGTATAAACAACGTCTAAGACGGTTGGGTGATTGAACGTGCAGCGCTATACTGCGCCTATGACTAAACAAAACCCTATTCATTTCAGCCTATCAAGCGTTGAAATATCCAGCCCGCAACGCAACGCGTTTGCGCCTTTTTTATGCCTCTCGCAAATGACGCCATCAAGGATGTTGATCGCATGAAGTATTGGACGTTAAGTGATGATCCGCACGCCGAGCGCGAGGCGCATAAATATGGCAACCCAGCGCCAAGCCGGGAGTATTTGCTTGCAGCCTTAGAAAGCTATGGCAAGCCGATCACTCACGAAAATATGAGCCGCATGCTGGGGCTGGAAGACGAAGAACTTATAGAAGCCGTCAGGCGCCGCTTGGCGGCGATGGAACGCGACGGTCAGGTGCTGCGTGACCGGCGAGGCGCCTATGCGCTGATCGACAAGCTCGATCTGGTCAAAGGCAAGGTGCTGGGGCACCGAGACGGCTTTGGTTTTCTGCTGCGCGATGATGGCAAAAAGCCAGACCTGGTATTGCCCCCGCGCCAAATGCGCCGTGTTTTTCACGGTGACCACGTGCTGGCGCGCATTAGCGGACGCGATCGCCGTGGTCGTGATGAGGCGACCATTGCCGATGTGATTGCACGCAACACGCAAACTATCGTCGGAGTTTACCGTAGTAATACGCCTGAGTTTGGCATTCTAATACCGGAAAATCCGCGTATCACTCAGGAAGTGATTATTCCTCATAGCGCCTGCGGTGGCGCGAAAGATGGCCAGGTGATCTCGGCCAAAATCGTTCAGCAGCCGGCCACCCGTGTACAGCCGGTAGGTGAGGTAATCGAAGTGCTGGGTGAGCGTATGGATCCCGGTATGGAAATTGATATTGCGATTCGCAGTTACGATATTCCTGCAGAATTCCCGCCTGAAGTGCTCGACCAGATCGCCGGCATTTCAGCTGAAGTGTTGGAAGAGGATAAGCAGCACCGCGTTGACCTGCGTGACGTGCCGCTGGTTACCATTGACGATGAGTCTGCCAAAGACTTCGATGATGCTGTGTGTGCTTGGAAAACCAAATCCGGTAGTTGGAAACTGCTCGTCGCCATCGCGGACGTTTCCCACTATGTACGCCCAGGCACGCCGTTGGACGACGAAGGCCGCACACGGGGCAACTCGGTCTACTTCCCAGGTCAAGTGGTTCCCATGCTACCGGAACTGCTGTCCAACGGGCTCTGTTCGCTGAACCCACACGTGGATCGGCTGGTGCTGGTGTGCGAGATGAATATTTCGCAAACCGGTGCGATTAGCCGCTACCGCTTCTACGAAGCCGTCATGAACTCCCACGCTCGCCTGACCTATAACAAGGTGGCCGCGATTCTCGACGATAAGAGCGAAGACGGTGAGGCGCTAAGGGCAGAGCACAGTGAGCTAGTTAAGCCGCTGAAAAATCTGGAAGAGCTTTACTACTTGTTGCGCGAAGCGCGTGCCGAGCGTGGTGCGATCGATTTTGACACCACTGAAACAGCAATCATCTTTAACGATGAGCGCAAAATCGAAAAAATCGTTCCACGTAGCCGTAACAATGCTCACAAGTTAATTGAAGAGTGCATGCTGGCGGCCAACGTGGCGACTGCGCGCTTCCTGGATAAGCATGATTTGCCAGCGCTTTACCGTATCCATGAGCGCCCGACGCCGGAGCGGCTTGATAAGCTGCGCCTGTTCTTGAATGAGTTAGGTCTTGCTGTCGGCGGCGGTGATATGCCCACTCCGCAGGACTACCAGGCACTACGTGAAACGATTGCCGACCGCCCTGACTTCGATATCATTCAGACGGTCATGCTGCGCTCAATGAATCAGGCGGTCTACTCACCGCAAAACGAAGGCCACTTTGGCTTGGCCTACCAAGCCTACGCCCACTTTACCTCGCCGATTCGCCGCTATCCCGACCTGCTGGTACACCGCGCTATTCGTTCGGTGATCCGCGGTCCGCGCCAGACCAACACGGTGTTGCGCGTAGAAGGTGCGCCGGTTGAGCCGCCCAGCAAGTGGTGTCCGTATACCTTCGAGCAGATGCTTGAACTGGGTGAACACTGCTCAATGACTGAGCGCCGTGCCGACGAGGCCACTCGTGATGTAGAGAGCTGGCTGAAGTGCGAGTTTATGTCCGACAAGCTCGGCGAGATGTTCGAAGGTACCATCGCCTCCGTCACTCAGTTCGGTCTGTTTGTGCGTCTGGATGAGTTCTACGTGGAAGGCTTGGTTCACGTGACGTCGCTGCCTTCGGATTATTACCACTACGAAGCTGAGAAGCACCGTCTTAAAGGTGAGCGCACCGGCACGACCTACCGTTTGGGTGATGGTCTTACCGTCCAAGTGGCGCGTGTCGATATGGACGATCGTAAGATTGACTTTGGGCTGGGTGATGAAAAGCCGCGCCCACGCCGCCAGCCGCGTAAGAGCCGCGGTGGGGAAGGGGGCGCTGGTGCTAAAGGTGGTGGTGCTAAGGCATCTGGTAACAAACCATCCAATAGCGAGAAGCCTGCTACGCGTCGCGGCCCACGCCGTACGCGAAATGGCCCACGCAAACCATCACCGAATAAGGGCTGAGTATGAAGTCGGCGTCTTCACGGCGGGGTCCCAAGACCCCTGATGGTTTGGATCAGGTATATGGCGTTCATGCATTGCAAAGCCTGTTAGACAGAGGCGAAGCGCCCCGAGAGCTTTGGGTGCAGCAGGGGGCAGGGAGCCGCTTAAAAGAGCTGATTACCCAGGCCCAGGCGCATGGTGCTCGAGTAAAAGAGCAGCCCCGGGATTTGCTTGATCAGCTAACCCAGGGGGCGGCTCATCAGGGAGTGGTGGCGTTTTGTCCGCCGTTAACTCCTGAAGGTGAAGAGTCGCTCTGGCTTAAGCTACGCGCCTGGCCCTCGAATACACCACCGCTGTTGCTGATTTTGGATGGCGTGACAGATGTGCATAACTTTGGTGCCTGCCTGCGTAGCGCGGATGCCGCCGGTGCCCACGGCGTGATTGTGGCGAAAGATAAAGCCGCACCGCTCAATGCAACGGTGCGTAAAGTCGCTTGTGGCGCCGCCGAAGTGGTGCCGGTTTATCAAGTGACTAACCTGGCTCGCACCCTGGCCAAGCTAAAAGATGCCGGTGTCTGGATAACCGGTACGGCTGGCGAAGCTGAGGCCAGCGTTTTTGACATTGATATGACCGGCCCCACCGCGCTGGTGATGGGAGCGGAAGGCAAGGGCATGCGGCGCTTGACTCGCGAAGCCTGCGATAATCTTGCCAAGCTTCCCATGGCGGGGGAGGTCTCTAGCCTTAATGTCTCGGTGGCTACTGGTATTTGCCTGTTCGAGGCTGTCCGTCAGCGCCAGCTTGCAAGTTAACCGCCGTGCTACTAAGATACACGCGCCCGTTTGTCTGCAAGCGGGTGTTAGCTGTCGTTGAAGTATTAGCTTTTGCTGAAATGAAAAGTTCTGTTTGATGCCCCTGTGGCCGCCTAGCGCGGTGGCGGAGCACTTCAGTTAACTCCTTGCTTCCCTGTCGTCGTTTATTGCGTTAAGCAATGGCACACAAAGGAAGCTGTCAAACCGCAAGGAGATCCCATGCGTCATTACGAAATCGTGTTTATGGTCCACCCGGATCAAAGCGAGCAGGTGCCGGCAATGGTCGAGCGCTACACCAGCATCGTTACCGAAAACAGCGGCACTGTGCATCGTCTAGAAGATTGGGGCCGTCGTCACTTGGCTTACCCGATCAACAAGATCCACAAAGCCCACTACGTGCTGATGAACGTTGAATGTAGCGGCGAGACTCTCGACGAGATCGAGAACATCTTCCGTTACAACGACGCCATTATCCGCAGCCTGGTTGTTCGCTGCAAAGAAGCTGTTACTGAAGCTTCCCCGATGATGAAACCGGCAGAAGAAAAACGTCCGCGTCGCGAAGAAAAACCGCGCGCTGAAGAAGAAGAAACTGCCTGATTTTATTCACTGCACGTTTTAAGGAGCTAGTCCATGGCACGTTTTTTCCGTCGCCGTAAGTTTTGCCGCTTCACCGCTGAAGGCATCAAGCAGATCGATTACAAAGATCTGGACACGCTGAAGGCTTACATCACCGAAACCGGCAAGATCGTTCCAAGCCGTATTACCGGCACCAAAGCACGCTATCAGCGTCAGTTGGCGACCGCTATCAAGCGTTCGCGTTATCTGGCACTGCTGCCCTACTCCGATAGCCACCAGTAAGCGTTTAACGTGATGCTGGCACTAGCCCGATGGCTAATGCGGGGCACGCCTTACGCTGCAGGCGGGGCGGCCTTGGCAACGCTAGTGCCTTGGCTGTTCTGGTTAGGAGCAGCCATCGCTGCGTTGATGACGCTGCGCAGAGGTTTTGCCCCTGCGCTACCGGTCATCATCGCCGCAGCACTACCAGCCGGTTGGTGGTGGGCTCAGGGTGATGTGATTCCGCTTGCTAGCATACTGCTGGTTACGCTGATGGCCGTTATCCTGCGCGAGAGGATGCGTTGGGGAGAAACCTTGATTGTGGGGACGTTGGTCGCCTCTGTCATGGTTCAACTCGGCATCTTCAGTCCGCCAGGTGGCACTGAGCTAATGCTTGAGCAGTTGCGAGAAGGTTCAGAAGAAGTGGATCGCATGCTCACGGAATTTGCCAATCAAGGCTACGATACTCAAACCATTGCCGCACTGGTGGTGGGTGGAGTAACCGGGCTTGTGGTGCTGTTGGCAGCCATAGTGTGCTTGGCACTTGCGCGGAGTTGGCAAGCTGGGTTGTACAACCCAGGTGGCTTTCGCGAAGAGTTTCACGCACTGCGCTTGACCCCTAAAGAACTGGCCGTGCTGGTCGTCATTGGGGTGATAGGTATGCTGCTAGGCGCTCATGCGCTGGCGATGCTTGGTTGGATTCCGCTGTTGGTAGCTGGCGTTGCGTTAGTGCACGGGTTTATTGGAATAAAGGGGATGAACGGGCTGTGGCTGGTAGCATTTTATGTGCTACTGATCACGACCTGGCCCACGATTCTCATTGTGCTGCTGTTGGGGCTGATTGATACATTCGCGAACGTTCGCGCACGCCTTGCCCGCAGCAACTGACAAGAGGTTTACGAGATGGAAGTCATTCTGCTCGACAACATTGGTAAGCTGGGCGGCCTGGGTGACAAGGTCACCGTGAAGCCTGGTTATGGTCGTAACTACTTGGTGCCTTACGGCTTAGCCGTACCGGCCACCAAAGACAACATCGAAGCGTTTGAAGCACAGCGTGCTGAGCTCGAAGCGCAAGCCGCTGAGCGTAAGGCAGAAGCCGAAGCGCGCGCTGAGCAGCTAAACGACATCGAACTGTCTTTGGTTTCCAAAGCAGGCGATGAAGGCAAGCTGTTTGGTTCTATTGGTCCGCGTGACCTGGCCGACGCGATTTCCTCTGCTGGCATCGATATTGCCAAAAGCGAAGTCCGCATGCCAAATGGCCCAATTCGTCAAACTGGCGAATACGACATCACTCTTCACTTGCACGCTGAAGTGGATGCCGTTGTACGCGTAGTGGTAGTTGCAGAGTAATTGAGCGAGTAGTTAAGTTAGTAACGACGTAAAGTCGTTACTAACGGCAGCTAATACAGCTGCCTCAAAAGGCGCGGGGTTTCTCCCGCGCCTTTTGTTTTTCCGGGTATCCGCTAGTTCTGGATATTCGCTATTTTTTGGGCGTTGCCAAAACTATCCAGCCCATCCCCCGCTGGGTATTTTAAGACAACGCCTTGATCATGTTGGTAGTCGCACCGCATGCGGCTAAGATAAGCATCTTCACCGGCTACGCAGTAGTGTTTAAAGGAGCTCGCTATGCAGGACCAGCCTTCTGCTGATACAGAAACGGCAGCGCTAAAACTGCCGCCGCATTCATTAGAGGCGGAGCAGTCGGTACTAGGCGGGCTCATGCTAGACAACCAGGCCTGGGATAACGTTTCAGAGCGGTTGGTCGCTGATGACTTCTACCGCTATGAGCACCGTTTGGTGTTCAACGTGATGATTCATCTGGCTGAAGCCGGTCAGCCGCTGGATGTGGTGACGCTTTCTGAAGCGCTGGAAGCGCGTGATCACTTGGATACCGTAGGCGGCCTGGCGTTTTTGGCAGAGCTTGCTCGTAACACGCCCTCTGCCAGTAATATTCGCGCCTATGCTGATATCGTGCGTGAGCGGGCAACGCTGCGCAAGCTGATCCGTGCGGCTAATCAAATTGCCGATAGTGCCTTTACTCCCCAGGGGCGCCCGGCTGATGAATTGCTTAACGAAGCCGAGCGGTTAGTGTTCCAGATTGCCGAGGAGCGCCCCAAAACGGGCGGCCCCATTGGCATGAGCGATCTATTGACCAAGGCGGTGGATCGTATTGATGAGCTGTTTAATCTGAAAGGTGAAATGACCGGGCTTTCCACTGGTTTTCGTGATCTGGATGAAATGACCACCGGGTTGCAGCCATCCGATATGGTGGTCATCGCCGGTCGACCCTCGATGGGTAAAACGACCTTCGCTATGAACCTGGTTGAACATGCGGTGATTTCCAGCGACAAGCCAGTCATGGTGTTCTCCATGGAGATGCCCGCAGAGTCGCTCATGCTGAGGATGCTGTCTTCCCTGGGCCGAATCGATCAAACCCGTGTGCGTACCGGGCAACTGGAGGACGAGGATTGGCCGCGTTTAACCTCAGCGGTTAATCTGCTCAAAGACAAACAGCTGTTTATCGACGACACCGCGGCCTTGTCGCCTAACGAAATGCGCTCAAGGTTGCGCCGTGTGGTGCGTGAACATGGCAATATCGCACTGGTCATGATCGATTATCTTCAGTTGATGCAGATCCCTGGCTTTAGCGAAAACCGCACCGGTGAGATTTCCGAGATTTCGCGCTCCTTGAAGGGGTTGGCGAAAGAGTTTAACTGCCCTGTGGTGGCTCTTTCTCAGTTGAACCGCTCCTTGGAGCAGCGCCCCAACAAACGCCCGGTTATGTCGGATCTGAGGGAATCTGGTGCGATCGAGCAGGATGCCGACGTCATTGCCTTCGTTTATCGCGATGAGGTCTATAATCCAGATAATCCCGACAATCAGGGGATTGCTGAGTTAATTATCGGTAAGCAGCGTAATGGTCCTATCGGCACGGTGCATATGGCCTTTATCGGCAAATATACCCGCTTTGAGGATTTGGCCCCGGATAGTTACGGCCAAGCGTTCGGCGACTAAGTTAATGATGACTGGTTTGTGATGACAGGCTAGTGATAAGTAGCTTGAGGATGGGGGGCGAGTTCGTATAATGCCTCACCCACGATATGTAAAAACGGGAGCAGCAAATGGCAGGTGGATTTCGGCGCGGTAACCGGCAGCGTCTTCCTAAGTTAGAAGGTCGCGGTGAGCTAGAGGCGATAGAGCGCGAAGGCCCTTTTAAAGAGTGGCTAGGTATGCCGGATCTTTATCGCTACCATTTAGTGGTCGCAGGCGAGAAGTATAGTTACCAGACTGAAGATGGTGAGCTGCCTGTGACGGTGGGAGATAAGGTCGTGTTCCGCTACAAAGAGACTAAAGGCGGCAACTGGATTGACCGCAATTCGCTTGGCAAAGCGATCGACCCCTCTGAATATCAATAATCAATTGATATCTTGACCTTCCGGTCAGGAACTCTCTTGCACTATTGACCTCCTAGCTATTAATGTCTAGTTATTGCTTGTTGTCATTACATTGCAATGACGGGGCAACAGAAGTGTCATGGGGTACAGTCATGCTGTGCCCTGATGACATGCCGTCTGACATAACGTATGAAATAGCCAAATAATAGGAGGGAACCATGGAACTTAAGGATCTTAAGCAGTTTGTCGCCAATCACGACAATTTTGAAATTCGCGTGATTACCCATTCGGGCAGCCGTTTTTATCAGGTTGAGCTGGAAGACGTTGAAGGCGAGCGTCATATGCTGACGCAGCGTACCAAGCCAATGCTGTTTCGCTCGCTAGATGATGCCTATATGGATCTCAAGCGCGCCGGGATTCATCGCGCTTACCTAGTACAGCATGTGCCCCACGATGAAGTGATAGGCCGCGACGCGCACTATAGTGAGCCGCTCACATCGCGTATGCCGCTTGTTTTTTAACGCTGCTCTCACCCATCAACGTTTAGTCTGACGCTTTTCCCACCACTGCCCAAGCCGAATTCGGCGACGGGCAAAAAATCGGTAACCGGCATTCATTATGCCGTGTACTCCCGGTAAGCACGAAAACCTCACCAGCCGCCGATAGCCCAACACTGCATAGAGGGCACGGCTGGCATCCATGCCGATGTACCATCTCCCTTGACTATCACGCAGGTGCAACTGGCCCATCATGGCGTTAAATTCTTGCCCATACGCCTGAGCGTTAAAATCACGGGCCTGAATATCTATCAGCGCGATGTGTTCCCGATGGCGATGCTTTTCCAGCCACGCGACTTCCTGTTGGCAAAAGGGGCAGTGACCATCGTGAAATAGCGTAACTGGCGGTGCAGCATGTAGTGGCGTGTAGCGGCTCATGGTGACTCCTGGTTGGTATTGGCCGAATAACCTGCTGTGTGGCAGGGCTGCCCGTAGCCAGGCGATGTTTCCAATTGATCCAAAAAGTGCTCAGCCTGTTGGCGGATAGCCTCGCGCTTCTCGTCGGCCATGCGGTTGAGGGAGCCGTAAATCAGCTTCATGCGAGGGGTCTTACTCAGGCGCTCAGCGTTGGTTTCGAGAAAGTGCCAGTAAAGGCTGTTGAAAGGGCAGGCTTTTGGCCCCGTGACCTGCTTGGGTGAGTAACGGCAGTGCTGACAATGGTCGGACATTTTGTCGATATACTTGCCCGACGCACAGTAGGGCTTTGAGCCCATTAAGCCGCCGTCGGCATGGAGCACCATCCCTAGGGTGTTAGGCAGCTCTACCCACTCACTGGCATCTGCATAAACCGCTAAGTACCAGTCGCATAGCGCCTCAGGTTTAACTCCGCATAGTAAGGCGAAATTGCCTGTCACCATCAGTCGTTGAATATGGTGGGCGTAGCTATTGTCGATGGTCATCTGAATAGCGCGCTGCAAGCAGCGCATATCGGTATCCGCGTCCCAGTAAAACGCTGGCAGGTCGCGCTCAAAACCTAGCTGATTAGACCCTTTGTAGCTGGGCATCTGCGTCCAGTAGAGCCCTCGCACATACTCACGCCAGCCAAGAATTTGGCGGATAAACCCTTCCACGGCGTTGATCGACACGTCACCGCCATAGTAACGCTGCTCGGCGGCTTCGCAGACTTCATGGGGCGACAGCAGGCCGATGTTCATCGCAGCTGAGAGGCGCGAGTGATACAAATAAGGTGCAGAGTCACTGATTGCGTCTTGATAGCGGCCAAAATCAGCCAATCCATGGTCTATAAAATGGTGTAAATCCACCAGCGCTTGTCGACGAGTGACAGGCAGGTTGAAATTATCCAGAGACCCCATATGGTCGCCAAAATGGCGCTTGGCATCGTTTAGCGCTTCTTGGGTGATCGCATCCTGACGATGTTGAGGTAGCTCAGGGAAATCCAGTTTGGCTTTGATAGGCTGGCGATTGTCGTGGTCAAAATTCCATTTGCCGCCAACGGGCTCGTCGCCCTCCATCAAGTACCCGGTACGTTTGCGCTGTTCTCGGTAAAAGTACTCAAGGCGCAGCTGTTTGCGTCCGCTTGCCCATTGGCTAAAGTCATCGGGTGTGGTGAAAAAGCGCTCATCCTCAAGTAGTCGCCACGGAATCGTTGCGTTTTCGCGCTGCTGCATCGTCTCCCATAGCCGCCATTCGCCAGGTCGGGCAACGCGTATCTCATTGCAGCCGTACTGTTGCGCGATGCGTTCGGCTTCCTCAATAAGGGAGTGGCAATTATCTGCATCATCCAGCGCGCTGTAGTGCACTTGAAAGCCTTTTTCGCGCAGTGCCTGGGCAAAGTGACGCATGGCAGCCAAAAAGAGGCCAATTTTATGGATATGATGGGGAACATAGCGCGCTTCCTCGCCAACTTCGCACAGGGCAACCACGGCATTGGCGGGCGCGTCTTGCAGCGTTGTGAGTGAAAACGAGAGCTGGTCGCCGAGCACCAAAAGCAAAGGCTTGGACATGAGTTAGCCTGTAATTATACAAATGATGCCGATAGTATAACTTTATACCGCCACTTTGCCGAAAAGTGATAGGATTTAATCAATTGATAGAGGTACTGAGCACCATCGTTATTTTTCAGGAGCATGAGTAATGACCGAGAATGTCGTCAAGGATCAGCCGGGCGAGGGCCGCTTGGCCCATGCACCCAGCGATCATCCACCAGTAGCGCGCGCCAAGGTGGGTGTTGTGCTGGCAAACCTGGGAACCCCGGATGCCACCGACTACTGGTCAATGCGTCGTTACCTTAATGAGTTTCTTTCTGATAAGCGTGTGGTCGACTATGCCGGTTGGAAATGGCAGCCGTTGCTACAGCTGATTATTTTGACCAAGCGTCCGTTCTCATCGGGCAAGGCCTACCGGGGAATCTGGAATAACGAGAAAAACGAAAGCCCGCTGCTAACAACGACGCGTGCCCAGACCGAGAAGATGACCGCACGGTTAAAGGCGCTTTATGGTGATGATGTCGAGGTCGATTTCTGCATGCGCTACGGTAACCCCTCGACGGAAAGCGTGCTAACGCGATTAAAAGAGAAGGGTTGCGAGCGAATCGTGTTTTTTCCGCTCTATCCTCAATACGGTTCGCCCACCACGGCGACGGCGAATGATCAGGCGTTTCGCACCCTGATGAAGATGAAGTGGCAGCCTTATATACGTACGGTGCCCGCTTATTTTGAACATCCTGCCTACCTTCAGGCGTTGGCCAACTCAGTGCAAGAAGCCTACGACGGTTTCTCGACCCGGCCGACCAAGCTGGTTGCCAGCTACCATGGCGTTCCCGAGCGCTACCTGATGGAGGGTGATCCTTACCACTGTCAGTGCCAGAAAACGACGCGCCTGCTTCGCGAGAAACTTGGTTTTAGCAAAGAGGAAGTGGATACCGCTTTCCAGTCGCAGTTTGGCCCCGAGAAATGGGTCGGCCCGCAAACCGTTAAGCATGTGGCCAAACTCGCCGAGCAGGGACATAAACACATTGCGATTATGTCGCCTGCCTTCTCTTCCGACTGTGTTGAAACCTTGGAAGAGATCGAAGAGGAGATCCGCGATAGCTTTATGGAAGCGGGTGGCGAAACGTTCAGCTATATACCTTGCCTGAATGATCGCGATGACCACATTGAGGCACTGTTAGCAGTCATCAACAATGAATTAGCAGGATGGCTATCGGCCCCAAACCCTAGTGTTTAGCTAGCTACTCGTCATAACTGAAAGCTAATAGCAGCCGCCCTGCGAAATTAATCGCTGAGCGGCTGTTTGCGTTTAAGCGTTTGACTGGTCAGTCAAAACTGCCTGTTATATGGTGTACAACTTTAGAATCACTATTATTCAACGCTGGCATATCATTGGCAAAGCAAGGTGTCTAACCGCTAGCGGCTGTCTTGGTGGTGAGCCTTTCGTTTTTCAGGAGGTTTCGCTTGATACAATTTGCCGTGTTAATGGGTTTCGTACTGGCGGCGCTCTCGCCAATGTTAAACCACTGGTTCGGCCAGCGTGCCAGCCTGGTTCTGGCTCTATTTCCTGCCGGATTGGCGGCGTGGTTGGCACTTCAAGCCCCTGAGGTCATTGAGAACGGTAGCCTACTTTTAGAGTGGCAGTGGGTGCCTTCTCTGGGAATCAGTCTTACCTTCCTGTTGGACGGTCTATCGTTGCTCTTTGGGCTATTGATTACCGTTATGGGGGCCTGCGTGCTGGTATATGCCGGCGGCTACCTTAAAGATCATCCTGATCTTGCCCGGTTTCACATCGCCTTGCTCGCCTTCATGGTGTCGATGCTGGGGCTGGTACTAGCTGACGGCCTATTAACGCTATTCGTTTTTTGGGAATTGACCAGCATTACCTCCTATTTGCTGATTGGTTTTAACCACGCTGATATCAATGCACGTAAATCAGCGCGGCAGGGCTTATTCGTTACCGTGGCGGGTGGGTTAGCATTAATGGCTGGGCTGGTGCTGCTAGGGATTGCCAGTGGTAGCTGGTCGCTGGCGGAGATTCTCGATCAGGAGGCTGACCTGCGTGAACATGCACTCTACACGCCGATGCTGATCTGTTTACTACTGGGTGCTTTCACCAAATCGGCTCAGTTTCCGTTTCACTTTTGGTTACCCAACGCCATGGCCGCGCCGACTCCGGTTTCGGCTTACCTGCACTCGGCCACCATGGTGAAAGCGGGTATTTATCTGCTGGCGCGCTTACACCCGGAGCTGGGTGGCACTGCGATGTGGGTTGGCGTTCTTTCCGTGGTCGGCGCAACCACTATGCTGGTGGGTGCGTTTTTAGCGATTCATCACACCAATATCAAAAAGCTGCTCGCTTACTCGACCATTATGGCGCTGGGCACGCTGACGATGCTATTGGGCATCGGCACCGAGTACGCGATGACCGCGTTTGTTACCTTCCTGCTCGCGCACTCGCTGTATAAAGGGGCGCTGTTTATGGTCGCCGGTATTCTCGATCATGAGACCGGCACGAAAGATGTCACCCAGATGGGCGGGTTACGCTCAGTGATGCCGCTGACTGCCACCATTGCGTTGGTGGCTGCGCTTTCGCTTGCCGGTGTGCCGCCGCTACTCGGTTTTATCGGTAAAGAACTGATGCTTGAATCAGTTCTCGGTGCCGATAGCTTCCGAACACTACTGGTGCTGTTCGCCTTTCTGGCATCTATTTTAACTATCGCCGTTGCTTTCATTGTGGCGCTACGTCCTTTTTACGGTAAGCGTCACCAAACCCCGCTTGAACCACATGAAGCTCCGCCTGGTATGCTGCTTGGGCCCGCGTTGCTCGCACTAGGGTCGCTCCTGTTAGGCTTGATGCCCGCTGTGCTGGGTGCTGATGCGTTGTTAACGGCAACCGCCACTGCTATATCCGGGCAAACAGTAGAAGTGGCGCTGTCGCTTTGGTATGGCATTAACGTCGCGTTGATAATGTCGATCGTTAGCCTTGGTTTAGGCTTTTTGCTGTTTAGGCGTTGGGACAGCGTGCGTGGCAAGCTCTCTGTATTGGCACCGGTGATGCGCCATGGCCCCGAGGCTGGGTATGAAAGCATGATGAATGGCATTGTGCACTTCTCAGAGTGGCAAACTCGGCTGCTCCAAAACGGCTATATGCGTAACTACATTTTAGTGATGTTAGCGACGCTTATTGCACTGATCGGTAATTCAATTCTATTACGCCATTCGCCTGTGTTTGCCGTTGACCTGGATGTGCGTTTTCACGAGGTAGTCGTGGCTGGCACTATGGTGATGGGGGCACTGTTTGCGACCATTTCTCGATCGCGGCTGGGGGCAGTGGTTTCCGTGGGCATCATGGGTTTTTCCATTGCATTGATTTTTGTTCTGTTCAGTGCGCCAGATTTAGCGATTACCCAACTGCTGGTAGAGACCTTAACGGTTATTTTGCTGGTACTGGTGCTGTTTCGCCTGCCACGCTTCTCGAATCTTTCCACCAGCTTGGAGCGCATACGCGACGGCGTGGTGGCCGCTATGGTGGGTATCTTGATCTGCCTACTGATTATGACCTCCTGGAGCATTCAACAGTTTGAGCCCATTTCGACCTACATGATTGAGAACAGCGCGCCTTTGGCGTATGGCCGCAACATCGTTAACGTCATTTTGGTCGACTACCGTGCCCTGGATACCTTAGGTGAGATGTTCGTGTTAGCGCTTGCCGCCATCGGCGTGATCGCCATGTTAAAGCTACGCAATAACACCAAAACCACCGACAGCAGTAAAGTAGCTGCCAAGGAGCCTTACGATGGTTAAGTCAGGCACGATTATTCTTAATACCGCCGCACGGTTTTTAATGCCGCTGCAACTGATGTTTTCTATTTTCCTATTGCTGCGAGGGCATGACGAGCCGGGCGGAGGATTTATTGCCGGCTTGGTAGCGGCAGGGGCGTTTACGCTGTATCTGTTTGCCTTTGGTGTAAGTGCCACCAAAGAAGTGCTGCGCATGGTCGACCCCCGAGACCTGATTGGGGTTGGGCTATTGCTGGGAATGATCTCGGTAGTGCCTGCCTGGTTTATGGGGCAGCCATTTCTGACAGCCCAGTGGTGGACTATCCCGGTTATCGACTTTAAAGCTTCCACGCCGCTGATTTTCGATGTAGGCGTCTATTTTGCTGTGCTGGGTTCGGTCACCGGCATGGTGATGACGCTTATGGAGGTCGACAAGGATGAACCTTGAGTTAACAGGAGGCACAGCATGGAACCATTAATGGCAGTGGCGATTGGCCTGCTGTATGCGACGGCTATTTTTATGATGTTGCGTCGTTCTATCGTCAAACTGGTGATTGGTCTGATGCTGCTCTCTAATGCCGCCAATTTACTGATTTTTACCACGGCGGGCATGACCCGTGGAGCACCTCCGCTTATCCCTGAGGGGATGATGCTGCCGCCCAGCGGGGTAGCCGACCCCTTACCCCAAGCGGTTGTGCTGACGGCCATTGTGATTGCCTTTGGGGTGCTTGCCTTTGCCGTGGTATTGATTCGACGCGCCTACGAAGTCGTTAAGGCTGATGATCTCGATAAGATGAAGGATACTGATACGTGAGGCCTGAAGTTGCTCTTCCCGTCCTCTTGCCCCTGCTAACCGGGGCAGTCTCCTTGTTGTTTTGGCGCGCGCGCCCCATGCAGCGCTTTTTGGCGGTGGCAGGTAATGTTGCGCTACTCATGGTTAGCCTGTGGCTGTTTGTATCTACGTTGTCAGATGGCTATGTCACCATGCAAATGGGTAGCTGGCCAGCTCCCTTCGGGATTACCTTAATAGCCGATCTGTTAAGTGCGGTGATGGTGTTAATGACGGCTATTATCGGTTTGGCAATGGGTGTTTACTCGCTGGCCACCACTGGCCGCGGCCACGAAAAATTTGGCTACTATCCGTTAATGCACCTGCTGCTCGCCGGGGTGATGGGGGCCTTCTTAACCGGCGATATCTTTAACCTCTATGTATGGTTTGAGGTAATGCTGGTGGCCTCTTTTGCGCTGCTGATTCTGGGGGGAGAACGCGCGCAGATGGAAGGGGCGATTAAGTACGTCACCTTGAACCTGTTGGCATCGGTCATCTTCCTGACCGCGGTGGGGCTACTCTATGGCATGGTGGGTACACTCAACATGGCCGACATTGCGTTGCGCATGGATGAGGCAGAGCACACCGGTATGGTGGAAGTGCTGGCGGTCATGTTTATGGTGGCCTTCGGCATCAAAGCCGCCGCCTTTCCGCTATTTTTCTGGCTGCCAGCCTCGTATCACACCCCACCGGTCGCTGTTTCGGCGCTGTTTGCCGGGTTGCTCACCAAGGTGGGGGTGTATGCGATGTTCCGTGTCTTTACCCTGATGTTCGATCAAACCATGGGCTATCTCCAGGAGATTATGCTCTGGGGTGCTGCCTTCACTATGGTAACAGGCGTGCTCGGTGCCGCCGCCCAGCATGAGTTTAGGCGAATCTTGTCGTTTCATATCGTCAGCCAGATTGGCTATATGATCTTAGGCTTAGCTCTTTACACACCTTTGGCGATCGCCGGTGGCGTGTTTGCCATCGTGCATAACATGGTGGTGAAGACCAATCTCTTCTTGATCAGTGGTATCACCCACCGTTTGCAGGGAACCTACCAGCTTAAAAAAATGGGCGGGCTGTACCGAGATCGCCCTTGGCTTGCCGTGGCGTTCTTTCTTTCTGCATTCTCGCTGGCGGGGGTGCCGCCGCTGTCAGGCTTTTTTGCCAAATTCGTGATTGTGCGTGCAGGCCTGGAAGTTGAAGCCTATGTGGTGACCGGCATTGCACTGGCGGTGGGATTGATGACGCTTTATTCCATGGTGAAAATTTGGAATGAAGTGTTTTGGAAGTCGTTACCCGAAGATAACGACGTGCCTGCGACTGCCACGCCAACTGGTGACGACGGTCGTCTGTTAAAGCCTAGCCTGTGGATGATGTATTCGCCCGTTATGGTGTTGGCGTTATTTTCTCTGCTCATTGGTGTGCTTGCAGAACCTATTATGTGGGTGATGATGGGTATTGGTGATCAACTGTTTGAACCTTCGGGGTACATCGAAGCCGTATTGGGTGCTTCAGCCAGTGCAGACGATGTTCTGCTGCAGCCAACGGGGGCGGCAGAAGATCAACCTGAGGCGGACGCCGGGGAGACAGCGCGATGACCGGAGCCATTTGGAACCTACTGCTAGGCCTTGCTTGGGTACTGTTAAGCGGTGATTTTAGCGGCTTAAACCTCCTTGTCGGGCTAATATTTGGCTACATTACGCTGATACTCATCGAACCTCAGCTTGATTCCCTAAAAGGCTATCCTGCGCGAGTACCGCGTTTTATCGGCTTTATTGGTTTTTTTCTAAAAGAACTTGTTCAAGCCAACTTGCGTGTCGCTTTTGATATTGTCACCCCCCCTTGGCATATGAAGCCTGGGGTCATTGCGATGCCGCTTTCCGCGCGTACCGAAATGGAAATTACTCTGGTAGCCAATCTGATTTCATTGACACCAGGAACGTTGAGCCTGGATGTATCAGATGACCGTAAAGTCTTGTATATCCACGCGATGTTTTTAGACAATGAAGAGGAGCTACGGCGCAACTTAAAAGAGATGGAGCACCGGGCTTTGGAGCTATTTCGCTAATGGATACCGTCATTTTAATAAGCCAAGTCATCATGAGCCTGGCGCTTATCTTTACTTTTGTGCGTGTAGTGCGCGGGCCGAGTTTGCCTGATCGGGTGGTGGCGTTAGAGCTTTTTTCTACCACCGTGGTGGGATTGGTCGGGGTTTATGCCATCAAGTCTGACGTGGCTAGCTTTCTGGATGCCGCCATTGTGATCGCATTAATGGGGTTCTTAGCGGCAATTGCGTTTGCGCGCTTTTTGGAAAGGGGAGGCCCAAGGGATGATTGATTTCATAAAGGGCGCGTTAATCATTGGTGGTGCACTATTTATACTGCTTGCCTCAGTCGGATTGCTGCGGTTGCCCGATTTGTTAACCCGCATGCATGCCACTACCAAGGCCGCGGCGTTAGGCGTTATCTTAATTATGTTGGCAGCGGCCATGCACTTTGCTGAAGTGGGGATCGTGGCCCGCTCATTTGCCATCATCGTGTTTATCCTGATGACCGCCCCCGTGGCGGCCCACGTGATTGGCCGTGCCGGGTACTTTGTTGGCTCGAAGCTGTGGAGCGGTACCGTAAAGGATGAGTTGCGCCCGAACTATGATCCCTTAACCCATGAGCTTAAAAGCGGCCTGGAAACCCAGGAAAACGCCAAGCGCCAACCCCGCGAGACTGACCCTGACTAGGCTTGACTAGAGCAAACCACAGCGTAGTAGCCATTGAATAACCGCTGCTAAGCCACCTTCGGGTGGTTTTTTTGCGTCTGGAGATGGGGTGTATTAAGACACTAGTAATTAGTTCGCCCTTAACAAATAATGTACAATAAAAAATCATGTACAATAATTGTACTGTATAAGATAATGCGTTCATGTTTCACCCCATGCCCCGCAGAAATGTGATTAAACGTGACCATGCGACGCAAACAACACCTGCCACAGAAAGACTGTGCTCAATGCCAGCGACCGTTTCTCTGGCGGAAAAAATGGGCGCGCTGCTGGGACGAGGTGCGCTACTGCAGTGAGCGGTGCCGTCGTAGTGCCAAGTAGCCAAGCAAGCCACGGTGATAGCACCAAGTTCTGGGCAGGAATGTACCCCTAGGAGGCACAAGCATGTACAGCACGATTGATATTGTCTGGCTGCAAGACGACCTGCGTATTGCTGATAATCCTCTTTTACACTTTGCCTCTCCTCCTAGTTATCTGATGTGTATCTACGTGTTAGATGAGCGATGGTTCTTGCCATTATTTGACGGCGAATCAACGCCGCGTATTGGGCCTGCGCGGTTGCGCTTTTTATGGCAAAGCTTAATGGAGTTGCGTGGTGAGCTCCTAAAGCGTGGCAGCGATCTGCTGGTGCGCATTGGCAAGCCTAGTGATGTGGTGATTGAGTTGGCGTCAAAGCTAAACGCACGAGAGGTGCGTGTTGCTGACCATGCAGGGGTTGAGGAATTCGCGCATATTCAGGCGGTTGAGCAAGGCCTGCCTAGTCAAACGGCCCTCAATTGCATAGAGAGTGGGCGACTCATTGATCTAAAGGCGCTGCCTTTTGAGCGGGAAGCGCTGCCTGGGAGTTTTTCTGCCTTTAGGCGCAGTGTGGAGAGCGAATGTGCTGTGCCTGCCAGCCGCTGCGCTCCAATAACGTTGCCCCCTTGGCCCGAGGCGGCAAGGGGATTTCCGCCGCTAAAAGCCGTCTGTGAGCAGAGCGCTACCTGGCAGCCCGATCCTCGCCAAGGTTACGCTTATAGGGGAGGAGAGTCAGCGGCTCATGGGCGTCTGAAGGATTACTTGTGGCGTCAACAGGGCGGTGAAACCTACAAGAAAACCCGCAACGGGCTATTGGGGGCTAATTTTTCAACCCGCGTTTCACCCTGGCTGGCGCGAGGTTGCCTGTCAGCTCGTCAAGTCGATGAGGCTGTGAAAGCATGGGAAGCGGAAAACGGCAGTAATGAGTCAAGCTACTGGATTAGCTTCGAACTGCTCTGGCGGGAGTATTTTATCCGTGCCGCTCAGTTGGAAGGGGCGAAAATGTTTGGCTCACGCCAGACTGACCAGCCGTGTGCCGCTTTCGATGCCTGGCGTAACGGCACCACGGGGTTGCCGTTTGTGGATGCCGCTATGCTGGAGCTTCGCCACACTGGCTGGCTATCCAATCGTGCCCGGCAAAACGTGGCCAGCTTTTTAGTTAAAGACTTAAAGGTAGATTGGCGTTTGGGGGCGTTATGGTTCGAGCACTGCCTGATTGATTATGACGTGGCCAGCAACTGGGGCAATTGGCGCTATATTGCTGGTGTTGGGCGCGATCCTCGCCAAGATCGTTACTTTAATGTGCTCAAACAGGCGGGCCATTACGATCCCCAGGGGCTCTATGTTGCTCACTGGCTGGAGCAGCTCGAAACACTGCCCAATGGCCTTGAGCGCCATCAGCCGTGGCGTGCAGACCCCTTGAGGTTTGATGCTCCCTGCGTTGTGCCCGAGCAGTGGGAGCGATGGCTAATTCCTCGCTGTGAAGTAGGCACTTTAGCTGAGTCGTCCGCCGTGGAGAGCGTTATAAAGTAATTATCACCTTCGGCCAGACCCTAGTATCTACCTCTTTTCTAGGCCATCATTCCAGATATGCCAAGGACTGCCTAAGGATCGATATAATGTCTGGTAATTTCTCTATTGGGCGGCGCTGCAGCCCTCTTTTGTGTGTTTCCATAGTCGCAGCGCTAAGCGCTCCTTTCGCGTCAAGCGTAGCGGTCGCTAACCCTCAGCTAATGTCAGAAGTCGATACCCAGGCTGCTTCTGAGGTTAGCTATGCTAATTTTCAGCAGTGGCTTCGAGATTTTCGCCAGTACGCTGCAGGCCAAGGGGTCAGCGAAGCCACATTAAGCAACGCCCTGGATGGCGTTCGTTATCGTGAGCGTGTGATTGAACTCGACGGCTACCAGCCCGAATTTGTTCGCCCTATTTGGGAGTATCTGGATACCGCGGTTTCATCCACGCGTATTACTAACGGTCAAGAAAAGCTGGCTGATCACCGTGACACTGCTCAGCAAATGGAGCAGCGCTATGGGGTGCCAGCAGAAATAATCGTCGCCATTTGGGGCATCGAAAGTAACTATGGCAGTAATTTTGGCGATTTTTCGACCTTGGAGTCCCTGGCCACGCTGGCTTACGATGGTCGACGCCGTGACTTTGCTCGAGGTGAGCTGCTCGCGGCGTTACGGATTATTGATCAAGGTGATATCGCTGCTGAAGACATGAAGGGCTCCTGGGCTGGGGCGATGGGACATACTCAGTTTATTCCCAGTAGCTTCGAAGCCTATGCCGTCGATGGCGACGGTGACGGTCGGCGCGATATTTGGGACAGCATCCCTGATGTCATGGCATCAACGGCCAACTATCTTGACCGAGCCGGATGGCAAACCGGTCAACCCTGGGGTATTGAGGTACGCCTGCCCGAAGGGTTTGATTACGCCCAGACCGAACGCCGCAGCAGTGCCGAGTGGCGCAACCAAGGCGTACAGGCGCAGCAGGGCGAATTGCCGAACTTCGATAGCGCCGCTATCGTGGTACCCGCTGGCGCTAATGGCCCTGCATTTTTGGTAGGTGCTAATTTCCGTGCGATTTTACGCTATAACAATGCCACCAGTTATGCACTGGCCGTTGCGACGTTAGGCGATGCGATCGCTGGACGCGAGGGCATTCAGCACAGCTGGCCCCGGGATCAAGCGCCACTTACCCGTGACAATGTTCAAGAACTTCAGCGCGCATTGAACCGGGTAGGATACTCTGTAGGCGGCGCGGACGGCATTATGGGGCCCAACACCCGGCAAGGTTTGCGGAACTTTCAGCGTGATCAAGGGTTGATACCGGATGGGTTTGCGACCCAGGAGCTACTTGAACAGCTACGCCAGCGTTCGCAGTAAGCAGTGTTAAAAGGGTGCTTCTACTTTCCAAGGATGATGTTATGCAGTTGATAGGTAAGATGTTTTTTAACAGAGTGATGTTAGGTGCCGTGTTGTTAGGTGCCGTGTTGTTAGGTTCTGGTCTGTCTGCTTCCATGGCGATGGCAGATGATGACCAGGTATTCGGCTGGGTTGAAAAAGCCACCCTGCAACCCTGGGATATCGAGGTAAAAGCCAAGCTCGATAGCGGAGCATTAACCTCTTCATTAGATGCTCGCGATATAGAGATGTTCGAGCAGGATGACGAGGAGTGGGTGCGCTTTCGTTTGAAGCTTGAAGATCAAGGAAGCGGAGACGTATTCAGCGACCAAATTGAGCGGCCGCTTTATCGAGAATTGGCTGTTCGCGGAGCAGGCGGCCGCGACGAGCGTCCAGTGGTGTTGTTGGAAGTGTGTATGGGCGACACCATTTACGAAGAGCAGTTTAGTCTACGTGACCGTGAAGAAATGAACTATCCGCTGCTGCTCGGTCGTCGTACCATTAGCCACCTTGGCTTGCTGGATGTGCGTGAAACCTTCTTGCAGGAGCCCGAGTGTGGGGAAAACGCCACCGTTGTGCCCCACGACCCAGAAGATGAACAGTCCTAACTTGCCTGTCGATAAACGCTTAAAACAGCCGTGATAGAAGCGCGGTCACGGCTGTTTCAACGCGTAAAATGCGCGGGCCTAGATGCATACCCTCGCAACCTGCTAGCATTAGTTGCTCTACCTCCCAAGCAATAAAACCGCCCTCAGGGCCTACCAATAGCAGGGTAGGTTCACTTATGCCTCTTGGGCAGGCGTTGGGCATGCCAGGATGGGCTACGAGTCCGCGGCGTTCGCTGAGTAAGCCAGGCAGTTGCTGCTCCAAAAAAGGACGAAAGCCTTTGCTCAGGGTGACCGATGGTAGCTGGGTGTCGCGGGCTTGCTCTAAGCCGAGTAGCAAGTGCTGGTAGATTTTCTCCGGGCGTAACTCAGGGGATTGCCAGTAGCTCTTCTCAACCCGTTTAGTATGTAGCAGGGTGATCTCTTTGACGCCTAGTGCCGTCACATGCTCTAACGTACGCGCCAACATACGGGGACGGGGCAGAGCCAATGCCAAATGTACGGGTAACGGTGGCGGCGGTGGCTCATCAAGGTTTTCTAATTGGAAATACGCGCGCTCAGCGTTGAGCTCTTTTAGCATCGCTTTGCCCATGGCGCCGCCTTGCACACCCACGGTGAGCCGGTCGCCAGGTGCCGATCGATGGACATCACGAAGGTGTTTTAGTCGGCGTGGATCGGTGATGCAGACGTGGCCGTCATTGGTGAGATCGTTGGGATTGAGCAGAATCAAATTCATAATGATGGTCTATTGGTCACAAAGCAGGCACGGTACGCCTTGCTAAACTATTAAGGTGGCTTGCATAGGCGCGTGGTGCAGGCACAATATCAGCAACGGAACCAGTAACGGGAATAAAAAAGTCCCTATCGCGTTTAAGGAGATGCGCCGTGCGCGTAATTCGCAAATATGCAAACCGCAGGTTGTACGATACTCAGCAGAGTCGTTATGTGACGCTGGAAGACCTGCGTCGTTTAATCATCGAAGAAGAGCCGTTCAGGGTGGAAGATGCCAAAAGCGGAGAAGACCTGACGCGGACTATTCTGCTCTCTATCATTATTGAGCAGGAGCAAGCGGATAGCGAAGCGGAAGTGTTTTCAAACGATCTTCTAGCGCAGCTTATCCGGGTTTACGATATGACCTCACCGTTGCCGCTGTCGCGTTACCTCGAACAAGGTACGCAACTGATGTTGGAGCAGCAGAAACGTTTGCAGAGCCAGTGGAAACAGGCAATGCGCAACACGCCGTTAGAATTTATGCGTGAGCTTGCCGAAGAGAACATGCGCTTTTGGCAAAATACCTTGAATCAGCCGGGTCAAGCCGATGAGTCGAGTGATGCTGAGCAGCCTGAGAGCGATAGCAACGATACCAGCAAAGATAACAAACCCTCCTCCTGACCCCACTTGGTGCTGCGCTGTGGCATAATGCCGCCGATATACGCTCTCCCGTTTGAGAAGGATGCACATGAAGGTTTTGATGATAGGCGGCGGTGGTCGCGAGCACGCCCTGGCTTGGAAATTGGCGCAATCTACCCAGGTTGAGCAGGTCTTTGTCGCCCCCGGCAATGCCGGCACCGCGGCGGAAGCGAAGCTGACCAACGTAGCGATTGCCGCAACGGATCTCGACAGCCTGGTCGCTTTTGCCCGTGATGAGCAGATTGGCTTGACCGTGGTGGGGCCGGAGGCTCCCTTGGTTGAAGGTGTTGTTGACCGGTTCCAAGCGGCCGGTCTGACTATCTTTGGCCCTACTCAGGCGGCTGCTCAGTTGGAAGGCTCAAAATCATTTACCAAGGACTTCCTGGCCCGTCATGATATTCCTTCGGCTGACTACCAAACGTTTACTGACGTAGACTCTGCGCTTGCCTATTTAAGCAAAATGGGCGCACCCATTGTGATTAAGGCGGATGGCCTAGCAGCGGGCAAAGGCGTCATCGTGGCGCTGAGTGAAGCCGAAGCTGAGGCTGCTATTCGCGATATGCTGGAGGCCAATGCCTTCGGCGGTGCAGGCGCTCGCGTGGTTATCGAAGAGTTTCTGGAGGGCGAAGAGGCGAGCTTTATTGTCATGGTGGACGGCGAGCATGTGGTACCCATGGCCACCAGCCAAGACCACAAACGCGCTTATGATGGTGATACCGGCCCTAATACCGGCGGTATGGGCGCCTATTCACCAGCGCCTGTGGTCACGCCCGAGGTTGATGCACGTATCATGGAGCAGGTCATTCTGCCCACCGTGAGGGGCATGGCTGCAGAAGGCAATGCTTATACAGGGTTCTTATATGCAGGCCTGATGATCGACGCGGCGGGTAACCCCAAGGTTATTGAGTACAACTGCCGCTTTGGTGATCCTGAAACTCAGCCAATCATGCTGCGCTTAACCTCTGACTTCGCTGAGCTTTGCTTAGCGGGTGCCCAGGGCAAGCTGGATGGGCAACGCTGCGAATGGGATTCCCGTGCAGCGGTGGGCGTGGTGCTGGCGGCCGGAGGCTACCCTGGCAGCTACCGCAAGGGTGATGTGATTCACGGTTTAGCTGCGGCTGAAGAAACGGGCTGCAAAGTGTTCCACGCCGGTACCGCGCAGGATTCTCAGGGCGAGATTATTACGGCAGGTGGACGTGTGCTGTGTGTAACGGCATTGGGCAATAGCGTCTCAGCGGCGCAGCAGCAAGCGTACCAAGGCGTTAATGCTATTCACTGGGACGGCGTCGAGTGTCGCCGTGATATCGCCTTCAGGGCGATTGCCCGAGAGGAGTAAGCACGCCTTACGCTAAGCTAATACTGACGAGGAAACAGGGCATGGAGCGTGTCAAGCTGGACTTTCCCGCTGAGGCGGTCATACATCGTCACCCCTTGACCGTGAGGGTAACCGATATGAACTACGGCCGTCACTTGGGGCATGATGCGCTGGTATCACTGCTCCACGAGGCGCGCATTCAAGCCTTTGCTGCACTGGATCTGCCTGAGTGGGATATGCAGGGATACCCTTCGGTGGTCGCTGATCTCGCCGTTCAGTATCAAAGTGAAGCGCGCTGGCCCGATGGCCTAACGATTGCCACCGCTGTACCCGAGCCCCAAGGCAAAGCGTTGACGATCTATCAGCGCATCTACCAGGCAGATTCTCAGCAGGTAGTCGCTACCGCACGGATCAATCAGCTACTGATTGATCGTGCTACTGGGCGTCCTGTCGAAGTACCCGAGCAGGTTAAACAAGCGCTTTCCCACGCGAGGTATGGCTGATGTCTCGGGAGTATCCGATTATCGCGGTAACCGGTTCCTCAGGGGCGGGTACCACCACCGTGAAGCGCAGCTTTGAGCGCATGTTTCTGCGCGAAGATGTGCATGCAGCAATGGTCGATGGCGATGCCTTTCACCGCTATACCCGTGATGACCTGCACCGCATCTTCCGAGAAGAGCCAGAACGCAAAGACGAACTTTCGCATTTTGCCGTAGAGGCGAATTTGCTGGATCGTCTGGAAGGGTTGTTTAGTGAGTATGGCGAACACGGTTCGGGTACTTTTCGGCACTATATCCATGCTGAGGATAAGCAGAAAATTGAAGCAGGCTGCCGGGTAGGTACTTTCACCGAGTGGCAGTCGCTGCCCTGTGGTACCGACCTGCTGTTTTATGAAGGCTTACATGGTGGGCTGGTCACTGAGGAGTATGACATTGCCCGCCATGTGGATCTGTTGGTTGGTGTGGCGCCAACCATGAATCTTGAGTGGATTCAAAAGATCGACCGTGATACCAAGCTGCGGGGCTACTCACAAGAAGCGGTCATTGACACTATCCTGGGTCGGATGGATGACTATGTGCGCTACATCCAACCGCAGTTTTCGCGTACTCACATCAATTTTCAACGTGTGCCCACTGTCGACACCTCTAACCCCTTTGAAGTTCAGGATATTCCCACCGACGCTGAGTCGTTCGTGGTCATCCGTTTTCGTGATCCCTCCACCGTTGATTTCCCTTGGCTGCTGGCGATGATTAAGGACTCGTTTATGACCCGTCCGCACACGTTAGTGGTGCCGGGGGCGCGGATGTCGCTGGCGATGGAGTTGATTCTTGCCCCCTTGGTTAGGCATCTTCTTTCCCAGAGACGCTTTCGTTAAAAGGTAGCGGGCTTGAAGCTACCTCTCACCGGTGCAATTCATCGGTGCAATCATCAGACTGGCAGAGATAATTCGACACTTAAGTGGCAAGTAGTTAATAAAGGAGAGCTGTATGGATTGTCTGTTTTGTAAAATCATTAACCGTGAAATTCCCGCTGATATCGTTTATGAAGATGACCACGTGTTGGCATTCAATGATATTGGCCCCCAGGCGCCTACTCATCAGCTAATCATTCCTAAAAAGCATATCGCCACGCTCAATGATATCGATGAGGCTGATATTGCCACAGTAGGGCGGCTTCAGTTTACCGCCGCCAAGCTTGCCCGCGAGCAGGGGTTTGCTGAAGATGGCTACCGCGTGGTGATGAACTGCAACGAAATGGGCGGACAAACGGTCTACCATATTCATATGCATCTACTCGGTGGGCGTGCATTCACATGGCCTGCCGGTTGAGTTCGGCAGATCGCTATCGCAAGTCAACGGAGTGTTGCCATGGATCGTCAACAGAGTCGTTCAGATCGCCTGATACATCAGTTCGATACCGTTTTACGAACGCTTATGCCACACGCTGCTTCACCACAGCGCACCAGCCCCGCTGAAGGTGTGGCTGAGGGAACGTTCGACGATCAAGAGCGCCGCCATGCAGCAGGTTTGATGCGTATCAACCATACTGGTGAGGTGTGTGTTCAAGCGCTGTATCAGGGGCAGGGCGTGACCGCTAAACTTCCTCATGTGCGTCACCAGATGGAGCAGTCGGCGCTAGAGGAGATCGATCATCTTGCCTGGTGTGATGAGCGTCTAGAGCAGTTGCAGAGCCGAACAAGCTGCTTAAACCCGTTGTTTTATGCCGCTTCCTTTGGCATTGGCGTGGCCACTGGGGCGGTCAGTGATCGTATTAGTTTGGGATTGGTCGCCGCGACCGAAGAGCAGGTAGGTAAGCATCTTGATTCACACCAACAGTCGCTACCCCGTGGCGACAACCGCTCCCGCGCCATACTGCGCCAGATGGCAGTTGATGAAGCTCACCATGCTCAGCTTGCCTTAGAAGCGGGGGGCGTTCGCTTTCCGGCACCGGTGAAGTGGGGCATACGGCTGGCCTCTAAGGTAATGACTAAAAGCGCCTATCATCTCTGAGACATATTCACGCTGCATAATGGGTTAAGTGGCGGTGTAGGGAAGTCGTTACCAAGGAGAGGAGCAAGAAGATGCTAGGCAATGCAGTGCTGTTTTTAATTATTGCGATCATCGCTGGGGCGGTCGGTTTTTCTGGCATTGCCGGGGCGGCGTCCACCATTGCGCAAATTTTGTTTGTGCTGTTTCTTATTTTGTTTCTTGTGTCATTTTTTACCGGCCGCAGACGTTAGGGCTTTGCGCTAGCGTCAGTGCAAACACAAACTAAAAGGCCCCCGCTCTGCGGGGCCTTTTGCTGTCAGCATTGACTGCCAGCGTGATGCTAATGATTAAGCATCAATACGCTTATACTTCATGCGCTTAGGCGTATCGTTTCCGACCCGCTTTCTATGATCCTCTTCGTACTCCGCGTAGTTGCCTTCAAATAAGACCACTTCAGAGTCACCTTCAAAGGCCATAATGTGCGTGGCGATACGGTCAAGGAACCAACGATCGTGAGAGATCACCATCGCGCAGCCTGGGAAGGCTAGAAGCGCGTCCTCCAGTGCCCGCAGGGTTTCAATATCCAGGTCGTTGGAGGGCTCATCGAGCAGCAGCACGTTAGCGCCTTGCTTGAGCGTTTGGGCAAGCTGTAAGCGACCGCGCTCACCACCGGAAAGCTCCGACAAACGCTTCTGCTGGTCGTTACCCTTAAAGTTGAAGCGACCCACATAGGCACGCGAGGAGACTTCGTAGCCGTTAATATTAAGGATATCCTGACCATCCGAAACGGCTTCCCACACGCTCTGCTTGTCATCTAAGCCGTCGCGTAGCTGTTCGACGTAAGCGATATCGACCGTTTCACCCACCAGGACTTCGCCTTCGTCCGGCTGCTCTTTACCGGTAATCAGTTTAAAGAGCGTCGATTTACCCGCACCGTTACCACCGACGATACCAACGATCGCACCCTGGGGAATGGTGAAGGAGAGGTTCTGGTAGAGCAGCTTGTCATCGAAGCGTTTAGCCACATCACGAAACTCAATGACGTTATCGCCCAGGCGCGGGCCAGGCGGAATATAAATTTCATTGGTTTCATTGCGCTTTTGGAAGTCGCCAGACTGCATCTCTTCAAAGCGGTTGAGGCGTGCTTTGCTTTTTGCCTGGCGGCCTTTGGCGTTACTGCGCACCCACTCAAGCTCTTGCTTGATGGCTTTCTGACGCGAGGCTTCCTGCTTGGCTTCCTGGTTCAAACGCTGATCTTTCTGCTCCAGCCACTGGGAGTAGTTACCCTCGAAGGGTATGCCTTGGCCACGATCAAGCTCCAAAATCCAACCCGCCACGTTGTCCAGGAAGTAGCGGTCGTGGGTGATCGCCACTACTGTACCGTTATAGTCGTGAAGGAAGCGTTCAAGCCAAGCCACCGATTCTGCATCCAGGTGGTTGGTAGGCTCGTCAAGCAGCAGCATATCGGGGCTGGAGAGCAGTAAGCGGCAGAGTGCTACACGACGGCGCTCACCACCTGAGAGGTTGCCCACTTTGGCATCCCAGGGGGGGAGTCGCAGTGCTTCGGCAGCAACGTCAAGTTTGCGTTCCAGGTTATGCGCATCAGCAGCTTCGATAATATTTTCAAGCCGGGCCTGCTCGCTGGCTAGCGCATCAAAGTCGGCGTCGGGCTCTGCGTAGGCCGCATACACCCCATCCAACTTCTCCTGGGCATCTTTGATCGCCCCCAGTGCTTCTTCGACGGTGTCGCGGACGTTTTTCTCGTCATCTAGCTGCGGCTCCTGTGGAAGGTAGCCAACATTGATGCCAGGCATCGGACGAGCTTCACCTTCAAACTCTTTATCGACACCGGCCATAATGCGCAGCAGTGTGGATTTGCCCGAACCGTTAAGCCCCAGAACGCCGATTTTGGCGCCAGGGAAAAACGAGAGCGAAATATCCTTGAGAATTTGCTTTTTGGGCGGCACTACTTTGCCAACCCGGTTCATGGTGAAAACGTATTGCGCCATGGAGATCCGTTAAGTTGTTGAAAAGAAGAAAGCGACAGCAGCAGGCTGCTGGCTCTTATTGCTGGCTGAAGCGTGATGATAGTGGTCTGCACCAGGAAAGGCTAGGCTACTTGAGGTGTTGGCTAGCCAGGCCCGCTCATTTGCTGAGAAGGCCAAGCTGCTCAAGGATTACTCTTCTTCGTCCCAGTCATCTTCGATGGCGCGCTGAAGTCGTCGCTCTTCCAACCACGCCTCGACTTGGCGCCGCGCGCGTAAGCTGTCAGCTTTGCTCGGTTTGCTTCTGTTGTAGTGGTCGTCATTGACGGCGTCTAAGCTTTCGAACTCATCTGAGTCGAGTGTTTCGTTGCCTAAGGTTTCATGACTTAGGGTCTCACGACTTAGGGGATCACGGCTCATGTGATGTCCTCCAACCCAGCCGGCGTGCCGGCGTAACAACGGCTTCACGCGAGTACATGTGCAGTTTATTAAACACATGTCAACTGCAAAGTGAAGCGCCTAGCGCAATTCAAGCGCCTTGCCGCTATATAACGCCAGTTGGGATGAAGTTCAAGCTTTATAGTTTTTTTTAGTGAGAAAGTTAATGATTAGCTGTTTTCTCGCTGCTTTTGTAACTCCGCTAGCGCAAGCTGTGTTTCTACACGCTCCGTTACATCTTTTTGCACGCCAATGTAATACATCAGCTTGTCTGCTTCGTCATAGACCGGCGTAATGGAAAGTTCATTCCAAAACATGGTGCCGTCTTTGCGATAATTACGCAGTACTTCTCGAGAAGGTCGGCCCTCGTTTAGCGCATCTCGAATGGCGACAAGCGCGTCCTGGTCGCGGTCTTCGTTCTGTAAAAAGCGGCAATCGCGATACAGAATTTCATCAGCACTATAGCCCGTCAAGCGCTCAAAGCCTTTGTTGACGTAGATGAGGATATTTTCATCCCCTTCCTGTTCGGCAACGACAATGCCGTCTTCCGATGCGTCAACAATACGTTCGAGCAATTCTGGACTGATCAATGGAGATCGTTTCATCAAGGGGTTCCTGTTGCAGCTCCAATCCTTTCCGTCGTTCACAGTCGCTTTCGCCCATGAGCTAACGGAATTTCCAATCACTTATTATAGGCAGCATAGCAAAGGCGCCACTACATCACTGCTATTCGGCCCTATCATGGCGAGCGTTGTCACGCATTGCAATCGCGAACGTTACGCTAATGTAGGTAGAACTCTCGATAGCACGCTTGAATACATGTAGTTACCAGTGGCGCGTCACTCGACTTCAGGTAATTGATGGGTGCTAAGTATGGCCCCCACGGCGGTAGCCGCTAGCATGAGGAGTAATGTGCCGCTACCAAACCACTGGGCAAAAGCGCCAATAAGGCCACCTACAATCAACATTAATACGCCGGTTAAGGTATTCGAGAGCGCCACGTAAAGCGCACGATTATCTTGGCTGGCCATATCGACGAGGTAGGTTTTACGCCCTAAGCGTACGCCGTGGTGAACAATCACGAGTAGTGCATAAACTGCCGTATAGGGCCATATGCTGTGTGTCCACTCGCCGGGTAACCAAGCTAAACTAGCGCCCATTATGCAGCAAATGGCGGTACCGATCGCCGCATCGCGCATCACGCCACGGCTCGACTGATCCGCCCGTTTCCCCCATGCCGGGCTAGCTACCATCGCGGCCAGCCCCGACATCACAATCAGTATACCCAGGCCTCCCAGGTCGGTGCCGCTTTGGTTTTGCCCTAGCAGGGCGATGTAGGGTAGGGCGAGTGCACTTGAGAGCAGCAGCGCCCTGGCAAGGTTGAAGTGTAAAAAAGTACGGTCATCTTTTAACAGCGACAGTCCCTGTTTAATACTGTCCCAGCCGTTTTCGCCGCCTTCTACTGCCCCAGGGGCTTCTTTGATGCGTGCGGCGGCGATGGCATTGATTAGCCACCCGCAGGCAGCTATGGCCAGCAGTATCGCCACCACTAAATGGCCGGGTCGGCTCTCAAACAACATTAGCAGTGTCCCAGCGACCAGCGTTGCACCACCAGCAATGCTGCCGCTCCAGCCCATTAGCGTACCGCGGCGGCGCTTGGCAATGGTTTTGCCCAGCACATCTTTTGTGGCAATTGAGGATAAGCCACGTGCCAGTGAGAGCAGAACTAATGCTGTGAGCACTAACGCTCCGCCCAAGGTGCCGGTGGCGAACAACGCCAGTACGGCAAGCGTTAAGGCAGCGAAGGCTTGGGTCAGCGCGCCGACCACCCACACCCATTTGCGCTTAGGTTTTAAGCGAATAAACCCCGCTACGAAGATTTGCGGCAGCAGGGCACCCGATTCTCGGATGGGGACCAGCAGACCTACCATCCAGATGGGAGCGCCAATAATGCCCATCAGCCAGGGTAAGACTAAACGCGCGCTCGACAGCTCGTCAGCCAGTTTATTGCCCAAAGAGGCCCATATATGTAGAAAAAAATTACGCGGTTGTTCGTCGCAGGCGCTTTCAGGTATGTCGTCGCACATGCGGCTGTCGTCATCGCCCGTTAGCCACTCATACAGGCGAGTTTGTGAAACGTTATGCTCGGCCATTGGGACTCCTTCTTAATCGACCTATCTCAAGCGACCTGTCTCAAGAGAGCTATCTCAAGCCATCTCAAAATGACAGAATATCCTTTTAGAATGCCACATTAACTTGCCTGGGAGATCAGGGATGTCACGTATTCAAATCCGTTATTGCACGCAATGCCAATGGCTGCTGCGCAGTGGTTGGTATGCACAGGAATTGCTCTCAACCTTTGGTGAAGGTTTAAGCGAGGTCTCATTAGCCCCTTCCCATGGGGGTACGTTCGAGATCTGGTGTGATGATCTGCTGTTATGGGAGCGCAAGCGCGATGGCGGTTTCCCAGATATCAAGCTTCTTAAACAGCGTGTACGCGACCAGTTGGAGCCGGGTCGAGATTTAGGGCATATCGACCGATGAATCAGGATAGGCAAGCAATCCTGTTTGGCTTAGGGGCCGTCGCATTATGGTCGACGGTGGCAACGGCCTTCAAAGTGGCACTCGCTTGGATGAGCCCTCTAGAGCTGATGTGGCTCGCAGCGCTTGTTTCTTGGGCACTGATGGGGGCGCTGGTCATCAAGCAGGGAAATATCGCCACAGCGTTGCGCACCGGTTGGAAGACAGCAGCGTGGGCAGGGCTTATGAACCCAGTGGCTTATTATTTGGTGCTCTTCGCCGCCTATGACCGTCTCCCAGGGCAAGAGGCGATGGCACTAAATTACACCTGGGCCTTAGCGATGGCGTTTTTGGCCGTGCCTTTGCTCGGGCAGCGCTTAACGCGTATGGATATTGTTGCTGGGCTGGTCGCCTACGCAGGCGTATGGGTGATAGCAACACGAGGCGCGATTTTAAATGTCTCTTTTGCCGACCCGTTAGGGGTCGTGCTGGCACTCGCTTCGACTCTTCTTTGGGCGCTGTATTGGCTGCTTAATGCGCGGGATAGCCGACCACCCCTTGTTGGCCAGTGGCAAAACTTTAGCGTTGGCCTACCTGTGTTGACCCTATTGCTATTACTGGGCCCCGGTTACCAGTGGCACGGTTGGCCTGCCTTTGGTGCTGGTGTGTATGTGGGGCTATTTGAAATGGGGGTGGCCTTCATTCTGTGGCAGTTGGCAGTGCATAAAGTGTCGCGCACGGCCAAAGTCTCCAACCTGATTTTTCTCTCACCTCCTGTATCACTGCTGTTACTTTTCCTGGTAGTGGGAGAGCCTATTTTGCCTTCAACGTTGATTGGGCTAGTGCTGATACTGCTGGGGCTCGGGCTGCAACAAGCACAGAAAAACGAATAATTCTGAATATTTTTTTGTGTTTTAATGGTGTTCTTATTGTAATTTTTTGTGACATTTGGTTTTATAGCCTCAGGATGAGTAGGAAATTAACTAAATTAGGCTAAGCTCAGCTAATTAAGTTTTATCTACCATGTGTTTACTTCAAAAATTGGGCGCTCGTAGGGACACAGGCTCACTTCGGGATGAGACTTCGCGAGCTTACGCTTGAAGCAATAGTGCAGCATGGCTCAATGGGTCACACGAATAATGAGCTGCGTGCAATGAGTGCCACATCATAGGGAACGCTGACGATGAAAAAAAATGCCGTATCGAGACTAAAAAAAACCTTCTGTCACCATGTTTTTAAGCCGCTGACAATGACCACGTTAGCGTGTGTCCCGCTTACGGCATTAGCGCAGTCGCTACCCGCTAGCCTCTACGCGCCAGGTGCCACTGATCTTCCCAGTACTATTCAACAAACGATCATTACTAATCCCGATGTAAACGCTGCATGGGCGAACTTTAGCGCTTCTGGGAGCGATGTCAGAGTCGCAAAGGGTAATTATTTGCCTTCGATTGATATCTCTGCGGGCGTGGGTCGGCAAGACCAGCAAAATGATGGGCGCGGAAGCTATAGCAGTGACTTTGCTGAGCTCACGCTCACCCAAATGGTGTTTGATGGGTTTGCCACCCGTAGCGAAGTAGAGCGTTTGGATCGCACTCGGCTGATTGCCTATTTTGAGCTGCTGGGTGCAAGTGAAGAGGTGACGCTTGAAGCTTTTCGCACCTACCTTGATGTGCTTCGCTACCGCGAGATGGTGCGTTTAGCTCAAGATAATTACCGCGAACACCAACGTGTGTTCTCGCAAATTGAAGAGCGTGCGCTTTCCGGGGCGGGCCGTGGCGTTGACCTAGAGCAAATTAGCGGCCGTTTGGCGTTAGCCGAATCCAACTTGATGACCGAGGCGTCGAACCTGCACGATGTAACGGCTCGCTATCAGCGTATCGTAGGCGAACTTCCTCCTCAGAATATGTCGCCTGCACCTAGCTTGGCCGATGAACTACCCGCTGGTGTCAACCAAGCGATCGAAATGGCATTTGAGGGGAACCCTGAGTTCCATGCCGCGATTGAAAATATTGCTGTGCAACGTGCGGAACAAGAGGCTGCGAAGGCCGCCTTTATGCCCCGCCTGGATATACAGGGACGTACGGGCACCAATAATCAAGACGACTCGATAGCTGGGCGCAGTGATGAGCACAGTATTCAACTGGTCGCCAGCATGAACCTCTATCGCGGTGGTTCTGATAGTGCAGCTTTTGATGCGGCGGCCACGCGTATTGAACAAGCCGTCAATCAGCGCGAAACGGCCTGTACAAACGTACGTCAAACCACGCAAATTGCTTATAACGATACCCAGCGTTTGGGTGAGCAATTGAGCTATCTGAATGATCATCGCCAATCGATCAACCGGGTTCGTGGGGCTTACCAGCAGCAGTTTGATATTGGCCAACGTACTTTGTTAGACGTGCTTGATAGTGAAAACGAGTACTTCGAGGCTAGTCGAGCCTACGCGAATGCAGAGTTTGACTTAACTTTGGCTCAAGCGCGTACGCTAGCAGCAATGGGGCAACTTATGCACACCCTTGAAGTGGTGCGTGACGATATCCCCACTCTTGATGAATTGGGGTACGACGACGCCACACTTAGCGCTGAGATGGCCTGTGGAACGGAAGGGCCTCGTGGCTTTAATTTAGAAGACTTTACGCGCGGTATTTCTTCGTTACCCGCTCACGCTGATACGCTAGCGTCGTCTTACGCCGCCAATGAGCAGCCAGTCATGATTTCCCAGTACCTGCAATTGGGCCACGAGGATGTGCTGGTCACTAACGGCTAACGTGTTCGAATAGTTTGCTGTGCAGAAACAGAGTTATTCGTCGTTTGGCGGCGAAGGGTTAGCGGCTTTCGCTAATCATAGGGGAAATAGATGCCTAAATAGGCATTAGGGGAATGAGGTCTCTGTGACACAAACCAAGCTGGAAAGGCCGGCCGCTGCAAATGCTAGCGAGCAGCCAGTAGGCGATGAGTTACTCGAATGTTTGAAAGCGGTTGCCTCATTTCATCAGCATGAGGTGTCATCAGAGGCCCTTAGAGCTGGCTTGCCCTTGGAGCAGGGCAAGCTAACGCCTTCCGTATTTGGCAGGGCTGCCTCCCGTGCTGGACTGACGGCGCGAATTGTTAAAAGCAAGCTGTCGGCGCTTAACCCAGCGCTCTTCCCCGCTATTCTATTGTTGGAACCAGGTAGGGCGTGCGTGCTGTTGGGAATTGATCTCAAACAGCAAAAAGCGAACGTCATTTTTCCTGAACTATCTGAATCAAACGTTGAACTGCCCCTAGACGAACTCTATGCGGGCTATAGCGGTGAAGCTATATACGTTCGTCCTAAGTTTCTAGTGGATAACGCGTCTGAACCAGGCGTCAAGAAGCGCCGCGACCAGCACTGGTTTTGGGGCGTCATTCGCGAAAATAGATCTCTCTACCGCGATATCGTGTTGGGGTCGGTGGCGATCAATGTGTTCGCCATCGCCATGCCGCTGTTCGTGCTTAACGTCTATGACCGAGTAGTGCCCAATCAGGCAACGGAAACGCTATGGGTGCTGGCAATAGGCATCTTTATAGTGCTGTGCTTTGATTTGGTACTCAGGCTAATGCGCAGCAGCTTTGTCGACTTAGCCGCTAGCCGTGCGGATGTGAAGCTCTCTTCCTCAATCATGGCTAAAGCATTGGGCCTTCGTTTAGAAGAGCGCCCCGCATCAACCGGCTCGTTCACTTCGACGCTCCAGTCTTTTGAGTCGGTACGCGCGTTTATTGGTTCTGCGACCATTCTGGGGATTGTCGATCTTCCGTTCGTACTGATGTTTGCGGCGATTATCGCGCTGATTAATCCCTGGCTAGTGCTGCCGGTATTGGTGGGCATCGTATTTGTGCTGCTCTACGCGCTGGCTGCTCAGGGTAAGCTTCATGAACTTTCTCAAACTACCTGGGAAGTCGGCGCACAGCGCAACTCACTGTTGGTAGAGTCTATTTCCCAATTAGAAAATGTTAAGGCCCTGCGGGCTGAAAGCCGTATCCAGCGCCACTGGGAAAAATCATCGGCCTTCCTTTCCCGTACTGGCGCGCAGCTTAAGATGGTGAGCACCTCAGTCTCCAGCGTGGCCCAGTGGGCGCAGCACAGTGTGGCGGTGTGCGTCATTATCGTCGGTGTATATCAAATCATCGAAGGTAACCTCACCCAGGGTGGGTTGATTGCCGCTTATATGCTCTCTTCCCGGGCGATGGCACCTATAAGTCAGGCTGCAGCGCTGCTGGCGCAATATCATCAATCCTCCACGGCGCTTGAGTCACTCAATGCGGTAATGGATAAGAAGGTTGAGCGCCATGAAGGCAAGGCTTATGTAGAAAAGCCCAGCTTCGCCGGCAATATACGCCTTGAGAAAGTCACTCTTCGTTACCCCAATGAAGAGCGCGAGGCGCTGAAGGATGTATCGATAACTGTCAAAGCCGGTGAGAAAGTTGCGCTACTTGGCCGCATTGGTTGCGGCAAATCTTCATTAAACAAGCTAGTGCTAGGGTTTTATCAGCCAACCTCGGGGGCCGTGCTGGTTGATAACGTGGATATTCGCCAGTTAGACCCACTGCAGCTGCGCCGTCATATTGGCTATGTTCCTCAAGACGTTAGCCTGTTTTCAGGATCTCTGCGGGACAATATTGTGGCGGGTGGCGGTAGCGACCGCGTTGAGGATGAGGCATTGCTTAGAGCGATTGACTTGGCCGGCCTAGAGTCACTCGTCAACAACCATCCACATGGCGTGGATTTGCAAGTAGGTGAACGCGGCCAAGCACTTTCCGGCGGGCAAAAACAGTCTGTCGCCATTGCCCGTGCGCTAGTGCAGGATCCGCCTATTTTGCTGTTAGATGAACCGACAAGCTCTATGGATAATGCTAGCGAAGAAGCGTTTAAAGCCAACCTTAAAAACGTCGCTGCTGGCAAAACCATCCTAGTGGTCACGCACCGTACCTCGCTCCTCTCATTGGTCGACCGAATTATTGTCATGGATGCCGGCAAGGTCGTGGCGGATGGCCCGCGGGATACAGTGGTAGAGGCATTGCGTAAAGGCCAGATCGGGAGGGCATCGTAATGGCGCGTAAACCCTCTTCCACGACCGAGCAAAAAGGTTTTGACGCCATTGGCCGTTTTTCAGAAAAAGGCCAAAAACCATTTCGCCCTTTTATGGATCGGTTGTTTGCCAAGCGTGTGACCTCTGCCCACCTAAACCGCGATTGGGCAAGCGATACCGACTGGGCGCGTATGCAGCAAGAGCCCATTCGTGCACGGTTATTCCTCTATACCGTCCTGCTCACTGTGGTTGCGTTGTTAGTGTGGGCGTATTTTGCTTCTATCGATGAAGTAACCCGTGGGGCAGGGCGAGTGATCCCTGCAAGCCAACTACAGCGTATCCAGTCTTTTGATGGTGGCGTTGTTGAACAGATCTTTATTCGCGAAGGGCAGATCGTCGAGGCAGGTCAAGTGCTGATGCAGATCGACCCTACGCGCTTTGTTTCTGATTTTCGAGAAAACCGTGCCCAGCGTTATGCGCTTCAGGCGCGTGCTGAAAGGCTACGTGCGCTAGCAACGGGCACTGCGTTTGAGCCTTCCGAAGAGCTCCGTCAAGAAGTGCCTGACATTGTGATGCAAGAGCGCGAGGTTTATGAAAGCCGTCGTGAAGAGTTGCGCGAACAAGAAAATGTGCTTAATGACCGCATTCGTCAGCGTCAGGAAGAGCTGCGAGAGGCGCAAGCTCGCCGTGATACAGCCCAGCGTGAAGTCAATATGGCCAGTCAAGAGCTTAACTTGACTCGCCCGCTGTTGGCTTCGGGGGCTGTGTCTGAGGTAGAAGTGCTGCGCTTAGAGAGAGATGTATCTAGTGCCACAGGGGAGCGTAACCAAGCGGATGCCGCTGTTTCACGTTTAGAGGCCGGGGTGGAAGAAGCAGAAGGGCAATTGCTGGAGCTGGGTGCCGAACGCCGGAGTGAGTGGCGGAATGATCTGGCTCAAACGTTGGGCGACCTAAATGCATTGCAACAATCGGGAACTGGTTTGCAGGATAGGGTACGACTGACCGAAATTCGCTCGCCGGTTGATGGTATTGTTCAGCGCATACACATCAACACCATAGGTGGTGTTGCTCAGCCAGGGGAAGAGGTTGTTGAAATCGTGCCTACTGACGACCAACTGCTGGTTGAGGCGCGCATCGCCCCGCAAGATATCGCCTTTTTGCATCCTGGGCAGCCTGCGACTATCAAACTGACGGCCTATGACTATGCCATTTATGGTGGCTTACAGGCCGAGCTTGAGCGTATTAGCGCCGATACCATTACTGATGATGACGGTAATACCTTCTATCAAGTGCGGGTGCGCAGTTTAGAAAACGAAAATGTCGCCGATAAACTACAAGTAATTCCCGGCATGACGGCGCAAGTGGACATAGTAACGGGCAAGCGCACAGTGATGCAGTTTATGCTGAAACCTGTCTTAAGAGCGTGGCGTGATTCCATGGGGGAACGCTGATGAAGCATTGGTTCATTACCAGCGACGGTAGTTTAAAAGGGCGTTGGAAAAAAGCGTTTGAAAATATTGGTTCATCAGACCCTGAAGCCGTGCTCCAATCGGCTCAACCGAACGACTTGGTATGGCTTTCCACTACTGTTAAAAATTGGCCACAGTTAGTCCCTTTAATTGTTGCTGAAGGTGCTGTTGCCGTAGTGCTCAGTTATGCACCGGATGACCGGGAAGCGTTGAGAGCGTTAGATCTTGGTGCTCGTGGCTATGTGCATACCTTAGCCGCCCCTGAGGTGCTTAAGCAGGTGGCATTGGTGGTGACCAATCAAGGCATATGGGTAGGACAAGAGCTGCTAGCCAAAGTGCTGGGTGGCTCATTTAAGACGCTCCAGCAGCGCCATCAAGGCGCCTCATTTCAGTATAGTGAATATCTTGAACTGCTAACTGAGCGGGAGCGAGGAGTGGCACTCGCCGTGGCTCGGGGTGCTACCAATAAAGAGGTGGCGAGACAGTTGGATATTACCGAGCGTACCGTTAAGGCGCATTTAAGCGCTATTTTTAAAAAATTAGCGGTACGGGATCGGCTGCAGTTGATCCTTAAGCTGGCCCCGATTGCTGAACAGTTAAGTTCTTAGCATAGCCAGACATTAATTGTTGGGAGATATTCACCAATAGTGGCATCACTAATCAGTCGTTGTTGCGTTACAGAATGAGGCCTAAAAGGCCTCATTTTTTTGTCCATCGGTACAATACTTTTTAATTGCTTACTCACCTAGGATGGATTCATATGCCGCTAATCTCACTAGTGCTAATTCACTAGGATTAAGTGGTACCAAACAGTGATCGGTCAATGATCTAGGAGTGACACATGGCAACTGCAACGGTAATCGCTATTACAGGGCAAGCATGGGCGCGTGACGAAGCTGGCAATCTACGTGAGCTGCGCATTGGTGATACGCTTCAAGAAGGCGAAACGCTAATCACCTCCGATAATGGTCGCGTAGAGCTAGATTTCGCTGACGGTACGGACGCCAATGTAGTAGAGGGCGGTCAAGAGGTGGCCGTTACTGCCGACTTGGTTAGTGATCTTATCGTTGCAACGGAAGACGCCAGTGCCCAAGACGACGATCTTGATGCCCTGCTTGCCGCCCTAGACGACGGAGAGGGCGATTTACTTGACCTGCTTGACGCGACTGCAGCCGGTGGTGGTGCCGGTGGCGGTGGCGGTGGCAGCGATTTCGTACGCGTTGCTCGTATCGCCGAAGAAACCGATCCGCTTAGTTTCAGCACCGAAGGTGGTCTAGAGGGCACTGAGTTTGTTGAATTTGACGGTGGTGCTGTAGCAACGGCTACCGCTGATGAAGTGCCTGAGCAAGAACCCGAACCGACCCCCGAGCCAGAACCGACCCCCGAGCCAGAACCGGCCCCCGAACCAGAACCGACCCCTGAGCCAGAACCGACCCCTGAGCCAGAACCGACCCCTGAGCCAGAACCGACCCCTGAGCCAGAACCAACTCCAGGTACTGGAGTGACTGGTGTTATTACCCTAAGTGTTCCTCAGCAGGTCATTGAAGGTGAGTCGATCACCGTTTCAGCCAGCGTTAGCAGCGCCCCTCAGGGCAGTCCGTTGGTTATTACACTGAATAATGGGCAACAGATCACTATTGCCGCGGGTGAAACAACTGGCAGTGTGACCTTCGACAGCCGCTCGGATGATGTCTACGAGCAAGGCGAGGAAAGCCAGACTTTTGCTATCACAGGCACTACTGGTGGTGAGTTCGAGTCCCTGGATAGCAGTGCCGAAGCCACCGTCGTCACGATTGACGACAGCGACACCGTCACCGCCACCCTGAGTGCCGACAGTGACAGCGTCGCCGAAGGCGGCACCGTCACCTACACCGTGACGCTGACCGGCCCGCAAGGCGCCGATCGACACCGTCACCGCCACCCTGAGTGCCGACAGTGACAGCGTCGCCGAAGGCGGCACCGTCACCTACACCGTGACGCTGRCCGGCCCGCAAGGCGCCGACCTCAGCGGACACAACGGCCTCGAGTTCCGCCTCGCCGACGGTTCCACGGTCACCATCGCCGCCGGAGAACTCAGCGGCAGCGCCACCGTGACCGCCGCCGACGACGCCTTCGAAGGCGGCCAAGCCACCCTGGTCAACAGCATCGCCACGGTAGAGAACGACAGCGACAGTGAGTTCGAACAACTCGTCACCGCCGGTGAGACCAGCGTCACCGTCACCGACGAACCCGGCACCCCGGGTAACCCTGGCGATCCTGGTGATCCCAATGGCGGCGACGCGATCAGCGTCAGCATCGTGGCCGACCAAGCCGAGTTCAGCGAAGCCGAAGAGCAGACCTTCACGGTCAGCCTCAGTGAAGCGGTCGACCGCGAGGTCACCGTCACCCTGGACGGCGGCAACACCGTCACCATCGCCGCCGGCGAGACCGACGCCACCTACACCCGTGACCCGCAAGGCGACGACGTCTTCGTGGACGGCGAGAACGTCACCGTGGCCCTTGAAGACGCCGCGGCCACCGACGGCAGCGCGTTCGAGAACGTCACCCTGGGCGACGCCGCCGAGACCACGGTCATACGGCGAGAACGTCACCGTGGCCCTTGAAGACGCCGCGGCCACCGACGGCAGCGCGTTCGAGAACGTCACCCTGGGCGACGCCGCCGAGACCACGGTCATCGACACTATCGACACCGTCACCGCCACCCTGAGTGCCGACAGTGACAGCGTCGCCGAAGGCGGCACCGTCACCTACACCGTGACGCTGRCCGGCCCGCAAGGCGCCGA
>NZ_JWHY01000019.1:0-31992 GCF_000830495.1 Halomonas sp. KHS3 | reverse complement strand
GATCAAACTCTTCAGTTTAAGATCTATGCGGTTCTTACCCGCCACTCGAAAGTGACAGAAGCGAACCAAACTTGGCTCAAGGTTCAAACGAATTCATTCAAAACAGGTTCCGAAAAACCTTTATTGCTTGAGTCGCTTGCCTTGATATTTGGTGATTTGCCACCAACATCAGCAAGCGCCCACATGAATTACCTGATCAAATTGTTAAAGAGCTGTTTCGCTGTTAGGTTGCTGTGAAAGCAACCGGGCTGCCGTTGACTTGGCTTGCCTCAGCGAGGAAGGCGTATTCTACGCATTTCCTGGTGGTTGTCAAGGGCGTTGTTTTCGATGTAAACCAGACCACATCCAAAACCGCTGGCTTTCGTAAAAGCACTAACTACCTGACAAACCGAAGCTTTTACACTTCATTCACCGCTGGTAACGCTTGGCGTCCCCGAAAAGCACTAACTACCTGACAAACCGAAGCTTTTACACTTCATTCACCGCTGGTAACGCTTGGCGTCCCCGGCAGCGGATGCGTACTTTACGGATTCGCTTACGGGTTGGCAAGCGGTTTTTTAACGAGATTTATATAAAGGTGCAGGTAAAGCTCACTGGATGCCACGGATTGAATCTGGCACCAGCGAATCCGACCCAAGATCGGCTATGGTATGCGCCCCGGTGAGCGTCATTGCAACACGCATCTCCTTTTCAAATAGCTCAAGCAGATGGGAAACGCCGGACTCTCCAGCCGTGGCAAGTGCATAAATGAAGGCACGCCCTATTAATGCAGTATCCGCACCCAAGGCAATCATCCGCACAACATCGAGGCCATTACGCACGCCTGAGTCAGCCAGAATGGCCAAGTCTCCTTTGACCGCATCAGCGATAGCAGGCAAAGCACGTGCAGTAGAGGGAACCCCATCGAGCTGACGACCACCATGATTGGAAACAACGATACCATCGGCACCGAAGCGAACCGCATCACGGGCATCTTCGGGGTCAAGAATCCCCTTGATGATCATTGGGCCATCCCAGAGCTCACGAATCCACTCTAGATCCTTCCATGAAATAGCCGGATCAAAGTTGTCACCCAGCCAAGCAATATAGTCCTCAAGCTCCGTTGGCTTGCCGCGATAATCAGATACGTTACCCAGGTCATGGGGGCGACCATTAATACCGACATCCCAGGCCCAGAAAGGGTGCATTGCGGCCTGAGCCATTCGCCGCATCGATCCATACTTACCACTCATACCTGAGTGAGCATCACGATAGCGCGCACCCGGCACCGGCATATCAACCGTAAAGATCAGCGTCTTGACGCCAGCAGCTTTGGCTCGCTCCAGAACATGCTTCATAAAACCCCGGTCTTTCAGTACATAAAGCTGAAACCAGATGGGCCGATCGACTTCTGCAGCCACTTCGGCAATGGGACACACCGATACCGTCGAGAGTGTAAACGGTATACCTTTATTAGCAGCCGCCCGCGCCGCTTGAACTTCGCCACGCCTAGCGTACATACCTGTCAACCCCACAGGCGCCAGAGCAATAGGCATAGCAAGCTTTTCACCGAACAGCTCAGTCTCTAATGATAACGAAGACATATCCTTAAGCACGCGCTGACGCAGCGCTACACCAGCCAGATCCTCGACATTGCGCCGCAGCGTATGCTCAGCGTAGGAACCACCATCGGCATAATGGAAAAGAAAAGGGGGAATACGACGCTTGGCCGCTTGGCGATAGTCAGTGGAAGCTGAAATGATCATGGATAGTCCTGTGCAATAGCCCTATACAATGGATGCGCTACACACCGGCACCCCAAAGTGGAAAATTGGTTTTACCAATTGACAAAAAAACTAGCACCAACAGTAGTGAGCCGCCCTGAGCGTGTCAAACAGTGATATCACCCCTTAAGGCCCAAACCCCTTAAACTTTAGTTTAAAATCTCTATTAATGCGTTTTATTAGCGTTAAAACCTACTTCATAGGCGCTTGAGATCATACTTCAAAGATCTTAATATTGGTCTTACCAATTGCGGACGCTAATCGACATGAGCTATTCACTATGAGCTACCCCCCGCTCCGCCAGCAGCGCTTGGCCGATGTAATTACTGAACGCCTTGAAGCTATGATGCTGGAAGGCAGCCTGAAACCAGGTCAGCGCTTACCCCCCGAACGTGAATTAGCCGAACGATTTGGCGTTTCGCGCCCCTCTTTACGGGAAGCTATCCAGAAACTGGCCGCTCGTGGCTTACTTACCAGCCGCCAAGGCGGCGGCACTTTTGTTAACGACGACCTCAGCAATGGTTATACCGATCCCCTACTGGAGATGCTCTCCCGACATGGCGAGTTTAACCTAGACTTACTTGAATTCCGCGACGCCATGGAAGGCATATCCGCCTACTACGCTGCGCTGCGTTCAACACCCGCCGATAAAGCCGTACTTATTCAACGTTTTGAAGAACTCGACGGCGGTTTTGCCGGTGCCGATCCTATCCAAGAAGCGAAGCTAGATGCGGCATTTCACCTGGCAATTGCCGAAGCTGCTCACAATGTTCTACTGCTGCATACCATTCGCGGCATTTTTCACCTGCTGGAAAAGAGCATTGTAAATAACCTGGCCCATTTATTTGCCAAGGAAGGTTCACGCAGCCAGTTAATGCAACAACACCGCGCCCTACTCAATGCCATTTTGGAGGGACGCGCTGAGGATGCCCGTGCTCGCGCCCATGAGCACTTAGTGTTTGTTGAAGAAGGGTTACTGGAGATGGCGCGTGCAGAAACGCGCGCTCAGCGCGCCCTTCGTCGCGCTCAAGGCAGTAGCAAGACATCAGCATGAACAGTGCTGGCATCAATAACCAGGCGCCCCCACCTTTGCCACCACGCTGGCGGCGTCTGTGGCTGCTGGTTATTTCACTCGGCTTGCTGTTGTGCATGTGGCAGGCCGCCCAACTGGCGCGTGAACAAGCACTTTCCAACTTACAGGACGATGCAGAGAATGAGTTGCGGCTGTCTGCCGCCAACTTAAACGGCTATTTACTGCGCTACGACTACCTTCCGCAAATGCTTGCCACTCGGGAGGGCGTTCAGCGCTTTTTGGCCTCTCCCGATAGCCAAGACCCGATGCCACTCAATATGCTGCTGGATCGCTTCCGCTTTACTGCGGGAGTTTCAGACGTCTATTTACTCAATCGCGATGGCGACACGATCGCCGCCAGTAATTGGCACCGCCCTAACACCTTTATTGGCCAGAACTATGCTTTCCGCTCCTACTACACCGATGCCATTGCCGGAGGCCAGGGACGTTTTTTTGGTTTGGGCATCAAATCCCTTGAAAGGGGTTACTACTTTTCATCGCCCGTATGGCTAGACGACACCTCGCCAGACGCACAGCCAGACGGCGTGCTAGTGGTTAAAGTGCTGTTAGATGACGTTGAAGATAGCTGGGCAGAGCAGGATGCCGAACTCTTTGTTACTGATAGTGACGACATCATTTTCATGGCCAGCCACCCCGAGCTGCGCATGAATGCGCTCTACCCACTCACCGATGAGCAGCGCCAAGCCCTAAGAGAAACGCGTCGCTATGCCATGGAGCCGTTGTCACCCTCGGGTATTGAAGTCGATGCGCCTTACCGGCAGGGAAGCCAGCTGGTCAGTTTCTCCCAAGGCCCATTGAGCAGCAGCGACTATCTTAGTCTGACCCGACATATTCCTGAGTTTGGCTGGCAAATGCATATTTTAAAGCCGCTAACACCGGTGATTAGCGCTCAGTGGATAGCTGCCCTGATGGCAGGCGGCCTCTACGGCGTGGTTACTCTTGGCGCTGGCATTGGCTGGCAGCGCTTGAGGCTACGCCGTGAGCGTGAAGCGTTTGCCGAACGGGAGCGCAACACCTTGGCACGCGTGCGTGACGAACTAGAAGTTAGCGTAGAACGCCGCACCCGCGATCTGGTAGCCAGCAACCAACGTCTTTCGGATGAAATTGAAGAGCGCCGCCGCGCTGAAGCCAACTTACGCCAAACCCAGGATGAGCTTATTCAAGCCGCCAAACTCGCTGTTTTGGGGCAGCTCGCCGCGGGCATCAACCATGAGCTTAATCAACCCCTGGCGGCTATTCGTGCTTACGCAGAAAACGCCCGTCGCTTTATGACATTAGCTCGCCACGAAAAAGCGGATGCTAACCTAGAACAAATTGTTGAACTGACCGAACGTATGGCGGACATCAGCGCGCAGTTGCGCCAGTTTTCGCGTAAGAGCAGCGAGCGCCAGGAAACTATTTCGGTACAAGCCTGCATCGACTACGCTCTACGCCTGTTTCAAAGCCGCCTGCGTGAAGGCAATATCACTATTGTTCAGGATTGGCCTGCTGAAACTTTATGGGTTAAAGGTGACCTGGTGCGCCTGGAACAGGTGCTGGTTAATTTAATCGGCAATGCGCTGCAGGCCATGAAAGGCGTACCTGCGCCACAACTTACTCTCGGCGCCCATATCCACCAGCAGCAGGTCATTATTAGCGTTAGCGATAATGGCCCAGGCATTCCCGAGGAGCACTTAGGACATATTTTTGAACCCTTTTTTACCACCAAGGCGCCGGGGAGTGGCTTAGGCTTGGGCCTCTCGATCTCGTCACGGATCATGGACGATTTAGGCGGCAAGCTGCAGGCAACTAATCAACCCGAAGGTGGCGCTCGCTTCACCATTACCCTGCCCCACTCACCGTTAGCCCACACCCAGGAGAACTCCTCTTATGCATGAGCCGTCGACGCTGCCGGTCATGGTGATCGACGACGAACCGCATCTGCGGATCACCGCCAGCCAAACCCTAGAACTTGCGGGCTATACGCCCTACTGCTTTGAGTCAGCAGAACAAGCCCTGGCGGCACTAACGCCAAACTTTCCGGGTGTTATTGTCAGTGATATCCGCATGCCGGGAATGGATGGCATGGCGCTACTCCATGAGCTACACAGCCGAGACGCCACTCTGCCGATTATTTTAATTACTGGGCACGGCGATATTTCTACGGCCGTAGAAGCCATGCGCGCAGGGGCCTGGGATTTTCTCGAGAAGCCCTTTGCCGGTGATCAACTGCTAGATGTGGTGCGTCGGGGCATAGAGAAGCGCCAGCTCAGCTTGGAAAACCACCGCCTTAAAGCCGAACTGGAAGTGCAGCAAGCCGCGCTTGGGCCACGCTTAGTTGGTCGCACAGCGGTCATTTCGCGGCTGGCCGCAATGATTCAGCGCATTAGCCAAGTAGAGGCCGATGTACTGCTATTTGGGGAGACCGGCACCGGCAAAGACCTCGTGGCCCGTGCGATTCACGAACGCAGCGCCCGACGTAATAGCCCCTTTATGGCAATCAACTGTGGTGCAGTGCCCGAAAACACCATTGAGTCCGAGCTGTTCGGCCATGAAAAAGGCGCCTTCACGGGTGCCGTTGAGCGGCGGATCGGCAAGTTTGAACACGCTAACGGCGGCACGGTGTTTTTGGATGAGATCGAATCGATGCCCATGGCGCTGCAAGTCAAACTGCTGCGGGTACTGCAAGAGCGCAGCGTAGAACGACTGGGCGCCAATGAAACGGTTCCACTCGATATTAGGGTAATAGCAGCCACCAAGGTGGATCTCAAAGCCGCCTCCGAAGAGGGGAGTTTTCGCGAAGACCTTTACTACCGGCTAAACGTGGTCACCCTGCCGCTGCCTGCGCTGCGCGAGCGGCGTGAGGATATCCCCTTGCTGTTTCAGCACTTTGCCGTGGTCGCTGCCAACCGCAGCGGCCTGGAGGCACCGACCCTCGATAGCCCCGCCATTGCCGCCCTACTGGCCCATGATTGGCCCGGCAACGTGCGCGAGCTGCGCAACCTTGCCGAGCGCTACGTGCTACTGGGCGCCGCCTTTGACTATCGTCTGGATGCACTGCTGGAAGGGGTCAATGCCGACACCGAAGAGCCTACTTTACCGCGCCAGGTAGAGCTGTTTGAAAAGAGCCTGATCAGCCAATCATTGGCGCGTTACCATGGACGGGTAACCGACGTATGTCGCCACTTGGGCATTCCGCGCAAAACCTTTTACGACAAACTTAAAAAACACGGCCTCAATGCCGACGACTATCGCCACAGCAGCGAGCCGTGATGCAGTAAATCACCCAATACCGACCAAGGCGGCGCCCAAGGTATCAGCGTTAATGTGGCAATCAACATTAGTAGGTTGGACATGGGCCGCCGACTGTCGCCTAGCTTGAGCGCCGTACCAAACGAGCGCTTAAGCCTCGCGCCTTCAAGGTCAACGCTGTATATCTCATCCAAACTCAAGTGGATCAAAAACCCTACTAAGGTGGCCGCACCGTGAGACCACGCTAGCCACGCTGGTTGGCTGAGCAAATTAAAACTTAACGCGGCGGTGAGCAGGCTGCATAGCCCGCCCGCTAGCAGTGAATGCCAAATACCGCGGTGCACGGTAAAACGCGAGAACAGCACCCCCGCCAAATAGCGCACACAGAAGTAGATTCCGCCACAGGCAATCAACAACGCGCCCGGCGTGAGCCATGGCTGTAACAACAAGGCGCCTAATACCAAGGCGGGCACCGAAAGCAGATTGAATATCAAACGGATAGAGTGGGAACGGTCAGCATCAATGTCGGGCAAAATGCCGCCAAAGGTGACTAATGCAATCATCACCAGCGCTTGGGAGGGTGGCCACCACTGGCCTTTCCAACCTACGTAAGCTATCAGCATGCCGCCCGCCGCTGCCACCGTAATATGCGTGCGAAAATTAGCCATGACGCGGCATCCCAAAGTCTGCAAAACAGAAAACTGTATAAATTAACAGACTTTTAGTGTTCGCGACATGACTAATTTAAGAAAAAAGGTTGGCTTAGCAATCGCTTAGGGAAAGCTTAGAAAAAGTCGCTAGCGGGTGACTTCGGCCAGAAAGCGGTCTTTCAATTTAACGTAGTTACCTGCGGTATAGGGAAAGAAAGCACGCTCTTTGTCTTTGAGTGGTCGCATCGCTTTGGCGGGGTTACCGGCATACACATAGCCACTCTCCAAATGCTTACCCGGCGTTACCACGGCGCCTGCGGCAATAATGACCTCGTCCTCAACGACCGCGCCATCCATTACAATCGCGCCCATCCCTACCAGGATCCGACTTCCCAAGGTGCAGCCATGCAGTATCGCTTTATGGCCGATGGTCACATCATCGCCAATGGTGAGCGGAAACCCCTCCGGACTAAAATCACTGGCGTGGGTAATATGTAGCACGCTGCCGTCCTGCACGCTGGTACGCGCACCGATACGAATACGGTGCATATCGCCACGGATAACCGTCATCGGCCAGACAGAGCAGTCGTCACCCATCACCACATCACCAATGACCACACTGGCCGGATCAATATAAACGCGCTCACCCAATTGGGGTTCCATACCTTGATAGGGCCTTAATGCACTACTCATAACTCGCTCCTAGGGTTGTTGGATAGCTTAGAGAATTCAGTTACCCCACTATAGCAACCCGGCCAGCAGAACAATAAAGGTCAGCGGAATCGACACCCAGCGAATGATATTGCGCCACACCAGATAGCCACTTTCACCAATGCCTAACGCGCTCACCACTCTATCGCGAGGCATTACCCAAGCCGCAAAAACGGCTATCAATAGGCCGCCCAAAGGCAGGAAAACATCCGGCGGTATACTGCTGACAAGCTCGAAGACATTGCGTCCAAATAGCGGCCGAAATTCCGCCAGGGTTGAAAAAGAGAAGGCCGATAACAGCCCGATCAACCAGACGCTGAGCGCCACAATGGCAGTCGAGATACTGCGACGCAGCCCCAAACCCTGTAACGTTGCGACCATCGGCTCCGCGAGGTTAATGGCCGATGTCCAGGTGGCCAGTAGCAGCAGCAAGAAGAACACGCTCAGCCATACAGAGCCCCAGGGCAGCTCAGAAAACGCAATGGGCAGGGTGACAAACATTAACCCTGGGCCATCAGTGGGATCCATGCCTTGAGCAAATACCACCGAGAAAATAGCGATCCCCGCCAGTAACGCCACGCTAATATCGAGTACGGCGACTGCCACAGCGGCTTTAGGCAGGCTTTGCTCTTCCGGCATATAAGCGCCATACGCCATCAAAGCACAGGCGCCCACCGCCAAAGTAAAGAACGCGTGCCCCATGGCGTGAACCACCACCGCGGGGGTTATCGCCTCGAAAGAGGGTAAAAACAGCCACGCCAAGGCGGGGGCAAAGCCATCAGTCGTCGCGGCATAGCCCGCTAATAGCAGCAACAACAGATACAGCAGCGGCATCAGCAGGTTATTCAGCCGCTCTAACCCCTTGGCAACACCCGCCGCCACGACCGTCATGGTCATAAACAGAAATAGCGAGTGGTTGAAGATCAGCAGCCCAGGGTTGGCCAAGAAGGCTTCAAAACCGGCGCCAATCTCTGCGGCACTCGCGCCATTGAAATGGCCGTTAACAGAGGCCACCAAAAACTCAATCGACCAGCCGGACACCACCGAGTAGAAAGATAAAATGCAGAACACGGTGAACGCCCCGAATAGCCCCAACCAGCGCCAGCGAGGCGAAGCCCCCGCCTCGGCCGCCAAGACACTCAACGCTTGCATTGGCCCGCGTCGCCCAGCACGGCCAATCAGAATCTCCGCCATCATGACCGGAATACCCAGCAGCAGCACAAACGCCACATAAATCAGTAAAAACGCCGCACCGCCGTTCTCTCCGGCCACGTAAGGGAAGCGCCAGATGTTGCCTAACCCCACCGCAGCACCTGTTACCGCCAAGATAAAGGCCCGCTTCGACCCCCAGCGCTCCAGCGTTTCGCTCATCACATGCTCCTGCCATTGGTGGCATTAAAAGGCGGCAAGACTAGCAGGCGCTTGCGTGCAGGCCAAACCCTGGCATTAAACATAGTTGTTGAGGCTAACATTGAAACACAGCACCACCGCCCGCACTGTGTCATTATTATTGCGCGTTTTGCGCTCACTAACGGTTTTTAAAACGATGCCAATCGAGGTGCCCATGTCCACCAATCCGCTGCTTGAAACGCACGCGCTGCCCCCCTTTGCTGAGATTCGCGCCGAGCACGTGGAGCCTGCCGTGGAGACGCTGCTAAGCGAAAGCCGAGAGGCCATTGATCGCCTCGCCGAGCAGGCAGCCGCTACCCCGCCTACCTGGGACACTTTTGCAGCGCCCCTTGAAGCGGTGAATGATCGGCTCACCAAGGCGTGGTCACCGGTTTCGCACCTCAATGGCACCATGAACTCGCCGGAAATGCGCGAAGCGTATCAGGCATGCCTTGGGAAGCTCTCCGACTTCGGCACCTGGGTAGGCCAGCACGAAGGGTTGTTTCGTGGCTGGCAAGCATTGAAAGATGGCCCGGCCTGGAAGCACCTGGATGCCGCACAGCGGCGCACCGTGGAGAACGCCCTACGCGATTTCCGCCTTGCCGGTGTTGATCTTCCTGCTGACCAGAAAGCCCGCTACGGCGAGATTCAGTCGCGGCTCTCACTGCTGTCAAATCAGTTCTCCAATAACGTGCTGGATGCTACCCAGGCATGGCACAAGGACATCGATAGCCAAGAGACGTTAGCGGGGGTGCCGGAAAGTGCTCTCGACACCTTAAAAGCCACCGCCGAGGCGAAAGGCGTTGCGGGCTACCGTATTACCCTGGATTTCCCCAGCTTCTTCCCGGTGGTTAGCTATGCCGATAACCGCGAGCTGCGCCGGGAGGTCTATACCGCTTTTGTTACCCGTGCGTCTGATGAAGGCCCAGATGCGGGCAAATTCGATAACGCGGCGATCATGGAAGAGATCCTGGCACTGCGCAATGAAATGGCCCAATTGCTCGGCTTTGCCACCTATGCCGATTACTCTCTCACCACCAAAATGGCGGAATCTCCCGAGCAGGTGCTCGATTTTCTCAACGACTTAGCCCGCCGTGCGTTGCCTCAGGCGAAGGAGGAGTTTGCAGAACTCAGTGCTTATGCCCGAGAAGAACTCGGCCTAGAGACGCTGGAACCGTGGGATGTTGCCTATGCCAGCGAAAAACTACGCGAAGCGCGCCACTCGATCTCCCAGGAGCAATTACGCCCCTATTTTCCAGCACCCCAGGTAATCGATGGCTTGTTTCAGGTGGTTGAACGCCTTTACGGCGTGCGCTTTGAAGAAGATACCCAAGCACCCCGCTATCATGATGACGTGCGCTATTTCCGCATCACCGAAAACGACCAACCCATTGCCGGTTTCTATCTGGATCTCTACGCCCGCGAAGGTAAGCGTGGCGGTGCCTGGATGGCCGATTGCCGGGTGCGTCGTCAAACCGAGCAGGGTCTGCAACTGCCCGTCGCCTTCCTGACCTGCAACTTTACTGCCCCGGTAAACGGCCGCCCGGCACTGCTCACCCACGACGAAGTCACCACGCTATTCCATGAGTTTGGCCATGGCCTCCACCATATGCTGACCCAGCAGCAGATCGCCGATATTTCCGGCATTAACGGCGTCGCTTGGGATGCCGTCGAGCTGCCCAGCCAGTTTATGGAAAACTACTGCTGGGAGCGTGAAGGCTTAGATCTACTCGCCAAACACGTGGATAGTGGTGAACCGCTGCCAGCAGAGCTGCTTGAGCGCCTGCAGGCAGCCAAGAATTTCCAGTCAGCCATGGGTATGATGCGCCAAATCGAGTTCTCGCTATTCGATCTACGTCTGCACCATGAATTAAGTGCTCCCAGCGCCAGCGACGTGCAAGCCTTGTTAGATGAGGTGCGTGAAGCAGTGTCGGTGCTGCCAAAAGTGCCGTTCAACCGCTTCCAAAATAGTTTTGGCCACGTGTTTGCCGGTGGCTATGCGGCTGGTTACTACAGCTACAAGTGGGCTGAAGTGCTCTCGGCGGACGCCTGGAGCGCCTTTGAAGAGACCGGTATTTTCGATCCTGAAACGGGCCAGCGCTTTCGTCGCGAAATCCTAGAGCAGGGTGGCGCCCGCGATGCAGCCGACCTGTTTGTCGCCTTTCGAGGCCGAGAGCCGAGCGTCGAACCGCTACTGCGCCATAGCGGCATTCGCGCTGCTTAAATCTGCAAAACCTATGCGCGCCCTCCACTTAGGGGGCGCGCTCTTGGAGTCTAATGATGTCTAGTGTGAAACGCTTTATCGCCGGTGTTACTTGCCCGCGCTGCGCGGCGATGGATCGGATCCGAGCCTGGGAGCAAAACGGTATTCGCTACCGAGAATGCGTCAGTTGCGATTTCTTCGAGCAACTTCCCATTGAAGAGGACGCGCTTACCGAAATGACCACTCGGGTCAACCAGGTACGTGAAGATCAGAAGCAGCAGGATGTGCAACCCGTACGTATTTTGGATCCAGGTAAACCCTCGCGTTAACCTCCACCCCGCCAAGGATGGCGTACTCATGCTTTCCTTACCGCCCCACAAGCCGATAGACTACAGGCAACATAATTTATGTGCGGTTATCCGCACACTAAATAGCCATCGTCGTGCGAACAATCGGACACTATGACAAAAAGTGCTTTCCACCAAAGTTGAATAAAAAATTCATAAGCATCTGATTTAAAAATCATAACCTTTAAATGGCACAACTATCGCTGTTATATACCTTGGATATCCTGCTTAACGCAGTATCGACTGGCCGCATTGATCGACGCTGCCAGTATATAACCCCAATAACAGCTAGGAATTTTCGCCATGCGCAAACATATGCCTAAAACGTTCACTCTTCTCGCCAGCAGCGCTCTGCTTGTAGCCGCTGCCAGCAGTGCCCAAGCGCAAGCAGACCGCTCCGATTGGCCCGATAACTTTACCGTGGGCACCGCTAGCCAAGGCGGCACTTACTTTGTCTACGGTTCAGGCTGGGCCAACTTTATCGCTGATGAGCTGGGTGTATCTGGCGGTGGTGAAGTCACCGGTGGCCCGACTCAAAACCTGGCACTGGTGCACACAGGCGATATGGCATTTGGCTTAACCACCATGGGCCCCGCTTCTGATGCCGTTAAAGGTGAAAGCCCGCTGGCGCCTGGAATGAAGATGGACAATGTATGCGCCATGTTCCCCATGTACGAAACGCCATTCTCCATTACCGCGCTTTCTGACAGCGGTATTGAGTCAATTTCCGACATTCCTGATGGCGCGCGCATCGGTTTTGGCCCGGCTGCCTCAACCTCTGACACCTACTTCCCAGCGATTCTAGAAACCCTAGGCGTTGACTTTGAGCGCCGCAACGGCGGCTGGTCAGACCTGGGCGGTCAGTTGCAGGATGGTCTGCTTGACGTTGTTGCCTTCGCTGCCGGCATTCCGATTCCCGCCGTTAGCCAGTTGGAAGTACAAACTGACGTCAACATCATTGAGTTTAATGAAGAAGAGCTGGCCACAGTGCTGGAAAACTTCCCCGTTGCTGAGTTTATGATCCCAGCTAGCACTTATGAAACACTCGAAGATGACGCGCGCGCCGTCTCCATGTGGAACTTCGCTATTGCAGGCTGTGATCTACCGGAAGACTTCGTTTATGAAGTCACCAAAGCCACCATGGAAAACAATGACCGCATGCAATCTGTACATCGCAGCGCGGCGACTACCATCCCAGAAAATATCAAGCACAACACCGTACTACCGTTCCACCCCGGCGCTGCACGCTGGTACGAAGAGAACGGCTATGAAATTGCTGATGACATGATCAACTAAGCAACGTTTACCGTTCTGGCTGCCCCGTTTCCGGCCCCGCTGGACGGGGCAGCTTTCGCTGCTGCTACCCCTTTGTCTGCTTTTGCTGTGAGGGTGAACTCTAATGAGTCACAAAACCGACCAAGAATCCAATGATCTCCAGGATGATGCCCATGCGGCATCAGTGATACCAGAGTCCATTGCCGACGGTGTCGATGAAGACGTTGTTGAACCCAATCGCCGTCTGTTTACAGGCTGGCAGTTCGTACTATTTGCGGCATTAGCGATCGCTTACTCAAGTTTCCATCTGATTTCACTCAACGTGTATCCGATGGAAACCTGGTCGTTTCGTATCGTGCATATTGCCGGTGCGCTTATTCTCGGTTACGGGCTCTTTTCCGGTGCTCGTTTTGCCGACGACGATCATCAGGCGTCAGGTGCCTGGATCAAATGGCTTAGCTACGCGTTACTAATTCCCGCCGCCTATACGCTGGCGCAAGTGTTTGTGATGTACCAGACGCTTAGCGGCGGTGCCATGCGCATCGATCCGAACATTGAGAACTGGCACTACGGCTATCCGCTAATGGCGACAACGGCGACGGCTATTGTGCTGTCATGGTTTTATCGTCAGGCACAGCACCGCTTCAATCCTGCCGATTTGGTACTGATGGTCTGCGCGCTGGCCAGCGCTGGCTATTTACTGGTGGCGTATAACACCAATATCCGTATGTCTACAGGCACCTCTTTTGCGCCAGCCGGTATTTCCTGGGCGGCCATCGCGGGCTCTCTGCTGATTCTGGAGCTTACCCGCCGTGTCGCAGGCCTAGCGTTGGTGGTGATCTCCGCGGTTTTCCTGACTTACGTATTCGCCGGCCCGTATTTGCCAGGCTTTTTAGGCTATCCGGGGCTGTCACTCCAGCGCTTCTTTAGTCAGGTGTATACCGACGCCGGTATTCTCGGCCCCACCACCGCAGTGTCGTCGACCTATATTATTCTGTTCATTATTTTTGCCGCTTTCCTGCAGGCCTCTAAAGTCGGCGACTACTTCGTTAACTTTGCTTTTGCCGCCGCTGGCCGTGCCCGTGGTGGCCCTGCCAAGGTAGCGATTTTTGCCTCTGGCTTGATGGGGATGATTAACGGCACGTCAGCGGGTAACGTGGTTTCCACCGGCTCATTGACTATTCCCTTGATGAAGAAAGTCGGCTACCCCGCGCGAAGCGCTGGCGCCATTGAAGCCGCGGCTTCAACCGGTGGGCAAATCATGCCGCCAATCATGGGTGCTGGCGCGTTCATCATGGCTGAAGTGACCGGTATTCCGTATACCGAAATTGCTCTGGCCGCCGTCATTCCGGCGATTCTGTATTTTGCCTCTATCTACTTTATGGTCGACTTTGAAGCCGCCCGAAAAGGCATGCGAGGCATGCGCAAAGATGAGATCCCTCTGTTCTCGAAGCTGGTCAAGCAGGTCTATCTGTTCGCGCCGATTATTATTCTGATAGTCGCCCTGTTTATGGGCTACTCGGTGATTCGCGCGGGCACCTTGGCAACCGCTTCAGCCGCTGTGGTGAGCTGGATTTCTCCCAACAAGATGGGCTTTCGCGCGATTCTAAAAGCACTGCAGATTGCGGGCACCATGTCGATTCAGATTATCGCCGTGTGCGCCTGTGCAGGCCTGATCGTTGGGGTCATCTCACTGACAGGTGTTGGCGCGCGCTTCTCCTCGCTGTTGCTAGGCCTCGCCGGTGTTAGCCAACTGCTAGCGCTTGTGTTTGCCATGCTGATCAGTATTTTACTCGGCATGGGTATGCCTACTACTGCTGCCTATGCGGTGGCCGCTTCCGTGGTCGCTCCCGGCTTGATCAATATCGGCATTGAGCCGCTGATTGCTCACTTCTTTGTGTTCTATTTTGCGGTCGTCTCCGCGATTACCCCCCCTGTTGCCTTGGCCTCCTATGCCGCGGCCGGTATCTCCGGCGACAACCCCATGGGCACCTCGGTGGCCTCGTTCAAGATTGGCTTGGCCGCGTTCATTGTGCCGTTTATGTTCTTCTACAGCCCGGCCATGCTGATGGAAGGCTCACCGATGCAGATCCTGCGCGTTGGGTTAACTGCAACGCTGGGCATTGTGCTGCTTTCAGGCATGGTACAGAAATGGTTCTTTGGCCCCGTTAACCTAGTGCAGCGTGTCGTCATGCTGGTAGGCGCGCTGTTTTTAATCTACGGCGGTATCTATACCGACATTGCCGGCCTTGCGATTGGTATCGTGCTATTCATGATGCAGCGTAAGGTGAACGGCGGTGGTAGCAAAACGGCGCAAGCTGGCTGATTGGTTTAAGCCGCTAAACGCTAAGCGTAAAAAAACCCTGCTCAACAATGGTTGAGCAGGGTTTTTAATGGGCACAAGGTAAGCAAATAAAGCGGCTTGGTTAACCAGCCAGGTTATCGACGATTCTCAGCACCGGCGCCGCCTGGTTAAGCGTGTAGAAGTGCAGGCCTGGCGCGCCGCCCTCCAGCAATCGCTGGCAAAGACGGCTCACTACATCGGTGCCAAAGGCAGCAATCGCTTCGCTGTCGTCGCCATAGGACTCCAGCTGCTTGCGAATCCAGCGCGGGATCTCGGCTCCACAGGCGTCAGAGAAACGCGCCAGCTTGGTGTAGTTGGTAATCGGCATGATACCGGGAATAATCGGCTGCTCGACGCCCAGCGCGCGGGCTTTATCAACGAAGTTGAAATAGGCGTCAGCGGTGAAGAAGTACTGGGTGATGGCCATATTGGCGCCCGCCTTCATTTTACGCGCAAAGTTTTCCACATCCTTATCAAGATTAGGCGCCTGTGGATGAGATTCAGGGTAAGCAGCCACTGCGATGTCGAAATGGTCGCCCGTCTCCGCGCGAATAAACTCAACCAGTTCGTTGGCATAACGTAGCTCACCAATGCTTCCCATACCTGAGGGCATATCACCACGCAGCGCGACGAGGCTCTCGACCCCTTCCTCGCGGTACTGCGCCAGCAGATCACGCAACTGCGCTTTTTCACTGCCAATGCAGGAGAGATGCGGGGCGGTATTAATACCACTTTCACCGACCGCACGCACCACCTCACGGGTACGCGCTTGGGTAGACCCACCAGCACCGTAAGTAACTGAGAAAAAACGTGGTTTTCGGGCGGCCAGTTCATCGCGAACGTGGATCAGCTTGTCGCGCCCAGCATCGGTACTGGGCGGAAAGAATTCAAAGCTGATACCTAGCGGATGCTCATGGCTGCTCATGGGGTTTCCTTATTAGTGATCAAAAGTGATGATATTTTGAGGTATTCTCGCTGTTCCAGCGCGCTGGGGCTAATGAAAGATTCCACGCTTGGCCTTTAATTCGGCTCATGTTAGCGGGCCACCACATACGACGGGAGGATAAATGGATCTTGCACCTGGGGCGCTCGTTGGGCCGCTACTCATGCTACTCAGCTACGTGGGGCTAGGCTGGCTCGCCGCCCAACGACTCAAGCTAGATCCTCGCCCGATTGCGACGCTGCTGGTTTACCTGATAGCGCCTTTTACGATTTTTCGCGCGCTGATGAACGGCGGCCCAACACCTGACTACCTCTTACTCACATTAGCACTGTTCATTCTGGCAAGCCTGATGGCACTGGTGGTACAGCGTATTACTCGCCACCGTTTTGGTGAACAGGAGGCTGCTCTGCTGGCGTTCTCCTCAGGAACGGGTAATACCGGCTATTTCGGCCTACCGATTGCGCTGATTTTGCTCCCCCCTGAAGGCGTTACTCTTTACCTGTTCTGTATGCTGGGGATTAATATTTACGAATTCACCGTGGGCTTTTACCTTAGCGCACGCGGACGTTTTTCCGTACGTGAGAGTTTGATCAAAATTTCTCGCTTACCGCTTATCTATGCGTTCCTATTCGCGTTACTGCTTAGCGCCCTTGAAATAACCATACCCGTTGCAGTAATGAGTTCGCTGCAAGTCTTCCCCGCCACCTACACACTGCTGGGCATGATGATTATTGGCATGACGCTTAGCCAAGTAACGCTTGCCGCCTGGGATTCACGCTTTGTAGCCGCCTGCCTGGGTCTTCGCTACCTGCTCTGGCCGCTCGTTATGTTGGGGGCCGCTTTAATACTACAGTGGGCGGCACCTCTTTCCACGGAGCTGGCCATGGCGCTGCTGTTGATAGGCGTGGTACCCATGGCTTCCAACGTAGTGGTGGTGGCCATGGAGCTGGGCATTCAACCGCAAAAAGGCGCATTAGCGGTGCTGGTGACGACACTGCTCGCGCCGCTGCTGATTCCGCTTTATCTGGGTTTGATGCTGCGTCTCACAGGACTAGGCTAAAAACCAGCCACACCTGCTTCGTTAAGCTGTCGAGCCATGTGTTGTATCTCGGGGTGGCTAAAAAATGCTACCAGCGCGTCAGCGCGAACCGGGCCAACGCCGGGAACGGCTTGCCACTGTGCGCGCTGGTAGCCCGCTAGCTCATCCCAATCCCCGCGAACCGACTCGCTACCTGGCGGCGCCCCCAGCGCGCTTAACCAGGCCGAAAACGACTTGCCCTTGGCGACTTGAAACTGTTCCAGTAACGTTTCAGCGGTCGCCTCACCAATGCCGTAGGCCTGTTGCAGCTGGCGCGGTTCGACATCCAGCCAGTCCAGTAAATGCGTGACTACGCCCGCATCCATTAGCGCTTGCCAAGTACCTTCACCGATACCCTGCATACCAAGCTGCTCGCCAAGGTAGCTAAGCCGCGCCAGCAATTGATCATCGCAGCCGGGCGTTAATTCAAAGCAGCTCAGCAGGTTAAAGCGCTGGGGTGAAGGCGGTGTCAGCGGCGAGCGCTCCTGAGTGTGCCACACCACCTCGGTTAACTGGGGAATCGTTAATCCCGCTAGCGAAATCGCCACTTGGTCACCGGGACGAACATCCAGTGACTCCCAGCGCTCCAGTGAGCCTAACGAGACGCGGCTAATACGCCGCCCCTCTAGCAGCACCGGATTAAGCCACACCAGCGGCGTCACACGCCCAGTGCGCCCAACACGAAACTCAATGCCGCGCACTTCCGCTAGCGCCTGCTGGGCGGGATATTTCCAGGCAATGGCCCATTCAGGCGGTGATGATGACCAGCGGCGTACACCGGGTCGCTCGGCTTGCTTAATCACCACCCCGTCGGTGGCAAACGGCAACGGCCCGTTAAACCAACTATCGCGCCAATAACCGGCATCATGGCGGTCATCCAGTGGATGAGTGTAGTCAGCGCTATCAAAGCCCAGTTCACTTAGCCGTGCTAAACGTTCCTGCATTGCGGTAGGGCCATCGGGCCAGCCCCAGACAAACAGGCCAATACGCTCAAGGGTGGCCGCTGTGGGGGAGGATTGCGCCATTGCTCCCGCCACGGCACCCCGTGCACCCGATGCGGGTGAACGCGACTGCACGTGTTGGGTTAACCGCCAATACAGCTCGCCTTGGAGCACTGCAGAAATAGGCTCGGGTAGCGTATTGGGAATGGCAGGTATCTGTTGGGCACGGACTGTCCAGTCCTGGCCCCGCTCGCCGTCGCCACGGCTAACGGCTTCGACCAGTTCGCCATTTTCATAGCGCAACGTAATCGCCACGCCGTCCACTTTGGGCTGGATCCACAGGTCTTCGCGGCGGCTGGTAAAACGTCTGACGCCATCGTCATCGGCTTTATCAAGCCCACGCTGCGCAGCCGGATGCTCAAGAGTGCCGCTGCTACGTGTAACGCGTGTAAGCGGGCGATGGTCCGGTACAGTGCCCAGGCAACGCTGCCAAGTGGCTAGGCGCTCAACCGCTTGGTCGTAAAGGGCATCATCGATCAGCGCGGCGCCCTCGTCATGGTAGGCAGTGTCCCAGCGGTGAACCTGCTCAGCCAGCGCCTTGCTTTCGCGGCTTAGGCGCTCCTCCGGCCAATCAGGGCATTGGGCAGCCTGTGCGGAAAAAGTGACAAGCCAGATAAGGCTACCCAATAGCCAAGTTCGTACACTCAACAACATTGCTTACCCCCGCGGTAACACATCAGCTTTTAGGCTTAGCCTAACGCAACGGACATAAAAAAAGCCCCTCGGCCGAAGCCAAAGGGGCGATTTAATCCATTTCTTACAAACGGTGTAGCGAATCTCTTACAAACCGGCGGCCTTACGCAGTGCTTCAGCCTTATCAATCTTTTCCCACGGGAAGGCGGTAAAGGTTTCGGTATGCGCTTGGCCTTTATCATCGTTCCAGGTGTAGCTGTGCTCGAACGGTGCCCGGCCAAAGTGGCCGTAAGCGGCGGTGAGCTGATACATCGGGTGCAGCAGGTCAAGCATTTTGGTGATCGCGTAGGGGCGCAGATCAAAGTGCTCGCGAACCAGTGCAACGATCTTGGCATCGTCAATTTTACCGGTGCCGAAGGTATCGATGGAGACCGACGTCGGCTCGGCAACGCCAATCGCGTAGGAGACCTGAATCTCACACTTGTCAGCCAGGCCTGAGGCCACCACATTCTTGGCCACATAGCGGCCCGCATAGGCAGCGCTGCGATCCACTTTAGAGGGGTCTTTGCCCGAGAACGCACCACCACCGTGGCGTGCCATGCCGCCATAGGTGTCGACGATAATTTTACGTCCAGTCAGCCCACAATCACCTACCGGGCCGCCAATCACGAATTTGCCGGTCGGGTTGATATGGTACTGGGTGCTGTCATCCAACCACTCAGCGGGGATCACCTGCTCGATGACCTCGCGCTTGATCATTTTGCGCAGGTCTTCCTGATCAATATCTGGGTCGTGCTGGGTAGAGAGAACGATGGCATCGACACCGCAGGGCTGGCCTTCGGCGTTATAGCGGAAGGTTACCTGACTCTTGGCATCCGGGCGTAGCCACGGCAACAGGCCATTTTTACGCAGTTCGGCCTGACGTTCGACCAGCCGGTGAGAGTAGTGGATCGGTGCCGGCATAAAAGAGTCGGTTTCGTTAGTCGCGTAGCCAAACATCAAGCCCTGGTCGCCAGCGCCCTGATCTTCCGGTTTGCTGCGGTCAACGCCTTGGGCAATCTCGACACTCTGCTTGCCAATCAGGTTAACCACGCCGCAGGTCGCGCCGTCAAAGCCCACGTCGGACGAGTTATAGCCAATGCTGATAATCACATCACGCACGAGGGTTTCTAAATCGACCCAGGCGGAGGTGGTAATTTCACCGGCAATGATCGCCACCCCGGTTTTCACCATGGTTTCACAGGCAACGCGGGCCTGTTTATCGCGGGCGATAATGGCATCTAGCACTGCGTCAGAGATCTGATCGGCAATCTTATCGGGATGACCTTCGGAGACGGACTCGGAGGTAAACAGGGAATATTCGCTCATCGCGCACTCTACCCTCTGTATGACGGCTGTATTTAATCCACAGCATCAGCAGGAAATCATGGCAGGTGTCCCCTGCCCGTATTAGTGAAGCGATAGCATTACTTTTCTACCGCGTCGGGAGGCAGAGTCTACACGCTGTCGGCGATGCTTCCCAGAACGTGATCCCCAGAATTTGCCGCTACATTTGCCGCAACATGGGAAGTCAGCGACAATAGCGCCTTTATAATTTCTGTTTTCAGGCGAGGAGCACCCCCATGCCGTCCCGTTTTGAGCTAGCCAATGCCATTCGCGCCCTGTCCATGGATGCCGTTCAGAAGGCCAAATCCGGCCACCCGGGCGCCCCCATGGGTATGGCTGATATCGCCGAGGTGCTATGGAATGACTACCTCAAGCACAACCCCGAAGACCCCAAGTGGGCCGATCCGGCCACCCGGGCGCCCCCATGGGTATGGCTGATATCGCCGAGGTGCTATGGAATGACTACCTCAAGCACAACCCCGAAGACCCCAAGTGGGCCGATCGTGACCGCTTTGTGCTCTCCAATGGCCACGGCTCCATGCTGCTTTACTCGCTGCTCCACCTCAGCGGCTACGAGCTAAGCCTGGAACAGCTGCAGAATTTCCGCCAGCTGCATTCGCCCACCGCGGGCCACCCGGAATTCGGCTACGCGCCCGGCATTGAAACCACCACTGGCCCACTGGGTCAGGGTTTTGCCAATGCCGTGGGCTTTGCCATCGCGGAAAAAACTCTGGCGGCGCAGTTTAACCGCCCCGGCCACACCATCGTCGATCACCACACATGGTGCTTTGTAGGTGACGGCTGCTTAATGGAAGGTATCTCCCACGAAGCGGCCTCGCTGGCCGGTACCCAGCAGTTGGGTAAGCTGATCACTGTATACGACGATAACGGCATCTCCATTGATGGCGAAGTGGAAGGCTGGTTCACCGACGATACCGCCAAGCGTTTTGAAGCTTACGGCTGGCACGTGGTGCCCAATGTGGATGGCCACAAGCCTGAAGAGGTTAAAGCCGCTATTGAGCTGGCCAAGAGCCACGACGATAAGCCGAGCCTGATTATCTGCAAGACCATCATTGGCTTTGGTGCCCCCAACAAGCAGGGCAAGGAAGACGCCCACGGCGCCCCCTTAGGCGACGACGAAGTGGCCCTGGCACGCACTCAGCTCGACTGGCCCCATGCGCCCTTCCATACGAGCCGATCTACTCCGCCTGGGATGCCCGTGAAGCGGGCAAAGCGGCTCAGCAGGCGTGGGACGCGCGGTTTGCCCGCTACGCGGAAGCCTTCCCCACAGAAGCGCGGGAGTTCACCCGCCGGATGAAACGTCAGTTGCCCGCGGAACTGCCCACCGAAGCCTTGATCGAGCAGGCCCAAGAGCGCGGCGAGACCATTGCGTCACGCAAAGCCTCGTTTGAAGCACTCAATGTGATCGGCCCGCAAATGCCGGAACTGCTGGGCGGCAGTGCCGACCTGGCGCCGTCTAACCTGACCTTCTGGAAAGGCGCCAAAGCGATCACCCCGGAAGACGCCAGCGGCAACTACCTGCACTACGGTGTCCGTGAGTTTGGCATGGGGGCGGTCATGAACGGCATCGCCCTGCACGGCGNAGCGATCACCCCGGAAGACGCCAGCGGCAACTACCTGCACTACGGTGTCCGTGAGTTTGGCATGGGGGCGGTCATGAACGGCATCGCCCTGCACGGCGGTCTGGTACCTTACGGTGCAACCTTCCTGATCTTTATGGAGTACATGCGTAACTCGATTCGCATGGCGTCGCTGATGGGCCAGCAGGTGATTTACGTGTTTACCCACGACTCCATCGGCCTGGGTGAAGATGGCCCGACTCACCAGCCCATTGAGCAGCTCACCAGCCTGCGTACCACGCCGAACCTCAATACCTGGCGTCCCTGTGATGCGGTCGAAACCGCCGCCGCCTGGGATGCGGCCATCAAGCGTCACTCTGGCCCCACGGCGCTGGTGCTGTCACGCCAGAACCTGCCCCACCAGCAGCGCACTAAAGCTCAGTTGGCAGCCATTCAGAACGGTGCGTACGTTCTTAAGGACAGCGAAGGAACGCCCGAGTTGATACTGATTGCCACCGGTTCTGAAGTCGGCCTGGCCATAGACGCCGCCGCCGAGCTCGAGCAGCAGGGCAAAGCGGTACGCGTGGTCTCCATGCCCTCGGCCTATCGCTTTAACGGCCAGGACGCCGAGTACCGTGAGAGCGTGTTGCCCAAGGCGGTGACCAAGCGTATCGCCATCGAAGCCGCCCATGCCGACTACTGGTACAAGTATGTGGGTCTTGACGGCCGCGTGATCGGCATGACCACCTACGGTGAATCCGCACCAGCGGGGGATCTGTTCAAGCACTTCGGCTTTACCGTCGACAATGTGGTCAAGCAAGCCAACGAACTACTCGGCTAAGCCATGCCAGCACTCAGTGGCTTTCTATGGCTGATTAGCTACTGGCTTATCGGTGAAGTGGTAATCCACTTCACCGCTTTGCCGATCTCGTCAGGCGTGATCGGCATGTTGCTGCTCTGCGCTACGCTCGCCGTCCGTGGCCGTGTCCCTAGCAGCATTGCCGCTGCCGCCCAGCCGCTTATTGCGCTCCTTGCTATGCTGATTATGCCCGGGGTTGTGGGGGTATTTTTCATCATCGGTGAACTGGCCGGTCAGTGGACGGCTATCCTAATCGCCCTGGTGGTAGGCACGCTACTCAGTGTGGTTACTACTCTGTGGCTGCTCAAGCGACTAATCGGGCAACCCAATGTCCGCTGATACACCGCTGCTTACTCTATTAACCACCACCCCGCTGTTTGCGGTGGGGTTAACGCTCACCGCTTACTTACTTGGTAGCGCTCTGTTCCAGCGTTTAAAGCGCCCTTCTTGGCTTCCCGCTATTTTGATCGCGGCGCTGCTACTGGCGGGAGCGTTAGCGCTGATAGGGCTGCCTTACGCTACCTATCAGCAGGGGGCCACCTGGCTAACGGTGCTATTGGGGCCAGCCACGGTGGCGCTGGGTATGCCGCTTTATCAACAGTTGCCGCGGATTGTTGAATTATGGCGACCGCTGGCGATTTGTTTACCCATCGCCGCAACGCTGGCAGCTTGCTATTCACTGGCAATTGCTTGGTTACTGGGCAGCTCGGACACCATACTCGCTTCCATTGCCGCTAAATCGGTAACCGCGCCTATCGCTATCGGCATTACGGAACAGCTTGGTGGTACGGTAGCCCTGCTGTTGGGTGCGCTGCTGGTCACCGGGGTGATCACGATTCCCTGTGTCAGCCTCGCTGCGCGTTGGCTGCATATTGACGATGAGCGCTTGATCGGTTTCGCCCTGGGGCTTAACGGCCATGCCATTGGCACGGTAAGAGCATTTGAGATCAGCCCCACCGCTGGGGCTTTTGCATCACTGGGCATGAGCCTTACCGGTATTTTCACCGCAGTACTGCTGCCACTCGCCTGGCGATTAATAAGCATGGGCAGCTGATAGGCACCGGCAGTTAATAAGAATCGTCCGCTGAAATACGTTATCATCACAACGAGTTCTAGCCTATTTCGATTATTGTTGATTCACTTTTAAGAGCCACCCTTCTGCATGGCTAATTCTGCTCCCAGGTATCGCATCGCCATTAACGGTTACGGACGCATTGGCCAATGCGTGTTGCGGGCGCTCGTCGAGCGGCGACACCCCGAACTTGAAGTGGTCGCCATTAATGAACTCTCTGATCTCGCGACCATCACCTATCTAACCCGTTACGACACCACCCATGGCCGCTTTCCCGGTGACGTCGATAACGACGGTCAGTACCTTATCGTCAACGGCCAGCGCATCCAGGTACTCTGCGAACAAGATCCACACAAGTTACCCTGGAAGGCGCTTGATGTGGATCTGGTGCTGGAGTGCTCCGGGAGCTTTAAAGATCGTGCCACCGCTGAGCTGCACTTAGCGGCAGGCGCTAAGCGGCTGCTGTTTTCCCAGCCAGCGGAAAATGATGTCGATGCCACCATTGTGTGGGGCATTAATGAAGGCGAGCTGGCGCTTTCCCAGCGCATACTCTCTGCCGCTTCGTGCACCACCAACTGCCTGGTGCCGCTGTTGACCGTTCTGGATGAAGCTCTCGGCCTTGAGCACGGTGTCACCACGACGATTCATTCGGCGATGAATGACCAGCCGGTGATCGATGCCTACCACCAGACCGACCTGCGTCTGACCCGCTCGGCAATGCACTCCATTGTGCCGGTGGATACCGGCTTGGCGCTGGGTATTAGCCGCTTGATGCCCAATCTTGCGAACCGCTTTGAGTGCCTGCACGTACGTGTTCCCACTATCAATGTCTCTGCCATGGACGTGGCACTCACCGTCAGCCGCGACACTCACCGCGACGATGTAAATAACCTGCTGCTGGCCGCCAGTCAGCAGCGCTTAAAGGGCGTGCTTGGCTATACTGAAGCGCCCATGGCGTCGGTTGATTTTAATCACGACCCTCGCTCAGGCATCCTGGACGCTACCCAAACCCGAGTGGCTGGCAAGCGCCTTATCAAACTGCTGTGCTGGTTCGACAATGAGTGGGGGTTCGCTAACCGTATGCTGGATATTAGCCAGCGACTGGCCAGACTTTCGACAGAAACGTAACCTATTTGCATTAACTGTTTATATTGAGTTCCACGGCCTAAACACGAGGAAACCGCTTCCATGAATGTAAAAAAGATGACTGACCTTCCCCTGGAAGGACAACGCGTGCTGATTCGTGAAGATTTGAATGTGCCCATCAAACATGGCCGCGTCTCCAGCGATGCCCGCCTGCGCGCCGCACTGCCGACCATTCAAGCCGCCGCAAAGGCTGGGGCGAAGGTGATGTTGATGAGCCATTTAGGGCGCCCCACCGAAGGTGAACCCGCCGAGGAGTTTTCCCTCGCGCCGGTGGCTGAGCACTTGGGTGAACTGTTAGGCCGCCCAGTGCCGCTGATCAAAGCCTATCTCGGTGAAACGGTCGGCGAAACGCTGGATCTCGCCAATGGCGACGTCGTACTGCTAGAGAACGTGCGCTTTAACAGCGGCGAGAAAAAAGATGATGAGCAGTTGGCGAAACAGTACGCCGCGCTGTGCGATATCTTTGTGATGGACGCTTTTGGCACCGCCCACCGTGCCCAAGCCTCTACCCATGGCGTGGCGCGTTTTGCCCCTAGCGCCTGCGCTGGCCCTTTGCTTGCCCAGGAACTCGATGCACTTGAGAAAGCGCTGGCACACCCGGCTCGGCCCATGGCAGCCATCGTCGGCGGCTCGAAGGTCTCTACCAAGCTGGATGTCCTCACCGCGTTGGCTGATAAATGTGATCAACTGATTGTCGGCGGCGGTATCGCCAACACCTTTATTGCCGCCGCGGGGTACAATGTCGGTAAATCACTCCATGAGGCTGATTTGGTGGGCCAAGCCAAAGCACTGATGGAGAAAGTCTCGATTCCACTTCCTACCGATGTTGTCGTTGCCACCGAGTTTTCTGAGTCGGCCAAGGCCGTTGTCAAGCCGGTCGATCAGGTGGCTGATAACGAGATGATTCTGGATATTGGCCCAGACACCGCTGCACATTTGGCCAGCATGCTTAAGGATGCAGGCACTATTTTATGGAATGGGCCTGTCGGCGTCTTTGAAATCGACCAATTCGGTAAAGGTACCCAGGTAATCGCCCAGGCTATCGCTGATAGCGCAGGTTTCTCTATTGCCGGTGGCGGCGATACCTTAGCGGCCATTGATAAATATGCCATTGCGGATCGCGTTTCGTACATTTCAACCGGTGGCGGCGCCTTTCTTGAGTATGTCGAAGGCAAGCAGTTGCCTGCCGTTGCTGCACTCGAAGCCGCCGCCAAACGCGGTTAACATTACACGACTTGAATCTAAACACTCACCATCGTTCAAACTGGTAGCTCAGTCTTTAAACCCAATTTTGACAACCCAGTCTTTACAACATAGATAAGGTAACTTCATGGCTTTGATCAGCATGCGCCAGATGCTCGACCACGCCGCCGAATATGGTTACGGCATTCCGGCGTTCAACGTCAACAACCTTGAGCAGATGCGCGCCATTATGGAAGCCGCTGATGCCACCGATTCGCCGGTCATCGTGCAAGCATCTGCCGGTGCACGCAAGTACGCGGGTGCGCCCTTCCTGCGCCATCTGATTTTGGCGGCCGTCGAAGAGTTTCCGCATATCCCTGTGGTCATGCACCAGGATCACGGCACCAGCCCTGCGGTCTGCCAGCGTTCTATTCAGCTCGGCTTCTCCTCGGTGATGATGGATGGCTCGCTGGGTGAAGATGGTAAAACGCCCACCGACTACGATTATAACGTCAATGTTACCCGCCGCGCGGTGGAAATGGCTCACGCCTGTGGCGTTTCCGTCGAAGGCGAGTTGGGCTGCCTGGGCAGCCTGGAAACCGGCATGGCCGGTGAAGAAGACGGTATTGGCGCGGAAGGCAAGCTGGATATGGAGCAACTGCTTACCGACCCAGAAGAAGCCGCAGAGTTTGTGAAAGCGACCCATGTGGACGCACTGGCGATTGCCATTGGCACCAGCCACGGCGCTTACAAGTTCACTAAGCCGCCTACCGGTGACACGCTCTCTATCCAGCGTATTAAAGAGATCCACGCGCGGATTCCGGACACCCATCTGGTCATGCACGGCTCTTCTTCTGTTCCCCAGGAGTGGCTGGAAGTGATTAACCAGCACGGCGGTGAGATCCCCGAAACGTACGGCGTGCCAGTCGAAGAGATCGTTGAGGGCATTAAGCACGGCGTGCGTAAGGTCAACATCGACACCGACCTACGCTTGGCGTCTACCGGTGCCGTGCGTCGCTTCCTGGCTGAGAACCCGTCAGAATTCGACCCACGTAAGTTCTTGAAAGAGACCGTTACCGCGATGCGCGATCTATGTATCGCCCGCTACGAAGCCTTTGGTACGGCCGGCAATGCCAGTAAGATTAAGCCGATCAGCTTGGAAGAGATGTTCCTGCGCTATGAGCGCGGCGAACTGGCTCCCAAGGTAAAATAAGCTTGTAATTGGCCCACTTTCGAAAAAGACGACCAACCGGTCGTCTTTTTTTGTGGCTAATTAAATAGATATTGCAATGCAGCATAGATGCGCTAACACTGGAGATGAGGTCACGATGTCTCGTGTTCCAGCAAGGAGGCCACAACGCTGATGAAACCCACAACTTCCCTTCCCCTAATGCCCACTCCCCCGGTAGCGATGTTCGATATATGGAAAGTCGGTATCATGGCCTTTGAGCTATGGTCGACGTCTTTGTCGACGATCACTATGCGAAATCATTTATGGCAAACACAGCCGTTTTTCAGCCCCAAAATGATGCAAGAAAATCAACGTATGGTCACCGAAAAACTCGAGGCCAGCATGGAAGCTGGCCTCGTCATGCAAAAAGCGCTGCTCAACTCAATGAGCGGCAAGCAGGCTCCCTGGTGGGTGACCAGCCAGCGCACAATGAAGCCTTACCATCAGCGTAGTAGCGCTAACTCGCGCCGACTCGCCAAGTAACGCTTAGGCACTGACGTTATGCATTATCGTCGGTGCCATCCTCGTCATCTTCGCTATTCTCTTCTTCGCTGCTATGAATGGCATCTTCTGGGCTGCCAGTGCCGCCCGTGCCCGCCTCTGGGTTTCGCTCTTCACTCTCACCCGATTCTAACTCGACGTCAGCTTCGCCCTCGCTAGTGGCTACTTCTTCGTTTTTCTCTTCTTCCTCTTCTTCTTCACGGACGCGTGCCTGCTCATCAGCGCCTTCGGAATCGCTAGAAGAAGCGCCTTCACCTTCATTACGCTTTACTGATCCCGCTTTAATGCCGTACTCCTCTTCAAGGGCTTCATCATCCAGAGGTTCGTGCTGTTCACCCTCAGACGCATGATTATCAGCAAACACATAGCCAGTGGTCGTTAATAAGGCAGCGCTAAGTGCAAAGGGTAGAAACCAAGGGGTTAATCGCATTAGGCATTCTCCATGTCGTGGTTATGAAAGAATAGTGCATCCCCACTATCTCTTCAGCGCAGCTGAGACATTTCCATCGCTTGTACTACTGCGTCTGCTGACGCTAGATGGCCTACAACAGTAGCCAGTAAAATGAGTGTAGCCATTTAAGCTGGCTCAAGAGTCACGTTCAGGCAAGCAAAAAATAACAAAACAGTGTTCACAAATGACGTAAAATCCCGTTCAATAGCAGTATGGATGGCTTCAACTAACACTGGCAGTGCATCAGCCGCTGCAAGGAACCACAATGCCGCTCCCACTTTTGCTGTTTGACTGTGATGGCACTCTTGTCGATAGTGAGCCGCTACTGGCTGAAGAGATGGCTGCCGGGCTCAATTCAGTAGGCCTGCCTTTCGCGTCTACTGATTATCTTGGCGAATTTCGTGGAGCGCGCTTTCGACGCATCGTTGCTGAACTGCAACAACGCTACGGTAACGTTGACCCTGACCAGCTTGACCGCATGGAAGTCTCTATGCGAGCCAATCTAGCCACCCGGCTTGCCCAAGAGCTGACCACCATCCCCGGCGCCCAAGAAGCGCTGGATACTCTGGCGGCTTATCCCAGTGCAGTGGTTTCTAATGGACCTGAAAGCAAAATTCATACGGCTTTAGAAGCGACAGGGCTCAGCCACTACTTCGGTAAACGTTTTTTCAGTGGCTATACCGCTAATTGCTGGAAGCCCGAACCCTGTTTACATCTACACGCAGCGAGTATCATGGGCTATTCAGCGCATGACTGCATTGCCATAGACGATGCCTTAGTAGGCGTACGCGCGGCGCTTCAGGCGGGAATGACGGTGATCCACTTAAACCGTTTCCCGGATGCCGAGACAACGCCTGAAAACGCTATCATGATTAGTAATATGTATCAGCTACCCGCTGTAGTGGAGCGACTCACCCGTGAGTATTGGCAAACCCCTGTGCCCCAACACTCAATTGGAGGATAAAAATGGCCTCTTTACGAGACCAGCTCGGTGGGCTGGTTTATTCCACCGAACATGGCAAAACCTGCCCCACTTGCCGCGAGCCACTCAATGACTGCCACTGCGATGATCTGAGCGAACAGCAGCGGCTGGCGGCGCTTGATGGCGTAGTACGCATTCGCCGCGAAACGAGTGGCCGTAAAGGTAAAGGCGTAACCACCGTCAGTGGCATTCCTCTGCCTGGCGAAGAGCTTAAAACGTTAGCTAAAACGCTTAAAAAGCGGTGTGGAACGGGTGGGGCAGTTAAAGAGGGTATTATTGAAATTCAAGGCGACCACCGAGACACCCTGCGTCAGGAGTTAAGCGCCCTTGGCTACCAAGTTAAACTCGCTGGGGGTTAGCCTCTACGCCACTATAACTTTCCATCGGGGCTTACCATTGGGTAAGTCTCTATAGAGCAAGGCACTGCAATGGCTTGGCTGGAATACGTGCTACCCCTAATTTTTTTATTCCCCATGGCGGCAATGGCCAGTATTGTCCTCGCGCTGCGCAGCCTGCACGATGCTCGCGTTCACTCTCCCTTCAACGTCCCCCTTCATGAGCCGGGCCAAGCGCTACGGCACCGCCTTGACCAAGCGTTTTCCAGCCTTTTTTTAAACGGTGCATTAGGGCCCATTATCAGCCTCGCCCCGCTAGTTTACGGAATGGGCCGTATGTTGTTTGTGGATAAACAGGATTGGGTTGAGTGGGCGCTGTATGGGCTACTTAGTACGTTGCTGGTACTGACTTTTTCATTATTGCTGGTACGCGACTATCAGCGTATCCGACGGCTAAAGTTAGGCTTAGCCTGTGAGCTCGCCGTTGGCCAAGAGCTGGAGCGCTTAGTCCGCCCTGATGCACACCCTTACTATGTATTTCACGATGTGCCTACCGATAGCTTCACGATCGATCACGTCGTAGTAACGCCCCATGGCGTATTTGTGGTTGAGACACGGGCAAGAACACTCGCTATCGGCACCGATGGCAATGAGCTCAATACAGTCGCGGTGGAACGCGAACGGTTGCGCTTCCCCCATTGGCAAGAGCGTCGGCCACTGCATAAAACTCGCCAAGGGGTTAACTGGCTGACTCACTGGTTAGAGCGGCGCTGTGGCGTGCCCGTCCCGGTACGGGGCGTATTGGTGCTGCCGGGTTGGAAAATAGATAACAGCGAAGCCGCTCCTGATATTTTAGTGGTCAGCGGGGACACGCTTGCTAAGCAGCTGACCGAGCTGACCCCAGGCCCACTCAACGATGCCATCCATGACAAGGTCATTAATGTGCTTCTTGAGCGCGCTCAGTTGATGGAGTTGAAGCACCTGAGCCAACCTTCGGTTTAATTAAACAGTACTCAATCACCGCGCAGTCGGCCGCCCATCTCCTGGGCTAGATCCACCGCGTAGTGGTCTGTCATCCCACCGATAAAGTCCAGCATTCGCCGATAGCTATCGTAGAGTGACCAAGATGGCAGGGGCGTGTTTTCACCTATCAGGGCCAGTACACGCTGGTGTTTAAACGATGAGTGCCCTGTGTGGTGAAGCTCGTGTGCAGCGCCAATAAAGGCTTCCAACAGGATACCCAGTGTCGTATAGGCGCCAATCTCGAGCTTCGCCTTACGCTCATTCTGGAAAATGCGCTCTCGAGCCAACTGCTTCGCCGCTTGAACGCCCCATCCCAGGTCAGGGTGGCACAACTCCAACAGATCCTCACTGAGTGTGCCGCTCAGCAGGGCCTGCTCGTGCTGCACAAACACCGTGCCAACATCATTGACCGCGCGCTCCATCGCAGCTCCTCGCAGCAGTGCAATGCGGCGCCGCTGTGACACATTACGATCTTGCATTTCGGCATACTCGGGCGGAAACTCTCCGGCAATTTGGCGCAGTATTTCGACAACCTCTTCATAGCGCAAGATGCCCATCTCCAAACCATCTTCCAGATCCAACAGGGCATAGCAGATATCATCTGCCGCCTCGACCAGCCACGCCAGTGGATGGCGACACCAGCGCTGCTCGCCTTGGGGCAACAACCCTACCGCTTCAGCCACCTCTTTGAGCAGCACCTGCTCTGACTGATAGGCGCCAAACTTGCCCGCTCGACCACCATAACGAACCGTCCAAGGGTATTTAAGCAATGCACCCAAGGTGGCCGCAGAAAGCCGCATACCGCCATTAAACTGGTTATATTCGATCTGGGTAATCACCCGAAAACCCTGGGCGTTGCCTTCATAGGTCAACAGATCTTCGCGCTCAGCGTCTGAAAGGCCTTCTAACAGGCCACTGCTTTGAGCGCGCTGAAACCAATCACGGATTGCATACTCTCCCGCATGGCCAAAAGGGGGATTCCCGATGTCATGTCCCAGGCACGCTGTTTGGACAATGACGCCAAGGTCAGCAGGCGTAATCCATTCAGGCAGGCGATCGCGCAGCAACTCCCCCACAATCATGCCCAAGGAGCGACCTACACAGCCAACCTCTAGCGAGTGAGTTAGGCGAGTATGGATATGATCGTTTTCGGTTAGCGGATGCACCTGGGTCTTGCGCCCTAGGCGTCTAAATGAACCTGAGAAAACAATACGGTCGTGATCTTTATGAAACGGGCTACGACCGATTTCACGGGTACTTGTTGAGCGTTGATCGTGAAGACGACGTGGGGAAAGTAACTGTTCCCAGCGCATCTGAGTCATGGGCATTCCTCCTGAGGAGTGCATTCTGACATAAAACGCCGGAAAACCGCACGTTAGTGTGAGGCGTGAGGCGTGAGGCGTGAGGCGTGAGGCGGAACAGGATATTCGGGCGATAGCCATTCACCAACGTTTCCTGCTCACGATTCACGACTTACCCTTTACTGCTCACCATATACTCCTCACACCTCACCGTTTACCCCTCACAACCTCCCCCTCACGCAAAAAAAAATCCCCCAAGGCATCAGCCCTGGGGGATTTTTC
>NZ_JWHY01000002.1:1463668-1463966 GCF_000830495.1 Halomonas sp. KHS3 | reverse complement strand
CTGTCCACGGCGATAACGTCCGACAGCTGGCTGACGTCTTTTAGCGCGGCTAAACGCGGCAGCACGTTTTTGCCGGTGGTGGAGGCGCTGGCCAGTACGTGGGTGTAGCCATCGGCCAGTTCGACCAGCAGCGCGCCCATGGGCTCGGCCAGCTGGTGGGCGTAAACGGCGTTATCCGCAACGCGCACTTTGCTTACACCGTCGAGCTTGGCGGCGGCCTCGGCGGCGGCTTGAACGCCTTCACCGGCCACCAGAACGTCAATATCGCCACCGATGGCTTGGGCGGCCGCCACGACGT